>NZ_JAUXXE010000016.1 GCF_030681155.1 Phenylobacterium sp. | reverse complement strand
TCGCCGCCGGCGCCGGTGCGGTCGGCGCGGTCGCGTCCGGCGGTGCCGCCCTTGCCGGAGGTGCTGCCGCAGCCGCCCGCGGCGGCGCCGCAATGGCTGGCGGAGCATCCACAGCCTACAGCCTCGGCGCCGCGGGCCATTCGGGCGCCAGCGGCGTTGCATCGGGGCTCGCTGGCGTCGCCCGAGCCGGCGGTAGCGCGGCCGTGTCGCCGTTCCGCCGTGCCGCCTCTCGCGCCACCGACAGCATGCGCTCGAGCTTTGATGCCGGCGGTAAGGCCGCGTTCGAAGCCACCGGCGGTTCCTCGACGATGGGTTCGGTCGGCGGTGACGCGGCCGGAGACGGTGGCGGTTCAACCGCCACCTCACCCGCGGGCGGGCCGCCGGACTGGGCGAAGCGCATGCGCCGCTCGCAGCGGGTGACCCACGCCGTCCAGGCCACTGCCCACGCCGTCCGCTCCGGCGACGCCCATGGCGGCGGCTCCTCCGTCAATCTCTCCGAAGGGGACCGCTGATGTTCAAACGACCTTCCACCCACTACGGCAAAGCCATCGAACCCGAGACGCCTTACCAGCGCGCTGCGCAGGTCTGGGACGAGCGCATCGGGGCCTCGCGTGTCCAGGCGAAGAACTGGCGGCTCATGGCGTTCGGCTCGTTGATTCTATCGGCCGGCTTCGCCGCCGCGCTGGTCTGGCAATCGGCGCGCGGCACGATCGTGCCCTGGGTGGTGCAGGTCGACCGGCTCGGCCAGGCCCAGGCCGTGGCGCCGGCTGTTGCCGACTATCGCCCGACCGACCCCCAGATCGCCTTTCACCTCGCGCGATTCATCGAGCAGGTCCGCTCGATCCCCGCCGACGCGATCATCGTTCGGCAGAACTGGCTGCGGGCCTACGACTTCACGACCGATCGGGGCGCGGCTGCGCTCAATGACTATGCGCGCGCCAACGACCCCTTCACCAAGGTCGGCCGCCAGCAGATCGCCATCGAAGTCTCCAGCGTCATCCGCGCATCCCCGGACAGCTTCCGCGTCGCGTGGATCGAACGTCGTTACGAGAACGGCCAGCTCGCCACGACCGAACGCTGGACAGCGATCCTGACGATCGTCGTCCAGGTCCCGCGCAATGCCGACCGGCTCAGGGCGAACCCGCTCGGCATTTACGTCAACGCAATCAACTGGTCACGGGAGCTTGGTCAATGAAGCCGTCTTTCCGTAAAGCCGGAAACCCGGCTTCGCACATTTCCGCAGTCCCGGCTTTGCGCAGAAGAGCATTGCCGATCCTCATGCTGGCAACGACGGCGCTCGCCGGCTGCGCCACCACCAATCCGCCACCGGAGATCTCCTACGACAACGCCGCGCCAGCGGTGCAGACGGTCGATCCGCCCGCGCCGGTGACCGTCGTCGAGATACCGCGGCCGCTGCCGCTGCCCGGACAAATGCAGCGCGTCGAGCCGTCCCGATCGACACCCGAACCAACCGACCCGACGGCACGCGTCAATCAGGCGAACGCCGCGGCCCGCATCCAGCCCGTGCGAAACGGCTTCATCAACTCGATGCAGGTCTATCCGTTCACGCAAGGCGCCCTCTATCAGGTCTACACCGCCGTCGGGCAGATCACTGACATCGCGCTGCAGCCTGGCGAACAGCTCGTCGGCTCCGGGCCAGTCGCAGCCGGCGACACGGTGCGCTGGATCATCGGCGACACGCAGAGCGGCGCCGGGCCGACGTTGCAGGTTCACATCCTGGTCAAGCCGACCCGTCCGGATTTGATGACCAACCTCGTCATCAACACGAACCTGCGCACCTACCATATGGAGCTGCGTTCGACCGAGCGGACCTACATGGCCTCGGTCTCCTGGCAGTATCCGCAGGATCAACTCATCGCGCTGCGACGGCAGAACGCCGAGGCCCAGGCCGCGCAACCGGTCGCATCCGGCGTCGACCTCGCCAACGTCAACTTCCGCTATGCGATCGATGGGGACCGCGCGCCCTGGCGGCCGCTGCGCGCCTTCGACGACGGCCGCCAAGTCTTCATCGAATTCCCGCGCGGCATCGGCCAGGGCGAGATGCCGCCGCTCTTTGTCGTCGGCCCCGAGGGCAATACGTCCGAGCTGGTGAACTACCGCGTTCGCGGCCATCACATGATCGTCGACCGGCTCTTCGCGGCCGCCGAACTGCGCTTTGGCTCCGGTGACCGCCAGAGGCGCGTCCGTATCGTGCGCACCGACGGGAGGCCCGCATCGTGAGCGAGTCCGAGCCCCGGAACGACGAAGGGCCAGACGACGAGGCCCGGCCGCTGACCGGCGAGCCTGCCGGTCCCGCGCCAATGCGGCTGCGCGCGGAGCCGCCGCGCGTCACCCGCCTGTCGCGGAAGGTGCTGGCAGGTCTAGGCCTACTCGCCAGCGTCGGGATCGGCGGCGCGCTCGTCTATGCGCTTCAGACTCGCGATGGCGGTCGTCCGAACGAGGAACTCTACTCGACCGAGAACCGTCCAACCGCTGACGGCATCGCCGGTCTGCCGCGCGATTATAGCGGTGTGCCGCAGCTTGGCCCGCCACTTCCCGGCGACCTCGGCCGACCGATGCTCGGCGCTCAGAACAGAGGCCAACCCGTTCCCACGCCAGGCGTGGCCGCCCCCAATCCTGGCCTCAGCGCGGAGGAGCAACGCCGGCTCCAAGAATTGGAGTCGGCACGAACCGCGCGCCTGTTCGCCGCGACCGAGACCCGCACGGCCAGTCCGGCGCCCGCGGCGTCAACTGGCGCCGTAGCCCCGGCCATCCCGAATCTCACCGGGCTCGGTCTCGCGCCGCCTCCGGCGACGCCGACGGCCCAGGATCGGCAAAACGCCTTCCTCAACGCCGCCGCCGATCGGCGCACCGTCGCGCCCGATCGCATCGCGGCTCCGGCGTCGCCGAACATCCTGCAGGCGGGCGCCGTGATCTCCGCCGCGCTCATCACCGGCATCCGCTCCGATCTTCCGGGCCAGATCACCGCGCAAGTGACAGAGAACCTCTATGACAGCCCGACGGGTCGCATCCTCCTTGTCCCCCAGGGCACCCGCATCATTGGCCAATACGACAACAATGTTCAGTTCGGCCAAAACCGCGTGCTGCTGGTCTGGAACCGGCTGATTTTCCCGAACGGCCGCTCAATCGTGCTCGAGCGTCAACCTGGCGCTGATGCCGAAGGTTATGCCGGCCTTCAGGACGGCGTCGACTATCACTGGTGGGATCTGGCCAAAGCGGCGGGCTTGTCCACGCTGCTGAGCATCGGGGCCGAGCTCGCCACCAACGACGACGATCGCCTGATCCAGGCGATCCGCAACGGCGGGCAGGACACCATCAACGATGCCGGTCAGCAGATCGTTCGCCGCCAGTTGAACATCGCCCCGACCTTGACGATCCGTCCCGGGTTCCCCGTTCGCGTCATCGTCACCCGCGACCTCGTCCTCGAACCCTACGGAGGCTGACATGGCAAAGCTGAAGCTCGGGGTGGTCGCCGACGACAAACCGATCAAGCTCGTGATCGAATTTCCAGCGACCGTTCATCGCGACTTGGTCGCTTACGCGGAGATTTTGGCCCGCGAGACCGGCCATCCGGTAAGTGACCCGGCTAAGTTGATCGTCCCTATGGTGGAGAGATTCATGGCCACCGATCGCGGCTTCGCGAAGGCGCGCCGGCCGCGTCAGTCGCCTGCAGGCAGCGAGGGATAGCGCTCTTGCAGCAGGTTGATGAAACCCGCCAGCGCCGGATTGTCGTTGTCGCGCTGCCAATAGGCCGCGTAGTTGATCCGGCTCGGGCCGATTCCGTCCCGCGCCTCACGGTAGACTACGCCTGTATAAGAGGCCCCTACGCAGGCTTCGCACATCAGGCTGACGCCGAAGCCCGCTCCCACGAGGCTCTTGATGTTCTCGCGGGTGACATCGTGACTGATGACCTTGGGCCGCTCGCCTGGCGCGGCGAGCTTCGCCAGCAAGATGTCCTGGATCTCCGGCCCGGGATCACGCTGGCTGAAAAGGAAGATCTCGTCCTTCAGATCGGTCCAATAGACGATGTTGTTGCCCGCCAATCGGTGACCTTCGGGCAGCGCGACCATGATGCGCTCGCTCCAAAGACTCATGACCTTCCCCTCGCGAGAGATCGGATCACCCGTCACGATGGCGATATCGAGCCGGCCAGCATCGACGCCGGCGAACAGGCATGCGCGTGCGCCTTCATACGTCTGGATTTCGACCTTCGGAAACCGCGACGCATACTCGATCAAGCTGGCCCGCAGGTTCCCCGCCGACAGAGAGGTGTAGAATCCCACCGTGAGACTGCCGGCTTCGCCCCTGCCGATGGCCTTGGCGGTCGCGGCCATATGATCGACCGTTTCGACAAGATGACGGGACGTTCGCAATATTTCTGCACCAGCCGTCGTCAGCCGGACGCCCCCGCTGGTTCGTTCGAACAACACGACCCCCAGACGCTCTTCCAATTGCGAAATGCCGCGGCTCAGAGTCGATTGCTTGACCCCAAGAGCTTCAGCCGCTCGCCGAAAGCTGCGGTAATGCGCAGCGGCGACCGCAAAACGCAGATGTCTCAGTTCGATTTGTGCTTCCAGGGACCGGAACTCCTCCTGTGACTCCGGCTACCTCCAGTCATGGCACCCCCGGAATATGTGTGCCCGGCCGAGCAGCAACCGCCTCACCCAATATGGGAACTGTGCGCCGGATTTTGACTGTCCGAGCGCACAACAGACTCGGATCGGCGGAGCTGCTGACAAGAATGTAGTGAGGCTAGGAAGAGAATGCTATTGCGACGCGTTTGCAGAATTTCCATCCAAAATGGTTCAAACTTTCCTTTTGGTTGCGGCATGGTTCCTTGGCGCCGTGCGAGCGTCCCCCATGCATCAGGCCGCCTGACGATCGGCCGCGCGATACTGGCCATAGCCAACCTTTATAAGCAGCCCCTCTTCACACATGCGGGCCAGGTAGCAGCGAGGTACGCCGATGTCCGTTAGATCGCGGGTCCGCACGACGCCACGCTCATTCGCCAAGGCAACGGCGCGGTCCCTCAGCGAGGGTTTTGGGCCGCCGGCGAGGCGTAGCGCTTCTGCGCGATCCCGGTCACGCTTGCGGATTTTGGGCAGTATTGGCGTAGTTGGGAGTAGCGAAATCGAGAACTCGTAGTTCGCATCTTCGACGACCCCGGCGAGCCACCTTGGATTTTCACTTCAGCCGTAGAGATACTCTTCCCCCTTCCGGGAGCGACTTTGATCGTGGCTGATTGCACACCCGACCAAGGCTGGGTATATCGCCGCCTCCAACGTGATCCTCGATAGCTCAGTTGGTAGAGCAGTCGGCTGTTAACCGACTTGTCGCAGGTTCGAGTCCTGCTCGGGGAGCCACCTTGGATTTCCATTCCAACTGGTAGAGACGCCCGCCCCGCTGGGGAGCGGCGCTTCGTCTTGGCCGATTGCAAGCATGGCTCGCGACGGTAAGCTCGGCTCATGTCCGAGCCCCGACCCATCAAACGCCGCACGTTCCTCGCCGCCGCGGTCGCGACCGCCGCCTCCCCGGCCGTAGCCCAGGCTCCGGCCTCGCCGGTTCGGGTCAAGCTGGAGACCGGCGATGGGCCGATCGTCCTGGAGCTCTATCCAGACAAGGCGCCGATCACCGCCGGCAACTTCCTGCGCTATGTCGACGGCAAGCGATTCGATGGGGCGACCTTCTATCGGGCGTCCAAGGTGCCCAATGCGCCGGAGTTCGGGCTGATCCAGGGCGGAGTGCAGAACGATCCGGCCCGGGTCCTGAAGCCCATCGCCCACGAACCGACCACCAAGACCGGCCTGTCGCATACCGATGGAGTGATCTCGATGGGCCGGACCAATCCCGGCACGGCCACCTCAGACTTTTTCATCGTCTTGGGCGACATGACCTACATGGACGCCGATCCGAAACAGCCTGGCGACAATCTGGGCTTCGCGGCCTTCGGCAAGGTCGTCGAGGGGATGGACACGGCGCGCAAGATCCTGGCCGAACCCACATCCCAGACCGCTGGCGTCGGGGTGATGAAGGGCGAAATGCTGGCCAAGCCGGTGAAGATCATCAGCGCCCGCCGGGTAAACTGAAATCCGCGCTCAGTGCCCGCCTTCTACCCAGGGCACGCCCGCCGCGCGGAACGCCTCCGCCAGCGCCGCTTCCAGGTCCAGCGCCTCCCAGCGGCGCATCGGATTGAGGTGCGCCACGAGATCCGGCAATAGCCGCACGCCGAAGCGGCGGGCCGCGCCGCTCGCCTTGTAGCCGGTCTTGTGCTGGTCGAAGCGCAGGTCCGGATCACGCGAAGTCTGGCCTACATAGAGGCCCCAGGGATCGGCGCGGCGGCTGTCGTGGAGCAGGACGACATAGACCGACTGGCCGCCTCGGGATGCTCCACGGGTGGTCGCCTTCAGCGTGAGGGCGGCCCGCTGCGCCTTCCCCAACCACGGCGGGCCAAGATCTCGAGACACAGCCAGAGCCTAGGCCGCTGGGCGGCGAGCGGCCGCTCCGTCCATCGCCGAGCTGAGGACCTCGTAGACACGCGGATCGGCTGACTGCGCCGCATTGAACCGCAAGTAGCTTCCGGCCGATTGCGACAGGCTGAAAGCGTTTCCGGGGGCCAGCACCACGCCTTGCGCCAAAGCACGCTGGGCCACCTCGCCGGAGTCCAGGCCATCTGGCAGTACGCACCACAGGAACATGCCGGCCGTCGGCTGCGTCCAGGGCGTCAGCCCGAGCGCCACGAGCCGGGCGGAGGTCTCGCCCCGCGCCCTGGCCAGGCGCTCGCGCAGACTGTCGAGATAGCGGCGATGACCGCCGTCCTTGAGGATCGCCAACACCAGCTCGGCCGCCAGATGCCCGCCGCCGAACGAGGTCGCCACCTTCAGGTCGATCAAGCCCTCGATCCAGGCCGGCCGCGCGGCGATGTAACCGCAGCGGGCGGCGGCCGAGAGCGTCTTGGAAAAACTGCCGATGCTGATCACGCGGTCTAGCCCGTCGAACGCCGCTAGGCGCGGGGCCGGCTCGTGTTCGAAGTCGGCATAGATGTCGTCCTCGACGATCAGCAGGTCGTGGCGTTCGGCGAGCTTCAAGATGCGATGGGCGGTGACCGGCGACAGCGAGGCGCCGGTAGGGTTCTGCGGCCCGGAGTTGGTGATGTAGAGCCGCGGCGAGTGCTCTGCCAAGACATCGGCGAACGCCTCGACATCGGGCCCGGTCTGCGTGCAGGGCACGCCGACAACCTTCACCCGGTGCGCTCGCAGCATGGCGTGGAAGTTGAAGTAGCAGGGATCGTCGACCAGCACGGTGTCGCCCGGTTCCAGCAGGAAGCGGCAGACGAGGTCGATGGCCTGGGTGCCCGACTCGGTCAGCATGATCTGGTTAGGTGAAGCCTCGACGCTGTGTTCGGCCATCCGCCGGGCCAGGAGCTGACGCAGGGCCGGCGAGCCCAGCGGCGGTCCGTAGTCGGTGAGGTTCTGTGCGTCGGCCCTGGCCAAGGTCCGCAGACCACGGCGTATCCCCTCCTCCGGCATCCAGGAGACAGGCAACCAGCCGCAGCCCGGCTTGAGGGCGTCTGGGCCGGCCTCCAGAGACTGGCGCGAAACCCACAACGGATCGATGGAGCGATCGCGGCGTGGCTCCAACTCCGAAAGCGCCAAGGGCGGCGTGTGGCCGGCGACATAGAACCCGGACCCGCGCCGAGGCTGGATCACGCCCTCGGCCGCCAGACGGTCATAGGCTTCCACCACCGTGGATTTGGATACGCCCATCGCTGTGGCGAAGGCGCGGATCGACGGCGCCTTTGCGCCCGGCGCCAGGGCGCGGCGGGCGATCCGTTGGCGGACCTCGGACATGGTTCGTTCAACGAGGGTGTGTTCAAGCGCCATCCGTACCGGCCCTATGAGCAATACAGTTTGGCGTAATTGTACTGCACTGTGCCTGGATTGGCCAACCCATCGCCGCGATACCCGCCGCACGACAAGGAGCGTGAGATGGACGTCAGGACCAGCGGCTGGATCAACGGATTTCTCGGGGTCTTCATCTTCAGCGGATCACTGCCGGCGACGCGGGTCGCCGTAACCGATTTCGACCCGGTGTTCCTGACCGCCGCCAGGGCCTCGATCGCCGCCCTGATGGCGCTGGCGTTGCTGCTCGCCCTGCGCGCCAAGCGCCCGGACGCAAGCGACCTTGGCTCGCTGGCCATAATCGCCGCCGGCGTGGTGTTGGGCTTTCCATTGCTGACCGCGTTCGCACTGCAACACATCACCTCGGCGCATTCGATCGTCTTCATCGGCCTGCTGCCTCTGGCGACCGCCATCTTCGCGGTGATGCGAGGCGGCGAGCGACCAAGGCCGTCGTTCTGGCTGTTCGCCGGATTTGGCGCGGCCCTGGTGGGCGGATTCGCCCTGACGCGGGGCGCGGAGGCCTCGACGGTCGGCGACAGCCTGATGATCGCCGCGGTGATCGTTTGCGGCCTGGGCTATGCGGAGGGCGGACAACTCTCGCGCCGACTCGGCGGCTGGCAGGTAATCTGCTGGGCGCTGGTGATCGCCCTCCCCGTTATGCTGCTAATCGGCTGGATCGCCCGTCCGGCGACGCTGATAGGCGTGAGCGCGCCGGCCTGGCTGGGCCTGGCCTACATCTCGCTGTTCAGCATGCTGATCGGGTTCATCTTCTGGTACCGCGGCCTGGCCGAGGGCGGCGTGGCGGCGGTCGGACAACTACAGCTTCTGCAGCCGTTCTTTGGCCTGGCCCTGGCGGCGAGCCTGCTGCACGAGCCGGTAGGCTGGTCGATGGCGGCGGTGACGCTCGCCGTCGTGGTCTGCGTCGCGGGCGCCAAGCGGTTCGCCTGACACCCGCGCATAAGCAGACTTAGTCCTTGGCGCGTTCCTGATAGGAGCCGTCCTCGGTGAGGATGACCACGCGGGTGCCGGCCGCGATGTACGGCGGCACCAGGATGCGCGCGCCATTGGTCAGGATGGCGGGCTTGTAGGAGGACGAAGCGGTCTGGTTCTTCACCGCCGGTTCGGTCTCGGCGATCTCGAAGGTCACCAGACGCGGCAGCTCCATGGCGATCGGAACGCCTTCGTGGGTGGAGAGCTGGACGGTCATGCCATCCTGCAGCCACGACGCGTTGTCGCCGACAACGTCTTCCGACACCACGACCTGGTCGTAGGTTTCGGGCTGCATGAAGTGGAAGCCCTCACCGTCCTGGTAGAGGAAGTTGTAGTTGCGGTCGTCGACGAAGGCGCGTTCGACCTGCTCGGTCGTGCGCCAGCGTTCGGAAACCTTCACGCCGTCGGAGATGCGGCGCATGTTGAGCTGGGTCACCGGCGTGCCCTTGCCGGGGTGGATGTTCTCCGCCGTCAGAACGACATAGAGCTTGCCGTCCATGTCTACGACGGCGCCTTTCCGGAGCGAGCTGGCAGCTACCTTCGTCAAGTGGTTAGTCCTCGAACCTATTGGGGAGCCGAAAAGCGGCCCCGCGCGATTCCGCACGCCGGCGGTTTGTCGCGCACCTATACGATTGGCGGCCAGTTCGCCAGACATGTTCGTTTTCGTCGCAGAGGGAAACCGCCTTGCAGAGCCCTGTTTCGTCCTCCTGGTGGCGCGCCGACCTCCACGCCGAGCGTCGCGGTTTCCTGCTGGCGCGCAATGCGATCAAGCGCGCCTTCCGCGACTGGTTCGAGGCGCAGGGCTTCTTGGAAGTCGAGTGTGCGGCGCTGCAGGTCTCGCCCGGCAACGAGACTCACCTGCACGCCTTCGCCACCGAAGCAGTCGGTATGGGCGGCGAACGCACGCCGCTCTACCTGCACACCTCGCCGGAGTTCGCGGCCAAGAAGCTGCTGGCGGCGGGCGAAACCCAGATCTTCGATTTCGCCAGGGTATGGCGCAATCGCGAGCGCGGTCCCTTGCACCATCCCGAGTTCACCCTGCTGGAATGGTATCGGGCCGGCGCCCCCTATGAGACGCTGATGGCCGATTGCGCGAACCTGATGGCTCTGGCGGCCGAGAGCGCCGGCGCCAGGCTGCTGACCTTCCGCGGCCATGATGCCGATCCGTTCCTGGAGCCGGACCGTGTGACCCTGGCCCAGGCCTTCGATCAGTTCGCCGGCATCGACCTGTGGGCCAGCGTGTCAGCGGAAGGCTCCACCGATCGCGAGGGGCTGGCTGCGGCCGCCAAGAGCGCCGGCGTCCGAGTGTCGGACGACGACAACTGGGCCGACATCTACAGCAAGGTGCTGGTCGAGCGGATCGAACCCAAGCTTGGCATGGGCCGACCGACCATTCTCTGCGAGTACCCGATCAGCGAAGCGGCCTTGGCGCGTCCGAAGGCCGCCGATCCGAGGGTGGCCGAGCGTTTCGAGCTCTATGCCTGCGGCGTCGAACTCGCCAACGCCTTCGGCGAGCTCACCGAGCCCGTGGAGCAACGGCGACGTTTCGAAGCCGAGATGGACGAGAAGGACCGCGTCTATGGTGAGCGCTATCCCATAGACGAGGACTTCCTGGCCGCCCTGCCTCACATGCCGGACGCCTGCGGATCGGCTCTTGGCTTCGACCGGTTGGTGATGCTGGCGACGGGCGCGGAGCGCATCGAGCAGGTGCTCTGGACGCCGCTCGCACCGACGCCGGGGCTATAGGCCGCCGCGCCGTCCAACGCGCCGAATTTGCGGGACGGCCCGGCATGGGCCATATGCGCGCCATGACCGCCGCCTCCACCCTGCGCAGCCCGCAAGCGCTAGCCGACGCCGGCCTGATCGCGCCTGAGCGGCTGCCCGCCCTCGAAAGCGTGGCGGCGCAGTATGCGGTGGCCATCACTCCGGCCCTGGCCGAGCTGATCGATCCGGCCGACCCCGCTGACCCCATCGCTCGCCAGTTCCTGCCCGCCGAGGCCGAGTTGGAGATGAACGATCTGGAGAGCGCCGACCCGATCGGTGACTTCACCCACAGCCCGGTCGAAGGGATCGTCCATCGCTACCCTGACCGCGTGCTGCTGAAGATCACCCACACCTGCGCGGTCTATTGCCGGTTCTGCTTTCGGCGCGAAATGGTCGGCCCCGACGGCCTCAAGCCACTGACGCCCAAGGCGCTCGACGCAGCGCTGGCCTATGTGGCCGAGCACCCCGAGATCTGGGAGGTGATCGTCACCGGCGGCGATCCCCTGGTGCTGTCGCCGCGGCGACTGGCTGAGTTGACGGAGCGGCTGGCCAAGATCGACCATGTGAAGGTGGTCCGCTTCCATACCCGCGTCCCGGCCGTCGATCCGCAGGCGATCACCGACGACCTGGTCGAGGCGCTGAAGTGCCCTGGCAAGGCGGTCTATGTTGCCCTGCACGCCAATCACCCCCGGGAGATGACCGCCGAGGTCCGCGCCGCCTGCGCCAAGTTCGTGGACGCCGGCCTGCCGATGATCAGCCAAACCGTCCTTCTGAAGGGCGTGAACGACGATCCGGCCGTGCTCGGCGCCCTGATGCGGGCCTTCGTCGAGACGCGGATCAAGCCCTACTACCTGCACCAAGGGGACCTGGCGCCCGGCACCGGCCACCTGCGCACCAGCGTGGAAGAAGGCCGGGCGGTGATGCGCGAGATGCGCGGCCGGTTCTCGGGCCTATGCCAGCCGACCTACGTGCTCGACATACCCGATGGCCACGGCAAGGTCCCGATCGGGCCGGACTATCTGGCGCAGGGCGGAGAAGTCGAGGACCCGAACGGCGTGTCGCACCCCTATCCGCCGCGCAGCTAGGGCACCTCGACACCGTTGAGCAAACGCGGTTCTTAGCCTAGCCTCTGCTATCCGCGCACGCGGTCGGCCGAGGGGGGACCTCGCATGGCGTCACGAAATTCGGTCCTGGCCGCGATCGTGCTGGGCGGCCTGGTCGCCGGCACGGTGGATATCGGCGCGGCCATGCTGATCAGCGGCAAGAGCATGGCCTTCATCCTGCAGTTCATCGCCAGCGGCGCGGTGGGAAAAGGCGCTTTTGACGGTGGCACTGGAACCGTGGTGCTGGGCGCGCTTCTGCAATGGGCGATGTCGCTGATCATCGCGGCGATCTTCGTGCTCGCAAGCCTTAGACTGCCCTGCATGCGGCGGCGCTGGTTGGCGGCTGGCCTGGCGTTCGGCGTGGCGACCTATTTCGTCATGACCTATGTGGTGGTGCCGCTTTCAGCCGTCGGCGGCGGCTGGCATTTCTCGCCCCTGCCCTTCATCAAGAACCTGGCGGCCATGCTGGTTTTTGGCCTGATCGTTTCCGCCTTCGCCCGCCGGTACGTGAAGCCAGCTTAGGCGGGGCTCTGGCTCACCACGACGACCAGCCCGGCGAGCATCAGGCCATAGCCAATCGCCATCTGCCAGGAGAACGCCTCCTTGAACATCAGCCACGCCGCCAGCGGCACCAGCGCCGAGCCGACCAGCGAGAACATGTAGGCGCTGGAGAGCGGCACGCGGGTGAGGACGTAGAACCAGAATAGGGCCGTCACGCCGTACCAGGCGAAGGCTCCCATCAACGGCCAGTTCTGCAAGACGCGCAAGATGAATGGCCCTTCAAGCCGGGCATTGTAGATCGACGCCCACTTGAACATCACCTGGCCGACCGGCAGGGCGACGGCGAAGACGGAGCAAAGCAGCGCGTCCTTCCAATGCATCAGTCTACTCGTCGGCTATGCGCTCAAGCGTGCGCAGATAGGGGTGGATGGGACGCGACGGCACGTTCATGACGTCGAAATTGATCGCCTGCAGCAACAACTGCACGCCCACGATCACGGGCAGAGCCGCGGTCATGACCACGCCCGCCGACGCCACCTGACCAGGATCACGCACAGCCAGCCAGTTCAGGCCGTAGAGCGAGCCGAACGCCAGCAGCGCCCCCCCGGCCAGGGTCTCGAGCGTGGCGACGTTGAAGTCCCGGACGAAATATTGGCCAAAGACCCGACGGACGAAATTCCGCAGGTGCCGGAAGAAGAACGGCCCCACCACCGCGCTGATCCGCAGATTGGACACCTCGTCCCCATACCGCGCAGGCATCGGGACGTCGCGGACCACCGCGCGCAGCGTGCCGAGGTGGTAGAGCAGATCGGTCTCGAAAAAGAACCGACGCGCGACGTCTCGTTTGATCACCTGCTTGGCCACGCTCGCCTCGATGGCGGTGAAGCCATTGGTGGGATCAAAGACATTCCAGTAGCCGGTCGAGACCTTGGCGGCGAAGGACAGGACCGCGTTCCCGAACGCCCGCACGCCCGGCATGGTCGTCAGGTGGCTGAGCGAGGTAAACCGGTTTCCCTTGGTGTAGTCCGCCTCGCCAAGCAGGATCGGGGCGACAAGATGCGGCAAGTAGCCGAGGTCCATCTGATCGTCGCCGTCCACCTTGACCAGGATCCGGCCGCCACGTCGTTCCGCCTCGGCGTAGCCGGCCATGACCGCCCCGCCGACCCCGCGGTTCTCGGGCAACCGTACGACGACCACCCGGCCGTCTAGGTCTTGGGCCTCCAGGAAATCGGCCGAGCCTTGCGGACAGGCGTCGTCGACGCAGACGATGCCTTCGATCCAGGAAGGCGCGTGCGAAATCACCTGCAGGATGTGATCGCGAACCTTGTAGCAGGGGATGACCAGCCAGACGCCGGCCTCCCGCAGCGCGGTCTGCAATGGGGCGCTGAAGTCGTGTTGTGGAGCCAGATTGGCGCTCGACAACGCTGAACCAACGCTGGCCATCAGAACGGCTCCCAGACCAGAGCGACTTGGTGAATGAGCACTTCTCCCCCTGCACCATCATCCAAATCGAGGCGGATGTGCTTGATCATCGACTTCATCCAATCATCGCCGCCGGCGCGCAGAGCTTCCATGTCGTACACCAGCACAACGGGGACGCCGGTCGGCGGGACGACAGAGCCCGCGGGACGGCTCATGAAACGCGCGGATTCGGGATGCTGTTCGGTGGCGTAGTAGACCGCCCCATCCCAGTTCGCCGTGGCCTTCACGCGCGTCAACCGCACAACCAGCAAGCTCGCCTCGGATCCGCGTAGGCCGTCGGTGGGAAGACGCAGCCCCGGATCGGAAGCCACGCCCGAAACCAACAAGCCTTGACCCGGGACGAGCTTGGCCTTCGCATTGAGCAACTCGAGACCTATTGGCGCCTGGCTGAAGTCCCAGCTTTTCACAACGCGAGCCGGTTTCTCCCCAAGCATGAGGGTCTGGCTCGCCGCACCCCACTTCACGAGCGAGGCTAAGTCGCGCTCCGACTCGGGATAGTTGGGCTTGTCGCAGGCGGTCAGGACAAAGGCCGCCAGCAGACCCCCAAGGATCGAGCGGCTCATTGCGCAGGCTCCCGGATATAGGCCGCGATCTCCCGGCCGCTGAAGACCTTACGCCACTGTGGACCCGGCGTTCGGTCCCCGAATACGATGGCGCTCTGGGCGTCCAGGAGAGCGGACTCGGGGAGCGGTCCGAGCGGCTCGGTCCGAACGATCACCTTGCCCCGCAGACGTAGGAAGGCGACGTGGCCTTGGTTCCCGTTGTCGATGATCACCACCGCCGGGATGGTGTGGCTGGTGAGCGCGCTGGCGACATGCAGTTCGTGCTCGATCGCCTGCCGCTGCGTCGCGATCTCGCCAACCCAGGCGTCATCGGCCTTCGTCGACAACAGGCCAAGCGCCACGAAATAGGCGGGCCACGCGCGCCGAAGCGGGACGGCCATCAGGGTCGCGAGCGCAACGCCAAGCGTCGCAAGGGTCGCCAGAACCCGCGAGCCGCCTGGATAGCCGAACAGGAACGGCATCACGTCCGGCGAAGCAAAGGCCGTAACCGCCGTGCCGTCCCAAGGGTTGAGCTGCACGCCCAGCGCCAGGACCCCGAGTAGGCCCGCCAGACCGACCAGTATGGCCCCGGCGGCGAGCACGCGGCTCTTGTAGGCGCCGGACGCCTCCCACGTGCTCAGCGGACGGGCGGCCAACAGCCAGAGCATCGGGACGAAGAACTCGAAGTAACGTCCCCAGAGCCGCTTGGTCTCGGTCTCTATCACCGCCATCTTGAACGAGAAGATCGTGACCATGGCCAGGGTTCCAGCCAGGCAGAGGGCCGCAAACAGGAAGGTCAAATCGCCTGCATCGGCGCGACGCCAACCACGCTGGTGGATCACGACCGCCGCCGCGATCACCGGGACCGCGACCAGCACCGCCGTCAAGGACAGCATGGCCGTAGCCGAGAGCGCCGCTATGCCGACCGCGTTCGCGGCCGGCTCGCGGCCGAGGTGTTCCGCATAGGCCGTACCGGAGAAGAAGGTGACCGCCTGTCCCAAGGACTGGCCGTCGATGAGCTCAATGCCGGTTCCGACCACCATGAAGGCGAGCCCGAAGAGCGCTACTCGGCCCAGCAGCAGCCCCAATGGGGTACGGCGGAGCAGCGCCTCGACAAGACAAAGCGCGACATAGGCGGCGACCACGACAACGCCGTGCGGCTTGATCAGCACCAGGCCGCCGGCCAAGCCGCCGACTAGTCCTGCGCTCAGCAAAGGACGTGAGGACGTCCTGTAGAGGACGTAGATGATCAGGCTGAGCAGCCCAGCGTAGACCCCGTCAGGCATCGCCGCGAAAGCGTATCGGTAATAGGGGAAGACCGCGGCGATCAGCAGGAAGCCGAGCGCGACCTTGCGGCCGGTCTCCTTGACCGCGATCAGATACAGCAGGCCCAGGCCGCCGAAATAGGACGCGGCCCCAATGAGCCTCATCCACGGGACGAGGTTCAGCGACAGGGCGTCCACCCATCGGACAAGCCAGAAATAGAGCGTGTTGGCGACCGGCTGGACGGTCTTGTAACGGTCAGGATCTATCGCCAGTTCGCGTCCGTACAGCGCACGGATCAGATAGGCGCCCTCGTCGGCCGCGTAGAGTGGAAGCTCCGCGAACAGCCGATTCACATAGAAGAGCAGAACCCCGGCGCCGGCGCACAGGACGAGAGCCTGGCCCAACCAAGGGACCCATTTCCTAGACCACCCGCGCAATCGCCCAACCCGCTACTAGAAAACCGACGCCCACCCCGGGTTCGACATCAAGCTATAGTAGCGGTCGGGCAAAAATCTACCACGCAACCGTCAACGACCTAGGCGCGTGTCGCCACGATGCTACGCGCCACCGCCTCGGCGACCTTGATGCCGTCAATAGCCGCCGAGAGGATGCCGCCGGCATAGCCCGCGCCTTCGCCGGCGGGGAACAGCTGGCGTGTGTTCAGGCTTTGGAACTCGCCATCGCGCGTGATCCGGACGGGTGAGGAAGTTCGGGTCTCCACGCCCGTCAGCACCGCGTCGTCGGCGCTGAAGCCCGGGATCTGCCGCCCGAAGACCGGCAGCGCTTCCCTGATCGCGGTGATGGCGTAGTCCGGCAGACACGAGGCCAGGTCCGTCGGCGTGACGCCCGGCCGGTAGGATGGGACCACTGCGCCGAGGGCCGTGGAGGCGCGCGCCGCCAGGAAGTCGCCGACCCGCTGCCCTGGCGCGGCGTAGGTCTTGCCGCCGGCCTTAAACGCCTGGGCCTCCCATTTGCGCTGCAGTTCGATGCCGGCGAGCGGATGGTCGGGATAGTCCTTGTCCGGTGTGATGCCGACCACGATGCCGGCATTGGCGTTCCGCTCGTTGCGGGAATACTGACTCATGCCGTTGGTCACGACACGGCCGGGTTCCGAGGCCGCAGCGACCACGGTTCCGCCTGGACACATGCAGAAACTGTAGACTGTGCGGCCGTTCGAGCAGTGGTGCGACAGGCTGTAGGCTGCTGCGCCCAGGTCCTCGTGACCGGCGTTCGTGCCGAAGCGAGCACGGTCGATCCAGGACTGCGGGTGCTCGATCCGGAAGCCGATTGAGAACGGCTTAGCCTCGATATGGACGCCGCGGTCGAAGAGCATCTGGAAGGTGTCGCGGGCGCTGTGGCCGACGGCGAGCACCACGTGATCGGCTTCTATATAGCCGCCGTCCTGCAGGACCACGCCGCGCACCTTACGCACGCCGTCAGGACCAATGGCTACGTCAATGTCCTCGACGCGGTTTTCGAAACGGTATTCGCCGCCCAGCGCCTCGATCTTCTCGCGCATGCTTTCGACCATCGTCACCAGCCGGAACGTGCCGACGTGGGGATGGGCCTCGGTCAGGATCTCGGGCGGCGCGCCAGCCAGAACGAACTCGGTCAGCACCTTGCGGCCCAGATGGCGCGGATCCTTCACCTGGCTGTAGAGCTTGCCGTCCGAAAAGGTCCCCGCCCCGCCTTCGCCAAACTGGACGTTGGACTCCGGGTTCAGCACGCCTTTGCGCCACAGGCCCCAGGTGTCCTTGGTCCGTTCGCGCACGACCTTGCCGCGATCCAGGATGATCGGCCGAAAGCCCATCTCGGCCAGGATCAAGCCGACGAACAGCCCGCATGGGCCGGCCCCGATCACCACCGGGCGGCTCCCGAACTCAGCGGGGGCCTGGGCGACCGGGCGATAGGCGGTGTCAGGAGTGGGCTGGAGGTTGCGGTCCCCGGCGAAGCGGGCCAGGACCAGCGCTTCGTCGCGCAAGACGACATCAACCGAATAGACCATCAGGATCGCGGCCTTGCGGCGCGCATCGTTGGCGCGGCGCGCCACGGCGAACGAGATCAGATCCTCGGCAGGCACGCCCAGGCGCTCGAGAATGGCGGCGGGCAGCGCCGCCGCCTCGTGGCCGAGGGGCAGTTTCAGTTCGGTCAGTCGCAGCATGGCGCCTATGTAGCCGTTAGCGGCCCCAAGGGAAGCCTAGGTCGTTTCAGTCCACCGCCACAGTGTAGTTGAGCGCCAGACGGCCACCGTCGGGATAGATCGTCTGCCCGGTCATGTAGGACGCGTCCTCGCTGGCCAGGAACACGGCCACGCGGCCGATCTCCTCCGGCTCGCCGAAACGCTTTAGGGGCGTACGTTGCAGGACGCGGTGGCGAGCCTCGTCGTTCTCCATCACGCCTTTCAGGATGTCGGTGACGATTGTGCCCGGGCCGATCGCGTTCACCCGGATGCCATAGGGGGCCAGGCCCAGCGCCATGGCCTTGGTCAACTGGTTTATGCCGCCCTTCGAGGTCACGTAAGCGACCTGGTTGGGGATCGCGAGGACGGCGTTGATCGAGGACATGTTAATGATCGAGCCCTTGATCTTGGCGTCGACCATGTGCCGGGCGACGATCTGACCGACGATGAAGGGCGCGCGAAGATTGACCGCCAGGACGCGGTCGAAGTCTTCCAGCTCAGCTTCCAGAATGTCGCCGGGCGCCAGGATCCCGGCATTGTTGACCAGCACCTCGATCCGCCCCAGCAGCGCGGCGGCCCGGATGACCGCCTTGCTCGTCGCCTCGGCGTCGGCCAGGTCGCAACCGATGGCGTGAACCTTTCGTCCGGTACGCTCCGCCAGATCCTGAGCCGCGGCGGTGACCCGCGGCTCATCAAGGTCCAGCAGGACCAGATCACAACCTTCCTTTGCAAAAGCCTCGGCGCAGCCCAGGCCAATGCCACCCGCTGCGCCGGTGATCAGGGCGGTGCGCCCCTCCAGCCGGCCGCTCACCACGCACCCGTATTGGGCATAGACGCCCAGGGTTCGGCCGGCTCCTTGCGCTCGCCCGCCTGCAGCAGTTCGATGGAAATGCCGTCCGGCGACCGGATGAAGGCCATGTGCCCATCGCGCGGGGGCCGATTGATGATCACGCCGCCGTCGGCCAACCGCTGGCAAACCGCATAGATGTCGTCCACGGCATAGGCCAGGTGCCCGAAGTTGCGGCCGCCTGAATAGTCTTCCGGGTCCCAATTGTAGGTCAGCTCGACCATTGGGGCCTTGTTCTGCCGGGCGGCGTCTTCGTCTCCGGCAGCGCAAAGGAAGACCAGGGTAAATCGACCCCCCGAACTCTCGCTACGAGACACTTCGACCAACCCAAGTTTGCGGCAATAGAAGTCCAGCGAGGCGTCGAGGTCGGCGACACGAACCATGGTGTGCAGGTATCTCAAGGCGGAAAGCTTCCTCTGAGGCTGTCAATTCTTGGCGGCGTCTTGGCTTTAGAGACCAAGCAAGGCTGTGCTGCAATCCTGCGGCGCCCGGGGCACATTATCCGCGCTTTGCGCAACCTGTCCGCGATTTCATTTGCAGTCGCAGAACGCTGGCATCACAAGGCGCTACAACCCAATAGGCGGGCCGGGGCGTACGATTGCGATTCAATGCAGTCGCGACCCCATTGCTGCGCGAGGAAACGGCAGGATGCGGCTCAAACCACAGTACCTTTTCGTCGTCATCCTGGTCGGCGTGCTCGCCGTCGCCTTTGCGATCGGCACGATCGTCAACCGCGGCAAGTCAGGCTCGGCCGAAGCCAAGACAACCCAATCGGGCAAAACTGAGCTGCCGACCGTTCAGGCGGTTCTAACGCCCGAAGTGGCGCGGGAATATGACGTCGTGATCCGAGGCCGCACCGAAGCGGCGCGTAGCGTCATCACCCGCGCCGAGTCCGCTGGCGTAGTGGCCGCGACGCCGGCGGTCGAGGGTTCGCTGGTGCGCAAGGGCGCGGTCCTCTGCCGCTTGAACATCGATGCACGCCAAGCCCTGCTGGACCAGGCCCGCGCTAACCTTCGCTCCAAGCAGCTCCAGCACAAGGCCTCGGCCGACCTCGCCGCCAAGGGCTTCCGCTCGCCGACCCAGTTGCTGCAGGACCAAGCCAACCTAGATTCCGCCTCCGCCCTCGTGCGGCAGGCCGAGGTCGGGGTCGAGCAGATGAACATCCGCGCACCGTTCGACGGTGTGTTCGACAAGCGTGAGGCTGAAATCGGCACCTATCTGGCGCCCGGCCAGCCCTGCGGTACGATGATCGAACTGAACCCCTTGTTGATCGTCGGCGACTTGCCGGAGACCGAAGCCGCGAAAATCCGGGTCGGGGCGAGCGCCAACGCCCAGTTGGTCTCGGGCGAAACCCTGAGCGGCCGAGTGCGCTACGCCGCGCGCGAAGCCGATCCGCAAACCCGCACCTACCGGGTGGAGATCACCGCGCCCAACCCGCAACTGACCCGTTCAGGACTGTCGGCGACCATCCACATCGCCTCAGGCGTCGGACCTGCCCATCTGGTGCCGCTGTCCTCGCTGGTGCTTGACGCGAGCGGCGTTCAGGGCGTGCGGTATGTGCTGGCCGACGACAAGGTCGCCTTCACCAAGGTCAATGTGATCCAGGAAACGCCGCAGGGCATCTGGGTGACCGGCCTGAAGGGACCCACCCGCGTGATCACCGTCGGCCAATCGTACGTGGCCGAGGGTCAAAAGGTTCGAGTGGCCGCGGCGCGCTAGGCGCGCCCGCCGCTCTTCAGGAGACAAGCCTATGATCGGACCTCTGATCGACGGCGCGATCAAACGGCGGAAGGTGGTGCTGGCCGTCACCTTGATCGCCAGCCTGTTCGGACTGTTCGCCTATCTGGCGATGCCGCGGGAATCCGACCCGAACATCGACTTCCCGTTCATCGCCGTGGTGGTCCCCTACCCCGGTGTCAGCCCCGAGGACGCCGAGCGCCTGCTCGTGCGCCCGCTCGAGACCGAGCTCCAGACCATTGAGGGCATCAAGGAAATGAACGCCGTCGCCCGCCAGGGCATGGCGATCGTGAACCTCGAGTTCGAAGCCGACTTTGATAAGGACAAGGCCCTGGCCGAGGTCCGCGCCAAGGTCGATCTGGCGCGGGGCGAATTCCCGCCCGACGCCGAAGAGCCGATCATCGAGGAAGCCAACGCTTCGGGCGAGCCGATCATCGGCATCGTGCTGTCGGGCGCCGCGCCCGAACGCACCCTGTTCCAGGTCGCCCGCAGTCTGCAGGACCGTCTCGAAGGCGCGCCCGGCGTGCTGGAGGTCTATCTGAACGGCGGTCGCGAAGAAGTCCTCGAGGTGACCATCGACCCGGTGCGTATGGAGGCGGCCAACGTCAGCCCCGGCGAACTGGCCCAGGTGATCGGTCGCAACAATCAGCTGGTCCCCGCCGGCAACCTGGAATCCGGAACCGGCAAGTTCGCGGTGAAGGTGCCGGGCGTGGTCAACTCGCCCGCCGACATCCTGGCCCTCCCGATCAAGAAGAACGGCGACCGGCTGATCACCGTCGGCGACATCGGCGACGTCCGCCGGACATTCAAGGAAGCGACCTACATCACCCGCTTCAACGGCCAGCCGGCCTTCTCGGTCGATGTGGCGAAGCGCTCGGGCGCCAACATCCTCGACACGGTGAAAGAGGTCCGCAAGGTCGTCACCGAAGAACAGAAGCGTTGGCCCGAAACCGTCAAGGTCTCCTACATCTTCGACCAGAGCGACTTCATCGGCCGCACCCTGGTCGTGTTGGAAAGCGGCCTGCTGATCGCCACCATCCTGGTCATGCTGATCATCGTCGCCACCCTGGGCATCCGCCAGGGCCTGATGGTGGGCGCGGCGATTCCCGCCTGCTTCATGCTGGCCTTCCTGATGCTGAACGCCATGGGCGTGACGCTGAACCAGATGGTGATGTTCGGCCTGGTGCTGGCCGTCGGCATCCTGGTCGACGGCGGCATCGTCGTGGTCGAATATGCGGACCGGAAGATGGCCGAGGGCATGCCCAAGGAGGAGGCCTTCGCGGCCGCCGGCAAGCGCATGTTCTGGCCGGTGATGAACGGCACCCTGACGACGCTCTGCGCCTTCCTGCCCTTCCTGTTCTGGAACTCGATCCCCGGCAAGTTCATGAGCTTCCTGCCCATGACCCTGTTCTACGTGCTGGGCGCCTCGATCTTCATCGCCCTGATCTTCACCCCGGCGCTAGGCTCGATCTTCGGCCGCAAGGCCGCCGTGGACGCCGAACACCTGGCGCAGATCGAGAAGTCGGAACGCGGCGATCCACGCGAGATGACCGGCTTCATGGGCTGGTACGCGCGCACCATCGACACCCTGGGCCGCCACCCTGGCCGCACCATGCTGGCCACTCTGGCCGTCATCGTCCTGGTCGTCTGGGCGTTCAAACTTGAGAACAAGCCCACCGAGTTCTTCCTCCAGCAGGACCCGGAATATGTGAACGTCTATGTGAAGGCCCGCGGCAACCTCTCCCCCGAGGGCCAGGATATCCTGGTCCGGCAGGTCGAGGAGCGCCTCAAGGGCATCAAAGGCGTCAATTCGATCTACACGCGCACCGGCACCACCAGCCCCGGGGGCGGCCCCAATCAGGCGCCGAACGATACGGTCGGCCGGCTGAGCCTGGACTTCGTCGACTACGAGCAACGACAGGAACTGGGGCTCATCGGCAAGGACATCGCCAACGAGGTCCGCAAGCGGGTGACCAATATCCCCGGTATCGAGGTCGAGGTGCGCGAGCCGCAAGGCGGTCCGCCGACCGGCAAGGACGTCCAGGTCGAACTCCGCAGCCAGGATCCGGTCGCTCTGAACAAGGCCGCCGACATCGTGAAGGCCAAGTTCGCCAGCGACCGCCAGCTCTATGAGTTGGAGGACAACCGCACCTCGCCCGGGATCGAGTGGAACCTCACCGTCGACCGTGAGGCCGCCGGCCGCTACGGCGTCGACGTGCTCAGCGTCGGCCAAGCCATTCAGTTTGTCACCGGCGGGGTCCTGGTCGGCCGCTTCCGCCCCGACGACGCCGACGACGAGCTCGATATCCGTGTCCGCTTCCCGCCCGAGCACCGCAATGTCGCGGCGTTTGACTCCCTGAAGATCGCCACCCAACTCGGCCCCGTACCCGCCAGTTACTTCATCAAGCAGGTGCCGGCCCAGCAGGTGACCTCGATCCAACGGCGCGACGGCCAGCGGCTGGTGGTCATCCAGGCCAACACCATCGAAGGCGTCGCCGCCAACCAGAAGATCGCCGAACTGCGTCCGTGGCTGGAGAAGGCCGACATCGACCCCGCCGTGCGCTGGAAGTTCACGGGCGCCGACGAGGAGGGCCGCGAAGCCGCAACCTTCTTCGTGACCGCCATGGCCGTGTCGCTGTTCCTGATGGCGGTGATCCTGCTTTGGCAGTTCAACTCCTACTACGGCGTGCTGGTCACCCTGTCGGCGGTGGCGCTGTCCACGGTCGGAGTGCTGCTCGGCGTGGTGGTGAACCTGGCCCACACCTTCGACTACATTTCCGTGATCATGCTGGGCACCGGGGTGGTCGCCCTGGCCGGCGTCGTGGTCGGGCACAACATCGTGCTGGTCGACACGTTCTACCAGCTACGCCGGGCCGGCTTCCCCGCCGACGAGGCCGCGGTGCGAGCCGCGACCCAGCGGTTCCGGCCTGTCATGCTGACCACCTTGGTGACCGTCGTCGGCCTGCTGCCGCTGATGTTCCAGGTCCACCCGAACTTCCATGGCTTCCATGTGGAGTACAAGGCGCCTGGGTCGGAGTGGTGGGTGCAGTTGTCAGCGGCCGTGGTGTGGGGGCTGTCATTCGCCACCCTGTTGACCCTGATCCTGACGCCGGTGCTGCTGGCCGCGCCCAAGGTCGCCGCACGGCGCTTCAACTGGCTGTGGGGCTACACCGGCGCCCGCTGGTTCCCGCAGAAGACGCGGCAAGACCCGCTGACGACCGGCGACGACCTGCCCAAGGCGGCCGAATAGAACGCCGCGCCGGCCGTCGGTCAGGTTCCCCGCTTCAGGAGCCGCCGGCGGTTGGCGCGAACCTTTCGCCGGTAGAGGGCGACCGCCTTGGAGGGGCCGATATGGGCGGCCGCGCCAGTCATGGCGCCGAACGCCAACTGGCTCTGCACCTCCATCGCGGCCTGGATCTTTTCCGAGACCATCAGCTGAGCCTCAGTAGCGGCGCCTGCTCCGCCGCCGGCGATCTTCATCATTCGCAGAGCGACTACGGTGTTGGCCTCTGTCCCCAGCCGCAGGGCGTTGAGCGACAGTCTTAGCCACGGATTTGCAGCGGTCATGAATGGATCCCCAGAAGAGCCGGGCAGGCTCCACCAGGACTAACCCCGCCGCGAGCTTTCCGTTGCCATGGCCTCAAGCCTCGCGGGTCTGACGACGCCAGAGGGCCGCGTACTCGCCGCCCTTCTCCAACAGCTCCGCGTGGCGGCCGCGCTCGACGATGCGCCCACGCCGAAGCACCAGGATCAGGTCGGCGTCGACAATGGTCGACAGTCGGTGGGCGATGACCATGGTGGTCCGCCCCGCCCTCACCTTGCGCAGCGTCGCCTGGATCGCTTCTTCGGTGGGACCGTCCAGGGCGCTGGTCGCCTCGTCCAGCACCAGCACCCGAGGATCGGCCAGGAGAGCCCGGGCGACGCCGACGCGCTGGCGTTCGCCGCCCGACAGCTTCAGGCCTCGCTCGCCGACCAGGGTGGACATCCCGTCTGGCAAGCCATCGATGAATGGACCTAGCTCAGCAGCGGCGGCGGCGGCCCGAACGTCCTGCGCCGAGGCGTCCGGCCGGGCGAAGGCGATGTTGGCGAAGATCGTATCGTTGAACAGCGCCACGTCCTGCGGCACCAGGGCGACGGCCCGCCGCAGCGCCGCCTGCTTGATCTGGCGCAAGTCGACGCCGTCCAGGGTGATGCGCCCGCTCTGCGGATCGATCAGGCGCAGCGCCAGGCGGATCGCGGTCGTCTTGCCGGCGCCCGACGGTCCGACCAGGGCCACAGTCTCCCCCGGCGCTGCGCGGAAGCTGACGTCCATCAGGCCAGCCGAGCGGGCGTCGTGGCGGAACTCGACATCCTCAAAGACGATCTCGGCCCCACGGCCCGTGGCGAGGGGCAAATCCCGGGCGCCTGGCGCATCGACGATGTCGGGCTTGCGGGCCTTGAGTTCGACCATCTGCTCCATGTCGATGAAGGCCTGGCGGATCTCGCGATAGTTGAAGCCCAGCATATTGAGCGGCCCATAGATGCCGATCAGCAGCAGGACCGCCATGGTGACGTCGCCGATCTGCATGCGGCCAGCCATCACCTCGTGCCCGGCCATGACCGTCATCAGGGCCAGCCCAACGTTGAGCACCACGGACTGGATGCCGTTCAGCATCGAGAGCGAGGTGTTGGCCTTCACGCTTGCCCGGACATAGTCGGACATGGCGCCCTCGTAGCGGGCGACAGTCCGCTCCTCCGAGCCGAAGGTCTTCACGGTCTCGTAGTTCAGCAAGGCGTCCACCGAGAGGCCGGCGGTGCGGCTGTCGGCTTCGTTCAGCTCGCGCCGGTGCGCGAGGCGCCAGTCGGTGATCTTGAAGGTCAGCACCGTGTAGAGGACGATGGTGACGAACGCGGTGAGCGCGAACCGCCAATCCAGCCGCGTCGCCATGACGATCATGGCCAAGACCAGTTCGATCGCGGTCGGGCCGAGGTTGAACACCACGCTTCGCATCAGGAAGTCGGTGGAACGCGCCCCCCGGTCGATGACCCGCGCCATCGCCCCGGTCTGCTTGCTCTGGTGAAAGTCGAGGCTGAGCGCCAAGGCGTGCGCGAAGGTCTCGGTGGCGGCCTTGGCCATGGTCGATTGCGAGACCACGGTGAAGATCACATCCCGCAGATAGGGCGCGCAGGCCGCGACCAGCCGCAGGCCCGCAAAGGCGATGGCCAGCACCAGGAAGTCCGCCCCGACGACCACCGCCTGACCCGAACCCGGCGCGAGCTTGTTGATCGCATCGCCCAATGCCACAGGCGCCCCGACCCCGGCCAGCTTGCCGATGAACACAAGGGCGAGCGAGGCCCCGATCCGCCATTTCAGGCCTGGCGCCCCCGAACGCATGACCAGGCTTCCGAGGTCCGCCATCGAACGCCAGAAGTCGAACTTTACCGAGGCCGGCGCGATCATGTCCGGCGTCGAGAGGCGCCGGCCGGGATGGACGAAGGTCAAATCGTACTCATTTCAGGATTATGGTCGATTGCGCGCCACCGCCGGGCGTCATCCAGTCGATCCGCAGTCCGGCCGGAACGCTCGTGGCTCGGAAGGGACCATTGGCAAGGGGCGGCGCCGGCGTGGTGTCGATATTGGCCGTGTTCTCAGTGGCGTCGCCGAACACGTCGATCTGATGCATACCGCCGGCGAGCGGTTGTTGGGTCAAGGGAGCCGCGTAGCGCCCGCTGGCGTCGGCGCGACCTTCCGCCAGTTGGCGCCCGTCGATGTGAATACTGAGCGCCGCGCCCGCTGGAGCCCGGCCGGACACGACTGCGCCGCCTTCTCTATCGAAATCAACTGCATCCAGGCCGTTCTTACCAGTTCGGCCGACGCGCACAGCCCCGGTTCCGGCGCGAAGCACGACCGCCTCGCCGGCTGGCGTGATCAGGACATAACCTTCAGCCTGGAGCTGACGCGCACCGGCGGTCGCCGATAAGCCAAAGATCCGAGGCTCCGTAGTCGCCGGCAGATCCAGGGTCCAGACGCCCTTGGAATTGGCGGTCGAGAAACTGGCTTCGCCTTCCGGGGTCGCCAGGCGCACGCGCGCGTCGGCCGGCGCGGCGCCAGTCAAAACGAGCTTTGCTCCGTCGGCGCGGGTCGCGGTCACCGACGGCGGCGGCAGATAAGCGGCCTCGACCGGCACGGCGGGAGGCGCCTTGGCGGGCACGATCGCTGGAGCCGCACCCTCTCCGCAGCCCGACAGCGAGACGGCCATCGTCGGCGCGACGAGAAGCGCGACTATGAGAGACGGAAGGCGACGCACGGCTTGCTTGAAACTCCTTAACCCAGGTTCTAGCTAATCGGGCTTTCCCGCCGCGCCCGCAAGCGCGCGGCCAGTTGATTCTCCTGGAGCTTAACCGGATGGGGCACCAGCCCGACCGCCTTGATTCCGTTTGCGTGTTCTGCGGATCTTCCGACGCCGCCGATCCGGCCCTGCTGGCGAGCGCCGCCACCCTGGGCCGCGAGCTGGCTGGCGCCGGCCTGACCATGATCTATGGCGGCGGCGGGGTCGGCCTCATGGGGGCATGCGCGATCGCGGCCCACGAGGCCGGCGGCAAGGTGCTGGGCGTCATTCCGCATTTCCTGAAGGAGAAGGAGCGCCGCCTGGACGTGGTCGAGACCATCGTCGTCTCGTCCATGCACGAGCGAAAGCAGATCATGTTCGAACGGTCCGACGGCTTCGTCGTCCTGCCGGGCGGCATCGGCACGCTTGAGGAGGTGGTCGAGCTGCTGTCGTGGCGTCGGCTGGATCTGCACGTCAAACCCGTGGTGTTCTACAGCCCAGATGGCTTCTGGGAGCCGCTGTTCAAGCTCTTCCAGCACACGGTCGATCACCAACTGACGCCAGCGAGTTTCATGGATAGCTGGACTTCCGTCAGTCGGATCGAGGACATCGTGCCCGCCCTGCTCCGTGCCCAACCGGTCGGCGAAGACGCCGCGCCGGGGGCCGCGCGGATGACCTGAAGGCGATCTCGCCGCGCGAGCGCATCCGAAATCCCGACGGCTTCGTAACCTGTCTTGACCAGTCGATGGCTCCGGCTTGTCGCGGATCAGCAATCTGACGGGATTTTCGATGACAAAGCTGCTTACCACCACCGCCGCCCTCGCCCTGTTGGCGGGAAGCGCGGCCCACGCCCAAGAGGCCGACTGGAGCGGGCTCTATGTGGGAGCCCACGCCGGCTACACTTCCAACGACAGCAGCGACGATGAGACACTGCGCTTCGACACCAGTCTCGACGGCGTCTTCACCGACACGGTGAGGACCGCGGCCGGCGCCAACGCATTCTCCCCGGGCTTCTGCGGCGGGGCCGCCACGAGCTCCCTGCCCGGATCAGGCTGCAAGGAGGATGACGAAGGCTTCGAGTTCGGCGCCCGTCTTGGTTACGATTGGCAGTTCGGCGGCTTCGTGCTGGGTCCGGTGGTCGAGCTTTCCCGGACCAATGTGAAAGACAGCGTCGCCGGGTTCTCCACCACGCCCGCGCAATACACCTTCGAACGGAAGCTGAAGGGCCTGGCCGCCCTTCGGTTGCGAGGCGGCTACGCCTTCGGCGACAACCTGCTCTACGCCACCGGCGGCGTGGCCCAGGGCGACGTCCAGCACAGCTTCACCACGACGAACACCGCCAACACCTTTGTTCAACGCGGCGACGACACCGCGACGGGCTACCAGTTCGGAGGCGGCTATGAGCGCAAGCTCACCCCCGATGTCACGCTCGGGCTCGAATATCTCTACACCAACCTCGATGACGACGACTTCGTCGTGCGTAGCCAGGGACCAGCCGCAGCCAACAACCCGTTCCTGCTCGTCAATTCGTCAGGCACGGACCTCCGCCGAAGCGAGGACGAATTGAAGTTCCACAGTTTCCGGATCACCGCGAGCTATCGCTTCTGATCCGGCGGCGCTCCCCGGCCCCCGTCCGAACGGGGGGCGCCGACTACTTCCTGAACCGTTCGAGCAGCACCGTCTGCCCGTTATAGTCGGCGCGGGCGAACTCGCGGAAACCCGCCTTCTGCGCCACTCGAAGAGACGGGCCATTTTCGGGGGCGATCATACAGACCGTTCGCCGCTCATCGAACCGCGCGTCAGCCCATGCCAGGGCCGCGGCCACCGCCTCGCTTGCATAGCCCTTGCCGTGACCGGAAGGCGACAACACCCAGCCCATCTCGGGCGTGTCGCCGAACGACGGCTCCAACTGACGCTTGAAGTCGGCAAAGCCGAGTTCGCCGATGAACTGCCCGCTGGCCTTCTCGGTCAGCGCCCAGAAGCCGTAACCCATCTCCTGCCAGTGGCCGACGTAGCGCAAAAGGCGGGCCCAGACCTCGTCTCGGGCGAAGGGTCGCCCGCCGATATAGCGTGTGACCTCCGCGTCGCCCCACATGGCCGCGCAGACGTCCAAGTCGGCCTTGGTGTGGCCACGCAAAACAAGGCGCTCGGTCTCGATGAAGGGAGCCGTACTCACTTACGGGTCACTGCATCGCGGAAGCCGTTGACGATCGGATAGCGGCGATCGCGGCCGAAGGCCCGCGCGCCGATCTTCACTCCCGGCGCAGCCTGGCGGCGCTTGTATTCGGAATTATAGAGCAGCCGCTGGATACGCTCGACCGTCTCGGGCGCATAGCCGCGGGCGACGATCTCGTCGAGCGTCGCCTCCTCCTCGACCAGCCCATGCAGAATGGCGTCGAGTTCGGCGTATTCGGGCAGGCTGTCCTGGTCCTTCTGGTCGGGGCGCAGTTCAGCCGAGGGAGCCTTGGTCAGGATGCGCTCAGGGATCGGATCGGCCGCGACGCCATAAGGATCGTTGGCGTTGCGCCATTCGCAGACCGAATAGACGTCAGTCTTGTAGACGTCCTTCAGGACATTGTAGCCGCCGCACATGTCGCCATAGAGCGTGGCGTAGCCAACCGCCATCTCTGACTTGTTGCCGGTGGTGAGCAGCATCAGACCAAGCTTGTTGGACAGCGCCATCAGCGAAACGCCGCGGGCTCGGGCCTGGATGTTCTCTTCGGTCAGGTCGGGCGCCAGGCCCTCGAACTGGGGCGCCAGCATCTGGGCGAAGGCGTCCACGGCCGGAGCGATGGAGATCTCATCCAAACGAACCCCCAGCCGGCGAGCGCAGCCCTCCGCGTCTTCAAGGCTTTCGCGGCTGGTGTATTTCGACGGCAGCATGAAGCAGCGGACCTTGTCGGCGCCGAGCGCATCGGCGGCCACCACGGCGCAGATGGCGGAGTCCACACCGCCCGAAAGTCCAAGCAAAACACCTGGAAAGCCCGATTTTCTCACATAATCGCGCAGACCCAGAACCATGGCGCGATAAATCTCTTCGGGGCCGCTAGGCCAGGCCGCTGTCGGCGCTTCGACGCAGGTCCAGCCGCCCTCGCCCTTTTCCCAGGTCGAGAGGCCGAAGGCCTCCTCGAACATGGGCAGGCTCATGCAGACCTCGCCGGCCCCCGACAGGGCGAAAGAACCCCCGTCAAAGACCAGTTCGTCCTGGCCACCGACTTCGTTCACATAGACCAGCGGCAGGCCGGTCTCGGCCACGCGGGCCTTGGCCACCACCATTCGCTCATCGTCGGCTGTACGGCGATACGGCGAGCCGTTGGGCACCAGCAGTATCTCGGCGCCCTTCTCCTTCAGTTCGCGGCAGACCCGGTGAGACCAGATGTCCTCGCAGATCGGCGCGCCGAACTTGACGCCCTTCCACTCGAAGACCTCAGGACCGAGGCCTGGCTCAAACACCCGCTTCTCGTCGAAGACTCCGTAGTTGGGCAGGTCGCACTTGAAGGCCACGCCCTTCACCTCGCCCTCGGCGAGGAAGGCCAGCGCGTTGTGAGGCCGGCCGGACCGGTTCTGCGGCGGCCAAATGACCCCGATCAGGACGGCCGGGCCGTCCTTGGTCTCCCGGGCCAGACGCTCCACGGCGGCCTTGCCGGCGGCCCAGAAGGCCGGCTTCAGCGCCAGGTCTTCCGGCGGATAGCCATTGATGAAAAGCTCGGAGAAGACCGCGATATCGGCGCCGGCTGCGCGGGCCTGGGCCAGGCGCTCACGCGCCAGGGCCTCGTTATGGGCGATCGCGCCCACGGTCGGATTGGCTTGGATAGCGGCGATAACAAGAGTCGACATGACGTCTCATGTAGCCTCGACCGGCGCCTTGGGCCAGCCTCAGGCCTGGGCTTTCGGCAAGGCCAGCGCGAACGCCGCCATCGCGCGCGGCTCAGCGACCGCCACGCGCGCCCAGCCTGGAGCCCCGCCCGTGAACTGGCGCAGCAGGACGCCGCGCCTCTCCAGCCGCTTAATGACCGCCACATCGCCGAAATTGGCCCAGACATAGCTGCCGGCGGATTTCAGGTAGGGAACGCGATTGGCGTCACAGGCGCGGTAGATCGCCTGTCGCCCCTGCTCCATCGCTCGGTTGGACGCCGCCAGATAGGTAAGGTCCCGATAGCTGACAGCGGCCGCCGCCAAACCCGGTCCGTTGCGTGAGGGAGCCAGAAGGCCGCGGATGGCCTGCGCGCGATCAGGCTGAGCAATGGCATAGCCAATCCTGACCGCCGCCAGGGCGTAGGACTTGGAGAAGGTGCCCACCACCACGACGTCGTGGCCGTCACGGACCAGATCAACCAGGCTTTCGGCGGCCGGGTCCGGAGCCATGTCGATAAAGGCCTCGTCGACAACCACGGGTGCGACCTTCGCCGCGCGGATGCAGAAGTCGCGCAGGGCGCGACGCTCCATCAACAGGCCGGTGGGGTTGTTCGGATTGCAGATATAGGTCAGCCGCACGTCCTGGCCCAGCCCAGCGGCCATCGCCGCAAGATCGATCTGCTGATCGGGAGCCATCGCCACCCGGCGGGTCTGAGAGCCCACCCGGGCGGCATACTTGATGTGGCTGTCATAGGTGAGCGCCGGCGCCAACTGAACCCCGTCGCGGCCCCAAAACGCCGAGATCATCGACAGCAGTTCCAGGGCTCCGGTCGAGATCACCACATGGGCCGGCGTAACGCCATTGGCCGCCGCTATGCGAGCGATCAGCGCCGTCTCCTCGGCATGGGGATAGTGCTCTACGTGGGTGATCGCCTCCCGCAGGGCCGCCTTGGCCTCGGGGCTGGGACCAAACGGGTTCTCGGTGATGTTCAGGGCCGCGATTTCGAGAGCGCCTGCAGCGGACGGAACCGCCGCCAGCGCCAGCCCCGCCATTCCCCGCCGTGTGATTCCAGCCAAGGCCGCCTCAGAACTTAGCGTTCAGGCGGACGTAGTAGAGGCCGCCGTCGGTGTCGTAGACCGCGTTGCGCGAGTAGATCAGGCCGCGCGAAGCCTGGAAGGTCGCCTCGTCGGGATAGGTGTTGAAGATGTTCTCCGCACCGATGGTCACCTTCACCTGCTCGGTGATGGCCGCGCTGGCGGAGAGATCGACGAACGTCCGAGCCCCGAAGGTCTGGATCAAATCGGCCGAGGATTGCGACTGCGCATCGGTCCAGTCGCCGTAGTAGCGGACCCGGGCTGTGCCCTCGAACCGGCCATAGGCATAGGTGGCCGCGACATTGCCGGTGTGCTCGGGCAGCCCATCCTCGATATTGATCCGAGCCAGTTTTGAAACCTCAGTCAGCTTGGATCTGGTGACCTTGGTGTCGTTCCAGTTATAGGCCGCGGTCAGGGTCAGATCGCCGTCAGCCAGATGCGTCTTCCAGGACCCGACCGCGTCGAGCCCCCTGGTCCGGGTGTTGAATGAGTTGGTGAAGTAGCTGACCGAGGTCAGGGAGTCTGCGCCGGGCACGCCGAGCTTCAGGAGTTCGGCCCTGATCGCCGGGGTGACGGTGAAGTTCGGCGAGCTGGCGAAGCGGTCGTCCACCTCGATCTGGTAGTAGTCAAGCGAGCCGGTCAGGCCGTGCTCGGCGCTCCGGTAGACAAGCCCGACCGAGTAGTTGGTCGAGGTCTCCGGCTCCAGCGGCTTGGCGCCGAAGAACTGCGCAACCGGATTGCTGGGCGACAGGCGTCCGGCGGTGAAGAGCTGCAGGGTCGTGGTGTCCAGGCCCTGCGAGGTCCGGGTGCTGTTGAGCTGGCCGGGTGTCGGTGCGCGGAAGCCGGTGGAGACCGCGCCGCGAACCGCCCAGTCTGGGCTGATCTCGTAGCGCGCGGCGATCTTGCCATCCGTGGTCGAGCCGAACTCGGAGAAGTCCTCGTGGCGAATGGCGACGTTGGTCGAGAAGGATTCCGTCCAGGCTAGGTCCAGGTCGACATAGCCGGCGTAACTGGTCTGGTCCCACGACCCGGCCTGGGCGCTGCTGTAGCCTGGGAAGCCGTTGGAGCCCGACGGCAGGCCGGCGACCGCGCCGGGTCCGACCTGATAGGACATCGGGTCGCCAGCCTCGATCTTATAGGTTTCGACCCGGCGCTCGGCGCCGAAGGCCAGGTTGGCGGTCTCGGCCAGGAAGCCCAATTCCAGCGGCTTGTTGAAATCGAGATTCAGGTTTTGCTCGCGCTGGGTGAGTATCCCGGCGCGGAAGGCGGTGGGCGATTGGGGACCGAACGAGGCGTTGATCGTCTCGCTGATGAAGTAGTCGACCTTGTCTTGGCCGAGGGAGGCGTTGAAGTCCCAGGCGAGGCCGTTTCCGAGCTCGCCGCGAAGGCCGGCGTTGATCGCGTAGTCAGTCTCATCCTGACCGAACTTCGGCGAGAAGCCGGCCGGATAGAGCTGGGCGAGGTTCCAACCAGGAAAGGCTGAGCTGTTGCGATAGGCGGTGTCGTTCGACGGGTTGCGCCAGTTGAAGTCGGTGACGCCGCTGCTGTCCGAATAGGTTGCAAAGCCATACAGTTCGACGGCGTCGTTCAATGGCACGGCCGCATCGACGACAAAGCGGGTGGCGTCGCGGTCAGGCTGCCCCCACCGCTGGACCGGGTTCCGGACCCGCAAATTGGGGTTGGCGGCCTGGAAGGCGATGGCGTCGGGACGTTGACGGGTCCGTGATGTCGCCTCGCTGTCTGTGTAGGTCAGGGTGGCGACCAGGTGGCCGCCGTCGCCCAGCGCCCAGCCGGCGCGGAAGCCGCCTTCGTACATCGTCCCGTCGCCCTCGAAATACTGGGCGGCCTGACCAAAGGCCGCGAAACCCGGCTGGTCATTCAGGATCAGATTGATGACGCTGGCGATGGCGTCAGAGCCATACTGGGCCGAAGCGCCGTCGCGCAGCACCTCGATCCGCTTGATCGCGAAGCTAGGCAGCTGGCCCAAGTCGACGCCCTGGGCCCCTCGCCCGCCGAGCACCGCCGAACGGTGACGGCGCTTGCCGTTGACCAGGACCAGGGTGTGGTCGGGTGAAAGGCCGCGCAGAGTGGCGGGCCGCACGAAGGCCTGGCCATCGGCGGCCGGGAGGCGCTGGACATTGAAGGAAGGGACCGCGGCGACCAGCTTTTCCATCAGCTCATCGGAGACCGTGCTTTCCAGCACGGACTCGGAGATCACGTCGATGGGGGCCGCAGATTCAAACGCCGTGCGGTCGGCGCGGCGGGTGCCGGTGACGATGACCGCCTCAAGATCCTCGGCGGAGGCCCGCGAAGCGGCGGCGTCGATTTCAGCGAAGGCCGGTTGAGCCAAGGCTAGGGCGAGCACGGTCCAAGCCGCGGTCGTCATGAGTCGCATAAGAAAATCCCCCGAGAACACTTGGGGGGCTCGCTAACCTGCACTGATGACGGCTCGGCGACGACGCGACTTCAGTCGCGTGAATGATCAGCGACCGCTCGACCGCAAAGAAAAAGGGCGGCTCCGAAGAGCCGCCCCTGAACCTTAGTCGTCCCGGTGAACGCGTTCCCGGCGCTCGTGACGCTCTTGCGCCTCGAGGCTGAGGGTTGCGATCGGTCGGGCTTCCAGACGAGCGACGCCGATGGGTTCACCGGTGTCTTCGCAATAGCCGTAGGATTTGTCTTCAATCCGACGGATCGCCTCGTCGATCTTGGAAATCAGCTTGCGCTGACGGTCCCGCGTCCGCAGTTCGAGAGCTCGATCAGTCTCGGATGTGGCGCGGTCGGCCAGATCAGGATGATTCTCGGTTTCACTTTGAAGATGGACCAGGGTCTCACGGGATTCCCGCAAGATATCCTCTTTCCAATTCAAGAGCTTCTGCTTGAAATACTCAAGCTGCCGCTCGTTCATGAACTCCTCGTCCTCGGAAGGACGATAGTCTGGCTTTTCCGCCAATATAGTGGCCGTGCTCATAGACGCCTCACGCCCCCTGGGTACAACACCCCGACAACACGCGGAGCGCTTATACCAAAACAAATTCTGGTTTCAACGAACGTCGCTCTTCGCGTGCCATCAGGCCGCACGATTCGCGCTCTCAAGCTTCGCGATCTCCACCGCAGCACGGGTTTCAATCTCGTTCAATACACCTTCAAGCTGTTCATCATCCGTACCGAGCCGCTCGTCGCGAACTGCCCGGCGCAGGCGATCCAAATCGTCGATCGAGGCCTCCCCGGAAAGTAGGCCGACCTTCAAATCTTCGAGAACGTCGAGAATCTTACCCGCCCGCCCCACGGCGCGCCGCCGGCGCTCCAACGGGCCGGCCACTTCCTGCAGGGCGAGGATGGCGTCGACGCTCATCACGCCCCCAACGCCGCCTGCCCGCGTCGTTTGGGCCGGTCCGGCGGCCGCTGCTGGCTGGGAAACTTGAAAGCCTTCGCCGCTCGCGCCGCGAGGCTTGCTAGCCCCACCCGCCGATCCGACGCCGCTTGTTCCACTGACTTTCATGCGAGGCCCTTTACCACGCTTCGCAGCAACTCTCGCAGCGCCTTCTTATGGTATGGTTAATGCCGGGCAAATTCTGCCGCCAGACAAGGCGCGCCCCTCGCCCGGCGAACACCACCCATTGATATTGCTTATATTTTCATCTGGCACGCTCGTCGCATAGGGCAGCGCGTACTCATTAGTCCGCAGTGTGCCGGGATCCCATGCGTAGATCGATCCGACTCTTCAGCGCCGTCTTCCTCGCCGCAACGCTGTGCGCCGGTCCCAGCTTCGCGAAGTCGCGGATCAAGGACATCGTGGAATTCGAAGGCGTTCGCGACAACATGCTGGTCGGCTACGGCCTCGTCGTCGGCCTGAACGGCACGGGCGACAGCCTTCGCAACGCCCCCTTCACCCGTCAGAGCCTGGAAGCCATGCTCGAGCGGCTGGGCGTCAATACTCGCGACGCCAACCTGAACACCAAGAACGTCGCCGCAGTCATGGTGACGGCCAAGCTGCCGGCCTTCTCCGCCGCCGGCTCCCCCATCGACGCCTCGGTGTCGGCCATGGGTGACGCCAAGAGCCTGCAAGGCGGCACGCTGCTGGTCACGCCGCTGATGGGCGCCGACGGCCAGGCTTATGCTGTTAGCCAGGGCACGGTGCAGACCGGCTCGATCTCCGCGGGAGGCGCGTCGGGATCCTCGATTTCCAAGGGCGTGCCGACGGCGGGCCGCATCGCCGGCGGCGCCATCGTCGAGCGCGAAATCGGCTTCCAACTGGCCAATATGGGCCAGATGCGCATGACCCTGCGCAATCCCGACTTCACCACCGCTCGCAAGATCGCCGACGTCGTGAACACCCGCTTCCCCGGCGCGGCCCGGGCCGACAACCCCACGATCATCACCATCACCCCGCCCGGCCGCATGGACATGGTTTCGTTCCTCTCGCAGGTCGAGAACATGACCGTCGACACCGACGGCCCGGCCAAGGTGGTGATCGACGAGATCGCTGGCGTGATTGTCATGGGCGAGAACGTGCGCATTTCCACGGTCGCTATCGCCCAGGGCAACCTGACCATCACGGTCCGCGAAAGCCCAGCGGTCAGCCAGCCGGCTCCGTTCAGCCGCGGTCAGACGGCGGTCGTGCCGCAGTCCGACGTCCAGGTGGACGAGGAAACGGGCAAGCAGTTCATCACCCTGCGGGACGGCGCCTCGCTGTCCAGCCTGGTGTCGGGCCTCAACGCCCTGGGGGTCACGCCTCGCGACATGATTTCCATCCTGCAGACCATCAAGGCCGCTGGCGCCCTGCAAGCCAACATCGAGGTGATGTGATGGATCTGACCTCCGCCTTCAGCCTGCCCTCCGCCAAGGGCGTCGCCGATCTGGCGGCCCAGCCCACCGCCGCAGAGATGGCCAAGCGCGGCCAGATCGACAAGACCGCCAAGGATTTCGAGGCTTCGTTCCTGTCGGTGATGCTGAACGAGATGTTCAAGGACGTGGGCGCGGAGGCTCCGTTCAACGGCGGCCAAGGCGAGGCGGCGTTCAAGTCGTTCATGAGCGACGCCATGGCCAAGCAGATGGTGCGCTCCGGCGGGGTCGGCCTGGCCGACACCGTCGGTAAGGAAATGCTGAAGCTTCAAGGTTTGAGTTAGGAGACTTAGTCATGGCGATCTCCGCCACGGACGCGTCCGACCGCGTCGAACAACTGATCGTGCTGACCGAGCGCCTGACCGAGCTGATCGCCCAGGACGCGCTGGCCTTCGAACAGCGACGCCCCCGCGACGCCACTCAGAACATCGAAGAGACCTCCAAGCTCGCCAACGTCTACCGCCACGAATCGGCGCGGGTTCGCGCCAATCCCGGCATGGTCGCCAGTGCGCCGCTGGCCCTTCGCACTCGTCTGATCCGCGCCACCGAGGCGTTCGACGCTGTGCTGGCCCGTCAGGGCCGCGCCCTGGAAGCCGCAAAGACCGTGAGCGAGGGCTTGGTCCGCGCCATCGCCGACGAAGTCGCCGCCCAGCGCAACACCGGAACGGGATACGGCCAAGGGGGCGTCGCCTCTGCTCCCGCGCCCGCCACCTCCATCACTCTGAACAAGCGCGCCTAAGCGGCGGACTAGAAATTCTGCGGCTTAAAACACTTGTTTGAGCGCGGCATTTGGGCCTAGCCTGTGGACGTCGCCGGGCCGTTCCGGCGACCGCGTTCTCAGGGCGGGGTGAAAGTCCCCACCGGCGGTGATGGCGGAAGCTCGCAAGAGCCCATGCACAAGCCCGCGGGCGCCTGGTTGGCTGAAAGGCCCGTCAGGGACAGCAGATTCCGGTGCGAACCCGGAGCCGACAGTTAGAGTCTGGTTATGAGAACCGCCAGTGACGGCCTGCTCCCCGCGTTCGCGCGTGGAGATCCACAGGCCTTCGCTTGCGTCTCCCTGAGTCGTGGTTTTTGCCCAACTCAGGGATCTGACCATGACCCAAGCTGTCACCCACTTCGAAGTCCCCACCGCCAATGGCGCTTTCCGTCTGGCGCGCATCGCGTTCGTCCAGTCCGGCTGGCACAGCGAAATCGTCGACAACGCCTATCAGGGTTTCATCCGCGAGATCGCCGGCCTCGGCTTCAACGAGGGCGCCATCGACCGTTTTGAAACCCCCGGCGCGTTCGAAATCCCGCTGCACGCCCAAACCCTGGCCAAGACCGGTCGCTACGCGGCCATCGTCGCCGCAGGGCTGGTGGTCGACGGCGGCATCTATCGTCATGACTTCGTGGCCTCCACCGTGATCTCCGGCCTGATGCAGGTCCAGTTGACCACCGAAGTGCCGGTATTCTCCGTGGTGCTGACCCCGCATCACTTCCACGAGCACGACATCCATCAGACCTTCTTCCGCGAGCACTTCCTGACCAAGGGCGCGGAGGCGGCCCAGGCCTGCGCCAAGACCCTGTCCAGCCTCGCCAAGCTGGCCGCGGCGGCGTGAGGCGTGGGATGATGCACGAGACCCAATCCATCCCGCCGGGCTTTGAGCGGCACTACCGCCAAAGCCCGGTGACCGACCCGTGGGAGCCGATCTACAGCCGCAAGACCGACGAGGCGGTGATCCTGGGTCTCGTGGCCGAGGCGGCCCACACCAACAGCCGCGGCTTCGTCCACGGCGGGCTGATCAGCGCCTTGGCGGACAACGCCATGGGGCTGTCCTGCTCTCACCGCCTCGGCGGCGAGGCGAGCCTGGTCACGGTCAACCTGACCCTGGACTTTCTGGGGTCGGCGCAGATCGGTCAGTGGCTGGAGTTCACCACCGCCTTCGTGAAGAACGGCGGCACGCTGTCCTTCGCCCAGGCCTTCGTCACCGCCGATGGCCAGCCCTGCGCCCGAGCCAACGGGGTGTTCAAGGTGATGCGAAAAGCCGCCTAAGACGCCGGCGGCCGTGGGCGACACCCGCGGCCGCCACGCCTTATCCCGCTCCCAGTTCGATCTCGCGCTCCACCCCGATCGCCTGGAGGAAATCGGGATCGTGGCTGACGACCAATATCGCCCCGTCATAGCCGCGAAGCGCGGCCTCGATGGCGGCGATCGAGTCCAGGTCGAGGTGGTTGGTCGGCTCATCCAGGATCAGCAGTTGTGGCGGTAGCTCGGCCATCAGCACGCAAGCCAAGGCCGCGCGCAGCCGTTCGCCGCCGCTGAGCGAGGCGACGGTCTTTTCCGCCGCCACGTTGCGGAACAGAAAGCGGGCCAGCGCGGCATAGGCGTCGTTGGCCCCCGCGCTTGGGTTGAGCCGCTGGAAGGCCTCGATCAGGGTCTCATCCTGCCGAAGCATGGCGGTCTGCTGGTCCAGCAACGCCGAGCGGGCGCCCAGTTCGACCCGGCCCGAGGTACGGGCTAGTTCACCCGTGGCCAGCCGGATCAACGTGGATTTACCCGTGCCGTTCGCGCCGGTGACGGCGAGTCGTTCAGGGCCAGTGAGCCTGAACGATAGCCCCGAAAAGATCGGCGCCGCGCCCGGATATGCGAAGCCGACCTCATCGAAGATCAGCACCGATTTGCCGGCCGGAAGCCTCGACGACGGGAGCTCAAAGTCCAGCAGCCTCAGGCGTTCGACGCGCTTTTGCGCCTCCGCCAGGTCGGCGGCGGCCCCATCACGCAGTCGGGCGGCCAGCATGTTCTCACGCCCCGCCGAGTTTTCCGCGCGCTCGGCTTGAGCGCCCAATAGGATCTTGGGTTCGGAGCCCTTGGCCGCGAAACGCCGGCCAGCTGCGTCGCGCTTGGCTTTCTTTTCGCGCGCGGCCTGGGCCTCGCGGCCGACCCGAGCCATTGCGCGCTCGGCCTGTTCCAGATCGCGGACCGCCGCGCCCTCCTCCTCGGCCTTGCGCTCGGCGTAGAGGTCATAGCCGCCACCATAGACCTTCGCCCCCAGGCCGCTCAGTTCGACGATGCGGTCCATCCGGCGCAGCAGCGCGCGGTCGTGGCTGACCACCACCGCCCCGCCCTTCCAGCCGGCCAGGAAATCGGCCACCAAGGCGCGGGCGCCGACGTCGAGATTGTTGGTCGGCTCATCGAGCAGGACGATGTCGGGCGCCTGCACAAGCACGCCGGCCAAAGCCGCGCGCGTCGCCTGACCGCCGCTGAGCGATGCCGCTGATCGCGCCAGATCGACGCCTGCCAAGCCGGCCTGCGCCAGCGCCGCCTCAAGCCGAGCCTCTAGCGACCAATCGGCTTCGGCGAAGTCGGTTTCGTCTCCTCGGCCGGCGGCGATCCGCTCAAGCCGCGCCAGCGGCTCGGCCACGCCCAGCACATCGGCCAGGCTAGAGCCCTCGGGCGGCGCCAGGGCCTGGCGCAAGACCCCGATCCGGCCGCGCACACTCACCGTACCGGAGGCCGGCGGAAGTTCGCCCAGCATCAGGCGCAGCAGCGTGGTCTTGCCCACGCCGTTGCGCCCCACGAGGCCGGTGCGCTCAGCCCCGAAGGCGAGCGTCAGATTATCGAAGAGACCGCGGCCCTCAGGCGTTTTGTAGGAGAGGCCGTCGAGCGTGATGAAGGAAGACATGTGGGACCATGGGCGTTCAGGACGGAATGGCTGTCCGTTGCGCTTTCCATGGTCGCGGTCTCCTTCGGTGAAGAGAACGATATAGGGCCTGCCGCAGACTGGCGCAAATCGGACCCCGCACCGCCAACGCCCTTGCACTTCCCCGCGAGGATGCGGATTTGAAAGCAAGAGGCGGAGTTTCCCACCGGTCGTAGAGGCCTATCCCATCGCTCAAGACGACTGATGGAGCGTTCGACATGCAAACCGCAATCGACACCGACAGCGCCCGCTGGGCCGCTGTCATCGCCAAGAACCGCGCCGCCGATGGCAAGTTCTTCTATTCCGTGCGCACGACGGGGGTCTATTGCCGCCCCTCCTGCGCCGCTCGCCCGGCGCGACGCGAGAACGTCGCCTTTCACCTGACCGCCGGCGAGGCCGAGGCCGCCGGTTTCCGCCCCTGCAAGCGCTGCAAGCCTGACCAGCCGCCGATGGTCGAACGCCAAGCGGCCATGGTGGCCGACGCTTGCCGCACCATTGAAGCCGCCGAAGAGGCGCCCGACCTGGAAGCGCTCGCCGCCCAGGCCGGGATCAGCCCGTTTCACTTCCACCGGGTGTTCAAGTCCGTCGCGGGCGTCACCCCAAAGGCCTATGCGAGCGCCCACCGCGCCGGGCGAGTTCGCGAAGCGCTGACCACCAGCGGCACGGTGACTGAGGCGATCTATGACGCCGGCTTCAATTCCGGCGGCCGCTTCTATGCCCAGTCGGCACAGGTGCTGGGCATGACCCCGACCAGGTTCCGCGCCGGCGGCGAGACGGCGGTGATCAAGTTCGCGATCGGCGAGTGCTCGCTGGGTTCGATCCTCGTGGCGGCGACCGACAAGGGCGTTTGCGCCATCCTACTGGGCGATGATCCAGAGGCGCTGGCGCGCGACCTGCAGGACCAGTTCAGCCGCGCCGAACTGATCGGCGGCGATGCGCAGTTCGAAGCGCTGGTCGCCAAGGTGGTGGGTTTTGTCGAACAGCCGGGCCTAGGCCTCGACCTGCCGCTGGACGTACGCGGCACCGCCTTCCAGCAACGAGTGTGGCAGGCGCTGCGTGAAATCCCAGCCGGCGAAACCGCGGGCTACGCCCAGATTGCCGAGAAGATCGGCTCGCCGCGGGCTGTTCGCGCCGTGGCCCAGGCCTGCGCGGCCAACGCCATCGCCGTCGCCATCCCCTGCCACCGCGTGGTCCGCACAGACGGCGCGCTGTCCGGCTATCGTTGGGGCGTCGAGCGCAAGCGCGCGCTGCTGGACCGCGAGGCCGCGGCATGAGCGCCCTGGCCTCCCTTCCCCCCACCATCGAGGGGCGTATCGCGTCCCTCGACTGGCCCAGCGTGACCCGCGGCCTGGACACCCAAGGCAGCGCAATGATCGAGCGCCTGCTGAGCCCAGAGGAATGCGCCGCTATCTCTGGTCTGTACGCCGAGGAGGCTGGCTTTCGCAGCCGCGTAGTCATGGGTCGACACGGGTTCGGCCGCGGCGAGTACCGCTATTTCGCCTACCCCCTCCCCTCCATCGTCGCGGGCCTGCGCGCCGCGCTCTATCCCCAACTGGTGGAGACAGCCAATCGCTGGAACGCCGCCATGGGGATCGGCGCGCGCTATCCCGACGACCACGCCGCGTTCCTGGAGCGCTGTCACGCCGCCGGCCAGGTCCGGCCGACCCCTTTGCTGCTGCAGTACGGCCCCGGCGACTACAACTGCCTGCATCAGGATCTTTATGGGGAGCACGTCTTCCCGTTGCAGGTGGCGGTGCTGTTATCCGAGCCAGGCGCCGACTTCGCCGGCGGGGAGTTCGTCCTGACCGAGCAGCGCCCGCGCATGCAGTCACGCGTCGAGGTCGCGCCGCTGCGCCAGGGCGACGCTCTCGTCTTCGCCGTCCATCACCGCCCGGTCCAGGGCGCCCGCGGCAGCTATCGCGTCAGCATGCGCCACGGCGTCAGCCAGCTTCGCAGCGGCCGTCGCCATACCCTCGGCGTCATCTTCCACGACGCCCTCTAGCCATCTCGGAGCCAGCCATGTCGTTCATGATCACCGGCCTGCCGGTCGATGAGTTTCGCCCATTGTTCGGCTTGCCGGAACAAGACCTCGCCGCTCGTGGCGTCTTCCGACACATCGCCACCACCCCGATCGGCTTTCCGTGCCGAGTCACCCTTGAGGACGCAGCCATCGGCCAGACGCTCCTGCTGCTGAACTATGAGCATCAAGCCGCCGACACGCCCTATCGCTCGCGTCACGCCATCTATGTCAGTGAGGCCGCGACGCAGACCCGCCGCGCCGTCAATGAAATCCCGGGATGCCTGAGCGCTCGCCCGCATATCTCGCTGCGCGCCTTCGATTGCGCCGGGATGATGACTGCGGCGGAGATCGCGCCGGGCGCCGGTCTGACGCTTGCGATCGAACGAATGCTCGCCGATCCGCAGGTCAGCTACATCCATGCCCACAATGCAGGCCGTGGATGCTTCGCGGCGCGGATCGACCGCAACTGAGGCTTGCGCCGCCTCCCCGGAATGCTGAAGGTTCGCGGGTCATTTCGGGGAGAGGCGTATCGTGTTCAAGTTTGGTCTTCCGCTCGCGGTCCTGTTGGCGAGCGCGGCGCCGGTCTGTGCGCAAACTCCGCCCCAGGTGAAACCTGCGACAAAAATCCTGCACGAGAACCTGATCGTGCTCGACACCCACTTCGACACCCCGGCCAACCAGGCGGTAGGCGGCTTCGACATCCGCAAGCGCAACAACGTCGCCGACGGCAGCCAGGTCGACTATCCGCGCATGGTCGAGGGCGGGGTCGATGGCGGCTTCTTCGCGATCTTCACGCCTCAGGGGCCCAACACCAAGGCCGGCAACGACGCCGCCCGCGACCAGGCGATCATGCGCGGGGTCGTCATCCACGAGATGGTCGCCAAAAACAGCGACGTCTTCGCCCTGGCGACAACGGCCGAGGATGCGCAGGCGATCTCCAAGGCCGGCAAGCGGTTCGTCTATATCAGCATGGAGAACGGCCAGCCTGTGGCCGGCGACCTCAGCCTGATGCAGACCTTTTACGACATGGGCGTGCGGATGATGAGCCCGGTCCACTTCGCCAACAACGACTTGGCCGACTCGGCCACCGATCCGAAGGGCCCGATCCACGGGGGTCTGAGCGCCAGCGGCAAACAGTTCGTGACCGAGGCCAACCGCCTGGGCATCCTGCTCGACGCCAGCCACGCCTCCGATCAGGTGCTGGACCAGATGCTGGACCTGTCCAAAGCCCCCATCATCCTCTCCCACTCGGGCGTGCGAGCCATCTACAACCACCCGCGCAACGTCTCGGACGACCTGTTGCGCAAGCTGGCGGCTAAGGGCGGCGTGGTCCAGATCAACGCCTTCTCCAACTACATGAAGGACATCACGGATAATCCGGCCCGCAAGGCTGCTCTCGTCGAGCTCACCAAGACCTACGGATCGCCGCGCGACGTCGCGCCCGAGAAGCGCGAGGCCTATCGCAAGGCCCGGCAGGCGATCGACGCCCAATACCCGCCCACGCGCGCCGATATGGACGACCTGATGCGCCATATCCTGCACGCCGCCGAGGTGGCCGGTAAGGATCACATCGGCATCTCCGGAGACTTCGACGGCGGCGGCGGCATCGCCGGGTTTGAGGACATCACCTACTTCCCCGCCCTGACCGAACGGCTGATCGCCGCCGGCTTCAGCAAGGAAGACCTGGCCAAGTTCTGGGGCGGCAACGCTTTGCGGGTGCTGAAACAGGCCGATGAACTGAAGGCGAAATAGCCGCTACTCCCGCCGCTTGCCTGACGTGGCGGCGGCGGGCGCAGGCTCTGCGGAGAACCCGTGGAGCCTGACATGTACGAGCATCTCGATCTGCGCGCCGACGGCGACGTCATCTGGGCCACCATGAACCGGCCCGAGCGGCTGAACGCCCTCAACCGCAAGCTTGTCGAGGAATTGCGCGACTTCTTCGTGGGCCTCTACTGGCGGCGCGATGCGCGGGTCGTGGTGCTGTCGGGCGCGGGCGGCGCCTTCTGCGCCGGGCTGGACCTGAAGGAACGTAACACCCAGGCGCCCGGCGGCCGCTCGGTCGGGGCGGGACTCACCGCCCAGCGCGAGATCAGCGAGATCGTCATCGCCATGCGCCGTTGCCCCCAGCCGATCATCGCCTGCGTCGACGGCGCGGCCAGCGGCGGCGGCTTCGCCTTGGCATTGGCCTCCGACGTCCGGATCGCCACCCCGCGCACCCGCATGAACGCCGCCTTCATTCGCATCGGCCTGTCGGCCTGCGACATCGGCGTCAGCTACTTCCTGCCTCGGATGGTCGGCTCGTCGGTGGCGGCTGAGTACATGCTGACCGGACGCTTCATCGGCGCCGAGCGCGCCTACCAGCTTGGCCTGGTCAGCCGCGTGGTCGCGCCCGAAGCAATGGAGGCCGAGGCGCAAGGCTTCGTCGCGGATATGCTGCACGCCACACCGCTGGGCCTGCGGCTGACCAAGGAAGCGCTGAACCATGCCATCGACGCCCAGGGCCTGGAGGCGGCCGTCGCGATGGAGGACCGCAACCAGATCCTCGCCAGCCTCGACGGCGACTTCGGCGAGGGCGTCGCCGCCTTCCTTGAAAAGCGACCGCCCCGCTACGAACGCCGCGACGGCTGAATCGGCGCGAGGACGCTTCGTCGCGTCTTGTACGCCATCCGCCGCAAGGCGTTTGCGGTCCGGCGCGCGAGAGGTTGAAGCTGACCCGTCTCCCGAGGAGCCGGAAATGCACGCCTTTGTCCTCGCCATCCTGTTGCTGCTCGACGGCGCTCGCGAGCGCCATCCCGACTAGACAAACAGTGTCAGGCTGCTGACATGTTTTGGCGCAAGCGGCGCTAGTTTGGCGCGTTAAACCACCGCGGCTCGTTTGTTCACACAATGTTCCTGTGTTATCCGTGAGTCTCGGAACTACATTAGACGAGGCCCGCTGAGCTGATCGGCGGTCGAGAGCGTTTCCGGAAAAACATGGCCGAACAGCTGAACTTCATCCGCGTGCGCGGCGCGCGTGAGCACAACCTCAAAGACATCAGCGTGGACATCCCGCGCGGAGAACTCGTGGTCCTGACCGGGCTGTCGGGTTCGGGCAAAAGCTCGCTCGCGTTCGACACCATCTACGCCGAGGGCCAGCGGCGCTATGTCGAGAGCCTCTCGGCCTATGCGCGTCAGTTCCTGGAGCTGATGAGCAAGCCGGACGTCGATCTGATTGAAGGTCTCTCGCCCGCCATCTCCATCGAGCAGAAGACCACCAGTCGCAATCCGCGCTCGACCGTCGGCACCGTCACCGAAATCCACGACTATATGCGTCTGTTGTGGGCGCGGGTGGGCGTGCCCTATTCGCCCGCCACCGGCCTGCCCATCGAGAGCCAGACCGTCTCGATGATGGTCGACAAGCTCACCGCCCTGCCCGAAGGCGAGCGGCTCTACCTGCTGGCCCCGGTGGTGCGCGGCCGCAAGGGCGAGTACCGCAAGGAAATCGCCGAGTGGCAGAAGTCAGGCTTCCAGCGCCTGAAGATCGACGGCGAATTCTATCCGATCGAGGACGCCCCGACCCTCGACAAGAAGTTCAAGCACGACATCGACATCGTCGTGGACCGCCTGGTCACGAAGAACGGGCTGGAAAGCCGCTACGCCGACAGCCTGGAAACGGCGCTGAAGCTGGCGGACGGCATCGCCGTGGCCGAATGGGCGGACAAGGCCGAGGGCGAGGCCGAGCCGCGCCGGATGCTGTTCTCCGAGAAGTTCGCCTGCCCGGTGTCCGGTTTCACGATCAGCGAGATCGAGCCGCGGCTGTTCTCGTTCAACAACCCTTACGGCGCCTGCCCGGTATGCGATGGCCTCGGCGCCAAGCTCGCCTTCGACGCCGACATGATCGTGCCGGACAAGGACAAGACCCTGCACAAGGGGGCCATCGCGCCCTGGGCCAAGGGCCCCTCCCCGCTCTACACCCAGACCCTGCAGGCCCTGGCCGGCCACTACGGCTTCTCCATGGACATGCCGTGGTGGAAGCTGCCCGAGGGCGCCAAGACCGTGGTGCTGTATGGGTCGGGCACCGAGAAGATCAAGTTCGTCTACGACGACAACGCCCGGAAATACGAGGTCAACAAGACCTTCGAGGGCGTGCTGCCGAACCTTGAGCGCCGGTGGCGCGAAACCGACTCATCCTGGGTTCGTGAGGAACTGGGCCGCTACCAGTCCGAAACGCCCTGCGAGGCCTGCGAGGGCTACCGCCTGAAGCCCGAAGCCCTGGCGGTGAAGATCGCGGGCAAGCACATCGGCGAAGCCAGCCGCCTGTCGATCCGCCATGCCGAAGAGTGGTTCACGAGCCTGGACGGCAGCCTGACCGACAAGCAGATGGAGATCGCCCGCCGGATCCTGAAGGAGATCAATGATCGCCTGCGGTTCCTGGTGAATGTGGGCCTGGACTATCTGAACATGAGCCGCGCCTCCGGCACCCTGTCGGGCGGCGAGAGCCAGCGCATCCGCCTGGCCAGCCAGATCGGCTCAGGCCTGACCGGCGTACTCTATGTGCTGGACGAGCCCTCGATCGGCTTGCACCAGCGTGACAACACCCGCCTGCTGGAGAGCCTCAAGGGCCTGCGCGATCTCGGCAATTCCGTCCTCGTCGTCGAGCATGACGAGGAGGCGATCATGACCGCCGACTATGTGATCGACATGGGTCCGGCCGCCGGCGTTCATGGCGGCGAGATCATCGCCCAGGGCACGCCCGCCGACGTGATGGCCAATCCGGACAGCATCACCGGTCAGTACCTGTCCGGCGCACGCGAGATCGAGATCCCCGAAGAGCGGCGCCCGATCTCCAAGAAAAAGGTGCTGCGCGTCGTCGGCGCGACCGGCAACAATCTGAAGAACGTCACGGCCGAGATCCCAGCCGGAACCTTCACTTGCATCACCGGCGTGTCCGGCGGCGGCAAGTCGACCTTC
>NZ_JAUXXE010000050.1 GCF_030681155.1 Phenylobacterium sp. | reverse complement strand
GCGATGATCACCTTGGGCTTTTCGGCCAGGGCGACCTCAGCGGCCATATCGTAGTCGATCAGGTGGTCCTGCTGCCGCACGCCGTAGGCGACCGGCCGGAACCACTTGCCCGACTGGTTCACGTTTTTGCCGTGAGTCAGGTGACCGCCGGCCGACAAGTCCATGCCCATGAAGGTGTCGCCCGGGCTCATGGTCGCCATGAACACCGCCTGGTTCGCTTGGCTGCCCGAGTGCGGTTGGACGTTGGCGTACTCACAGCCAAAGATTTGCTTGGCCCGCGCGATGGCGATTTCCTCTGCGACATCGACGACTTCACAACCGCCGTAGTAGCGCTTGCCCGGATAGCCTTCGGCGTACTTGTTGGTCAGCACCGAGCCCTGGGCGTCCAGGACGGCCTGCGAGACGATGTTCTCCGAGGCGATCAGCTCGATCTGATCCTGCTGGCGCTTCAGTTCGCCGGACAGCACCGTGGCGATGTCGGGATCGGTCTGGGCGACGTTGGACGTGAAGAATGCGTCTGCAGGGGTTTGGGCGTGCACGGTCATGGGCGGGCCTTTCGGGAAACGGTGGAGGCGGATATCGGGCGAGCGCCTCGTCGAGCGCTCTTTAACGCCATCGGTCGTGTGATCCAACGGCGGGGAACGAACTTCTCTCTGCAACGTTGCGTCAAACGTGGGGGTGCGCGTGCTTGCGCGCGCCCGTTGCGGTTCATCGTGTTGCCAGGGGATCCTGAATGAGTATCGAAGCCGAGCCCGAGGGGCGTTCGGGCGAGGAACTGATGCGACTGGGCGCGGACATCGTCGCGGCCTATGTCAGCCGAAATTCCGTATCCGCCGACGCGGTGCCCGATATCATTCGGTCGGTCTACGGCGCGCTGGAAGGCCTCAATCGGTCGACCGTCGCCGTGCCGGAAGAGAGGCCCAAACCCGCTGTTCCCATAAATCGTTCCATCCAGCACGACTTCATCGTCTGCCTGGAAGACGGCAAGAAGCTCAAAATGCTCAAGCGCTACCTGCGCTCGCGCTACGATATGAGCCCTGATGACTATCGTCGCCGTTGGGGCTTGCCGCCGGATTATCCGATGGTCGCACCGGCCTACGCGGCGCGGCGCTCGGCCTTCGCGAAGGAAATCGGCCTGGGCCGCGGCGTACGTCGAGGGAAATGAAGGCGATACCCTGCGCTCCTCCCAACGAACTTGGGATCTGGCAGGAGCGACAGGATACTTGGTGGGAACTGCGCAGAAGCGCGTTCCCAAGTTCCAGTCAAAGCGCCGCAAGCGCGTATGTGAGTGGGACGTTTGAGCCTCGTCCGAGGCGTAGCAATCAGCTTGTTTTGTGAACCCGTTGGTTCTCCAAGGAGGCCGAGATGACGCAGGCCTGCGTCATCCCAAAGTAAAATCGGCTAGGCTGCGACGCCGCCGACGCGCGCAATGTTGCAACGAACCCACAGCTTCTCGAGCGCGTCAGCCAGGGCGTCCATCATCTCGTCGGTATGGGCGGGCGACGGCGTAAAGCGCAGACGCTCAGTGCCGCGCGGCACAGTGGGATAGTTGATTGGCTGCACATAGATGCCGTGATCGGCCAGCAGGATATCCGAAATCATCTTGCAGTGAACGGCGTCGCCCACCAGCACCGGCACGATGTGGCTGACCGAGTCCATCACCGGCAGGCCGGCCTTGCGAAGACGGGCCTTCAGGGTCGCGGCGCGCTCCTGATGAGCCTCCCGAACCTCGTTGTGCTCCTTGAGCCAACGAATCGAAGCCACCGCTCCGGCCGCCAGCGCCGGCGGGATCGACGTCGTGAAGATGAAGCCGTCGGCATAGGAGCGGATCGCATCCACGATCACGGCGTCGGCGGCGATGTAACCGCCCATCACGCCAAACGCCTTGCCCAGCGTGCCTTCGACAATATCGATCTGATCCATCACGCCGTCGCGCTCAGCGACGCCCGCGCCGCGCGGTCCGTACATGCCGACCGCGTGGACTTCGTCCAGATAGGTCATGGCGCCGTACTTCTTGGCCAAGGCCACGGTGCCCGCCATGTCGGCGATGTCGCCATCCATGGAATAGACGCTTTCGAAGGCGATCACCTTGGGCGCATCAGCCGGCGCGGCGGCCAGCAATTCTTCCAGGTGCGCCAGATCGTTGTGCCGGAAGACCCGGCGGCTCTCGCGCCCGCCAGCCCGGATGCCGGAAATCATCGAGTTATGGTTCAACTCGTCGGAGAAGATGATCAGACCCGGCAGGATCTTGAACAGCGTCGAGAGCGACGCCTCGTTGGAGACGTAGCCCGAGGTGAAGAGAAGAGCCGCTTCCTTGCCATGCAGGTCGGCGAGCTCATGCTCCAGCTCGACATGGTAGTGAGTGGTGCCCGAAATATTGCGCGTGCCGCCCGAGCCGGCGCCGGCTTCGTCGATCGCCTTGTGCATGGCGTCGGTGACGATGGGGTTCTGTCCCTGACCGAGGTAGTCGTTGGAGCACCAGACCACGACGTCGCACTGCGTGCCGTCAGCCTGAGTCCACGTCGCCTGCGGAAACTGGCCGCGATGACGCTTCAAATCGGCGAACACTCGGTATCGGCCTTCCGAACGAATCTGTTCGAGGGCGGAAGCGAAGGCGTTCTTGTAATCCATCGATTTGAACTCCGCCCTGGACGTTCGACGATCTCGCGCCGCGGGCGGTCCTCTTGATATGGCCGGGCTTATCGCGCCACCCGCGCCGATTGTCTACAATCTGTCACGCCGCAGTCGATCAGAATTCGTAAGCGGCTGCTCAGCCTTCGTGATCGATCAAGCGAGTTCATCCAAGCGACCGCGAAGCATCTGCACAATTCCGGAGAAGTCCTTAGTTCCGTATCCCAGCCGATCGAATAAGGCGTACAGCCCCTCTGCCTGAGCGCCCATCGGCGCGGCGGCGCCGGCCGCAGCAGCGGCCTGTTGCGCCAGCTTCAAGTCCTTCAGCATCATGGCTGTGGCAAATCCGCCCTCATAACCGCGGTTCGACGGCGCGGTCGCCACCGGGCCCGGCCACGGGCAGTAGGTCGACAACGACCAGCATTGGCCGGAGGACTGGTTGGCGATCTCGAAGAAGCGCTCGCTATCGAGACCAAGCTTCTCAGCCAGGGCGAAAGCTTCGCAGACGCCAAGCATGGAAATTCCGAGCACCATGTTGTTGCAGATCTTGGCCGCCTGCCCCGCGCCGTGATCTCCCGCTCGAATCACCGCCCGCGCCATCGGCTGGACGACGGCCTCGATTGCGGGGAAATCGCCCTCGTCACAGCCCACCATGAAGGCCAGCGTGCCGGCATCGGCCGCCGCTGTGCCGCCGGAGACCGGGGCGTCGGCGAACCGGAACTCCAGCTCGCGTGCCTGAAGACCGACGGCCCGGGCGCTCTCCACGTCGATGGTCGAACAATCGATCAGCAAGGCGGTCTTCGGCGCATTGGGCAGAATCTGCTCGGCATAGACGGCGCGAACATGGGCCCCGGCGGGCAGCATGGTCACCACGGCGTCGGCCTTGGCGACTGCCTCGGCCACACTCGCGACCGGCAAGCACCCCGCGGCCTTTGCGCGATCCAGCGCCTGGGCCGAGAGGTCGAAGGCCGCGACCTCATGGCCGGCCTTGACCTGATTGGCGGCCATGCCGCCGCCCATGTTGCCCAGGCCGATGAACGCGATGTGCATGACTAGGCCTTGGGCTTCTGGAACTTGTAGACGAACTGGTCGGTCTTCCCGCGGATCTTCGGGTCGAACACGTTCACGCTCTTGTCGTCGGCCGGATTGCGGATCGCATTGTCCTCGCCGACGAACTTGAAGCCTGCCGACTCGACCTCGCGCTTGACGATGGCCGGATCGATCCGGTGCAGGCTGTCGGCGACTTCGATCGGTGCGCCCGTCACCGCCGTATGGTCGATGATGAGCAACATCCCACCCGGCTTGATGGTGTTGTAGAGCGTCTTGTTGACGGCCGGCACGTCGAGGGCGAGCTGCTTCAGATGGAAGTCGTGGTAGTTCTGGGCGGTGAACATCACGTCCACCGGCTCGGGCGTCTTGAAGTCCTTGGCGTCAAGGGTGACGACCTCGACATTGCCCTTCTGCAGAGCCGCCTTGGTCTTTTCGACGTCTCCGGCCGGCACCGCAGCGTAGACCTTGCCGGTCGGCCCAACAGCGGCGCTGAGCACGCGGGTGAAATACCCCCCGCCCGGCAGAAGCTCGACCACCTTGTCGCCGGACTTCACCCCCGCGAACGTCAGAATCTCAGCGGGTTTGCGCGCGGCGTCGCGGGCCTTGTCGGCTTCTGGACGGCTCGCGTCGGCGACGGCGGTGACGACGTTGGCCGGCGGCGCGGCGTGAGCAGCGGACACGGAAAGCAACAGGGCCGCACTGGCGGCCATCAACAGATTGCGCGTCATCTTGCTTCCTCCATCGGCGTGCTCGATGGCCGCCGTTGCGCTCAAGTTAGGGGCGTCCACTCCTCTGTGGAAGGAAGACCTGCAAAAATCGCATCGAGCATGGTTTCGCTGACGCCTTCCGGCGTTGGAGGATTCCAGCGCGGCGCGTGATCCTTCTCGACGATCACGGCCCGAACGCCCTCCAGGAAGTCGTGCCTTTGCACGACCCGCGCGCCGATCCGGTACTCCATCGCCATGTTCTCGGCGAAGGTCTTGGCTTGGCCGCCGAGATGAAGCTGCCGCAAGGCCACCTTCATCGTCTGCGGCGACTTGGTGGCCATCACCTTGAGCTGTTCATTGGCCCAATCGCTCCCGGAGGCCTTCAGCGCAGCCAAGATCGCCTCAAGGCCGTCGAGCGCGAAGACTTTGTCGATCTCGTCCTGGTGCCCGGCCAGCGGCGGGCGACCAGCGTCCCCTTCATACTCCGTCAGGATTGTCTCGATGGCGGCAGGATTGGCTAGGATCGCCGCCTTCAGGTCGGCGATCTTGACGCTCTCCACGAAGTCGGTGGCGACCCCGACCAGCTCGCAATCGGCCGCCTTGATCCGCGCGCCAGTTAGGGCCAGCCACACGCCGATATGGCCCGGCATGCGCGGCAGGAACCAGCCGCCGCCGACATCGGGGAACAGGCCGATCCCGGTTTCCGGCATGGCGAACGTCGTCTTTTCGGTGGCGATCCGATAGCGGGCCGGCATGGCCAGACCGACGCCGCCGCCCATGGTGATCCCGTCCATGATCACCGCGACCGGCTTCGGGTACTCGAACAGCAGGTGGTTCAGCCGGTACTCGATAAAGAAGAACTCGCGCGCAGCCTTGCCGTCGCTCGCGCCGCTTTCGGCCAGCATCCGGATGTCGCCACCCGCGCAGAAGCCGCGCTCGCCGGCGTGATCCAGCAGGACCAGCTCGACTGCCGGATCCTCACGCCAGGCCATCAGCACCGAGGTCATCGCCTGGCACATGTCGGTCGTCAGGGCGTGCAACGCCTGCGGCCGGTTCAGGGTGATCCGGCCGACAAGGCCCTCGATACGGCTCAGGACGTCGCTCATTGCCGGAACATCTCCCGGGCGATGATCACCCGCATGATTTCATTGGTGCCTTCGAGGATCTGGTGGACGCGCAGGTCGCGGACGATTCTCTCAAGCGGATAGTCCTTCAGATAGCCGTAGCCGCCGTGCAGTTGCAGCGCCTGATTGGCCACGTCAAAGCCCGCATCAGTCGCGAACCGTTTGGCCATAGCGCAATATTTGGTCGCCTGGGGATCACCGTTGTCCAGCGCATGCGCCGCCCGCCGCACCATCAGGCGCGCGGCCTCAAGCTCAGTGGCCATGTCAGCGATCTTGAACTGCAGGGCCTGGAAATCAGCGAGTTGCTTCCCGAACTGCTTTCGCTCGCTCATGTAGGCCTGCGCCGTGTCCAGGGCGAGCTGGGCGCCTCCGAGCGAGCAGGAGGCGATGTTCAGCCGCCCGCCGTCCAGCCCCATCATCGCAAAGCGAAACCCCTCGCCCTCACCACCGATCCGGTTGGCCGCCGGGATCCGCAGATTGTCGAAATTCACCTGGGCGGTGGGCTGGGCGTTCCAGCCCATCTTCTTCTCCTGGGCCCCAAACGACAGGCCCGCCGCGCCGTTCTCGACCACGAAAGCCGAGACGCCCTTGGCGCCCGCGTCGCCGGTGCGCGCCATCACGACATAGAGGTCAGAAACCCCGCCGCCGGAGATGAAGGCTTTCGAGCCGTTCAAGACATAGTGGTCGCCGTCTAGGACCGCGCTGGTCCGCAGCGCCGCAGCGTCGGAGCCAGACCCTGGCTCGGTCAGGCAGTAGCTGGCGATCAACTCCATGCTGGTCAGACTCGGCAGATAGCGCTGGCGCAACTGGTCGTCGCCGAACCGGTCAATCATCCACGAGGCCATGTTGTGGATGGTGAGATAGGCCGCAACCGAGACGTCGCCATAGCTGAGGGCCTCGAAGACAATCGAAGCGTCCAACCGGGTCAAGCCGGCGCCGCCGACATCCTCGCCGATGTAGATTCCGGCGAACCCCATCTGCGCCGCCTGGCGCAAAACGTCCTTCGGAAAATGCTTTTCCTCATCCCAGCGCGCTGAGTGCGGGGCAAGTTCAGCCTCCGAAAAGGCCATGGCCGCGCTTTGTATTGCGCGTTGATCGTCGGATAGGGCGAAATCCATGCGCTCGAACTCACGTCTGCAGAGGCTGACTTGAGCAAGTCGCCCTGCTGGCGCAACCTGTCAACGACGCGACGCTGAGGCGCGCTTTCTTCGAGGTCTTTGAATGGCGAATGAAGCGGTCGGCGGGCGTGCGAGCGACTCTGTGCGGAATCTCGCCTTTATCAATTACGGGCTGCTGTTCGCCTCGCTCTTCTTCGCCGGGGTGCCCGCCCTGATCGCCGCCATCATCGCCTACTCCCAGCGCGACGAAGCGCCCCAGACCATCGGCTCGCACTACCGATTCCAGATCCGCGTTTTCTGGGTCGCCTTCTGTCTGGCCCTGGCCGCCGGCGTCAGCTTGCTCGGCGTGGTCATTCGGGTGACCAGCGAACTCTTCCAGGTCACCCAGGTCCCTGGCTGGGACGTGCACGACAACGTGAAGCTGGACCTATCGAACGTCACGCTCGACGGTCCCTTGCTAGCCATGCTGGTTTCCTCGGCCTTGTTCTCGGCCCTGGGCGGCGTCTGGCTGATCTTGGCGCCGGCTTTTGGCGTCGTCAGGCTTGCGTCCGAGCGGGGGATGGGCCACAGCGCGCGGCCATGAGCCCTGCCCCCCTCGCCGCCTACCCCGCCCTCCGCCTTCGCCGTCTGCGCCAGGCTGACTGGATCCGCCGCATGGTCCGGGAAAGCGTCCTGACCCCGGCCGACCTGATCTGGTCGATGGTTGTCCACGAGGGCGATGGCGAGGTTCCCGTGGCTTCGATGCCCGGCGTCGCGCGCCTGTCAGTCAAGGAATGCGCCAAGGCCGCCGTCGAGGCTCGCAAGCTGGGCATCCCGGCCATCGCCATCTTCCCGCATATCGACGGCTCCAAGAAGGACGCGCTCGGCTCCCAGGCCGCCGACCCGAACGGGGTCATCGCCAACGCGATCAAGGCCATGAAGGACGCGGCCCCCGAGGTTGGGATCATGTGCGACGTCGCGCTCGACCCCTTCACCGATCACGGCCACGACGGTGTCATCGAAAACGGCAAGATCGCCAACGATCCGACGATCGAGCGCCTGGTGGAACAGGGCCTGATCCAGGCCCAGGCCGGCTGCGATATCCTGGCCCCCTCCGACATGATGGACGGCCGCTGCGCCGCCCTGCGCACCGCGCTTGAAGGCGCCGGCCTGCAAGACACGATGATCATGTCCTACGCCGCCAAGTTCGCCTCGGCCTTCTATGGTCCCTATCGTGATGCGATCGGCTCGGGAAAGCTCGGCACCGGCGGCGCGCCGATCGACAAGAAAACCTACCAGATGGACTCGGCCAACACCGAAGAGGCCCTGCGCGAGGTCGCCCTCGACATCGCCGAGGGCGCCGACATGGTCATGGTCAAGCCAGGCATGCCCTATCTCGACATCGTTAGCCGCGTGGTCGAGGCCTTCCAGATGCCGACCTTCGCGTTCCAGGTGTCGGGCGAGTACGCAATGATCATGGCCGCGGCCCAGAACGGCTGGATCGACGAGGAGCGGGCCATTCTCGAAAGCCTAGGCGCCTTCAAGCGCGCCGGGGCGTCCGGCGTCATCACCTACTTCGCGCCACGCGCGGCGAAAATGCTGGGCGCGTGAAAGCCGTAGAGATCGTCGCCGGGGTCATTCGTGACGTCGGCGGCCGCGTCCTGACCGTCCGCAAGCGCGGCACGACCGCCTTCATGCTGCCGGGAGGCAAGCGGGAGGCTGGCGAAAGCGACATCGCCGCCCTTTCGCGAGAACTGGGCGAGGAGATCGGCTGCGACCTGATCACCGCCGATCACCTCGGCACATTCGACGCCCCGGCCGCCAACGAGCCCGACACCCGTGTCTATGGGGCGATCTATCTGGCGGTCGTCGCTGGCGACGCGATCGCCAAGGCCGAGATCGAAGAACTGCTCTGGATCGACCCGCAATCTCCGCCCAGCGTCCGCTTCGCACCGCTGCTGGAGCGTCAGGTGCTGCCGCGACTGACCGCGATATAGCCCAAGACGTCATCCTTCAGACCGCGCGTCGCGAGCCGGGAGGACGACGAGATGGCGGGGGCTATTTCTCCAACCGCGCCACCAGGCTCGAAGTGTCCCAGCGGTTCCCGCCCATCGCCTGGACCTCGGCGTAGTAGCCGTCCACCAGGGCGGTCATGTCCAGCTTGGCGCCATTGCTCTGCGCCTCGTCGAGCACGAGGCCGAGATCCTTGCGCATCCAGTCGACGGCGAAGCCGAAGTCGAACTCGCCCTGCGCCATCGTTCCCCAGCGATTGTCCATCTGCCAGGACTGCGCCGCGCCTTTCGAGATCGCCGCCGCCACCTCCAGGGGATCAAGCCCGGCGCGCCTGGCGAAGTGCATGCCTTCGGCCAGGCCCTGGACGATCCCAGCGATGCAGATCTGGTTGACCATCTTGGTCAGCTGGCCCGCGCCCGGCCCGCCCATCAGTCGCGAGGCCTTGGCGAAGGCGGCGATCACCGGCTCGGCGCGAGCATAGGCGCCTGTCTCGCCGCCGCACATCACGGTCAACTGACCATTCTCCGCGCCCGCCTGGCCGCCGGAGACCGGGGCGTCGACGAACCAACGGCCGCCCTCGCCCGCCAAGGCCGCCATTTCACGCGCAACCTTGGCCGATGTAGTGGTGTGGTCCACAACGACGCCGCCCGCAGCCATCGCCGACAGAATGTCCGCGACCACGCCACGCACGTCGTCGTCGTTGCCGACGCACAGGAAGACGATCTCAGCAGCTTCGGCCGCTTGCGCCGCAGTCCCACACGCTCGCCCACCGTATGCCGCGGCCCAGCGCTGCGCCTTCTCCGGGCTACGATTGAACACCGAGACGTCGTGGCCGGCCTTGGCCAGGTGACCGGCCATGGGAAAGCCCATCACGCCCAGGCCCACGAAAGCGACTCTCATCCGCACGTCCTTCTCTCAACTCAACGTCATCTTAACGGGCCCCGCGCCAATCTGCGCTGGAATCGGGCGGACGGGGTTTGAACATGGCGATGGGCGAAGCGCCTATCCTGATCAAGAAGGTCAAGAAGGCCGGAGGGCACGCTCACCATGGCGGCGCCTGGAAGGTGGCTTATGCCGACTTCGTCACCGCGATGATGGCCTTCTTCCTCTTGATGTGGCTGATCAACACCACCAGCCCGGAGCAGAAGCGCGGCATCGCCGACTATTTCGCCCCGGCCAGCATCTCCGAATCCACTTCCGGCTCCGGCGGGATCCTGGGCGGCACCGCCCTGGGCGAAGATGGCGCGCAAGGCGCCGGATCACAGGCGATCATCGAACAGATGGCCCCGGAATCGCCCAATCCGAACGACGGGTCCCAGCAGGACGCCGCCAAGGAAATGTCTCCGGAAGCCTCCACTGAGGCCCTGCGCGAGGCGATCCTTCAACGCGAACAGGCCGCCTTCGCCTCCGCCGCACAGTCTCTGCGCCAAGCGCTGCAGGACATGCCGGAACTCGCCGAGCTTTCGAAAAACATCCTCATCGACCAGACGCCGGAAGGCCTGCGCATTCAGCTCGTGGATCAGGAAGGCCGCTCGATGTTCGCCACCGGCCGCGCCGAGCCCAACGACCGCGCCAAGTTGCTGTTGCGCGCCGTGGCCAAGATCGTGAACCAGCTGCCGAATCGGATCAGCATCGCGGGCCACACCAACGCCTCAGTGGATGGCGCCAAGCCCGATGGCGACTGGCAGTTGTCGGCCGCGCGGGCCGATGCCTCGCGCCGCGTGCTGCAATCAGCCGGCGTCGACCCGGACCGCGTCTATCAGGTGTCCGGCAAGGCCAATTCAGAGCCGCTCTACCCGGATGATCCGACGCTCGCCGGTAATCGCCGCATCGCCATCGTTCTTCTGCGGGAGGCGCCTGTTCTGCCGCCAAACCACGGGTTGCAGTGACGGAAGCCGGGTGCTGACATTTTGGGACCTTGCGCCTGAGCTTTCGATGACGCCTAATCTCCCCAGGCGCAGTGGTTCGAAAGCGATCGCAAGTCCGTGACGCAGCACTTTCCGACACGACAACTCAGGTTCTTCCTGACGGCGCCGAGCCCGTGCCCGTACCTTCCGGATCGGCACGAGCGGAAGGTTTTCGCCCATCTACCGCTCTCGGACGGCGCCAACGTCAATGACAGCCTGACCCAGGTGGGTTTCCGGCGCTCCCAGAACATAGCCTATCGCCCAGCCTGCGAGAGCTGCTCGGCCTGCGTCTCGGCTCGCATTCCGGCCAAGGACTACGCTTTCTCGCGCTCGGAGCGACGGGTCCTTGCGCGCAACGACGACCTCGAACGCCATCTGGTCGAGGCCGAGGCCACGATGGAGCAGTTCGACCTGCTCCGCCGCTACCTGCTGACCCGCCACGCCGATGGGGGCATGGCCGAGATGACCTGGCCCGATTATGTCGCCATGGTCGAGGACACCGCGGTCCGCACCCACATCATCGAGTATCGCCTGCGGTCCCAGGATGGCGGCCCCGGTGATCTGATCGCCTGCGCGCTCGTCGACCTAATGAGCGACGGTCTGAGCCTCGTCTATTCGTTCTACGATCCCACCATGGGCAAGCGCAGCCTCGGCTCATTCGTGATCCTCGACCACGTGGTCCAGGCCTGTCTCACCGAAATCCCCTACGTCTATCTGGGCTACTGGGTCCGGGGCTCTGAGAAGATGGACTACAAGGTCCGCTTCTCGCCTATCGAACTCCTGCGGCCCGAGGGTTGGTCGCTAATGTCGGCCCGCGACCGCGTCCGCCCTGTCGAGACCTGACCATACCGCGTCGTTGACAGCCGGCCTCGCCGGTTCTCACATGTCTCCCACGGAGCCATCAGAGCTTCGCCAGGGAGACCACCATGGACGCCGAAGCATTCCGGCAGGACGCACGCGCCTGGCTCGAAGCGAACTTCCCACCGTCGCTGAACGGCCAGGGCGGCCTGATGAACGCCGAGGCTCCAACGCCTGAAGAGGGCGACTACAAACTCTGGAAGCAGCGCATGGGCGCCAAGGGGTGGGGCGTTCCCACCTGGCCGGCGGCCTATGGCGGCGGCGGTCTGAACCCAAGCCAGGCCCGCGTCCTGCGCGAAGAAATGGGGCGACTCGGAGCGTGGAATCCCATCGGCGGCATGGGCGTAATGATGTTCGGCCCGACCCTGCTGGAATATGGGAACGAGGAGCAGAAACAGCGCCACATTCCGCCGATCGCGCGCGGCGAGCTGCGTTGGTGCCAGGGATACTCCGAGCCAGGCTCCGGCTCCGACCTCGCCTCGTTGCAAACGAAGGCGGTCGATATGGGCGATCACTTCCTGGTCAGCGGCTCAAAAATCTGGACAAGCGGCGCCCAGTACGCCGACTGGTGCTTCTGCCTGGTCCGCACCGATCCGACCCGCAAGCACGAAGGCATCAGCTTCCTCCTGATCGACATGCGCAGCCCAGGCGTCGAGACGCGGCCGATCCTGCTGATCTCCGGCTCCTCGCCCTTCTGCGAAACATTCTTTACTGATGTCCAGGTGCCCAAGGAAAACCTGGTCGGGCCGCTGAACGGCGGATGGACGGTCGGCAAGCGGTTGCTGCAGCATGAGCGGAACGGGCTGTCGGGCGGAACCGGCGGACCAGGCCGGACCGATCCGGCAGCGCTGCGCACAGCGGCGATCGACTACTTCGGGCAGAATCAGAACGGTGAACTCGCCGATCCCGATTTCCGCGCCCGGCTGATCCAGCAGGAGATGGACGCCAAGGCCTACGCCCTCACCACCCAGCGGGTGGCCGAGGACGCGCGGAACCAGAACGGTCCGAGCGCCGCGACCTCGATCATGAAAAACGCCAACTCGCGCATCAACACCGATCACTGCGAGATGACGATCGAGGCCATGGGCTTGAACGGTCTCGGCTGGGTGGGCGAGGCGTTCAGCCCGCAGGAGCGCGCCGCCGGTCGCGCCTATCTGCGGATCAAGTCTTCGACTATCGCCGGCGGTTCGTCCGAAATTCAGAACAACATCATCTCCAAGCGGATACTTGGATTGCCTGACACGACCCAGAACAAGTAGGGCGCAGCCCTACTGCTTGGCCATCGACAGTTTCAACCGATCCTCGGGGGTGCTCAGGTGGCCATGATCGTCTTGACCGATGTCCATTCGCACCCCGGCTAACTCTCCCCTGTCGCGTTACCGCGCGGGCCATATTGCGGTGAGATGAACAGCGACGCAGCGGGACCTCCAGATGCTTGTGGCGCCCAAAAGGGGATGAGCGCCAAGTTGTCCTCGGTTTCGGCAAGTCATCCCCAAGCCCCGGCCGCCAATACATCGACCGGCCGGCGGCGGCTTGGTAAACTGCTCTCGTGTTTCAGTTGGTTGGACCAGACGCATGACAAGGCAATTGCGCCTGGAACTCCGGCGTCCTGTCTCCTTCGCGCGCCGGGATTTCGTCAAGGGCCCGTCCAACGCCCAGGCGATCGCCGCGCTGGATCTTTGGCCGAACTGGCCCGGCGGCGCTCTGGCGCTGTTCGGACCAATCGGCAGCGGCAAAACCCATCTGGCGCGCGAGTGGGCCGCGCGCTCTGGCGCGATCATCCTTGATCGAACCTCGCCCGATATCACCGCAGCGGCGGGTCGACCCGTCCTGATGGAAGACGTCGACCAAGGGGTCGATGACGAAGCCCTCTTTCACCTGATCAACATGGCCGCGCGCGAGGGCGGCGGCCTGCTGCTGACGGCGCGTGAGGCGCCGGCCGCCTGGCGCGCCGAATTGCCGGACCTGCGCTCGCGGCTCAACGCCCTGCTGGTGGCCGAGATCGAGGAACCGGACGACGAAGTCCTGGAGGGCGTGCTCAAGAAATTCTTCCGCGAGCGGAGCATTCGCGCACCGAAAGAGGTCTATCCCTACCTGTTGCGCCGCATGGAGAGGTCGATCCCCTATGCTCGCGAGATCGTAAAACGGCTGGACGAAGCCGCCGACGATGAACAACGCCCCATTTCGCGCATACTTGCGCGACAGATTCTTGAAGATGATAGCGAGAATCTTGACCTTTTCGATGGATGACTTGCGGCACATTTCGGGTTGGGTCAGAACCAACCCATGCCTACGGACGCTGAATCCATGACCTACGCCGCCCCTGCCCCGCGGCCCGCCGACGAAGCGCCCCTGGCGCTGGACTCCGAGTTGGTCGGCTCGCCCGAGCGCTTCTTCAACCGGGAAATCTCCTGGCTCGCCTTCAATGAGCGCGTGCTGGACGAGAGCAAGAACCCGCGCCACCCGCTGTTGGAGCGGCTGCGGTTCCTGTCGATCTCGGCCAACAACCTCGATGAATTCTACATGGTCCGCGTAGCCGGCCTGAAGGCCCAGGCGCGCGAGAACCTTCGGGTGGTCTCCCAGGACGGGCTGACCCCGATCGAGCAACTCGTGCGCGTCAACGCCGAGGCGGCCAACCTTATGGCCGACCAGCAGGCACAGTGGCGTCGACTGCGCGAAGAACTCGCTGGCGAAGGCCTTACCGTCGTCAACTCGGGCCAGGTCACGCCAACCGAGAAGCAGGCTCTTGAGGCGACCTACATCACTCGAGTCTTCCCGGTGCTGACCCCGCTCGCCATCGATCCGGCGCACCCATTCCCGTTCATCCCCAATCTTGCCTTCTGCCTGGTGCTGAAGCTGAAGCGGGTTTCAGATGGACGCCTGATGTACGCCCTGGTGCCGATCCCAGCGCAAGTCGCGCGCTTCTGGGAGCTGCCCGCCGCACCCAGCCGGCGCAAGCGCCCCGAACGCCGGTTTATCAGCCTTGAGAGCATGACGGCGCTCTTCCTCGACCATCTCTTCCCTGACAGCGAGGTCGAGGCGCGCGGCGTTTTCCGCCTGATCCGCGATAGCGACGTCGAGATCGAGGAAGAAGCCGAGGACCTGGTTCGCGAGTTCGAGGTTCGGTTGAAGCAACGACGCCTCGGCTCGGTTGTGCGGGTCGAACTCGAGGCTGGCATGCCTGAGGAACTGCGAACCTTCATCGTCGAAAATCTGCACGCCAAGGAAGAGGATCTGATCCTCATCGACGGCCTGCTCGGCCTGGACGAACTCAGCCAGCTCATTCCCGCCAACCGGCCGGACCTGAAGTTCAAGCCTTTCGAAGCCCGCTTCCCCGAGCGTATCCGCGATCATGGCGGCGACTGCTTCGCGGCCATTCGCGACAAGGATATCCTGGTCCACCACCCGTTCGAGAGCTTCGACGTGGTGGTCCAGTTCCTGCGCCAGGCCGCCCGCGACCCGAACGTCCTGGCGATCAAGCAAACTCTCTACCGGACCTCGTCGGACAGCCCGATTGTCGCGGCCCTGATCGAGGCGGCGGAGAACGGCAAGAACGTCACCGCACTGGTCGAGATCAAGGCCCGCTTCGACGAAGAGGCGAACCTGAAATGGGCGCGCGACCTGGAGCGCGCAGGCGTCCACGTCGTCTTCGGCTTCGTCGAATACAAGACCCACGCCAAGCTATCGATGGTGGTTCGCAAGGAAGGCGACACCCTTCGCACCTACTGCCACTTCGGGACCGGCAACTACCACCCGGTCACCGCGCGGATCTATACCGACCTGTCGCTGTTCACCTGCGATCCGGCCATGGGCCGCGACAGCGCGCGCCTGTTCAACTTCATCACCGGCTATGCGCGTCCTGACGGCCTGGAAAAGCTGTCACCGTCGCCGCTGACGATGAAGGCCGACCTGCTGACCTACATCATGCGCGAGGTCAAAAACGCCCATGACGGCAAGCCCGCCGCGATCTGGGCCAAGCTGAACTCGCTGGTCGATCCGGTCATCATCGACGCTCTCTACGAGGCGAGTCAGGCCGGGGTCTCCATCGACCTGGTCATTCGGGGCATCTGCTGCCTGCGTCCCGGCGTGCCGGGCCTGTCGGAGAATATCCGGGTCAAGTCGATCGTCGGCCGGTTCCTGGAACACGCGCGCATCGTGGCCTTCGGCAACGGCGCGCCCATGCCATCGGCGGAGAACCGCGTCTTCATCTCCTCGGCAGACTGGATGCCTCGCAATCTAGACCGTCGCGTGGAGTGCCTAACGCCCGTCGAGAACCCCACTGTCCACCAGCAGGTCCTGCAACAGATCATGGTGGCCAACCTCAAGGACGAAGCGCAAAGCTGGACGCTCGACGCGGACGGCCGCTATACCCGCGATCCATCATGGGATCACCCGGGCGCCTTTTCCGCGCACGAGTACTTCATGACCAATCCCAGCCTGTCGGGCCGGGGGCAGAAGGTGAAGGACATGCCGCGCGCGATCGATCATGTGGCCCCGCGCGGATAGCCGGGCCCTCGCCCCAGATCCCGGTCCTGGAACTTTCAAGGACCTAGGTTCGCGCCAAACCGCCGTCATCGACGTCGGCTCCAATTCCGTGCGCCTGGTGATCTACCGGCTGGAAGGCCGCGCCATCTGGACGGTCTTCAACGAAAAGGCCCTTGCGGGCCTCGGCCGCGACCTGCCTGCGACGGGCCGACTGTCGCCCGATGGGATCGAGACCGCCCTGCTCGCCCTGCGGCGCTTCCGGGCCGCCCTCAGCGGATGGGACCGCAGCGACATCTTCGCGGTCGCCACCGCCGCCGTGCGCGAAGCCTCCGACGGCCCGGCCTTCCTCGCCCGCGTGGAGCTGGAAACCGGCCTTCGCCTGCGGGTTCTGTCAGGCGTTGAAGAAGCCCGCTACGCCGCCCTGGGCGTCCTGGCCGGCCAACCTGACGCCACCGGCGTGGTCGGCGACATGGGCGGCTCCAGTCTAGAACTTGTGCATCTGGACGGTGGCGCGCCGCGCGACGGCGTCACCCTGCCGCTCGGCCCCTTCGCGCTCGGGGCGCCCAAACCGCTCGATGTGGACAAGATGCGCAAGGTGATCGACGGGCGCATCGACAAGTCCGGCGTCCGGTTCCGCACCCGGGAATTCCACGCCGTCGGCGGAGCCTGGCGCAACTTGGCGCTCCTGCATATGGAGATGGCTGACTATCCGCTGCGCGTCGCCCACCAGTACGAGATGAGCCGCTCCGACGCCGTTGATGTCGCGCGTTTTGTCGCCCGGCAGTCCAAGGCCTCGCTGGAACGTATGCAAGGCCTGTCGAAGAAGCGCTTTGACACCCTGCCCTATTCCGCCCTGGTGCTGGACGCCCTGATCGAACGCCTCGGCATCGAGCGCATCGTGATCTCGGCCTATGGGCTGCGCGAAGGGCTGCTGCTTGAGGCTATGCCCCCCGAGGAAGCCGCCCAGGACCCGCTGATCGAAGGTTGCGAGGCCCTGACCACGGTTCGCGGGCTGTCCTGCGATCTCGGCATGGCGCTCCACGACTGGCTGGACCCGGCCTTCAGTCGACTGCCGCCTGTCTTTGGCGCTCGCGAACCCACCCTGACGGCCGCAGCCTGCCGTCTGGCCGATCTCGGCGCGCGTCTTCATCCCGATCATCGCGGCGAGCTTGCCTTCGAGCAGGTCCTGCGCGCGCCGATCGCCGGCATGAACCACCCTGAGCGCGCCTTCCTGGCCTGCGCCGCCTTCGCCCGACACTCGTCGGCCCCGGCGACGCCCGAGCCGGGCACGGTCTCCAAGGTTCTGTCCGTCGAACGTCGCCAACGCGCCCGCGCGCTTGGCTCGGCGATCCGGCTCGGCTGCGACCTTTCGGGCCGCAACGCCAGCCTGCTCGGTCACTCGACGCTATCGATCGAAGGCGACCGGCTGATACTGCGCGCCCAGGAGGGTTGGTCTGACATGCTGCTGGGCGAACAAACCGCCAAACGCGCCCAGACCCTCGCCCAGGCGCTGAAGCTCAAGCTACAGTTAGGCTAAGCCGGCATGGCCTTTTCAGCACACGAACGGACCATCCTGCTCGCCGTGAAGGGCGTCGGCCCCACGGTCGTACGGCGCCTGGAGGAACTGGGCATCGAGGACCTAGCCTCGTTGGCTCAGCAGGACGCCGCCGCGCTGTGCGTCGCGGCCTCAGCCCAGCTGGGTTCGACCTGCTGGCGCAACAGCCCGCAAGCCCGCGCCGCGATCGCAGGGGCGATCGAAGCCGCCCAGCGCGCCCAGGATGCGCCCGCCGCGACCTAGGTGACCACCAGGTCCGCCGGAACCTCGATCTCCATATCCAGCAGTTGCTGCGCCTTCCCCTTCGCCAACGGATCCAGCCGCAGGCTCGAGAACTGCCCGCCGCCCAATGCCTGGATGCAGTGAAGATTGATCGCCCCCAGGCCCGGCAGCTCATAGCTGAGCACCTTGGGCGCCTTCGCGCCCTCGAACTCGTGCGCGAAGAAGGCCTGCACCGCCTGCGATCCCAGGCCGCGCCGGATCCAGGGCAGGTATTCGGGCTTGCGCGCAATCACCCCGATGTTGAACGCGTCCCCCTTGTCGCCTGAGCGGGCCCAAGCCAGGTCGATCAACGGCCGGCGCACCAGTTCGCCGGCGGTCGTAGGCGGCTCGGGCACGTTCGGACGCACGACCTGAGCCGGATCGAAGGCCTTCAGCGGCGGCGCGATCTCGATCTCACGCGTCTCATCGCCCAGGCTCACCAAGGCTGGAACCTCGCCGCGCGGCAGCAGCACCGAATAGACGCGCGCGACGGGTGTGATGGTGGGCGCGCCGCCGAACCAGCCCGTCGAGCCGACGCTCATGGAGGTCGTCGGCGAGGCGAACTCCCGCGCCAACAACCCTAGAGCCTCGGCGCTCTCGTGCTCGGCGCCGACCCTGGCGACCACTTCACGCACGGCTCTGGCTTCGGGCCGGGCCTGGGCTCCGTAGGACGCCTCGGCCCCGAGCAGCTCGATCCGGCTGTCGCGAAGAGGCGGCAGGTTGCGCCCTCGCAGCATTTCGGACAGCCGTTCCAAGAGCGCCTCAGCTTGCCGCTCGGCCTTTCGGGCCGCGTCGCGACCGACGACCGGCATCGCCCCGATAAACCGATAGCCATCCTCGAAGGTGATGCAGACCTTGTACGCCCCAGTGGGCGGATAGCCCTTCGCGCCCGTGACCCGCACCCGGTTCTCGCCGGCCGCCTCGACCTTCACCTCGGTGAAATCACACACGACGTCGGGCAAGGCGTAGCCTTGGGGATCGCCGACCTCATAGAGGATCTGCTCCGCCACAGCAGCCGGCGACACCAGCCCACCCGTCCCCGGCGGCTTGCAGACCACGAAGCTGCCGTCGGCGTGGCATTCGATCACCGGATAGCCGATGTGCGCCCAGTCCGGCACGTCCTCCCAATCGGTGAAAAGGCCACCCGTCGCCTGGGCGCCGCATTCGATGACGTGGCCCGCCAACGAACCGGCCGACAACAGATCATGGTCGGCCTCAGTCCAGCCGAACTCATGCATCAGCGGTCCCAACGCCAGGGCGCTGTCGACCACACGGCCAGTGATCACCATGTCCGCGCCGGCTGCAAGCGCCTCGGCGATCGGCCGACCGCCGAAATAGGCGTTGGCGGTGAAGACGCGCTTTGGATCGGGGAACTCGGCGTCAGTGAACATCTCGGTCAATCCACGCCCGGCCAAATCATCCAGGCGGCCCATCAGATCGTCGCCTTCGACCACGGCGATCTTGAAGCTGAGGCCAGCGGCGGCCGCCAATTCCTCCATCCGTGCTCGGCAGGCCCGCGGGTTGAGGCCGCCGGCGTTGGTGACGATCTTGACGCCCTGGGCCTTCAGCTCCTGGAGGTTGTCCTTCCAGACCCATTCAGTGAAGTCGCGAGCATAGCCCTGGTCAGGCCGCGCGGCCTTCAATTGGCCCAGGGACGACATCGTCGCTTCAGCCAGATAGTCGAGGATCATGTAGTCGAGACGTCCGCCCTTCAGCAGTTGCGGCGCCGCCACCGAGGAGTCGCCGAGGAAACCGCCGGCTCCGCCAATCCTGACAATCTTGACCATGATCACCTCACTGAACTCGCCCAAGAAACTAACGCGCCTGCCGTAGCGGCCGCCTAGCCCCGTCGCGCGCCGCGCCACTGCCACGAAACCGACATCCAGCCTTCATGCGCGCGTGATGAACGCCGTCGATGAACGCGCCCGAGCGGGCCGCCCCCAGCGGCCACCAACAGTAGGGCAGTGGAGCTTTTGGTTATGGGCGAGATTTCCTGGACGCGGGCCCGAAGGGCCGCCAACGCCCTGATGCTTACCGCTGCGGTCTCGGCCCTGGCTGGCCCGGCCGGCGCCGCCGAGCGCGCCAAGAACGTGATCCTGTTCATCGGCGACGGCATGGGCGTAGCAACCCTGACCGCCGCCCGGATCTATGAGGCCCAGCAACGTGGCGCGGACGGCGCCTCCAACCGTCTTTCGTTTGAGGCCTTCCCGCAACTGGGTCTGGTGCGGACCTATTCCGCCGACAGTTTGGTGACCGACTCGGCCGCCGGCGCCTCGGCGATCCTCACCGGCCACCGGACTTTGAACGGCGCGCTCGGCGTCGATGACAAGGTTCGCCGCGGGGATTGCGCCTCGGTGGCCCCCTCCACGGTGCCCACCCTGGCCGAGTTGGCGCGAAAGAAGGGTCTGGCGACCGGTGTCGTCTCGACCGCGGCGATCACAGACGCGACGCCGGCTTCGCTCTACGCCCACACGCCGTCGCGCCAATGGCAATCGGACGCTGACCTGCCGCCCGAAGCCGTCGCGGCCGGCTGCAAGGACATCGCTCGGCAGATGCTGGACGGCCCCAAGGCCCTGCAGCTCGACGTGATGCTGGGCGGCGGCGAGGCGGCCTTCACCCCCACCGAACGCGACGGTAAGCGACTAGATGGCCGGGACCTGACCGCCGAATGGCGCGCCGGCGGCGGCGCCTTCGTAAAGACCGGATCGGAACTCGCCTCGGTTCGGAAAGACACCAAGCGCCTGCTCGGCCTGTTCGCCCCGGGGAACATGATGCGCGAGAACCCCCGCGCCGTGACCCAGACCGACGCCCCGCGCCTGACGGAGATGACCGTCAAGGCGATCGAAGTCCTGTCACAGAGCAAGCAGGGCTATTTCCTGATGGTCGAGGGCGCTCTAATCGACAAGGCCCATCATATGAGCCTGGCTCAGGAAGCCCTGAATGAGACCGTGGAGCTCGCCAAGGCGGTGGCGGCGGCCCAGGCGATGACCGACCCCAAGGACACGCTGATCATCGTCACCGCCGATCATAGTCATGGCCTGACGATCAACGGAGGAGCCAGAGACACCTCGATCCTGGGTCTGCTGCCAGGGAACGAAGACGATCCGGCCAGGGCGCTCGACGGCAAGGCCATTCCGATCCTGATGTATGCGAGCGGCCCCGGCGCCCCCCCGGTGGGCGAGCTTCGTCCTGATCCCGCCGACCTGGACACCGCCGATCCCGACCTTCGCAGCTTCGCTGCGACGCCCCTCAACAGCGCCGCCCACACCGGCGAGGACATCGCTACCTACGCCACCGGCCCGGGCTCACAAGGCATCCACGGCCTTATGGACCATCCGGCGGTCTTCGAGGTCATGCGCAAGGCCCTGGCCCTGCCCTAGGCGCCGCACATACCCCTGACTAGAATGGCTTCAACAAGAACGAATCCATTTCGGGGGATATCCATGATGCTGACACGCCAAGGCCTGCTGGCCGGCCTTTTCGCGACCGGTGCGCTGATTGCGCTCCCGGTGCAGGCGGAGGTGAAACTCGCCGCCCCTGCATCGGTCGGCATGTCGGCTGAAGGCCTGAAGGGTATCGACCAGGCCATGCACGGCCTCGTGGACCAAGGCCGCCTCGCAGGCGTCACCACCCTGGTCGCTCGCCACGGCAAGGTCGTCCACTTCGACGCCTATGGCGTGCAGGACGTGAACTCCAAGGCGCCGATGCAGCGCGAGACCATCTTCCGCATCGCCTCGATGACCAAGCCGGTCACCGGCGTGGCGATGATGATCCTCTTCGACGAGGGCAAGTGGAAGCTGGACGACCCGGTCGCCAAGTTCATCCCCGAGTTCGCCGACCTGAAGGTCAAGGGCCCCGACGGGACCCTGGTCGCCCAAGACCATCCGATGACCATGCGCGAGCTGATGAGCCATACGGCCGGCTTCGATGTCTCGAGTGGCTATGCGCCCGAAGTGACCGACCGGAACCAGCCGCTGCAGGCGATGATCGACAAGTTGGCCAAGCTGCCGCTCGCCACCCAGCCAGGGACGGACTGGCGCTATGGCCCCAGCGTCAACATCCAGGGCTATCTGGTCGAGAAGCTGTCAGGCCAGCCGCTGGATGTGTTCTTCCAGACCCGCATCTTCGATCCGCTGAAGATGCCGGACACCGGCTTTGCGGTATCGGCCGACAAACTGCCGCGCGTCAGCGCCATCCATAGCTACGACGAGCAGAAGAAGCTGATCGCCCCGCCCAATCCGATCGACGCCTCGGTGAAGCCGGTGCTGCTGTCCGGATCAGGCGGACTGCTCTCCACGACGCAGGATTACTGGCGCTTCTCGCAGATGCTGCTGAACGGCGGCGAACTGGACGGCGCGCGCATCCTGAAGCCCGAAACCGTCAAGCTGATGCGTCAGAACGTGCTGAAAGAGGGTGTCCTGGTCGATCTCTATGGCCCGAGCATGGACGGCGTCGGGTTCGGCATGGACTTCGCGGTGATCCTCGACCCGGCCAAGGCCAAGACCCCGCAGGGCAAGGACAGCTATTACTGGGGCGGAGCTTTCGGGACCTGGTTCTGGATCGACCCTACCAATGACGTGGTGTTCGTCGGTATGATCCAGAACCTCAACGGCTCGATACCTGGCCGCGATACGCCGGACGTCCGTTCGACATCCTATCCGCTGGTCTACAAGGCCCTGACCGATCCTAAGAAGTAGGTCCAGATAGCAAGAAGGCGGCGCGGCGGTTTCCCGCTGCGTCGCCTTCTCATCCAGGCTCTGCAGCCTAGGGCCTCAAGGTCTTCGACGTTTTCGATTCGCGAGGTCGCCCTGGCTGGCCGTTTTCGTCGTCGTGACCCTTTCAAGTTCGGCGTCCGGGTTGCCCCTGGGGCCTTGCTCTTGGAGTCTACTGCTTGCTGGGTGGTCTGGTCTCCCAGGTCTCCTGCGCGGCAGTTCCTTTCGACAATTGAAGGCTCGCGCCGATCAGCTCTACTGGCAAGCACGCTTCAGCGTCGCCAAGCTGCGAACCGGTGGACAAGCGGTGCGAAACTCGGTGGAAAAACACCGATAGTCCAAAGCAGCCAAACCGTCAGAGTTATCCACAGTTTCGTCCACTTAAGCTTCAGCGCGCCAACTCGGAAGCCGCAAGTTCTCCACCAGATAGTCAATGAAAGCCCGCACCCGGGCCGGCAGTCGGCCGCCCTGTCCGAGAAAGACCACGTGCACCTCCAGCACGTCACCGGGGTTGAAGGCCTCCAGCACCGGAACCAACCGCCCGGCGGCGATGTCTCGCGCCGCTGAGAAGACGCTCATTCGGGCCAGACCTGCGCCGGCCAGCGCCAGTTCCCTCAGGCTCTCGCCATCCCCGACCTGCACGGCCGCAACGCCGGGCAGATAGGCCACCTGCCCGTCCGGGCCCAGAAACGGCCAATTGCGAACGCTGCGTGTGAAATTGAAGTCGAGCTGATCGTGCTGGTTCAGGTCCTGCAGCCTCATGGGTACGCCCCGCCGCGCGAGATAGTCCGGCGAAGCCACCACGACCGCGCGGCTCTCGCCGAGCTTCCGCGCCACCAGACTAGAGGACTGCAAGTCGCCCACCCGCAGCGCAACATCCGCACGCTCGTCCAGTAGATCCACGACCTGATCGGTTAGGACGATGTCCAGGGTGACCTCCGGGTGCTTGGTCAGGAAATCCGGGACCAACGGTAAGAGCAACTGCCGACCAAGGCCCACATTGCTGTTCACCCTCACCCGCCCGCGCGGCGCGGCGCCGGCGGTAACTTCCCGCTCGGCCTCGTCGATGTCCGCCAGCACCTGGACTGAGCGTGTGTAGAAAGCCGTCCCTTCGGGTGTCAGTTGCAACTTGCGGGTCGAGCGGTTGAGCAGCCGCGCCCCTAACCTTGTCTCCAGCCGCGCGATCAGCTTGCTCACCGCCGAAGGCGTAATCCGCAGAGCGCGTGCGGCGGCCGACAGCCCGCCTGTCTCCACGACCCGGACAAAAACCTCCATCTCGGTAGAGCGATTGACTTCGGAGCGAGCCATATTGGACTTGAACTCACATATGATGTTCCAAATGACACTCTAATTCATCGATGTAATTGGCGCCATCTAGCCGGGACCACGCCGCTACCCCGGAGCCCTCCCTTGCCTCTCGCCCTCTATGCCCTCACCGCCGGAGCCTTCGGGATCGGGGTGACCGAGTTCGTCATAATGGGACTGCTGATGCAGGTTTCCGGCGATCTTGGCGTCTCGATCTCCGCCGCCGGCCTGCTGATCACCGGCTACGCGCTCGGCGTTTTCGCCGGGGCGCCGCTGCTGACGATCGCAACCCGACGCCTGCCCCAAAAGACCACCCTGGTCTGGCTGATGGTCATCTTCACCCTCGGCAACCTGGCCTGCGCCCTGGCGCCGACCTACGAGACCCTGATGATCGCGCGGGTCGTCACCGCTCTGGCCCACGGCACGTTCTTCGGCGTCGGCTCGGTGGTCGCCGCCGGACTTGTGCCGCCTGAACGGCGGGCCTCTGCCATCGCGCTGATGTTCACCGGACTCACCGCCGCGACCCTGGTCGGCGTCCCGTTCGGCGCCTGGTTGGGCGAGGCCTTCGGCTGGCGCTCGACCTTCTGGGCCGTCACCGGTATCGGCGTCTTCGCCGCCCTGGTGCTGATCGGCTTCGTGCCCCGCGCCAAGCAGGCGCCCGAGGTCGGCCCTCTATCCGAAGAACTGGCGGTGCTGAAGCGCCCGCAGGTGTTGCTCGGCCTGCTGATGACCGTGTTGGGGTTTGGCGGGGTCTTTGCGGTCTTCACTTACATCCAGCCGATCCTGACCCAGATCACCGGCTTCCCGCTGGCGGCCGTCTCACCCATCCTGCTGGTGTTCGGAGGTGGCTTGGTCGCCGGCAATTTCCTGGGCGGCAAGTTCGCGGACCGCGCCCTGACGCCGGCTCTCTTTGGCACCCTGGCCGTCCTGACCATCGTGATGGTGTCCATGACCTTCTTCTTGGAAAGCAAGATCGCCGCCGTGATCTTCACCGGCCTGCTCGGCGCGGCGGCCTTCGCCACAGTCGCCCCCTTGCAGCTTCGCGTAATGGAGGCGGCGGGCGGCGCGGGCCAGACCTTAGCGTCGAGCCTGAACATCGCCGCGTTCAACCTCGGCAACGCGCTGGGCGCATGGCTCGGCGGAACGGTCATCGACCACGGGCCTGGCCTGCACGCCGTCACCTGGATCGGCGCCTTCATGCCCGCCGCCGCGATCGCCGCGGCGCTCTACAGTCAACGCCTGACCACGCGGCCGGCCGTGGCCTGCTGATACGAAAACGGCTCCCTCATCAGAGGGAGCCGTTGTCAGCTTCGATCACAGCCTTCCTGCCGGAAGGCTCTTGCTGTCGTCACTCCGCCGCAGCCGTCGCCTTGGGCGCCCTGCGGACTTCCACGACACGCACACGGGTTCCGTCCAGCACCAGGGCCAGCTCGCCGCGCTTGAGCCGCAGGGCGTCCTCGCCGAACGCCTCGCGACGCCAGCCGGTGAGCGCCTGGCTCTTGGCGTTGTCGTCATTGGCGATCTGCTCAAGGTCAGACATCGTCGCGATCAGCTTGGACGCCACACCGGCGTCTTCCGAGCGCGCCTTCAGCAGCACCTTAAGCAATTCCACGACAGCGCCCGCCGCCGGTGACGGCTGATGCTTGGCGCGTTCGATCACCGGGGCGTAGGCCTCCGGATCCTTGAGCGCCTCGCGCACGGCTGCCAGCAGGTCGGGTCCAAACCGCGACCCCGAGAAGCCCTTGGGCACCGAGCGCAGGCGATCCAGGGCCTCGGCGTCGGTCGGCGCCTGGGTGGCGACCTCGTCGATCGCGTCGTCCTTCAGGATGCGGCCGCGCGGCTGATCGCGGATCTGGGCGGTCTGCTCGCGCCAAGCGGCGACAGCCTTGAAGACCGCCAGATACTTGGCCGTGTGGCGGCGCGGCTTGAGCCGCTTCCACGCGTTCTCCGGCGTCACGTCGTAGAGCGCCGGATCAGCCAGGCTGCGCATCTCATCGACGACCCAGGCCAGCCGCCCTTCCTTTTCCAGCCGCGAGCGCAGCATCGGATAGAGCTTGGCCAGGTGCGTCACATCGCCCAGGGCGTAGACGAGCTGAGCATCGGTCAGCGGTCGCCTGGCCCAGTCGGTGAAGCGCGAGGACTTGTCGATCTCGATCTTCAGCATCTGGCGCACCAGCGCGTCATAGGCGATCTGTTCACCGAATCCGGCCGCCATGCCCGCCACTTGGGTGTCGAACAGCGGAACCGGCATCGCCTTCAGATTATTGAAGATTTCGACGTCCTGGCGGGCGGCGTGGAACACCTTTTCGATGCTCGGATCGCGCAGGATTTCAAGGAATGGCTCAAGGTCCAGCCCGTCGGCGAGAGGGTCGATGACCGCCTCGGCGTTGGGGGCTGCGGCCTGGATCAGGCAGAGCTTGGGCCAGTAGGTGGTCTCGCGCATGAACTCGGTGTCTACGGCGACGAAGGCTTGGCCTTTGATCTTGTCGCAGAACGCCTGGAGTTCGGCGGTGGTTGTAATCGGCGTCATCAAGTAGCTATACGCTCGCGCAGCCCCGAGTCTGCAAGCGCCGGATGCGCGCAGGCGTTAATTTCTGCCTCCCCTGAGCCCAAAAGGCGTCACATGACCGATCGGCCCAATGGCCTCACCTACGCCCAGGCGGGCGTCGACATCGACGCCGGGAACGACCTGATCGAGCGTATCAAGCCTCTGGCCAAGGCGACTCGCCGTCCTGGAGCGGATGCCGCCCTGGGCGGCTTCGGCGCCTTGTTCGACCTGAAAGCGGCCGGCTACGCCGATCCGCTGCTGGTTACGACGACCGACGGCGTCGGCACCAAGCTCAAGATCGCCATCGACACCGACCAGCACGACACGGTCGGCATCGACCTGGTGGCCATGTGCGTCAACGACCTGCTGGCCCAGGGCGCTGAGCCGCTGCTGTTCCTCGACTACTTCGCCACCGGCAAGCTGAACGTCGAGGAGGCCACCCGCGTGGTCGCCGGCATCGCCGAGGGCTGCAAGCAGGCTGGCGCGGCCCTGGTCGGCGGCGAGACCGCCGAGATGCCGGGCATGTATTCCGAAGGCGACTATGACCTGGCCGGTTTCTCGGTCGGCGCGGTTGAACGCGGCGCTGTGCTGCCGACCCTCGACACCCAAAAGCCCGGCGACCTGCTGATCGGGCTCGGCTCCTCGGGCCCGCACTCGAACGGCTATTCGCTGGTTCGCCGCGTGGTCGAACGCTCGGGCCTAGCCTGGGACGCCCCGGCCCCCTTCGCTGAAGGCAAGACCCTGGCCCAGGCCCTGATGGCCCCGACCCGGATCTACATCAAAAGCGTGCTGCCCCAGATCAAGGCCGGCCGCATCAAGGGCGCAGCTCACATCACCGGCGGCGGCATGAACGAGAACCCGCCCCGTGCGATCGCCGAAGGCCTGGAAGCCAAGTTCGATTGGGACGCTTGGGCCCTGCCCCCGGTGTTCCAATGGCTGGCCGAGGTTGGCGGGATCTCCGAGCACGAACTGCGCCGCACCTTCAACTGCGGCGTCGGCATGATGCTCATCGTCAGCCCTGAGAACCTGCCGGACGTCCTCGACGGCCTACTCCACGCTGGCGAAGACGCGTTCGTCTGCGGCGAGCTGGTCGCGGCGTCTTAAAGCCGATGCAGATGCTCCTCCTTTGGGGGAGCTGTCAGCAAAGCTGACTGAGGGGGACTGGGGCCAGGGTCGCCGCCCCCTCCGTCTCGCCGCGACGCGGCGAGCCACCTCCCGCAGCGGGGGAGGATCTAACTACCCTTAAACACCGCCGCCCGTTTCTGATTGAACGCCGCCACGCCTTCGCGGCGATCGGCTGTGCGGAACAGGCGATTGTACTCTGACAACTCAAGCTCCATCGCCTGATCGAGCGGGAGAGCCGCCCCACCGCGAACTACGGCCTTCAGCGCCTTCACCGACAACGGCGCCTTGCTGGCGATCACCTCGGCGCGCTGCAGCACCTGCGTCATCAGCTCAGCGGCCGGAACCACCCGGTTCACCAGGCCAAACTCCAACGCTTGGGCGGCATCGACCGGCAAGCCCGACATCAGCAGTTCGGCGGCGCGCCGCTCGCCGGCCGCCCGCGTAACGAACTGGGTGCCGCCCAGGCCCGGAATGATGCCAAGGCCTACCTCGGGCAGGCCCATCTTGGCGGTGTCAGCGACCCAGGCGAAGTCGCAGGCCAAGGCCATCTCGGCCCCACCGCCCATGGCCGCGCCGTTCACCGCCGCAATGATCGGGAACGGGCAGGCCAGCTGGGCGCGGATCATCGCCTCGAACATCACATGCTGATCAGACCAGGCCTGATCGCTCATGCCATCGCGTTCCTTCAGGTCCGCTCCAGCACAGAAGAAACGGCCCGCGCCGGTCAGGACCACTACCCGGATGGTCGGATCGGCGGCCAGCGCTGTCCACAACGCCAGCAGTTCCTCACCCATGGCGGTGTTCAACGCGTTGGCCGCTTCCGGTCGCGACAAGGTCACCACCCGGACGCCCGGCGAAGGTTCGCTCAGTTCGATCGTGCTGGTCATCGTCCCTCCGGTCCGGCGACCACGCCGGCGTCATGCAATCGCGCGATTTCACCCGAGGACAGCCCCAGCACTTGCGCCAAGACCTCGTCGGTATGCTGCCCCAGCTTCGACGCGGCCCTCGCCGGCGCGCGAACGTCCTGCGGAATGGTCCCCGCGAAGCCGGCGGCGGGATAGGTTCGGCCGCTGGGGTGCGCCACGTCGCTGAACACCGGATTGCCTTTGATCAGCCGGGGATCTTCCGCCGCCTGGCTCATCGGCTGGTACGGTCCCCAGCACACCCCGGTCGCCTCGAAGGAGGGCTTCAGCTCATCCAGGGTCTTGCGGGCGAACGCGGCCTCGAAGATCGGGAACAGCCGCCCGCGATGATCGAAACGTAGCCCCTCGTCGCTCGCAAAGCTCAAGCCGAGTTCAGCCTCCAAGGCCGCGACCGGAGCTTCGATCTCCAGCACCGCCAGCAGCCCCTTCCACTGGCGGGGCGTGATCGCCACCAACATGATCTGCTGGCCGCCCTTCAGCGTGAAATCGCGGCCAAAGGCGCCATAGAGGTCGTTACCCATCCGCGGCCGGTCGGGTCCCGCCAGGCTCTCTGCCAGATAGCCGAGATTGGCCATGGTCGATCCGGCGATGTCCGACAGCGGAATGCGGATCTCGCGCCCCTTGCCGTCCCTGCTGCGGGCATGCAGCGCCGAAACCAGGGCGAAGGCGGCGTAGGCGCCGGTCAGCAGGTCCCAAGTCGGCACCACGTTGTTCACCGGGCGTGGGTCGTCAGGATGACCGTTCATCATCGGCACGCCGATGGCGCTGTTGACGGTGTAGTCCACGGCCGGCCCGCCATCGGCCCAGCCCATCACACGCGCGCAAATCAGATCCGGCCGCAACGCGCTGAGCTTCTCGTAGGACAGGAACCCCTCGACCGGGAAATTGGTGACGAATATCCCGCCCTCTTCGCCCGGCGCCGCCGCCAGCCGAGCGGCCAGTTCGCGCCCCTCGGGCCGGCCGAGGTCGAGCGCGACCGATTTCTTGGACTTATTCAGACCCTCCCAATAGAGGCTGTCACCGCCCGGCGTCAGCGGCCAGCGCCCGAAGTCGGGCCCACCGCCGATATTGTCGAACCGGATCACCTCGGCCCCAAGCTGGGCGAGATACAGGCCGCAGGTCGGACCGGCCACGAAGGCCGATCCCTCGACAACGCGCAGGCCTTTGAGAAGGTCGTACATTCGTCCCCCTAGAAGCTCTTCGGCATACCCAGCACGTGGGTCGCCACGTGGCTGAGGATCAGGTTCGTGGAGATCGGCGCCACCTGATAGAGCCGCGTCTCCCGGAACTTGCGCTCGATGTCGTAGTCCTCAGCGAACCCGAACCCGCCATGGGTCTGCACCGCCATGTCTGCGGCGAACCACGACGCCTCGGAAGCCAGCATCTTGGCCATATTGGCCTCTGTGCCGCAGGGGATATCGCCGTCGAACATGGCCGAGGCCTTGTCGACCATCAGCGAGGCGGCGGTCAGTTGCACGTGGGCTCGGGCGATGGGGAACTGGACGCCCTGGTTCTGGCCGATCGGCCGGCCGAACACCTCGCGCTCCTTGGCGTAGCCGCTGGCCCGGTCGATGAAGAACTTGCCGTCGCCGATACATTCAGAAGCGATCAGGATTCGCTCAGCGTTCATCCCGTCGAGGATGTAGCGGAAACCCTTGCCCTCCTGGCCGATCAGATTGGCGACTGGGACCTTCAATTCATCGAAGAACAGTTCGGTGGTGGCATGGTTCAGCATGGTCCGTACCGGGCGGATGGTCAGCCCATTTCCGACTGCCTCGCGCAGATCGACGATCAGTACGCTCATGCCGTCGGAAGGCTTGGCCGCATCCTCGCGCGCCGTCGTGCGGCACAGCAGCACCATCAGGTCAGAATGTTCGGCCCGGCTGATCCAGAGCTTCTGGCCGCTAACCACATAGTGGTCGCTCTCGCGGCGGGCGAAGGTCGAGATCCGGGTAGTGTCGGTCCCTGCCGTGGGCTCGGTGACGCCGAACGCCTGCATGCGCAGCTCGCCGGTGGCGATCTTCGGCAGATAGGCTTCCTTCTGCGCCTCGCTGCCGTGCCGCAGGATCGTGCCCATCGTGTACATCTGGGCGTGACAGGCGCCGCCGTTGCAGCCCGAGCGGTGGATCTCCTCCAGCACCGCCGTCGCGGCCGCCAATCCGAGTCCCGAACCGCCATAGGCCTCGGGGATCAGCACCGACAGGAACCCCGCCTGGGTCAGCGCCTGTACAAACTCAGTCGGATAGATGCGGTCGCGATCCAGCGCTCGCCAATATTCGCCAGGGAACTGGGCGCAGAGCTTTCGTACGGCGTCACGGATCTCCGGAAAGCTCTCACTGACGTCCACCACGATCCTCCGCCGCGGCGCCGCGCCGCCACTCAGCTAGCGCATATGGCCCCAGCGGTGGAACCCATGTCGTAGCGTCAGGCGGGCAGCCCCAGCCGCGAGGTGATCTCCGCCCAGGCCGCGGCGCCCAACTCACGGTCGGCCTCCTGCGTCCCACCCCAGGCTCGCGCCGCCGGCTCCGGCGGTCGGGGTTCGCCTGGGAACACAGGGCTGTGGCCGGCGTGCGGATGCTCGATGACCGTCACGGCCTTTCCATGCCGTTTCAGCCGCTCGGCGATATGGTGAGCGGAGGTATCCGAGGGCCAAAGCAAATCGCCCGCACCGGCGACCAGAATGATCTCCGCCCGCGCCTCCGCGACCGGAATGCTGGCGGCCGGAACGTCCTCGGCGAAGGTCTGCAGGCTCTTCTCGAAGGTCGGTCGATAGATCTGCGGGGCGCCGACCGCCGGCCAGACCCTCGGATCGTAGATGATGCACGGGAGGGTGCGCCCCTCCCAAGTGAAGGCCGAGCGCGGCGGCCAGTAGACGCCGTCCAACCCAGGGCCGAAGTCCTGCCAGACGACATGAGACGGACTGATGGCGATCGCGATCTCGATGCGAGGATCCCGTACCGCGGTCAGCAGCGCCGCCTCGGCGCCCCTCGATGTGCCCAGGACCGCGATCCTGTTGCAGCCTTCCGCCCTTAGTCGATCGACACCCTTCAGGAAGACCTCTAGCGGAATGAGGTTGATCCCGGGCGCCTGCCCCTCCCCGCCCCACCAGCGCTGCGCCAGGGCGACCGCGCCGCGATCGGCGAAGAGACGCGCTCTATCCAAATCAACACGGCCGCTGGAACCGGTCAGGATCAAGACCCCTACCCCAGACGCCATTCTGGGGAGCGCCAAAACGCCCTGGACCTCGCCCGCAAGGGTGATGATCTCGCTCATGAACTGAAGCCCTGCTGCTCAAATCAGGGACAGGATGCGTCGCGCGTAGCCCAGCGATCAAACGATGTGTCGGCCCGCTATTTGTGAACTCAACACACAAGCATCGAGACTACTCGCGCGACTGCAATCACCACAACCGCACGGCGAGGTTACAATTTCTTACCTCTTATCAACCTTACTTGGACGGAACTTCAGGCCGTCTGGATGGTTCGACCGGCATGGATGGGAAGAACATGGAACGCAACGAGCGTCTTCACCGGGAAGCCGAGAGCCTGTGGGCGGCCTTGTCGGCCGAGCCGCCGCCGAACGGACTGCGTGGCGCTCGCCTGCTGGACGCGGCTCTGCACCTGAAGGACGCCGGCGCCTACGACCGCCTCTACTCGCCACATCTGCGTCCGACGCAGATCACACGGCCCCGCTAAATTCTGATTTCAAAGTAGGCGGTGTCGCTGCCGCTCGTGTAGCCGAGCATCCGGATCCGACAGCCCCGGCCGTCGTCCAGGGTCAAGGCCGCTTCTCCGGCGCGAAATAACGCTTCGGCCACATCAGGCGCGGTGCGCAGCAGGCCCCGCAGAGGAACGTGGGCCGATGCCAAGGTACGCATCTGGCCGGTGATCTCGTAGTCTACCTGCAGCTCGTGCCCGGTGAACTTGAGGTCGCCCGCGCCGGCGGTGACGATAGGGGGTGCCTTACGGATGGTGCCGCTCCTTAAAAACAAGCAGGCCCCGCCCGGCTCTTTGCCGAACGGGGCCTGACTGGTGCGGCCGGTCTCTGGAGGGACCACTTGGGCTCGTTCCGCGCTAGATCAACGCAGAACGAGCTCCACCGTTCCCCGCCGTCTTAGCCGACGATTTGATCGTCAGTGAAGAACTGGGCGATTTCCAGCTTGGCGTTGTCTTGGCTATCCGAACCGTGGACCGAGTTTTCGCCGACGTTCAGGGCGAACAGCTTGCGGATCGTGCCTTCGGCGGCTTGTTCAGGGTTCGTGGCGCCCATGACTTCACGGTACTTCGCCACGGCGCCTTCGCCTTCCAGGACCTGCACGACGACGGGCGCCGAGGTCATGGTTTCGACCAGCTCGCCGTAGAACGGGCGCTCGGCGTGGACTTCGTAGAACTTCTTGGCCTGGGCTTCCGTCATCTGGATGCGGCGCTGGGCCACGATGCGCAGGCCGGCGTCTTCGATCACCGCGTTGATCTTGCCCGTGAGGTTACGCTTCGTGGCGTCCGGCTTGATGATCGAGAAGGTGCGTTCGGTCATTGTCTTTGACTTGTCTTTGTATTGTTGGGGAGGCGCGGAGCCCCGCGCGGGTGGCGGGCTTATAGCGGTCTGATGTGACATCGCCAAGCAGGGCGGAATAATGGACGCATTCCCTCAGGGGCCCGCCTCTGATAAGCCCCCGCGCTCGCCATGCTGCAAATCAATGATCTGACCTTCGACGCCTGGGGCCGCCGGTTTTTTGACCACGCGACCGTGAGCATTCCTGTGGGCGCCCACGTGGGCCTCGTCGGCCGCAACGGCGTGGGCAAGTCCACGCTGTTCAAACTGATCCTTGACCAGCTTCACGCCGGTGACGGCGAGATCGGCTATCCGAAGAACGCGCGCATCGCCTCGGTCGACCAGGAGCACCCGGCGACGCCGATTTCGCTGCTCGATACTGTCTTGGCCGCCGACGAAGAGCGCGAGCGCCTGACCAACGAGCTCGAAACCGCAGATCCCGAGCACCTGGGCGAAATCTACGCTCGGCTTTATGAGATCGGCGCTGACCGTGCGCCGTCACGCGCCTCGGAAATCCTCTCAGGCCTAGGCTTCTCCAACGCTGACCTTTCGCGTCCGATGGCCGAGTTCTCCGGCGGTTGGCGGATGCGGGTCGCCCTGGCAGCCGCGCTGTTCGCCGAGCCCGACCTGCTGCTGCTCGACGAACCGACCAACTATCTCGACCTCGAAGGCGCGCTTTGGCTGGAAAGCCGGCTGAAAAAGTATCCGCACACCGCGGTCATCATCAGCCACGACCGCGAAATCCTGAACAATAGCTGCGACCACATCCTGCATCTCGCCGACGGCAAGCTGACAATCTACACCGGCGGTTACGACAGCTTCGAGCGCCAGCGTGAGGAAAAGGCCCGCCTGCAGGAAGCCAACAAAGCCAAGGTCGACGCCCAGCGCGCCCACCTCCAGGCCTTCGTCGATCGCTTCCGCGCCAAGGCGTCCAAGGCCACCCAAGCCCAGTCGCGCCTGAAGATGCTGCAGAAGCTGCCGCCGGTTTCCTCGGTGGTCGCCGAGCACGTCGCGCCCTTCATCCTGCCCTCGCCGGAACGCCCCCTGGCCCCGCCGCTGCTGCGCCTTGAAGGCGTATCGGCCGGTTACGACGAGACGCCGATCCTCAAGCATCTTAACCTACGCCTCGACCTCGACGACCGGATCGGTCTGCTGGGCGTCAACGGGGCCGGCAAGTCAACCTTCGCCAAGCTGGTCGCCGGCGCGCTGAAGCCGCAATCGGGCGAATTCACCCGCTCAGCTCGGCTGAAGGTCGGCTGGTTCCACCAGCACCAGATCGAAGCCCTGAATCCGAAGGACACACCGCTCGACATCATCCGCACGGTGATGCCGGAGGCCTCCGAGGCCAGTCGCCGCGCGCGCCTGGCCCAGTACGGCCTGGGACACCAGAAGGTGGAGACCACGGTCGACAGCCTGTCCGGCGGCGAACGCGCCCGCCTACTGCTGAACCTTGTGGCGCTCGAAGCCCCGCACCTGCTGATTCTCGACGAACCGACCAACCACCTCGACATCGACTCTCGCCGCGCCCTGCTGGACGCGCTGAACGAGTATGAGGGCGCTGTCATCCTGATCACCCACGACCGCTCCTTGATGGAACTGGTCGCCGATCGCCTCTGGCTGGCCAGCGACGGGACCATCGCGCCCTTCGATGGCGATATGGACGACTACGCCAAGTTCGTCATCGACCGCGCCAAACAGGCCGGCAAGGCCCCGACCCAGGTTCGGGCCGCCGAGCCGGTCGAGGTTCCCAAACCGCCGCCGCCACCCAAGACGAAGGTCCCGACCGGAACGGCTCGCCGCCGCGCCGAGTCGGCTGAGGCCGCGCTCGCCCGCGCCACAGCCGCCGTCACCGAACTCGATAAGGCCCTGACCGATCCTAAGGTGTTCAGCGAGGATCCCGCCAAGGCCGCCGAACTTGGCCGCAAGCGTGAGCAGGCCCAGGTCGCCCTCGAGAAGGCCGAGCAGGAATGGCTGGACGCGGTGGAAGCCTACGAGGCCGTAAAGGTCGACGCCTAACCTTCTCCCTCCCCTTCGTGGGGAGGGGTAACTACAGTGGCGCCATGGCCACCGACGCAGAGTCGCTTCCCGACCCCGGCAGACGGCGCCGCGCACCTCGCATCAGGGCGCGGCTGCACGAGCTGTACTTCGGCCATTCGGCGAAGTCGGTGCGCTTTCGCCTGACGGTCATCACGATCGACCTGGTGATGATCGCTTTCTTCATCGCTTCGCCGCTGCTCCGCGACACCCCAGCATTCCTGTTCATCGACTACACGATGGCCTTTATCCTGGCGGTCGATCTCACCGCGCGGGCCTATGCCTCCGACAGGTTCGGCGAATGGCTGAAGCGGCCGGTCACCTGGATCGACCTGTTCGTCCTGGTGACGCTGCTTTTCCCCTTCTGGCTCTTCAATCTGGCCTTCCTGCGGGTGCTTCGCTTATGGAGCCTGGTTCACTCCGAGTTCTTCTGGCGAACCATCGGCCGTCGCTATGACGAGACGCGCTGGGAAGACGTCGTCCGCGCCTCGGCGACCCTGATCACCTTCATCTTCGTGGTGACCGGCTTCGTCTATACGAGCTTCGCCCGGACGGACGGCATCGACGGCTATATCGACGCCCTCTACTTCACGATCGCCACCCTGACGACAACAGGGTTTGGCGACATCACCCTGCCTGGAACCTGGGGCCGAGTGATCTCCATCGTCACCATGTTGACCGGGATCACCCTTTTCGTCCGCCTCGCCCAGGCGCTGTTCCGCCCCTACAAGGTGCGCTTTCCCTGCCCGACCTGCGGGTTGCAGAGGCATGACGTCGACGCTGTCCACTGCAAGGCCTGCGGGGAACTGCTGAACATCCCCAACGACGACGAGCACTGACGCCATGCCCGAAGAAGCCCGCCTCGTCTATCTACTGCTAGTTCTGGTGCTGCTCGCCCCGGCGGCGATCGCCGCCTTGCGCCACATCTTCCGCAAACGGAAATAGCCATTCGGCTCGCGAAGGCCAATCCCCGGTCGGCGGGCGCATAGTCACCGAGGTCTTCCTTGGCCTCATCGAGGGCGACCGCAGCTCTTACCTTGCGCAAGAGCCGGAATGGCAAGCCAGCCTGCCGACCATTGCCCCGTCGAGACAAGGCGACGACTTCACGATCATCGACATGCTTCGCTTCGAAGGCGTCGCCTGACGCGGACGACCGAAGGCGCGGTTCGCCGCGCCTTCGGCCTCACGGCCTCTAACCGCAGGTGACCCTTTTCACGACGCCGGTGTCGGCGTCGTAGAAGAAGTTCAGCCGGTCTTCACGGAAGTCCATGGTCGCCATGCAGGTCGTGCAGAGCACGCGCTGCTTTTCGGGCCGTACAGGCACCGGGATTTCGCTACGCGGACGACCGACAAAACGCTGCGCCTCAGCGGCGCCGCATTTGTCGTTCGCATCGGCGGGCGGCGGCGGGGGGGCAGGACGTGGCGGAGGCGGCGCGGGCGGCGGAGCTGGCGGCTCGCTGACGCAACCCGACAGCGCGATAAGCGCCGCTCCCAACATCAGGATCTTCTTCATGCCTGTTTCTCCCATCCTCGGGCCTGCTGCCTCCAGTAGGAGGCCGGATGCCCCTTGGCCTTGACGGCGCTCCATTGGCTGCGTGCGACAGCGAGCTGAGCCTCGTCGCGACCATCGAAGAGCACCACGCATCGGGTGTATCCGGCAAGCTCTCCCGGATCGGCGCCATCAACCAGGAATAGGGCGTCGGCGCCGTTTGGGTTGTCGAACCCCGTGGTCAGCAGGATTGGCTGGCGCGCTGCGCTCGGCTCGCTGTCGGGCGCATGCGGCAAGAAGCTGTCGTCGCGATAGGTCCAGAGCCGGCCATCAAGGTGCTCAATACGTTGGTCTTGACGCGCCCTCACGACGGCTTTCCAGCCACGCGAAAGGGTGCGTTCCAAGAGCTCAGGCAGGACATCGTCCAGGTCCGAGCGTTCCAGGTGATAGAACCAGACCTCGCAAGGCGCCTCGCTCATGCGGCCTTCAATCCCAACAATCGCGTCAGCGCCAACATGCCCGCTGTCACTTCCTCCGGATGGGTGGTCATCGCCAGATGATGCAGGTCGCGCCGCAAGGTCGGCCAACCCAGGCGTCTGGCTTCCCCCGCCTCACGCTCATACGCCTTGCTCAACCGCAGGAAACCCCAGCCCACGTCCGACGGCAAGTCGATGTCCGGCGCGGCCTCTTCAAGCCACGCTAGCGGCGTGGGGGCTAGCTCGGTGAGGATGGCTTCACGCAGGGCGCCTTCCGGCGTCAGGCTTGCGAGAGCGTCGGGCGGAAACCACTCGTCCCACGCCGGAACCATACCGCCCACGGCCTTGGCCTTCAGGCTGTCCCCAAGGGCGTCGGAGGCGGTTTCAAACCAATTACGGCCAGGATGGGGGGGAATGGCGTCTACGTAGAGCACCGCCTTGATCTGCCCGGCCGCGGCCGCCACCACGGCGGGCGCGATGCCGCCAGCTCCCGAGTGAACCGCCAGCACGAAGGGACCGCCCTGCCCCAGGAACTGGGCCGCGACCGCGTGACCGACATTGGCGTAGAGCGGAGCGTCGATCTCGCCCAGCGGCGGGATCACGGGCCGCGTCGCGTCTATTCCGCGACGGGCCAGTTCGATGGCGACCGGAGTCCAGACCGACGGACCCGTCAGCGGGCTGTGAAGCAGTACAAAGCGCATGGCCCCTTATCCCTCCCCCACGTCAGGAGGAACAGGCGTTGAATCGTGCGATCCGCCCCTCCCGTCTGGGGAGGGGCAAGTTCGCCTAGCCTTCGTACTTGTCCTGAACCATGCGGTTCAGCAGACGCACGCCAAAGCCGGTGGCGCCGTCTGGGATGGTCGGAACCGAGGACGGCTTCTTCCAAGCGGTCGAAGCAATATCCAGGTGCGCCCACGGCACCTTGTTCACGAACCGCTGAATGAACAGGGCCGCGGTGATCGAACCACCCGGACGGCCGCCCGTGTTCTTCATGTCGGCGATCATCGAGTCGATGTTCTTGTCGTACTGCGCCGGCAGCGGCATGCGCCAGAGGGGCTCGCCCTCGACGCCCGAAGCCGCCAGCAGGTTGCCCGACAACTCATCATTGTTCGAGAACAGGCCGGCATAGTCGTTGCCGAGGCTGATGATGATCGCGCCCGTCAGGGTCGCCAAATCGACCATGAACTTCGGCTTGAAGCGGTCCTGGCAGTACCAGATGGCGTCGGCCAGCACTAGGCGGCCCTCGGCGTCGGTGTTGATGATCTCGATGGTCTGGCCCGACATCGAGGTGACCACGTCGCCAGGTCGCTGGGCGTTGCCGTCGGGCATGTTCTCGACCAGGCCCAGGATGCCGATGGCGTTGACCTTAGCCTTGCGGCCGGCCAGCACGTGCATGAGGCCGGCGACAGCGCCTGCGCCGCCCATGTCCCACTTCATGTCTTCCATGCCGTCGGCCGGCTTGATCGAGATGCCGCCGGTGTCGAAGCAGACGCCCTTGCCGACGAAGGCGATGGGCTGGGCCTTGGGATCAGCCGCGCCATTCCACTTCATGATCGCCAGTTGGCTCTCGCGGACGCTGCCCTGACCGACGCCCAGGAGCGAGCCCATGCCAAGCTTCGCCATCTCGGCCTCGCCGAGGATCTCGACCTCGAGGCCCAGCTTCTCGAGCGCCTTCACGCGACGGGCGAACTCTTCCGGATAGAGGACGTTTGGCGGCTCGGAGACCAGATCACGCGAAAAGGCGATCGCATCGGCGAGGGCCGCGAGCGGCGCGAAGGCGGTCCGCGCCGCGCCGTCGTCGCCGGTCGCCACCTGGGTCTTGACGATCGAGGGCTTCTTCTCCGCCGGCTCCTTGGTGCGATAGCGGTCGAAACGATACGAGGCCAGTCGCACGCCAAGTGCGGCGCGAGCGGCCAGGCCATGTTCGGCGGACGGCAACACCACTCGCAACGTCGTCAGTCCCGAAGACTTCACCGCGCCATAGGCCGAGGCCGCGGCGTGCTCAGCGCCGACATCGTCGAAGCCCTCAGCCTTGCCCGCTCCAACCAGCAGGACCCGCGCGGCTTCACCGCCGGCGCCCAGCACGTCCAGAACCTGCCCCTTGCCGCCGTTGAAGCGGGCGGCGGCGATGGCGCGCTCCAGCGCGCCGCCGGTCTGCGCGTCAAGTTGGCCTGCGGCGCCTGACAGCAGGTCGCCCTCGAAGACAACCAAGGCCAGAACGGTTTTCTCGCCAAGCGCGGCGCCAGCCGCAACGAATTCGATCTCCATGGTCTCTCGAACTCCAGACAAAACAGGGGCCGCGCTCCAACAAGGATCGAACCTGCCCGCGAATTCGGCCCAGTTTCGATTTGTCCAGCCGCGCGAGCGGCGGTTGTGTGACGCAGCGACGCATGATTTAGAGCAGGTTCACGTTCGGGGCGCGAAAAATCCCTGGGTGAATCCTAAAAAATCCGCATGCACCTGATCGACCGCTATCTGTTTCGCCAGCTCTTGGGACCGACCGTGCTGGCCACGGCGGCGCTGACGGCTGTCGCACTGCTTAGCCAGAGCCTTTCGGCGCTCGACATCATTGTCAGCCAGCGGCAGAGCGCGCTCGTCTTCGCCAAGGTGACGCTGCTGGCCATGCCGCAGTTGCTCAACATGGTGCTGCCGATCGCGGTGTTCGTCGCCGCGCTCGTGGCTATGAACCGTCTCCACACCGAGCAGGAGATCGTGGTTTGCTTCGCGGGCGGCATGAGCCGATGGCGAGTGATTTCCCCGGCCCTCAGGCTGGCCGGTTACATCACCATCATCGCCCTGGCCGTGAACCTTTGGATCCAGCCGATGGCGGCGCGCGAGATGCGCCAGACGCTGTTCAGCGTCCGAACAGACCTCGCCTCGACGCTCATCCGCGAGGGCGAGTTCACCAACCCGGCGCCTGGCTTGACGGTCTACGCACAGTCGGTCGACGCCACCGGCCTGATCCACAACCTGTTCATCCATCACGAAAAGAGCGGCAGTTCGGCCACGACCTACACCGCCGACGAGGGGCGGCTGGAAAAGCGCGGCGATCGCGCGGTGCTGGTTATGCACAAGGGCTCGATGCAGGAGTTCAGTGAAGCCGACGTGCTGAACTTCCTCACCTTCGACGACTATCCCTACGATCTGTCGCCGTTCATGACGTCCGAGCAGATGATCCACTACAAGCCCTCGGACCGCTATCTGCACGAGCTGCTGTTTCCGGACCTCACCCAGGATTGGGAAAAGCGCAACTACCTGAAACTGCTGGCTGAAGGTCACAGTCGGATCGCCAGTCCGCTGTACAATATCGCGCTGATGGCCATGGCCCTGACCGCCATCATTGGCGGCGGGTTCAGCCGCACCGGCTATGGCCGGCGGATCGCCATCATGAGCGCCATCGCCGTCGGCGTCCGGATCCTGGGCTTCGTGGTCCAGGCCGCCGCCGAGGAGGCCGCCTGGCTGAACCTCCTTCAGTACGCCGTGCCTGTCCTGGCGACCTACCTGGCCCTCCGCAGCATCTTCCGCCAGAAGGTCACGCGGTTCATCGACATGCGCCTCAAACCGCACCGCATCAGCCGCGCGTCCGGGGCGACCGCATGATCGGGGCCGGCAAGCTCGAGCGCTATGTCATGGGCCGGACTTTGGCCAGCGTAGGCGCCGCCCTGGCCGTGATCGCCGCGGTGATCATCCTGGTGTCCTTCGTGAACCTCTCGCGCGAGGTCGCGGTGCGAGCCGATGTCGGCGTCGCCCAGCTCTTCATCCTGACCTTGCTGCAGACCCCCTCGATCGTCGTGCTGCTGCTGCCGTTCGTCTTCCTGTTCGGGGGCATGGGGGCGTATGTCGGCCTCAATCGGCGCTCGGAGCTGGTGGCGATGCGAGCGGCCGGCATATCGGCGTGGCGGTTCATCCTGCCGTCGGCCGCCGCAGCGTTCGCGATCGGCGTCCTGACGGTCACCCTGCTCAACCCGCTCGCCGCGGCCTTCAGCGCCCGGTACGAATCCGACCGCGCGAACCTGATGGAGAACTATCTCACCGACGCGCCCAAAGAGGTCTGGCTGCGCCAGGGCGATGATCGCACCCAGATGGTCATCCACGCCAAGCAGCGCGACACCACCCAGGGCCGCGTGCGGCTGACGGGCGTCTCGCTGTTCGTCTACCAGAAGAACAAGCAGGGCATTCCGGAGTTCAAACGTCGGCTGGAAGCGGCCGAGGCCCAACTCTATCCCGGCTATTGGAAGCTGACCGATGTGCGCGAGGCCGCGGCCGGGGAAAGCTCAGTTCGCTCAGAATCACTCTCCATTCGCTCCACCCTGGACGCTGAGTCGGCCATGGAGCGGTTCGCCGCACCGGAGTCGGTGTCGTTCTGGCGCCTGCCGGACGCCATACGCCTGACCGAGCAGGCAGGTTTTTCGGCCAACGGCTACCGGCTGCGTTTTCAGCAATTGCTGGCCACGCCCATCCTCTTCGCCGCGATGTTGATTCTCGCCGCGGCGTTCTCATTGCGACTGGCCCGACTGGGCGGATTGGCTGGCCTGGCTGGGGCTGGCGTTGGCCTTGGTTTCGTCGTCTTCTTCTTCAACGAGTTCTCCGGCGCCTTGGCCAACGCCGACATCATTCCGTTGTTCGCTGCGGCCTGGGCGCCACCTGTCGTCGCCCTGCTGTCGGGGCTTGCACTGCTCTGTTACACCGAAGACGGTTGAATCGCCGGCTGACCCGGCTATGCATCGGCTTCGAACCGCGTTGAGGGGATCCTGAGCTTCATGAGTTTCGGCAGGCGTTCAGCCTCGGCCAAGCGCGCCCTGCTCGCAGGCGTCGCCCTCGTGGTCCTCGCCGGCGGAGCGTATGACGCTCAAGCCCAGGAAGCGCCGCGCGTCGCTGCGCCCTCTCCGGACGGTCTCGCCGAAGGCGAACTGTACATGGAGGCCGACCTTGTCATCCGCGATGACAAGAACAAGGTCACCACGGCGCGCGGCAACGTGGAGGTCCGCTACCAGGGCCGCACCCTGCGCGCCAACGAGCTGATCTACGACGAAGCCAAGGGCGTCATGCGGGCCAAGGGCGACACGACGATCATCAACGCCGATGGTTCCGTCCAGTTCGCCGATGAGCTCGTGCTCGACGATCAGATGAAGGCCGGCGTGGCGACTGGCTTCTCCTCGCGTCTGCCGCAGAACATCAAGATGGCGGCCGCTAGCGCCATCCATCGCAACGACCGGGTCAACGAGCTCAACCGGGCGATTTACACCCCTTGCGACATCTGCGCGCCCGATGGCGCTTCGAAGGCGCCCACTTGGTCGATCAAGGCCGATCACGTCGTGCAGGATCGCGACCGCCAGCTCGTCTACTATCGCAACGCCGTCATTCAGATCATGGGCGTTCCGTTGATCTACCTGCCGGTGTTCTGGCATCCGGATCCGCAGGCTGAGCGCAAGTCGGGCCTGCTTCCGCCGGAAGTCTCGGTGTCCGAGCGCCGCGGTCTGTCCTACGAGCAGCCCTATCTATTCGTGCTTTCGCCGTCTTCAGATTTGACGCTAAGCCCTCAAGTTAACACGAAAGTTGCGCCATTCCTTAATGGCGAATTCCGCAAGCGGTTCTACTCCGGCGCCCTCAACGCCCGCTTCGGCTACACCTACGACAAGGACATCGCCGCAGCGGCGGGTCAGACCGTCAACGACCGGACCTCGCGCAGCTACATCCTCAGCGCCGGCGCTTTCGCGCTTAATGAGGACTGGCTGTGGGGGTTCACCGCCGAGCGCACTTCCGATGACCTGCTGTTCGACAAGTATGACATCGGCGGCGTCTACGAGAATCGCGGGCTCTATGTCGCCGACGACCGCCGCCTGATCAGCCAGCTCTATGCGGTTCGTCAGAACCAGACTTCTTACCTGTCGATCGCCGCCTTCACGATCCAGGGCCTGCGCCCAGAAGACAACGATCGCACCTTCCCGATCGCCGCGCCTCTGATCGAGTCGCGGTTCGAAGCCACTCCGCAGATCGCGGGCGGCCGCTTGCGGATGCGAGCGAGCGCCGTCGCGCTCACACGTGATCAGTCGCCCGTCAACGCGCCACCGGAGCACCTGCCTGGCCTCGACAGCCGCCGCGCCACCGGGGAACTCGATTGGCGTGCGACCTACACCAGCGCGGGCGGCCTCCGGGTATCGCCCTACGCACAGGCTCGGATCGACGCCTATAGCGTCGACGACAATATCGCTGGCATCGCATCAGGCTCTACGTCAGACAGCATGGCCCGCGCCGTTGGCGTAGTCGGCGCTGATGTAAGTTATCCATTCTTCCGTCGTTTCAAGGACTTCACAGCAGTTATTGAACCATTGGTTCAGGTGGCTTTGTCGCCCGATGTGAAGCAGGTGGAACTCGGCCGTGACGCCAATGGCGACCCGATCTATCTCAACGAAGATTCGATCGCCTTCGAGTTCGACGACACGAACCTGTTCCGGGCCAACAAGTTCCCCGGCTACGACCTCTACGAAGACGGGATTCGCGCCAATGTCGGCGGGCGCGCCTCGATCCTGTGGGACGACGGGCGACGCGCCAGCCTGTTGATCGGTCGCTCGTTGCGCACCGAAACCAACGACATCTTCACCGAGCAGAGCGGCCTGCGTTCGAAAGCTTCGGACTGGGTTGTCGCGGTCAACGCCGAACCGTTGCGCGGCGTGTCGCTCTTCACCCGGGCGCGCCTTGACGACGATCTTGAAGTGGCCCGCGCCGAGATGGGCATGAACGTCTACAACAAGTGGGGCAACGGCTACGTCCGCTACCTGCGCGACCGCGCCAACCCCAACAATGACAAGGTCGAAAACCTCGATGTGGGCGGCCAGCTCAAACTCACCAAGAACTGGGGTTTAACCGCCTACGGCAACCGCGATTTGGTTGAAGATGCTTGGGTTATCCGAGATCTGGGCGTGTTCTACACCGACGAATGCACGCGCATCGACGTCATCTATCGCAAGGAAGACACCCTGCGCGGTCGCCTAGGTCCGTCTGAGTCCATCACCGTCCGCCTAACCCTCGCCACATTGGGCGAACCGTTATATGGCAACTGACAACCGCGACCGCACGCCGGCCGCCCGCTACGGCTATACGCTAAGGAAGACCTCACCCATGAACCGCGCGCGTAAAGTCACGGGCCTCGCGGCGCGCGGCGTCGTCTTGGCGGCGGCCTTCGCGGCCGCAGCCGCGCCCCCCTACGCCCTGGCCCAGGCTCCTGCAGCCCAAGCTCCTGCGGCTTCGGCGGCTCCGGCAGTCCGGCCTGCTGCGCCCCCTGCCGGCCTCAGTGAATCGGTGGCCGCCGTGGTCAACGACCAGATCATTTCGACCTACGACCTCGCCCAGCGGATGCGCCTGCTGATCGCGACTTCCGGGATCCAGCCGACCCAGGAGAACATTCCGCAGTTCCAGCGCGAAGCTCTCATCTCCCTCGTCGATGAACGCCTGCAGATCCAGGAACTGCGCCGTCAGGAGAAGGATCAGAAGATCTCGATCATCGCGAGCGACGAGGAACTAAACGAAGAAATCGCCGATATGGCGAAGAGCAACAACCTCAGCGCAGAGCAATTCATCGCCTCTCTGCAGTCCCAAGGCATTGGGATCGTCACCCTCAAGGAACAGATCCGCGCCCAGATCAGCTGGCAACGCTGGATTCGCGGCCGCTACGGCTCGCGCCTGCGGGTCGGCGAGGATCAGGTGAAAGCCGTGCAGCAACGCATGGAAGCGGCGGCCTCCAAGCCGCAATACCAGATCAGCGAAGTCTTCCTCGACGCCAACCGCGTCGGCGGCATGGAGACGGCGATGACCGGCGCCGCGCAGCTGGTGAACCAGATGCAGCAGGGCGCGCCCTTCCCGGCCGTCGCCCGGCAGTTCTCGGCGGCGGCGACCGCGGCGCACGGCGGCGACGCCGGCTGGATCACCGCTGGCGAAATGGCGCCGGAGATCGACGCGGCCCTGGAACAGATGCGTCCTGGCCAGCTGTCCCAGCCCATTCAGGTTCGGGACGGCGTCTACATCATCTATCTGCGTGAAAAGCGCGCCGGCGGCTCGGCCACCTTGGTCAGCCTGAAGCAGGCGGCTGTCGCACTGCCTCAGAACGCCACCGAAGGCCAAATCGCCGCTGCCACCGCGACGCTCGAAACCTTGCGTGGCCAGGTGACCGGCTGCGGCGATCTCGAAGCCAAGGCCAGCACGGTCAACGGCGTCGTGGCCGGCGATCTCGGCGAGGCCGAGATCAAGGATCTGGCCCCAGCCTTCCGTCAGGCCGTCGAGACCCTAGGACCGGGCCAGCTCTCCCAGCCGATCCGCACCAATGCGGGTCTCCATATCCTCGCGGTCTGCTCCAAGCGCGGCGCCGGCGGTGAACAAGTCACCGCCGAGCAAATCGAGAGCCGGCTGTTTGGCCAGCAACTCAGCATGATCGCCCGGCGCTATATGCGCGACCTACGGAACTCGGCGACGATCGAGACCCGGTGAGCCCGCTCGCCCTGACCCTGGGCGATCCCGCCGGGATCGGCCCTGAGATCGTCTTCAAGGCCTGGAGCCAACTGCGTGCTTCAGGCCCTGCCTTCGTGGTGGTCGGCGACTTCCAGGCTTTGGCTTCGGCCTCCGGCTCGGGCATGCACATGGTTCGGCGCGTGACCACGCCCAAGCAAGGCGCAGAGGTCTTTAGCCAAGTCCTGCCGGTCCTCGACATCCCACTTCGCAGCCCCGTCGTGGCTGGCCAACCCTCTTCGGCCGCGGCGCCCGCCATCATCCGATGGATTGAGACCGGCGTCGGCTTGGCGCTGTCCGGCGCGGTCAGCGGCCTGGTCACCGCCCCGATCGCCAAGGCGCCGCTTTACGAGGCCGGGTTCCAGTTCCCAGGCCACACCGAATTTCTGGGCGAACTCACCGCCAGCGCCAACTATCAGGGCGCCCGCGGTCCGATCATGATGCTGGCCGTCGAGGGTCTCCGCACCACGCTGGTCACCGTTCATGAGCCGCTATCGAAGGTCGGCGGACTGCTGAGCGTGGACAAGATCGTCAATGCCGGAATGGTGACGGCCCAGGCCCTGCGCAGCGACTTCGGGATCGAGGCTCCGCGCCTCGCCGTCGCCGGCTTCAATCCGCACGCGGGCGAAGATGGGTCGATTGGCCGTGAGGACGTGGAGATCATCGCTCCTGCGGTCGCGGCGCTGCGGGAGCTCGGCATCGACGCCAAGGGCCCGACCCCGGCCGACAGCCTGTTCCACGAGGCGGCGCGCGCCAAGTTCGACGCCGTGGTCTGCATGTATCACGATCAGGCCCTGATCCCGGTCAAGATGCTGGACTTCTGGGGCGGCGTGAACTTGACGCTAGGCTTACCGATCGTCCGCACCTCGCCTGACCACGGCACCGCCTTCGACATCGCCGGACGCGGCCTGGCGCGCCCGGACAGCCTGGTCGCGGCGATCCGCATGGCCCACGACATCGCAGGACGGCGCGCGGCCTAGAAGACCGAAACAGGTGGCTCCAAGACCGTCACCATGGGCCGAAAACCACAGTCGCACAGACTTATGCGATTGAAATTGCGAATGACTTGCAGCCCTTACACACTCAGCGCTAGAGGAAAGCCACCCTAGATCGGAGCCTTTCATGCTGACGCCTCTGCGTTTCCGCCGCCAAGCCATCCTCCTCGCGGCCGTATCGTCGATCAGCCTGACGGGCGTCGCCCACGCACAAGACGTCCAGGTCGGCGAGTTGCTGGTCACCGCCACCCGCGCCACCACCGCCACCAAAACCGACACCGCCCTGATCGAGACGCCGCAGTCGATCAGCGTCGTCACCGCCGCCCAGATCGCCGATCGCGGCGCCCTGACGCTGCAGGAGACGCTGCGCTATTCGGCTGGCGTCACCGCAGAGGCGTTCGGCCTCGACACCCGCCAGGACCAGCCTGTCGTGCGTGGCTTCTACGCCACGCAGTACAAGGACGGCATGCGGACCCTGTTCGGCTACAGCCTGATCCCGCGCAATGAGGTCTTCACCCTGGACCGCGTCGAACTGCTGCGTGGCCCCTCCTCGATGCTGTACGGTGCAGGATCCACCGGCGGGGTCGTGAACGTCGCCAGCAAGCGCCCGCTTTGGGAGGCCGGCGGCGAGGTCTCCGCCCAGTACGGCTCGTTCAATCGCACACAGTTCCAGATCGACGCAACCGGCCCGCTGGCGTCCGACAGCCTAGCCGGCCGCATCGTCGCCGTCGGCCGCGATTCCAACATGCAAACCCGCGAGATTCGCGACGACCGCTTCGTCGTGGCCCCCTCGCTGACCTGGCGGGCAAGCGACGCCACCAGCTTCACGCTCCTAGGCCTCTACCAGCAAGACAAGACCGCCTCGAGCCAACAATTCCTGCCGGTGGTCGCGACCTTGAAGGCTCCTCCTGGCCGCCGCATGGACAGCCGCACATTCCTGGGAGAGCCGGGCTACGACAAGCTCGACACCGACCAGGCCGCCATCACCCTGCTGACGGATCACAGCTTCTCTAGCAGCCTGAAGTTCTCAAGCGGCATTCGTTATGTCGAGGCCAGCGCGGCCTTCAACGAGATCTATCCGGACGTCTATTCGAACCCCACCGACCCCTTCATCGACGCTGACCAGCGCCGCGTCGCGCGCAGCGCCTATGCGATCGAATCCGACACCCGCACCTTAACCACCGACAATCATGTGGTCTGGGATGTCGCCACCGGCGCCTTCACCCACAAGGTCCTGGTCGGCGTCGACTATCTCGACAATCGTGAGAAGCAGAACAGCGGCTTTGGTCCGGTCGCCGACATCGACATCTTCGCCCAAGTCTATGGCGACTTCATCGCGCCAGAACTGGCGCCTCTCGGCACGCTGAAGCAGAGCCAGGTCGGCGTCTATCTGCAGGACCAGATCCGCTTCGCCGATCGCGTCTCGATCGTCCTCGGCGCACGTCGCGACCGGGCCGAGTCCCAGGTCGGATCCGACGAGGAGTTCGTCGATCACGCCACGACCTACCGCGCCGGCGTGATCTTCGACCTCGCCTACGGCCTCTCGCCCTATTTCAGCTACACCGAGAGCTTCCTGCCGGTCGGGGGGCTCGACTTCTACGGCGACAGCTTCAAGCCCCAGAAAGGCAGCCAGTACGAAGGCGGTCTGAAGTGGCAGCCGAACTTGACGACCCTGGTAACCCTCGCCGGCTACAAGATCACCGAGACCAACCGTCCGACCAACGACCCGGACAATGTGTTGAACACGGTCCAGACCGGCGAAGTGGAATCCAAGGGTTTCGAGCTTGAGGCTTCCACCGCCGTGACCGACAGCTTCTATGTGACCGCCAGCTACAGCTACACAAAGGCCGAGGTCACCAAATCGACCTTCGCCGAGGAGATCGGTGTCCAGCTCAGCGATACGCCAAAGCACCTCGCCTCGGCTTGGGGCGTGAAGACCTGGCGGCTGAACGACGAGGTCTCGCTGCGTACAGGCCTTGGGGTTCGGTATGTCGGCTCGACCATCTCCACGGGCGTCGCGGGAACCTTGAAGACCCCCAGCTACACCCTGGCCGACGCCCTGGTGGCGGTTGACTGGAACGCCTGGTCGCTCTCGGTGAACGCCACAAACCTGTTCGACAAGACCTACTACTCACCGTGCCGCGCCTTCGGTGACTGCTTCACCGGCAACGGCCGCAATGTGATCGCCACCCTCGGCTATCACTTCTAGGGTTCGCGATCCATGCAGCGTTCGACGATGAAAACCTGGTTCCTTGTCCACAAGTGGACCAGCCTCGTCTGTACGCTGTTCCTGTTGCTGCTTTGCCTGACCGGCCTGCCCCTGATCTTCTACGAGGAGATCAACCATCTGACTGGCGCCGAACCGGAGGTCAGCGCGCCGCAGCCAGGAGCCAAGCCGATCAACCTGGACGTCCTGGTCGCACAGGCGTTGGCGCAGTATCCGGGCGACGTGCCTCTGTTCCTGGGCTGGGATGACCACGCCCCCACCGTCTATGTGAACACCGGCGCGCAGCCAGACACCCCGCCCCCGCAAATGCACACCGTCGTCATGCACGCCTATACGGGCGAGGTGCTGCCGGTCCCGCAATTCAACGAAGGCGTGATGTATTTCATCCTTCGCCTGCACACGGACCTGTTCGTCGGCCTCCCGGGTACGCTGTTCCTCGGGGCCAAGGCGTTGCTATTCGCGGCCGCCATCGTTTCCGGCTTCGTCATCTACGGCCCCTTCATGCGCAAGCTGGAGTTCGGGACGGTGCGCACCGGCCGCAGTTCGCGCCTGAAGTGGCTAGACCTGCACAACCTGCTTGGCGTCGTCACCCTTGGCTGGGCGCTGGTCGTGGGCCTGACCGGGGCCATCAACACCCTCGCTTCCCCGCTCCAGGCCGCCTGGCAAAAGAACGAGCTCGCCGAGTTTACCGCCGCCTACCACGCCAGGCCGACGCCCGCCCGACCGTTCGCCTCGATCGACAAGGCGGTGGCGGACGCCCGCGCCGCCGCGCCCGGCATGACGCCGGCCTATGTCAGCTATCCGGGCACCGGCTACAGCGGCGAGCATCACTATGGCGTCTTTGTCCACGGGGCCACGCCGCTGGGGGAACGGCTCTATCGGCCGGTGCTGGTCGATGTGGCCACCGGGGCGGTGACCGCGACGCCCGAACTCCCCTGGCATTTAAAGGCCCTGCTGCTGTCGCAGCCGCTGCACTTTGGCGACTATGGCGGCCTGCCGCTAAAGATCATCTGGGCGCTGCTCGATCTCGTCACCATCGTCGTGCTCGGGTCGGGCCTCTATCTCTGGCTGGCTCGCGGCCGCGCCTCGGCTGACGTCCGCGTCGCCGAGATTCAGAGCGGCGGCCTGCCCATAGCGGCACGGGACATCCCATGAGCCGGCGGACCAACTGGACAGGCCGCGCCTATGTGGTTCCGGTTATCCTGGCGGTCGCAAGCCTGGTCGGGCTGATCAGCGCCCTGATCGGCGACGGAATTTTCAACGTCATCTCCTGGCTGCTCTTGGGCGGCCTGCTCGGCGTGATCGCCTGGGCTCTGGCCACGCGGCGAACCTGAAAGCTCCACCATCTTGCCGACTCCCGCGGCTCGTGCCCTCTTGCGCTCGTCTCAAGAGGGGAATTTCCGCATGCTCAATCGTCGTCAAATGCTCGCCGCCTCCGCCAGCGCCGCGAGCCTCGGCGTCGTCGGCTGCGCCACCGCCGCGCCCGGCCAGCAGGTCAGCCCGGCGCAGGCGCGAGCTCACCAGATCTATGACGGCATCTTCGAGGCGATGCTGGTCGCCGATCCCCTCAACGCCAGCGGCCTTGGCCTCGACAAGGGCCCGCGCGCGGCCCTGAAGTCACGAGTCGGCGACCGCTCGCACGCCGGCCGAATGGGCTCTTTCCAGCCGCTGATCGATGCGCGCGGCGCGCTCAAGACCATCGACCGCGCCAGCCTGACCGGACGGGGCGCCACCGAGCTCGACACCGTGGTCTGGTACGCCGACCAGTGCGCCGAGGCCGAGCGGTTCCAATTCGTCGGCGTGGATTCCTACGACTATCCGGTGCCGTATGTGATCAGCCAGCTGACCGGCGCCTATCAGAAGGTTCCCGATGCGCTGGACACCAAGCACATGATCGAGACCAAGGCCGACTGCGAGGCCTACCTCGCCCGTCTGACCGACTTCGCCACCGCGCTGCGCGCTGAATCGGTCCGTGCCCGCGCGCAGGCCGACATGGGCATGGCCCCGCCGGACTTCATCATCGACAAGGCCCTGGCCCAATTGCGCTCGCTGGCCGCCCAGCGCGGCGAGACCTCGGGTCTGGCCTCCTCGCTCGGCCGCCGCGCCGCCGCCAAGGGGCTGGGGACCGATTGGGCCGCCCGCGCCGCCTCCATCGTGGATGGCCCGATCGCGCAGGGGCTGGCCGAACAGATCGCCCTGCTGACCGAGCAGCGGCGCACCGCAACTCACGACGCCACCGTCTCGCGCCAGATGATCACGGCGGCCTATTACGAGTTCGCCCTGCGCTTCCACACCACGACCAAGCTGGACGCCATGACGGCCCACGACATCGGGCTGGCGCAGGTCGCGGACCTTACCGCGCGGCTTGAACCGCTCCTGAGGGCGCAGGGCCTGACCAAGGGCAGCGTTGGCGCGCGCCTGACCGCCTACGCTCAAGATCCCGCGCAGCTTTTCCCCAACACCGACGCCGGCCGCGCGGCGTTGCTCGCCGACCTCAATCGCATGATGGCCGATGTGAAGGCGCAAGCGCCGCGCGTTTTCAACCGCATGCCACAGGCAGGCATGGAAATCCGCCGCGTGCCGCCAGCCATCGAGCTTGGCGCACCGCGTGGCTACGCCGAGAGCGGATCTCTGGATGGCACGCGCCCAGGCACGTTCTACATCAACCTGCGCGACACCAGCGACTGGGCCAAGTGGGCGCTGCCGACCCTGACCTACCACGAGGCTGTTCCCGGCCACCTGTTCCAGGGGGCCCTGCTACTGGAGGCTGGAGAGTCGCCCATGCTGTTCAAGAACCTGGGGTTCACCGCCTACAACGAGGGCTGGGGCCTCTATGCAGAACAACTCGGCGACGAACTGGGGATGTACGACGACTACCCACCGGGCAAGATCGGCTACCTGCAATCGTTCCTCTACCGAGCGGCCCGGATCGTTCTCGACACAGGCATCCACGGCAAGGGCTGGAGCCGCGAACAGGCCGTCGCCTACATGCTCGACACCGTGGGCATGCCGCGTGGCGCCGCCGAAAACGAGATCGACCGCTATGTCGTCTGGCCGGGCCAGGCTTGCGGCTACAAGATCGGCCACACCGAGATCGACCGTCTCCGCAGCCGCGCCAAGACGATGCTCGGTCCCAAATTCGACCTCAAGAGCTTCCACGACGTCGTCCTGCTGGGCGGGGCGGTCCCGCTGACGATCCTGGAGCAGGTTATCGACCAGTGGGCGGCGTCCCGCCGGGGATAGCTGGACGCGCCGGCGGCCGACTTGGTCGATCTGGCCTCGCGATGGCGTTGGCCGCCCCCTACGATTAAGATAACATCGTTGTCTAATTGGGTGGTGAGGGGCAGGTCATGGTCGCAGTGACGTTTGACGCCGCCAGCGCGAAAACGCGCTGGTTCTACGTCGGCATGTCATCGGCATTCGTGCTGATCGCGTTCGGCGGCTTCATCCCCACCTACTGGGCGAAAATGGCGAGCGGCACATTCACCGGCGCGCCGATCCTTCATATCCACGGCACGCTATTTTTTACCTGGACCCTGTTCTTTCTGGTGCAGACGACGCTGGTGGCCACCGGCCGAGTGCTGGATCACCGTTCCTGGGGCATGGCTGGCATATCTCTGGCCACCGCCATGGGGTTCACGGTCGTACTGGCGGCGATCAACTCGATGAAGGTCGCCGACGCCATCGGCATGGCGGACCAGGCCCGCCGCTTCTCGATCGTTTCGCTCACCGCCCTGGTGATGTTCGCCGGCTTCTTCGGGACCGCCATCGCCCAGGTGCGGCGACCGGAGGTCCACAAGCGGCTGATGATCCTCGCGATGATCCCCTTGATGCAGGCCGCCATGGCGCGCTTGTTTGCGACAGCCATGACCCCGCCCGGCGTCATCGGCCCACCGCCAGTCTTCGTCTCGGTCCCGCCTGGCCTCACCGTAGATCTGCTCCTGGTGGCGGCGATCGTCTACGACTGGCGCACGCGCGGCCGCCCGCACCCCGTTTATCTGATCGGCGCTCCGCTGCTGCTCGCGCAGCAAATCCTCATCGTCCCGCTCAGCGCCACCCCGGCCTGGATGTCGGCTGCGCGATGGGTCGAGGCGCTCACCGGCTGAGCGCTTGCCGCGCGCAGGCCCATGGGCGAGATAGGCGCATCTGCTTCACGGACCCGCCGCCCTGCCCGCCTCACCCCACCCTTCGCCTGACGAGCTTTCGCAAGACCTGACCATCGACTTCGTCGGCGGCGCGGTAGGCCATCGCTTTCGCTTTGGCGGCGGGCGCGGCCAGGACCTGCCGCGCGCCGCTGGGTTCACCGGAGGCGTCACGCCTAGCATCGTGGACGCCACGGCCGGCCTCGGCCGCGACGCCTTTCTGCTGGCCTCGCTGGGGGCCCAGGTGACGCTCATCGAGCGCTCGCCCCAGGTCCACGCTCGCCTGAAAGCCGGGCTGGCTGCTGCTGCCGCTGAGGGCGACGCCCCAACGGTGGAGACCGTCGCCCGGATGACCCTGCTGCACGGAGACGCCCGCGAATTGCTGAAGGGCCTCTCGGCCGACGTGGTGATCGTCGATCCCATGCATCCCGAGCGCACCTCCACCGCCCTGGTGAAGAAGGACATGCGCATCCTTCGCGAGCTCGTCGGAACAGATCCGGACCAGTTCGAATTGATGCAGGCGGCCCTGGCCTGCGCCCGCAAGCGCGTGGTCCTGAAGTGGCCGCGCAAGGGGCCGCCCATGCCTGGCCTGCGCAAGCCGTCGCATCAGATTATCGGCAAGACCCTGCGATACGACGTATTCATGACACCCTCGACCGAGAGGATCGCACCATGAGTGTCGCCTTCACCAAGGAGCAGGACAGCGAGTCGGCCGCCGCCGACCTGCCCGACCGCCCCATCTCACCGCATCCCAACCTTGTCACCGCCCGTGGCCTGGCCCAGATCGAGGACGAACTCGCCAAGGCGCGTGCGGCCTACAGCGCCGCCCAGGTCAGTGGCGACGCCGGCGCCGACCGCTCCGCCATGGCCCGCGCCACCCGGGATCTGCGCTACTATTCCGCCCGCCGCGCCAGCGCCCAGCTTATCGAGCCCGACCTCTCGCTCGACACCATCCAGTTCGGTCGCAAGGTCACCTTCGAGCGCGAGGACGGCCGCCGCCAGACCTTTGCCATCGTCGGCGAGGACGAGGCCGATCCGACCCAGGGCTCGGTGTCTTACAACTCGCCCTTGGCGCGCGCCTTGATGGGCAAGACCGTCGGCGATATCGCCACCGTGGCCGGCGCCGAGGTGGAGATCGTCGCGGTCGACTAGCGATCCTTGCTCAGGATCTCCAGCAAGGCCGGGACGCACAGCGCCGAATTCCGCGCCGCCATCGCCGCCGTTTCACCATAGGTCAGGTGACTATCCGCGCCGGCCAGGTCCGACAACGTACGAATGACGTAAAGGTCGACGTTCCAGGCGCCGGCCACCTGCGCCACCGCGCCAGATTCCATGTCTATGGCGTCCGCGCCAAACGCGGCGTGGAGCTCATCACGAGTCTCCGCGCAATTGAGGAAGTAGTCGGCGGTGATCACCCCGCCCAGATAGGGCGAAGCGTCGAGCCGCCCGGCGACCGTATCCGCCAACCGCATCAACACGGCGCGCACCGACTCGGACGCCATCGTCAGTTCATCCAGCCGCGGCGCGCCGACCGGAATGACCCCATAGGCGGTCGGCGTGAACACTCGGGCTGAAATCGCCCCATAGTCATGGATCGCCAGCCGCTCGCCCAGCAGTACCGAGCCGACGGGAAAGGCTGGATTCAGACCGCCGGCGACGCCTGCGAAAATCAGGACCCGGGCGCTGAAGACCGCCAGCAGGAGCGTCGCGGCGGCGGCCGCATTGACCTTTCCGATCCCGGCCAGGGCCACGACAATCGTCTCGTCCTCATGGCGTCCGGTCCAGACCGTTGTCGGTCCATGGACCTCGGGTTCGATGTCGAGGTGGAGCGTGGCCTTCAGCGCCGCCAGTTCTTCTGGCGTGGCGCACAGGATGCCGTACATATCTTGCGCTCCATCTAGCCCGGCCGCTTGTCCCCCGCCGCCCGCAGGACGAACGCCAGGATCTCCGCCACGGCGACATAGAGGCGTTCGGGGATCTCCGTCTCCAGTTCGATAGTCGACAGCGCCTCGGCCAGCACCGCGTTCTTCTCGATTGGCACGCCATGAGCTTCGGCGGCCTCAATGATCCTCTGGCCGATCAGACCACGGCCGCTGGCAACGACGCGGGGAGCGTTCGGGGCGTCATAGGTCAAGGCCACGGCCACCGGCCGCTTACCGGGCGTGCTCATGAGGTCTGGTCCACCAGCTGGCCGGCATGCGGCTCAGCGTTCCGCGGCGCGCCCGGATGCACCGCGATCTCGGCGCGGAAACTGGCCCGCGCCAGCGCAGCGCTCAACATCGCCTGGTCGTCACGCAAGCGCGCCAACCCCATCTCTCGCTCGGCCCATAGGCTGACAACCGCCTGATCGCCCACCAGGGACACCCGGGCATGAATTGGCCCCAACGGTTCGATGTCCAAGGAGAACGCCACCCGCCAGGCCGGTTCGCCTCCCACGCCGCCAGCTCCATCGCGGCTGATCTCGAACTGGGCCACGCTCGCGCCCTGCGGCGTCGTGAATGGCATCTCGAACATCCAGCGCGTGACCTGAGCGTCCAGAGCCTCACCCGGCGCAGCGGGCAGCGAGGCTATCTGCAGCAGCTCCTGGCGCGCCACGGCGGCCTGGGTCTCAGCGAGCAGCCGTTGGCCGACCGCGCTGGGAGCAGCATCGGCGGGCAGGCTCGGTGTGGCGCTAGGCTGAGCCCGCGTCGATCCGGCCCTATAGGGGGGCGGCGGCGTTTTGGCCGGATTGCGAGGCGCCGGGGCCCGTGGGGCGCCCGCCAGCCAGGCGGTCAGCGCCTGGTTCAGCACCAGTAGTCCGGCCTTCATGTCCTGACCAATCGGCGACGTTTGGGGAGCCGCTGCGAGGTTTGCCTCGAGGAAAAGGCCCGACCGGCTGAGCGCCCTAGCGAGGTCGCCTGCAGTGACGCCGGCGCTGGCAGGACTGGCCTGGGCCAGGACCTGGGCGGCAGCCGATCGCACAGGCGTCGGCAGCGCCGGATTGCTGGCCGCCTGGGCGAGGTCCGCCATGAGCGGCGCCAACCCGCCCTGCCGCACCGCCGCGCCCTCGGCGGTCTGGGCCAGGACCTGTGCGGAGATCTGCCCCGCCCCGATCTCTATCGAGGGAGTAGAGGCCGGCACCACGGGGATCACCGGACGAACCGGCGTCACCGGGATCGTCACCTGGGGCATCATCGGCCCGGTGATGGGCGTGATCGTCACGTCGAAATCATCCCGTGAAAGGCCCGTCGATTCTATCCACAGGCGGTGAAGCGAGCCTTAAGCTATGGCGAAGGCCGCGAGCCTGCTATTCGCAACATTGATGACCCTCGACCAGCTCCCGCCCCTGCGCGACACCCTCGCCGAGCACGGCCTTCTGGCCAAGAAGAGCTTTGGCCAGCACTTCCTCCTCGACCTCAATATCACCCGCAAGATCGCTCGCCTGGCGCAGGTCGGCCCCGGCGATCATGTGATCGAGGTCGGCCCGGGACCGGGCGGCCTCACGCGCGCCCTGTTGGAGACCGGCGCGCGGGTCACGGCCGTCGAGGCCGATCCCCGTTTTGCCCCGCTGCTGGAGGAACTGTCGGCCGCATCAGGCGGCGCCCTGACCCTGCGACTGGAAGACGCCCTCACCACGAACGAGACCGAGGTCGCTGGCGGCGTGCCGGCCCACATGGTCTCCAACCTGCCCTACAACGTCGGCACGCCCTTACTGATCAAATGGCTGACGGGCGCTTTCACTCCCGCGTCGATGACCTTGATGTTCCAGAAGGAAGTGGCTGATCGTGTGGCCGCTGAACCTGGCTCGGACGCCTATGGGCGGCTCTCGGTGATCGCCCAGGCGACCAGCCACGCCCAAGTCGTGATGGACGTTCCAGCTCGCGCCTTCACCCCGCCGCCGAAGGTCGCCTCGGCCGTGGTTCGCCTGACGCCCCTCGCCGAGCGGCCGGAGGCGCCGCGCCTCGACGCCCTGCAAACCATCACCGCCGCAGCCTTTGGCCAACGCCGCAAGATGCTGCGCTCCAGCCTCAAGGCGCTGGGCGGCGGCGATCTCTGCGAGGCCGCCGGCGTCCCGCCTGAAGCGCGGGCCGAAACCATCGACATTGAAGGGTTTCTCGCCCTTGCCGACACCTGGCGGCTGCGCTGACCGTCAGAGCCCTTGCGCCCAATTGAGCGCGTAGTCGCCGACCCCTTCCCAGCCTGGCTCGGCGATCAGGAAATGCGAGCGACCCGGGAAGAACTTGAAGTCGGTCTTCGCGTCCGAGTGCTTTTGCACATTGTAAGAGGCCTTAGAGACATAGGGCGTGACCGTGCGGTCGTGCTCGGCCGCCATGATCAGCAGCGGCTGGGTTCGCCGCTTTGGATTGACCCAAGTCCCGATCGAGCCTGCCGCTTGATAGAAAATCATCCCCGGCGTCGGCACGACCAGCTTGTCATAGGCTGCCGCCTGCATCTCCGGTGAGACGGTGTTGGCGAAATTCTTGGCAAAGCCCTCCCGGGACAGGGTGTAGGGACGCATCCAGCCCCCCACCCGCGCGATCACCGGCAGGGCCGCCGCCAGCGAGATCGGGCCGGGAATGACGCCGCCAACCGGCCCCGGACTGATGCCGATTCCAGCCGCGCCGAGCCCCCTATCCAGCAACATCTGGACATAGAGGCCCCCGAAGGAGTGGCCGATAATCAGCGGTTTTTCTGGCAGTTTCTCGATAAAGGACTGGTAGTGATCGACGATCGGCCCAATCCCCAATCCTCCGAACCCCGCAGGCGGATTGGCGCGCAACTCGGCTGCAGTTCCCTGGTCGAGATAGGGCCAGGTTGGCGCATGTACCGTGTAGCCCGCCGCCTCGAACGGCTTGCGCAGGCTGTCCCAGCACTCCGGCGTCATCCAGGCGCCGTGGACGAAAACCACGGTCTTGGTCGAGCTCTCAGCCACGTTAGATATCTCCAATTATGTTTTGTTTTTACGCGACTCTCTAAGCTTCGCTTTAGACCTCACGCCTCGCCGCCCAGTCGATTGCGCGTGCGGCGACCTCCTCCCAACCCGGCTCGGCGATCAGCAAGTGAGATCGGTCGGCGAACTGCGTGAAGTCGGTGGGAGCAAGCGAATGGCGTTGAAGGTTGAAGGTCGCCTTGGAAATGTAGGGCGTGATCAGCCTGTCACCTTCGCTCCCGGTGATCAGGAGGGGAACCGTTCGCCGCGCCGGCCTGACGACGGTCCCGAGCCAGGTCGCCGCTTGGTGCAGGATGCGGCCCGAGGTCGGGATTACGTAGGTGTCGTAGGATGAGTTCTGGAACACCGGCGGAGCGGTGTTGGCGAACCGCTTGGACCAGACCTGGCGGCTCATGGCATAGGGACGGTTCCAACCGTTCCACCGTGCGACCGCCGGCAGCACCGCAGTCAGCGAAGTAGGTCCCGGAACAATACCGCCTATCGGCACCGGATTGATCGCCACACCCGCCCGGCCCACCCCGCGGTCCAGCAGCATCTGCGTGAAAAGCCCGCCGAACGAATGACCCACGATGAGCGGCGCATCTGGAAGCGTCGTGATGAACGCCTGCAGACGGTCGACGATGGAGCCGGTGGTCAGCGCGCCAAAGCCTGATGGCGGGCTTTCGTTGAGCTCCCGCGCACTGCGCCCCTCCAGCATGGGCCATGTCGGGGTGTGCACCGTGTAGCCGGCGGCCTCGAAAGGCTGGCGGAAGGTGTCCCATGATTGCGCCGTGACCCAGGCCCCGTGGATCAAAACCAACGACCGACCGCCCCCCTGGCTCATGGACGTCAGCCCCGTATGAAGGCGAGCAGGTCGGCGTTGAGCTGGTCCTGATGGGTGACCGCCAGGCCGTGCGGCGCGCCTGGATAGACCTTCAGCGTCGCGTCCTTGATGATCTTCGCCGACATCCGTCCGGCCGCATCAATCGGCACGATCTGGTCGTCGTCGCCATGGATGATCAGGGTCGGCACGTCGATCTTCTTCAGATCCTCGGTGTAGTCGACCTCGGAGAACTCATGGATGCAGTCGAGCTGTCCCTTCAGCCCCCCCATCATCCCCTGCAGCCAGAAGGAATCTCGCACCCCCTCGGACAAGGTGGCGCCGGGCCGATTGTAGCCGAAGAACGGCGTCGCCAGATCCTTGTAGAACTGGGCTCGGTTGTCGAACGTGCCCTTGCGGATACCGTCGAAGACCTCGATCGGCAGGCCGCCAGGATTGCCGACGGTCTTCAGCATCAACGGCGGCACAGCGCTGACCAGCACCGCCTTCGCCACGCGGCCCGTTCCGTGGCGACCCAGATAATGGGCGACCTCCCCGCCTCCGGTCGAATGGCCGACCATGACAAGGTCCTTGAGGTCCAGCGCCTCGATCAGCGCAGCCAGGTCGTCAGCATAGGTGTCCATGTCGTTCCCGTCCCAGGTCTGGTCGGAACGGCCGTGACTGCGGCGATCATGCGCGATCACCCGGTAGCCTTGCGCCCCCAGGAACGCCATCTGTCCATCCCACGCGTCGGCGCAGAGGGGCCAGCCGTGAGAGAACAACACCGGCTGTCCTTTCCCCCAGTCCTTGTAGAAAATCGTCACGCCGTCCTTTGTAGTGATCGTGGCCATCGTCTTTTCCTGCAGCTTCAAAGCTGAGCCGTCGAACGTTCAACTCAGCTCTGGATGTTCGGATATCGTCGGTTTTCGAGACCTTCGCACAACGCACGGTAAGCGCGAACCCCTGTTGGATTTCAGCACCGACGGCTGTGATAGGTGCGGCGAACGACCTCCTGCCCAGAAGGCGCTCATCGGCGCCGGCGCGGCGCCTCGATCACGAACACGAAAAAGGGCCCGCGCGAGGCGCAGGCCCTGATGAAGACTCCTGAAAGGAGTTGCTGGACGAACTGACCGGGTTGCCGGCCTGCTACCAGACCGGCCCGCGCCCAGGCGAATAGTAGCCCGGCAGGCCGTAGCCTAAAGACTCCCCAAACGGGTAGCCGTAGGCCCCGCGATAGTAGCCACGAGCGTTCTTTTCCTGGCCGAAGCTGAGCGCCAACGTTCCATTGTCCCCGAGCGGCATGACACTGGTGATGTAGGCGCTGCGATAGCCGCCGCTTCCGACCGCGACACCGACCTCGCCATGCATCTGGCGATCTTCGCGCCGCAGGTCGAGCAGCTGGCCGTCGCTATCGTCAGCATTGACGGGGCTTTCGGTCAGCCAACGCTGGATCTGCGCGGCGGTGTCTTCGAGCGGCGCCGCGGCGGCTGGCGGCGCGGGCGCCGGCTCGCTCGCTACGACATCGCTCAGCGCCGCGCCGGTGGCCCCGGCGGTCGCCATCGCCTCCTGGGCCTGAGCGCCGCCTGCGGCCATGGCCAGGGCGATGATCCCCGCCGCCATCGTCTTCGATGATGTCCGCATGACGCACGCTCCACTGAAGCTCAAGCTTAGCGCCTTGATATGGGCGCTCTTGTGGCCTTATCCAACCAACAGTGAGCTGGCGCCGTCCCAGGCGAGCTTGCCGCCCACCGCGATCAGCAGGCCATAGATGATCTTGTAGAAGTTCCGCCCGGGCACCCGGCGGACCAGCCAGACCCCGGCCCAGGTCGAGGCGATGGCCAGAGGCAGCAGCACCGCGGCGGTCGATAGGCTCTCGCGGGTGAACTGGCCCAGCGCCCAATAGGCGGGAACCTTCATCCAGTTCACGACGGCGAAGAAGATGGCGCTGGTGCCGATGAACACATCACGCGCTAGCTTCTTGGGCATCACATAGATCTGGAACGGCGGCCCGCCCGCGTGGGCGATCTGGCTGGTGAAGCCGGCGGCGATCCCGGCCAGCACCCCGCGCCAAGGCAATCCTTCCGGCCGCGCCTCGGCGACCGGCGCCGTAGCCCGCTCGACCCACAGCCGCTGCACGGCGAACACCATTGAGATCGCGCCGACCGCCAACTCGACCGCGCCAGGCTTGACGAACGCCGCCAAGGCGAAGCCCAGCCCGATCCCGATCGCCGCGCTGGGCAGCATCACCAGCAGCACCCGCTTGTCCCACGTCTTCCGGAACGCCCACACGCTGACCACGTCCTGGACGATCAGGATCGGCAGGGTGATCGAGGCGGCCAGCACCGGCGAAACGCTAAGCGCCATCAACGGCACCGCGATCACCCCGATGCCGGAGAACCCGCCCTTGGCCAGGCCAAGCAGGATCACCGCGGGAATCGCCACCGCGTAGAAGAATGGGTCAGTCAGCAGTGGGTGGTCACTTCCGCTTGCCGAGTTCGGCCGCGATGTCCTTGACGTTGTGGCCCACCTTGCGGTGCGCGGCTACGACCTGATCGGCGGTCACGCCCCAGCGCTTGGCCCAGAACGCCACCTCATGACGCTCGCGGACGTCGATCCGCGGATTGTCGCGAAAGTCCCGCTTGCCCTTCGGTTCGGCCATGACGCTCTCCGCTTCCTAAGGGCCCGCCATACCAAGTCCGCTGGCCGCCGCCTACGTCCATTGCAGCTACTTTCGCGTCAAAGGGGATATGGCGCGCCGCTGCTTTCTGCGCTCAACTGCAGGCCATGTTGATCCATCTTGCCGCTGCTCCTCGCCCCGCCGCCTTAGCGCCCGCATTCCGCCTCCCTGCCATCGAAATCGCGAAATGAGCCCCGTGTCGGATCTCAAGATAGGCGTCGACGTCCCGTGGATCGCCAGCTGGTCGGAGGAGCCGCAGACAGGCGTCTCCCGCTGCCCCAGCGTCGATGGCCAACTGGCCATCAGCCAGGAAATCAAACCCGGCGTGGGCGAGCCCGTCTACACTCGGGCCCATCTCTTCCGCCAACGCAGGTCTGTGGGTGAGATGCGCTGCCCGATGTGCGGTGAGCCGACTCAAGAGGATGATCGTTGGAGCCGGACCGCCCAGCCGACCACCGCAGGTGCTTTGCGAGCCAAAGGTCTTGGCCCGGCGCTGCCGCCAGCCATGCCCGATTCACAGCCGTTGCTGGACTGCGGAGCCATTGCGCCCATGCACCGCGCCTGCGTCGACCTGGGCCCTGCCGAACGGCTGCTTCCGGACGACAAATCCGGGCGTGAGTTGCGACGCTTTCCGAAGGCCTGGATCATCATGCCGATGTGGGTCGAGGGTCGCCCTCCTCAACCGCAGGGCAAGAGCGTAGCGGTCGTCAGCTTCCTCCAGCTCATCGGGGTCGAAGGAGCCTAGCGGCCCTATTGCGGGGCGCTGGGCCGCGACACCACGAACAGCGCGCAGGCCGCCAGAGCGACGGCGACCAACAGGGCCAGCCATGGCTTGGGGTGAACGCTTAGGAAGAACAGCACGAAGCCGCCGGCCATGCCGGCGCAAGCCAGCACCTTGGCTTTGCGCGGGATCGCGCCATTCTCGCGCCAGGCCCGGACCAGGGGGCCGAAGTCCTTGTGATCCAGGATCCAAGCTTCCATGCGCGGGGACGACTTGGCGAAACAGGCGGCGGCCAGGATGAGAAACACCGTGGTCGGCAACAGCGGCAGGAACGCGCCCACCACACCCAGCGCGGTGAACCCCAGCCCCAAAAGCAAGTAAATCGCCCGCGTCATACTGTTGCGAGTCTCTATCAGAAACGCGGCGATGGATAGGGGGTCAGTGCAACGCAGCGACACGAAGGGCCAAGGCGACGTTCACCGCCTCGTAGGCCGGCGTAAAATCGCGCGCGATCTTGGCCTTGGTCCAGGTTCGCGCCAACAGCCCGCCCAGGATTTCGGTGTGCAGAACATGGGTCTCGCGTCCGCGGGGCGTAAGCAGAAAGCCGTGACGCCCAGCGAACAGGAACGGCACATGACCAGCCCAGGCCAGTTCTCGACCTGGCTCGGCGGCGACGATCCGAACCGTTTGCCGAACCACGGCGTCGCCGCCCGACGCCAGATTGCGGAACACCATCGGCACCCGCGCGCCCAGACGCGCTTGGCCCCACGCCTGGAGGTTCAGCGGGTTCCATTCGCCATAGCGCGAGAAGTCGGAGAGCACCGCCCAGATCTCGTCAGGCGACGCTGGTATCACGGCCTCGGTGCGGATCTGATGCATAGACCGAATATAGCGCAGGTTGCCGCTCCGTCAGCGCACTCGGCAGTTTCGGCGAGATCGCTGGATCAACCAACCTTGAGCGCGAACTGTCTGGCGCCCGACAGACCTAACTCGACATCGACGGGCAGAAAGTCGTTAAACTGATCTGGGCGACGCACATGACGAACTATCAGATTTATCTCCTCGAAGGTTCCCGGTTGCGGCTCGGCGGGACGCTGGAATGTGAAAGCGACGCCGAGGCGGTGGACCGCTTCATCGCTGCGCACCTGCGCCCCTACCCCGCCGAGCTTTGGGACGGCGGACGCCGCGTCGCCCAACTGACGCCCGACGGGACGCTGGCAGTAGGCGATCTTCCCGGCCGCTCCCAAACCGCCTGAGCCACGGCCCCTAGCCGCTGCAATCGCCAAGCGCTCGTGCTGTAATCGCACCATGGCCCTGACCGACATCGCGACGCGCACCTACAACCACGGCTGGCGACTGGACCCTATCGTCCGCAGCCTGCTCGACACCGACTTCTACAAGTTGCTGATGCTGCAGCTCATATGGTCGCTGCACCCTGACGTGCGGGCGACGTTCTCGCTGATCAACCGTAGCCGCCATGTCCGCCTGGCCGAGGTTGTCGATGAAGGGGAGTTGCGGGCCCAACTGGACCATGCTCGCACCCTGACCTTCACCAACAAGGAGTTGATCTGGCTGGCCGGCAACAGTTTCTACGGCAAGACCCAGATGTTCAGCCCAGCCTTCATCGCCTGGCTGCGGGACTTTCAGCTACCCGAGTACGAGCTGTCCAAGAAGGACGGCCAGTACGAACTGCACTTCCATGGCCCCTGGACCCACACGACCATGTGGGAGATCCCGGCCCTGGCCATCGTCAACGAACTGCGCACCCGCGCGGCGCTGCGCGATCAGGGCCGCTTCGCGCTCGATGTTCTATACGCTCGCGCCAAAGCAAAGCTCTGGGGCAAGGTCGAACGCCTCCGACAGCTGGAGGGGTTGGCTCTATCGGACTTCGGCACCCGCCGCCGCCATTCGTTCCTCTGGCAAGCCTGGTGCGTCGAAGCGCTGAAGGAAGGCGTCGGCGGGGCGCTGCTCGGCACTTCCAACGTGCTGCTGGCCATGAACAACGACCTGGAGGCCATCGGCACCAACGCCCACGAATTGCCAATGGTCGCCGCGGCCCTTGCGAACACCGAAGACGAGCTTCGCCAGGCGCCCTACCACGTGCTCGACGAATGGCGGCACACCTATGGCGGCAATCTATTGATCGCCCTGCCCGACGCCTACGGCACCCGCGCCTTCCTTAACGACGCCCCGGACTGGGTCGCCGACTGGACCGGCTTTCGCCCCGACAGCGCCCCGCCGATCGAAGGCGGCGAGGAGATCATCGCCTGGTGGAAGGCCAAGGGAATAGACCCGCGCTCCAAGCTGCTGGTGTTCTCCGACGGTATGGACATCGACACCATCGAGCAGGTCCACGCCCATTTCGCCGGCCGTGTGCGGACCAGCTTTGGCTGGGGCACCAACCTGACGAACGACTTCAAGGGCTGCCTGCCCAGCAATGGCCAGGGGAGCGGCGACGCCCTCGCCCCGATCTCCCTGGTCTGCAAGGTCACCAGCGCCAACGGCCGTCCGGCTGTGAAGCTGTCGGACAATCCCGAAAAGGCGACTGGGGATCCGGCGGAGATTGCCCGCTACCTGCGAGTGTTCGGCGACGCCGGCCGGGTCCGGTCGACAGTCAGCGTCTAGCCCTTAGGTTGATGCCCCTGACCAGGTGAAGCGGAGGATCGGGCCGTTCCAGTGCGCGTCGTCAACGTCGGTTTCGGAGATGCGTCTCGCCCTGCCCGTTTCTCGCACGGTCCGTCGCCAGAAGGCCAAGGCACGAACGTTCTTGCGCGCCACCGCCACCTCCCACGAGCCCGGCCGCTGCGAGAAGATCATCTCGGCCGCCTCGCGTCCCACGCCGCCGCCACGATGTTTTCGCAGGATGAAGAACTCGGCCACACTGCTCTGCACCGGCTGGCCGGCGTGGGCCTGATCGTTGATGAGGGCGAAACCGGCCAGGACGCCGTCTCGCCAGATCAGTTGCGCCGACCAAGCGGGCCGGGTCCAGTAATCGGCCAAGGGGTAGGCCTCGAATTGACCGTCAGCGGTCAAGTCGCCCCTGGACGTCCCCGCCCAAAATTCCGAAAAATCGTGGGTGTAGAACTGCATCAGGTTCTGAAGGATCGGCTCCTGCTGCGCGGAAGCCTGGATCAGAGTTACGGTCATGGGCGCAAGGGTCTGGAGGATAGATGAAACTCGAGGCGAGCGAACACAGAATGCTGGTGCTCAGGGCCGCCGACCTCGCAGAGCTAGTCCTCCCATATTTTGAGAACCAGCGCCCGCACGACCAACGTCCGCGCCATGCGATCGCAGCAGCCCGCGCCTGGGCCCGAGGCGAGATCGCGGTCGGCCAGGCCCGGGCCGCCGCCTTCGCCGCCCACGCCGCGGCGCGCGAAACCACCAATCCCCCCGCCCGCGCCGCGGCGCGGGCAGCCGGTCATGCCGCCGCTACCGCTCACGTCGCCAGCCACGCCCCGCACGTCGCCGACTATGCGGCAGACGCCGAGCCTAAGGCCTGAATTTCGCCCCCAGACGACTTGGAGGTGGTGGCTAGCGCCGACCTAAGGGTTCGGCCCGATATACCGAGGTTACACCAGCCATTAGCTTCAGCTTATCCGAAGCGAGCGCACCCTCGGGCCCTCGCCCGCACCCCCGGGAAGGACGTCGCCATGAGCGCCTCGCACGACATCTCGCGTACGGTTCTGCCGATCCCCGACCGTCCCCGAACGGGATTGGTCACCTATGACGCCAAGGATCCGGACACCAAATATCCGCCGATCATGCAATTGCGCCCCCCGAAAGGCGCCCCGAACATCCTGATCGTGCTGCTCGACGATGTGGGCTTCGGCGCAGCCAGCGCCTTCGGGGGACCTTGCCAAACCCCCACCGCGGAACGCTTGGCGGCCCGGGGACTGAAGTACAATCGTTTCCACACCACCGCCCTGTGCTCGCCGACCCGCCAGGCTCTGCTCACCGGCCGCAACCACCACTCGGTCGGCATGGGCGGCATCACCGAGATCGCCACCGGCGCGCCCGGTTACAACTCGATCCTGCCGAACACGGCCTCGCCGATCGCTCGAACCCTGAAATTGAATGGCTACGCCACGGCGCAATTCGGCAAATGCCACGAGGTCCCGGTCTGGGAGACCAGTCCGGCCGGCCCCTTTGACGCCTGGCCGACCGGCGGCGGCGGGTTTGAATACTTCTATGGTTTCATCGGCGGCGAGTCCCACCAATGGTACCCCTCGCTCTATGAAGGCACGACCCCTATCGAGGTCGAGAAGACGCCTGAAGAGGGCTATCACTTCATGGCTGACATGACCGACAAGGCGATAGCCTGGGTTGGCCAGCAGCAGGCGCTGATCCCAGACAAGCCGTTCTTCATGTACTTCGCGCCGGGCGCCACCCACGCCCCGCACCATGTCCCAACTGAATGGGCCGACAAGTACAAGGGCAAGTTCGATGGTGGCTGGGACAAGGTCCGCGAAGAGACCTTCGCGCGGCAAAAGGCGCTGGGCGTTATCCCCAAAGACTGCGAACTAACATCCCGGCACAAGCAAGTCCCCGCCTGGGACGACATGCCCGACGCCTTGAAGCCGGTCCTGCGTCGGCAGATGGAGATCTATGCTGGTTTCCTCGAATATGCCGACCACCATGTCGGCCGGCTGATCGACAGCCTCGAGCAGCTTCATCTCCTCGACGATACGCTGGTCTACTACATCATCGGCGACAACGGCGCGTCGGCCGAAGGCACCCTGAACGGCACCTTCAACGAAATGATCAATTTCAACGGGGCGGCGGCGCTAGAGACGCCGCAATTCCTGATGGACCGCATCGACAAGCTGGGCGGTCCGGAATCCTACAACCACTTCGCCGTGGGCTGGGCCCACGCGATGAACACGCCCTACCAATGGACCAAACAGGTCGCATCGCACTTTGGCGGCACGCGCAACGGGACGATCGTCCACTGGCCCTCCGGCATCAAAGGCCAGGGCGAGATCCGTACCCAGTTCCACCACGTGATCGACGTCGCCGCCACCCTGCTTGACGTGGCCGGCCTACCCGAGCCCCTATCCGTAAACGGCGTGCAGCAGATCCCGATCGAGGGGGTCAGCATGGCCTATTCGTTCAACGATCCAAGCGCGGCCGAGCGCCACGAGACCCAGTACTTCGAAATGTTCGGCAATCGCGGCGTCTACCACAAAGGCTGGACGGCGGTGACCCGGCACAAGACCCCCTGGCTGCTAATCGGCGAGCAGGTCCCAGCCTTCGACGACGACGTCTGGGAGCTTTACGACACCACCAAGGACTGGTCGCAAGCCAAGGACCTATCCAAGGCGATGCCCGAAAAGCTGCATGACCTGCAGCGCCTGTGGCTGATCGAGGCGGTGCGCTACAATGTCCTGCCGATGGACGATGATCTTGCGCGGCGGCTCAACTCTGACCTGGCCGGACGGCCGGTCCTCATCAAGGGCAAGACCCAGGTCCTGTTCGGCGGCATGGGGCGGCTGTCAGAGAACTCGGTCGTCAACATCAAGAACAAGTCGCACGCCGTGACGGCCGGCCTGACCGTGCCCTCTGGCGGCGCCGAGGGCGTCATCATCGCCCAGGGCGGCAACATCGGCGGCTGGGCCCTTTACGCCAAGGGCGGCAAGCTCAAGTACTGCTACAATCTGATGGGCATTCAGTACTTCTACGTCGAGGCCGATAGCGTCCTTTCCCCCGGCGACCACCAAGTTCGCATGGAGTTCGCCTATGACGGAGGTGGGCCAGGCAAGGGCGGGACCGCGACCCTCTATGTCGACGGCAAGAAAGTCGGCAGCGGCCATATCGCCGCCACCGCCGCCATGATCTTCTCGGCGGACGACGGATGCGATGTCGGTCGCGACACCGGCGCGCCGGTGTCGCAGGACTACGGTCCTCACGGCAACGCCTTCAACGGCCAAATCAGGGGTGTTGAGATCGCCATCGATGAGGCCAGCGAAAGCACTGACCATCTGGTCTCGGCCGACGACGCGATCCGCATCGCCATGGCGCGGCAGTAGCGCGATTTCCCGGCGCGGTGCTCACCGCGCCGATGCTGCGGCCGGGTCAACATAGTCCGTGTCGGTAGGGCCGTAGCCAGTGATGATGCAGACTCTCGCTGGCTCGGACTTGGTCATCGCGAAATGGGCCGGCCCCCTCAGCTCGCTCCAGGCCATCCGCTGTGGGCCGCGCCGAGAGGATACGTCGTTACAGGTTCCGACTCCCTGCCAAGCAAGCCGCCGGTCTTGGCGCAGCGCGCGTCAGGCTTTTTCCGCAAGACGGGCAAGGGTGATGATCTCAGGGCTGGCGTCGGTCAGCGGGCTGCGGTCCCAGTCCCCGAACTGCGTCTCGATCTCCAACCCCGCCTCGGCCAGGAACCTTGCCAGCAGCTCCGCTTCGATGAACCGCAGCGTGCTGTGGCTGACCTCCACCTGATCCCAGTCGGGACTGCTGAACGTATGGCTGAACGAGACGACGTTCCCATCGAACGGCGCTTCGATTTGGCGGCTCATCCGTACGGTGCGGCCGTCCGGATCGGTGACCAGCGCCGCGTGCTCCGGCTTCCAACGCTCCCATTCCCGCGCCTTTGGGTTGCGTGTCTCGAAGGCGAAAACGCCGCTTGGCGTCAGAGCCGCGGCGATGGCCGTGAGCGAGGTTCTCAGGTCCGCGTCCTCAATCAAGACCTGGAAGGCATGTCCGGTCATCACCACCAGGTCGAATTCGGCGCCCCAGACGCATGATGTCAGATCCCCCAACACCCACTCGATATCTGAACGCTTGCGCGCCTGCTCGATCATGCCAGAGGCAGGGTCCAGTCCACACAGCCGGCCCTGATGCCCGGCGTCGCGCGCCTCATGCAGCATCGCGCCTGTGCCGCACCCGACGTCGAGCACCGCCTCCGCCGCCATCACCATGGGCATGTAGAAATCAAAGTCGTCGCGCCGCCCTCTAGGACAAAAAGAATCGTACAGCGCGGCCAATGTGGTGTCGGCGAACAATCGATCAGCCATGTCATGCATCTGTCAAATTGAGGGTCAGCGAACTGACGACAACTTAAAATAGCAGCCTAGCCTTGAAATGCCCACCTCAGGTTTTCTCGACGCCTCAAGACACACATGACCCCACTGAGGCGCTTCTCAGCCTCAACCCGCCTTAGACCGGCTAGCTACGGTGGCCTTATCGACCGCAGCTACGCGGTGAACTCCGCCGCTCGGCGGTGATGGAGCGGCTTCATCTGCACGATGCAAGCGCGCTCCCGCTTAGGGCTGCCGAGCGCCATCGTCGCCCGGCGACTAGAACCTCAGCCGCCCATCACCTTCGCGCGAAGCCTGCGCATGCCGCCAAGCCAGCGGTCATAGTCGCCGGCCTTGCGCTGCATGTAGGTCAGCACCTCGGCATGCGGCAGGATCAGGAACTTCTCTTCCGCCAGCCCGGCGATGACGCTCTCGGCCACCTCGTCCGGCGTCAGCACCCCGTCCAGGCTCTGCGGTGAACCCGATCCGCCCTGGCGCAGCATCGCCGTATCGACGCCCTGCGGACACAGGATCGAGACCTTGATCCCCTGATCACCGTGGGTGATCGCCAGCGACTCGGCGAAACCCACCGCCGCGTGCTTGGTGGTCGAATAGACCGCCCCGCCGATTTGCGAGAGCAGGCCCGCGGCCGAGACGGTGTTCAGGATATAGCCGCCGCCTCGCGCCGCCATGCCAGGCGTCACCGCGCGCGCCGCATGGACATGGGCCATGACGTTCACGCTCCAGGCCCGCTGCCACACCGCGTCGGGCGACGAGGCCGCGTTGCTCCGGTCTGGGTCGCCATCGCCGACCCCGGCGTTGGACACGAAGAGGTCGATCCGTCCGTGGCGGGCTTCGACATCAGCGACCATCGCAGACATCGCCTCGCCGTCAGTGACGTCGAGCGTCACCGCCTCGCCGCCGATCTCCTTGGCCACCGCCTCCGCGCCTTCGCCATTGCGGTCGACCACCACCACCTGCGCCGCGCCGGCCTTGGCGAAGCGTCGGGCCAGGGCCGCACCGATCCCATCGGCGCCGCCTGTGACGACGACGACCTTGTCTTTCACGTCCATGTCTTGATCTCCCTTGCCCGCAGGCGTCAGCCCGCGTCGGCGTATCCGGCGTATGAATGCTTGAGCGTCGCGTGGTTCAGCAGCATCTCGGCCACCTGCCGCTCGCCGCTGGCGTCGAAGATGCGGGTCCGCACCCAATAGGACTCGGTGCGCTTGCTTTCGGCCAAGGCCACGATCTCGCGACGCAGCACATAGTCCTCACCCACGAAGAGCGGCCCGTCGATCAGCCGGATCTCCTGGTCGGCGAACAGGCCCACGGCCGGTCCCTTGACCGGGAAACCCGCCAGCCGGCTCGAATGCTCGGCCAGGACACTGATCATTTCCAGCGGGATGATCGGCCGGCCCCAGGGCGAGGCCTTCCCATCCGAGTACCAAGGCGAGGTTTCAGTGATCGCCGCCAGCTTCTGGTTCAAGCTGAACGGATAGAGCGCCCCCATGTGCTGGTCGGCGTCCATCCGGACATGCTCGTCCACCGCCCCCTTCATCCCGACATGCAGGTCTTCCAAGATCAGCAGCTTCTCCGGCGGTCGCAGCGCCCCCATGCGGCGCTCGAGCAGCGTCGGGCCGGCTTCGCGTCCAATGCTGGCGCTCGCCTCCAACACCGGCGTGCCATCGGCCTTCTCGGCCCAGACGCGGGTCATGGTCGCGCCTTCCGCAGGAATCTCAGCGAAGGCGCGGACCTCTTCCCCCTCGACCACCATGTTCAAATAGTGAGACGAGATGCAGCCCTGTTCGAACCAGGCCTTGCCCCAGATCTTTTCGAGCAGCGGCGGAAACAGGCTGAAGTGGGTCGGCCCTTCGATCGGCCCGGCCCGGAAGCCCAGCTTCTCGGCCATCTCGTCGTCATGGATCGAGGCGTGGCCACCATATTCCTGGTCGCCCAGCATCTGTCGAGGACGTCGCAGGGGACCTGCCAGCGATCGTGTCGTCTCAAAGGTCATGATGGATCCTACTTCGCCGCCACGCGGTCCTGAGTCTTCAGCTCGAAGTCACTGGCGTCGTGGCGCTCATAGAGCTGGGTCGAGGGCTCGCCCCAGGTGCGGTTGACCATGCGGCCACGCTGGACGCCCGGCCGCTCGGCCAGCGCGTCAGCCCAGCGCTGGACATGCTTGTAGTCCTGCACCGAGAGGAACTCGCCAGCGTCATAAAGTACGCCCTTGGCCAGCCCGCCGTACCAGGGCCAGATGGCCATGTCGGCGATGGTGTACTCGTCGCCGGCGATATAGCGGTTATCCGCCAGCTGGCGATCCAGCACGTCCAGTTGGCGCTTCACCTCCATGGCGAAACGATCAATGGCGTATTCGATCTTGGTCGGCGCATAGGCGTAGAAGTGCCCCAGGCCGCCGCCGAGATAGGGCGCGCTGCCCATCTGCCAGAACAGCCACGACATGCACTCGGCGCGCTTGGCCGGATCGGTGGGCAGGAACTCGCGGAACTTCTCGGCCAGGTGAACCAGGATCGCGCCGGACTCGAAAATTCGGATCGGCGTCGATCCGCTGCGGTCCATCAGCGCCGGGATCTTGGAGTTGGGATTCACCGAGACGAACCCACTGCCGAACTGATCGCCATTGCCGATGTTAATCAGCCAAGCGTCGTACTCCGCGCCGCTATGGCCGAGCGCCAGCAACTCCTCCAGCATCACCGTGACCTTGATGCCGTTCGGCGTGGCCAGCGAGTAGAGCTGGAACGGATGGCGGCCGACCGGCAACTCCTTGTCATGGGTCGGCCCGGCGATCGGCCGGTTGATGCTGGCGAACCGGCCTCCGTTTTCCTTGTTCCAGGTCCAGACCTTCGGCGGCGTGTATTCCGGTGTGTCGGTCATCTTGTCGGGCTCCAGGCGCCAGCTCGCTGCTTGTGCATCCACGACGTGGACGCCAGTCCGGCTTGGCGATTCAAAACGGGCGGACGAGCAAGTTGGTCCAATCGCGACCGGGCGCCAAGGCCGGCATTGAGTGCAAGGTGCGCAAACCGGCTCCGTTTGGACTTGCGCGGTCAGGCCCGACGCCACAAACTCGCCCTATCCGAGCAGTCTGGCGAAAAACGCGTCAAGGGAGCCGATCAATGTCACGCACCGCAGCCTGGGCCACAATGGTCGCCGTCCTGCTGGTCTTCGGCTGCGCCAGCCAAGATCCGGACAGGCCCCGCGCCTCGAACCCCGGCCAGCAGTGCTTCTTCGCTGGCAACGTCAGCAACTTCACCGCCGTAGACGCCAGCACCGTCAATATTCGGGTCGGCTCAGACGTCTACCGGCTGGACTTGATGAGCTCGTGCCGGAACGTGAACTGGAACAACCGGTTGAGCCTGGCCTCGCGGACCGGCTCGTCGATCTGTACAGGGACCGGATTTGGAACCACCCTCATCAGCCGCGGCGTGACCGGGCAGCAACGCTGCCAGGTTCATCGTATCACACTGCTTAGCCCGGCCGAGGTCGAGGCGTTGCGGCCGCGCGACCGCCCCTAGCCCACCGTCTCGCGCAGGTGGGCGCGTTCGTTCAGCGCCATAACAGCGCGCTGGCCGCCGCGCGCGCACATATAGCGGTGCACGCTGGTATAGCCGGGCTCGAAGAACAGCCGCGGCGCCATGCCCAGCACGTGCGCCGTCCAGACATTGATGACCCCGCCGTGGCAGAAGACCGCGACGCGCTGGCCAGGATGCGAGGCGATGACCTCTTCTAGCGCACTGACAACGGCGGCGTTAAAGGCATTGATGTCCATCGCATGCTCGCCGTTCGCCAGGGCCAGCCACGCCTCGTAGTTCTCGCGCTTCAGAACCTCCATCGGGATGTAGGAGCCGGAGTCGCGATCGAATTCCGCTACGCCTTCGTGCTGGCGGATGTCGTGGCCAAGATGGGCGGCGAAGGGTTGCGCCGTCTGCACGGCCCGGCGCATGGGGCTGGACCACACGGCGTCCGCGCCTTCGTGAGCGAGCCAGCCAGCGACCTTGCGGGCCTGATCGTGGCCCTCCTGCGAAAGGTCCGGATCGGAGCTCTCGTCATTGCGCACCGGTAGACCGTGCCGAATGAGGATCAGTTCCATGGTTCAACTCCCCCGCCTGACCGGTTGCCCCGGCTTCGCCAGACTTATCCCCCAGGTTCGGCTCCCGCGCTAGAGCCAGCCGGCGATCACGTCTCGAAGCGATCCGGCGCAAAGCAATCAAGATCGGGCGCCGGAACACCGTCCAGACTGCCGCAGATGAGGGACGCCGCCATGCTGGCGAAACTGACGCCATTTCCCCCAAATCCGCTAGCCAGCCACAGTGCGTCAAAGCCCGGCGCACGTCCGATGGCCGGCAAACCATCCGGTGAACTCCCGAACGTCGCGGCCCAGGCGCATTCCGCCACCACGCCCTCACGCCCGAGCAGATCGCCAGATTGAGCGGTGAGCGTCTGGCGCTTGGCGTCCAGCAAGGCGTCGCGGCGCTCGGCGTCCGCGAAATCCTCGTCGGCGCCGCCGATGATCACCCGCCCGTCACGTGTCGTCCGGGCATAGAGGTAGGGATCGGAAGCCTCCCAGATTAGCGCATTTTCACGCCAAAGCGGCGCCAGCCCCGGCGCCGAGGCGATAGCGAAGCTTGAGCCCAACTCGAAGGCGGGCGGAAGATAGGCGCGAGCCGCCTCATATCCAGTCGCGAGCACGGCTTGGCGGGCTAGAACGGCGCGTCCGTCCGCCAAGGTCAGCGAGACCCCGGCCTCATGGGATGCGACGGCGACGACATCGGCGGGCCAGATGAGCTTTGCGCCCCTACCAACCGCACACTTCAATAGCCCCAGCGTCAGGGCGACGGGATCGACCTCAAAGGCCAAGTCGGATATCAGGCCCGCGCGCGGCGGAAGCCCGAACCTCTCAGCCAGAGACTTGCTGTCCAGGAACTGGGACGGGAGCCCGGCCGCTTGACGCGCTTTCGCCTCGGCTTGCAGCTCCTCTTCGTCGAGCAAGGTCCCGGCCAGATAGACTTCCGGACGCGCCCGCCAACCGCAATCGAGTGCCAGACGCCGTATGCGTTCGTCGAGGTCGGCCACCGCCGCGTACACGCATCGCCAACGGCGCGCGGCTTCAGCCGCTCCGAGAGAGCGGCCAAGATGACTCAGCGGCGTGTCGGCCCCCCACATTACCAAGGCGGTGGACGCCGCCGTGGCGCCCCACGCTGGAGGTCGGCGGTCCAGGACGACGACGCTTCGCCCCTGCCCGCTGATCCGCTCCGCCAACATGGCTCCCATGACGCCGGCCCCGACGATGGCGACATCGACGAGGTCAGCAGGCGGTGAGGCCACGGGAAGATCGGAGGCAGGTTCGGGCCAGCACACGGCGCCGCCGCGCAGGTCGAGATGCTCGGTGAGGGACATGAGCCGCTAGCGCGGCGGCTAGAAGAGGCCGGCGCGTTGGCCGATGATCGCGATGGCGATGACGATCAGCACCACCTGGATGATCCAGTTGAGCGGCGATGGGATCGGCATCTTCTGAACGGCGTACAGCGCCAGGGCCAGAAGGACGACGACGACGAGGATGAGAATGAGAATGGACATATGAGCCAAACCTGCACCATGGGCGAAGGTTCCAGTCGCGCATCAACAGCGCACGAGGCTGGCGTGTCGGCGATTGCCAGATACTTTCCTTTCCCAGGCCCGACAGAGGCCAGGGAGCGACCTAGAATGTATGATCTCTCACGCGCCGCGTCAGCGGAGGTAGGGCTAAGCGAGGCCGGCCTGGCGGCCATCGACAGCTACCTTCAGGGCTGGATCGACAAGGGCGTTGTCGCCGGCCTGGTCACCCTGACCGCCCGCCACGGTAAGATCATCCACACCAGCACCCTGGGCCAAAAGGACCTCGCGACCGGCGAGCCCATGGCCCTCGACACCATTTTCCGCATCTTCTCGATGACCAAGCCGGTGACGGCCGTGGGGATGATGATCCTGCATGACCGCGGGCTGTGGTCTCCTGAGGATCCCATCGCCAAGCATCTGCCGGCCTTTGCAGGCGCCAAGGTGTTTGGCGGGCTGGATGGCGACGGCGCGCCGATCCTGATCGCCGCCGATCATGAACCGACCTTGCGTGAACTTCTGACTCACACCGCCGGCCTGACCTATGGCCGTGAGCCGATGGGCGGGTTGGAGGCGCTCTACGAGGCCGCCAATGTCTGGGGCTCGGCCGACCTGACCGACATGGCCGCGCGACTGGGCGACCTACCCCTGGCCTACCAGCCCGGGACCAAGTGGATCTACAGCCTGGCGATGGATGTCCAGGGCGCGATCATCGAGAAGCTGAGCGGCAAGAGCCTGCCGGACTTCATGCGCGACGAAATCTTCGCGCCGCTGGGCATGGTCGACACGGCCTTTCACACCCCGCCGGAGAAGCGCTCGCGGCTCGCCACGCTTTATCGTTCCAGCTCCAGCCGCGGCCTGGTTCCGCTCCCCGTCAATCCCCTGCTGCCGGACTATGAGGCGCCGCCGGCCCTCGCCTCCGGCGGCGGCGGACTGGTCTCGACGGTCGGCGACTACGCCCGTTTCGCGCAGATGCTGCTGAACCGCGGCGAGCTGGATGGCCGCCGGATCATCAGCGAGCAGGCGGCGCGCCTGATGATGACCAACCAGCTGTCAGGCGAAATGCTTGCCAACGGCTGGGGCGTCGGACACCAGCAAATCCGCCCCGGCTTCGGCTACGGCTTCAACGGCGTAGTGTTCACCGACCCGCAAGCGGCCGGCATTCCCGTTGGCGTTGGGACCTATCACTGGGACGGCGCGGCGGGGACCTGGTTCTGGGTAGATCCGCAGAACGACCTGCTATTCGTCGGCATGGTCCAACTGCTCTCCGAGAAGTCTCCCGCCCTTCAGGCCACCACCCAGACCCTGATGGCCGAGGCGATTGTCCAAGACGCCGTCAGTCCTCGCCCCACATCCGCAGCAGGTTCCCGATAGTCTTGTCCAGAAGCAGGGCCGCCTCTTCGCGGTCCTGACCCTGCCGGACGCGCTCAAGATCGAACAGCAACTCTCGCTGGTCGGCGCGGCGGATCGTGCTCTGCACCCATCCGACACAGGCCAGCCTAACGCCGCGCGTGACCGGCGTGACGCGGTGCAACTGGCCGGTCGGATAGAGGACCGCTGAGCCGGCCGCCGGCCGAAACTCGCGATCGCCGGCTAGGTCGCGCAGCAGCAAAGCCCCGCCCTCATAGGTTTCAGGGTCGGAAAGGAAGACGGTGAAGCTCAGGTCGGTTCGCAGAGGCCAGCCGTCCACGTCGTACATCGAGGCGTTGTCGGCATGCAGGCCGTACTGCTGGCCAAGTCCGTAGCGCGAGAACATGAGGCTGGACCAACGCGCCGGCCGGACCAGGGTGCGGAATGTCGGGTGAGTTTCGAGCGCGAACCGCACCTTCCGGGCCAGATCGATCACGCCGGGATCGTCGCCACGGGCCTGCTCGTTGCGCTTCACCTGCTCGGCCGCCGCCCCCGCGGTCGCCCGCCCATCGCGGAACGGCGCGCTCGCCAAGCCGTCTTGGATGGTGAGGAGTTGCTGTGGGTTCAGCACATCTGGAACGATCAACCTACGCCTCCTCCCGGCCGTGCGGAGCACCGGTTGGCGCCCAGCTTCTCTTTTCGCGGCGCCGCAGCGCTACGGCAAGCCGGGGTCTTGCCGGGAGTAAGGCGAACTCCCATCTTCTGCGCGCGGACCGGGCCCCTCTGGTAACCGCCGGCTTTGTCGGTGGTTATGATGTCGGACGCATCACGTCACCACGTGAGGCCGGCCCGAAGCTGTCGCGCCTCCATCGTCCAGAAGGAAGCCCTGATGCCGCTACTCCTATGCCCCAACGACAACACCTCCATGCAGACCGTGGACCGTGCAGGCGTACAATTCGACATGTGCCCCACCTGCCGCGGCGTTTGGCTTGACCGCGGTGAGTTGGAGAAACTGATGGCGGCGGGGGCTCAAGCCTCCGTGCCGCCCGCCGGACAGGCTGCTCCCAGCCCCACCGCCCCGCCGCCCCAAGCGGCTACGCCCTGGAACACCGGCTACGGCGAGCGCGGAGAACGTGGCGAGTATGGGGAGCGCGGAGAGCGAGGAGAATACGGCGAGCGCGGCGAGTATGGCCAAGGCTATGGTGGCTATCGCAAGAAGCGCTCGATCTTCGATATTTTCGACTAGGGCCTCCACCGGCCGACGGCGTTCGTCGGCCGGATTTTCACCGTCCTATCGATAGCGCGTCACCTTCAGCGGGAAGCGGTGCGCCTCGCCCGCCAGGGTGACCGTCACCGTCAGCTCGCTGGTATCCTTGGGCAACGGACCGAGCCCCAAGTCGGTCATGTGCTTCTCACCTGGCTGGACGGTCTGAGCCACGAAGCCCAGGCCCTCGGCCGCGGCCATCATCGCCTCGTTCTCGGCCTCGACACGGGCCGGGCCATCCTGGATTCGTGGATTGGTTGGCGTCGGCCGATCGCGAGCCGCTGCTCCCGCCCCGTCCATCGCCGCGGCGATTTGCGCCCACTTCGCGCGTTTCCTCGCGCGGATTTCGAGACTGGCCATCATCTCATCGCGCGTAAAGACGGCCACCGGTTCACCGCTCTGCGTCGTCACGACGACGCTTGAAGGCGTCAGGTTGAACGGAGCCTGGCTGTGGTTCTCCACGGCGATCACCAGCGCCGGCATATCCTTCTCATCGTGGGTCGCCCGCTGCACCAGCAGGGCCGCGTCGCTTCGCGCCAAGCTGGAGCGTGCGCCGGCCATGCCGTCGCGAAACTCCACCATTGATCCCAAGGTTTCGACCGGCTCGATCCTGATCGTCGCGGCCATCGCCGTCCCGGCCCAGCTAGCGGCCACCAACGCCGCCAAGATCCATCGCTTCGCCATTGTTCCCCCCCAACTGCCCGCAGAAAGTGTAGCAGCGAGCGTTTACAGCCTGCTACCGAATGTGGGCGTCGCCCCATTGATGCCGCGAATCAGAAGCCTCTGGCCCCCTTCCGTCACGGCCGGAGCGATATAGTGAAGTTAGTTGGGTACTGCGCCGTCGCGATCTGCGGCTCCATTCTCGCCGCGTGCGCCAGCGCCAACGAGACCGCGCCGGCCCGCACCGCTACCGAGCAACTGCTGGTCGCCCACGCCGCCGAGCGTGCGGCGAGCGAGTTCTCTCTAGCCCTGCCGGCCGATGCGCGCGTGTTTCTCGACACATCCAACTTCCGGGGCGAGGGCTCGGAATACGCCGCCAGCGCGGTGCGCGAGGCGCTAGTCTCCCGGGGAAACCGGCTTAGCCCGACCAAGGCCGACTCCGACATCGTCGTCGAGATCCGGCTAGGCGCGCTGTCGATCGACAAGATGCAGCGGGTGGTTGGCATTCCGCGCCTGACCCTGCCGATCTCCTCGAACCTGACCAACGCCACCATTCCGGAGCTTTCAGCCTATTCCCGTCGGGACCGGACTGGCGTCGCCGAGTTTTCCGCCTTCGCCTACGACACCCACTCTGGGCGTCCGATCGCGCTGGGCGCACGCATGGCCGGCACCGCCAAGATCCGTAGCCACACCCTGTTCATGGTCTTCTCCTGGGGACAGCAGGAGGTCCGTCCCGGCGATGCGTCCGTGGCGTCCGATCAGTGGTGGAAGGTCTGGTAGCAAAGGGCTTGCCGCCCTCCCCCGCCACCGGCTCTATTGCCGGCCTGGCGCCTAAGCGCCTTGGGGGGAGACAAGAATGGATCGACGCAACCTTGCGCCGTACCTGGTGCTGGCCTGCGCCATAGCGGCTGGCGTCAGCTATGTGGCCTCATGGGACATGGATATCCCGCCTCTCGCCAGCATGCTTTGGAAGGGCGCTGGCGTCAGCCTGTTGGCCCTCTATGCCGGCCTCAAGGCGCGCAGCCTCGACGGCTGGCTGATCTGTGCGGTCATGGCCTTCGGCGCGCTCGGCGACATGCTGCTGGAGGCCGCCGGCCTGACGGTGGGCGCAGTGGCGTTCCTGGTCGGCCATCTCATCGCCATCTGGCTCTACCTGCGAAATCGACGGCGGGCGGTGACTCGCAGTCAGATGCTGTTCGCCATCCTCCTGGTCCCGGCGACGGGAATATTGGCCTTCCTATTGCCTACGGACCGCGCTCTGGCGGCCGCCGCCACCCTCTATTCCATGAGCCTTGCGGTGATGGCCGCCATGGCCTGGACCAGCCGCTTTCCGCGCGCGCTGGTCGGCGCGGGCGCGCTGATGTTCGTGGTGTCCGACCTGTTGATCTTCGCCCGGGCGGGCGCCCTCGAACACGCAGCCTGGATCGGCCTGGCCATCTGGGGCCTCTATTTCTTCGGCCAGGCCCTGATCTGCGTCGGCGTCACTTGCACCCTTGCCAGGAACCCGCTCGCCTAGCCGCCAACCTTGGTCTGACGCTGTTCACGCCAGTCCTTTCGGGTTCGGGCGTAGAGGAAACTGTCGCCCGGGTCGCTCTCGCCAAACCCTGAACTGCGCACGAGCCCCTCGCGGACGAAACCGCAACGCTCGGCCAGCCTCCAGGACGCGGTGTTCCACACCTCGATCATCAGCTGCAGACGGTGGACGCCTGGCCGCTGCTCGAACAACAGGTCGGCGAACATCGCCACGGCAGGCGCGGCGTAGCCCCGGCCGCGGTCGGACGGATCGTGAATGATGTAGCCCAGTTCCAACCCGTGAATGCACGGTCCGGAACGGTAGAATTGCGCGGTGCCCAGCAGTCGTCCGCTGGCTGTCTCAACAATCGCGACAGCGCCGGCCTCCTCCTGCCAGAATCCGGTGTTCTCCAACGCCTGGCCGAGCCGGTCAGCTTCGGTCAGCGGCTCGGTTATCGACACGGTGAAGGCGAACCGGCCGATCTGGTTGAGGTCTTGCGCGCAGATGCGGCGGATGGCGACCGTAGGGGTGCTCATGGGAATGTCTCGGTGGCGCGTGATCGGAGGGCCCCGCGCGGCGAACGCCGCGGAGCGTTTAGAAGGGAGCGCGAAACACGCCCCGAATGCCGATCTCAGGCCATGCCTCAGCTAGGGACGCCAAGCCTCGCCTGTCAACGCCTAGGCGCTGCGCGGCCCCAGCAGGATCACGCCCGCGCCGACCAGGCAGATCGCGGCCCCCAGCAGATCCCAACGGTCTGGAGCCCTTTGCTCCACCAGCCACAACCAGCCAATCGAGGCGACGATGTATACGCCGCCATAGGCCGCATAGGCCCGCCCCGCCGCGTCGCTATCGACCCGCGTGAGCAGGAAGGCGAACAAGGCCAGCGACGCCATCCCCGGCGCCACCCACCACACCGAGCGGTCCAGCCGCAACCACGCCCAGAACGCGAAACATCCGGCGATCTCAGCGACCGCCGCGAGCGCATAGTAGAGCACTGTCATTCAAGCATCCGCCCACCGACCAGCTTGGCCTCGAGCCAAGGTCTCGGGTCTTTTGGCCATGTTCGCAAGGTCAGGCGCGCTACAGCCAAGCCAAGATATCGCCCCATCACGGTCCATTGATGACCGCAAAGCCCCTCCAGCCTGAACATTCGTCGGGGGAGGCCTCAATCATTTCGGGAGACCTCATGCGTTCAATTCTCACCTTCGGGGCCGCGGCCCTTGCTCTTGCGATCACCTCCGCTCCGGCCATGGCTCAAAGCGCGGCCCAGTCGGATGAGGCCAAGGAAGCGGCGCCTGCGGCCAGCAGCCCGGCAGGCGCGGACGCTAGCGCAACGGCGGCGACCTTGGCGGTCGGCGCCACCGTCAAGGACAAGACCGGCACGTCGATCGGCGAGGTGACCGCCGTGAAGCCGGATCCGACCGGCAAGCAGGTGGCGACCATCAAGATGGGAACCGACACCTTCGCGGTGGAGACCGACAAGCTCGCCATTGCTGACGGTTCGGCGACGATCAACGCCACCCAGGCTGAACTCAAGGCGATGCTCGCCAAGTAACCAGCCTGCCAGACCTTGCTACAAAGCGCCCCGCCCTCACCGAGGTCGGGGCGTTTTCGCATGTGGGCTACAGCCCGAAAGCTTCGCAAATCTTCTGAGCATTCGCCGCCGGCGTCGTGGCCGTGGCGTCGATCTCCAGATCGTAGATCACGTCGCGATGAACGCGTTCGAATTGCCAGCGCGCCAGTCCGAGTTCACGGTCTCCCCGCTCGCGCTCGCGTCGTTCCAGCACCTCAAGCGGGGCAAACAGGCCGACGATACGCAAGTCATGGCCAGAGAGCAGCTCGCGATAGGCCAGCGCTTCGCCCCGTCCCAGCATCACCTCGTCAATGACGAGGTGATTACCCTGCTCGGCCATCGCCGCGATCGCGTGACGCATGCCCTGCATGGCGCGGTCCAGCACCAGGCCGGTCCGGATGGCGATGGATGGATGGCCATTTTCGAGCCCGGGCTCAAACAATAGCCCGTCGGGATGCCCCATCATGCTGGGCGGCAGCATCTCCAGAAACGTGTCCATGGCTACGTGCAGGAAAGGGCGGGCGGCGATCTCCTGCAGCGCCCGCGCCGTCGAACTTTTTCCGACGCTGCCCACCCCATTGAGCACGATGACCTGCGAACGCGACATTGAGCGCCTACTTCCTTCGATTTCTTAGGCCTGGGAGACCAGTTTCATACCGACGACCCCCAGCACGATCATGCCCATGAAGCCGATCTGGGCCATGGACAGCTTCTCGCCGAACAGCAAGGCGCCGCAGACGCCCACCCCGACCGCGCCCAGCCCAGTCCAGATCGCATAGGCGGTGCTGGCCGGCAAACCGCGCATGGCGAAGGCTAGCAGGCCCATGTTCACGAAGCTCAGCGCAATCGGGACCGTCGCTGATTGCCAGGTCGCCTGCACGCCGGCCCATTTCAGGCTCAACGCCCAGATAATTTCGGTTACGACGGCAATGCTAAGCGCGAGCCACGCCATGGGATTTCTCCAGCAGCGGGCTCGGATGTCAGTGGCGGCCGGAAACCCGAAAGAGGCCGTCACAGATGTGGTGAAGCGCGCCTCCTACAGGATTTGCGCCCTCAGTCCAACCCGGCCGGCGCCAGCACGCCGTCGGTAAGCCGCGTGTGCAGTTCCCACAGGGCGGTGCGATTGCTGTCCCACCGGAGCAATTCGCGGGCATCGGAATAGCTCAGCCACTGCACGTCGGCATGTTCATCAGACAACCGAATGATCTCGTCCATCGCCGCCTCGGCCCCGAACGCCAGTTCGCGAACGACGTACACATCCGGCCCCCAACTTGGCCAATCGCGAAACAAACGCGCGGGAACGGTGGCGTGCGCATCCAGTTCCACCCATCGCCTAGTGGGAGACAGGCCTGTCTCCTCCTCAAGCTCACGCTGGGCCGCCTCCAGCGGAGTTTCCCCACCTTCGACACCGCCAGCGACGGCTTGCCAAGACGCTGCATCACCATCCGAACGTCGAAAAACCGCGTAGCTAAATCCGTCCTTCAGCGTACCCCGAAACGGAAGAACAAGCACGTTCACCGGTGATCGCATCTCTTCTCCCTACGACTGTCAGTAGCGATAGGGCCACGGCGGCTCATCAACCGGCGTATCGACTGCGGGCAGAAATTCGCTGAGGGGGATCCGCACCCAGCCATCGCGGGTGTCGACCACGTAGCTCATCTGAGCTGAGAAATCCGTCACTGGCTGAAGGGGACCGCGAAGTTGAATGAACCGCTCCCGTCCCCGGCCCGCCGCGATGAGCAGTTCGATGGATGAGGCGTCGTCCCTAAGCCGCGCTGAATAATCGACGCAGGTTCCTCCATAGCAGAGTTGCCTATCCATCTGGGTCGGAGGCGCGCCGTCATCGTCGGAGAGCAGGATATTGGCGCGAACTTCGCCGGACGTGACGATGGCGACAGCCCCGTCTGGCCCCGACTTCACCTCAAGCCTGAAGTTCGAATCCGGCAGGCAGAAGGCGGTGATCAGGATCGCGCAAGGAATGTCCATGAGGCGCTCCAGATTGGCGCGGTCTTGCGCCAATCCGAAGCCTAACAACCTGAACCTTTTACGCCAATCTAAACACGCGCAGGATGCCTATCTGCGGCGCGCCTCGAAGGCCGCCTCCACGCACGGCATGACCAACCAGCCGACCTGTTCGCCCATGACCGCCAACTCCTTGGCGGTGCTCGACGATACGTGAAGGTACTGCGCCTCACAGATGAAGTGCACCATTGGGATGGACGGATCTATCCGCCCTGCCACACCGTGGAGGTTGAACTCGTCGTTGAAATCGCTCGCCTCCCGAAGGCCCCGCGCGATGTGCGTGGCTCCGATCTTACGGGCATAGCCGATGAGGCTTTGGTTGGTGAACTCGCCGATCTCCAGCGCGCCGCCGAACAGCGTCGCGCCTGGTTGCGGATCCTCTCCGTCGGCCGCTTCAGGCCAGAATTCGATGATCGAGCGCGCGATAAGCGCCTGGCTCTCCGCCACGCCGAAGGCCCGCGCTTTCCGGACGTTGGTTCCGATGGCGACATGCACGGCGTCGAAGGTCATCAGAGCCTTGCTGATGATATCCAGATGCCCGCGCGTCACCGGATCAAACGATCCTGCGTAGAGCGCCTTCGTCCTGGCCGGCTTGAGCATTTGATCTGTTCTCCGCCCTTCGCCCGGACGATAGCAGCATGCGGGCGCTGCAACAGTCCAAGCTTGGCTGGATGCTCGTTTGCGCACCTCATCGGAAGACGTAGAGACCGCCGCCCGCTTGCACATCCGGGAACGGGCCGCTTTCAATTTGCAGCCGTCCTCGGCGGGATCCGCAAACGCAGCGCAATCGCTCGGAAAACGCGCCCAGCGGCAGGCCGCCAAGCCCCTGCGCCACCCAGATCGTCGGATCGCATGGCGTGGCTCGCTCGCACCCGGGCGAAGCGCAACGCGCCACCAGATGCCGATCCATCCCAACGCACGCCAGCAAGGGCGGCCCGTCGCGTCTAGCCATGAGCACCTCCATGACTAGAACAAAGACAGAACACGAAGGCTTGAGCGACTCAGTTCTGGTTGTTTTCGGCTGTTATCCCCAGGGTCGTGCTGATTTTGAGCCGGGCTACTCCGCCAACAGGCCGTCCACGAACTCGGGCAGCCAGGAATTGCGGCCGGGCTTCATCCGTTCCGAGCGATAGATATGGCCAAGATCGGCGTAGGCTCGGTCGAAATTCTTGTTCACGATGACGTAGTCGTAGAGCCGCCAGTGGGCGATCTCTTCCTTGCCGAGCGCCAGACGCTGGTTGATCACCTCTTCGCTGTCCTGCGCGCGGGCATGCAGGCGGCGCGAAAGGTCCTCCCACGACGGCGGTAGGATAAACACCCGCACGCTGTCGTCCGGCGCTTTCTCGGCGATCTGCTTGGCGCCCTGCCAGTCGATGTCGAAGAGGACATCCTTGCCTTCATCGAGAGCGGACATCACGGCCGCCATCGGCGTGCCGTAGAGATTGCCGTTCACCTCGGCCCACTCCAGGAACCCGCCCTTGGCGATCATCGCCTCAAAGCCGGGCCGATCGACGAAGAAGTACTCACGGCCCTCCTCCTCGCCTGGCCGTGGCGCCCGCGTCGTCCAGGAGATCGACAGCGTCAGGTCGGCGTGGTCGGAAACCAGTCGCCGCGAAAGCGAAGTCTTACCCGCTCCGGCCGGGCTGGAGACCAGCAGGAGAAGGCCGCGACGGGTGGTTTCCCAAGGCTTGGCGTGGTCGTCGGTCATCAATCTCTTCCAGTTGCTCCCGGCCTGGGAGCGGTCGCACTTAGATGCTCCCCTTCAAGGGGAACTGTCACCAACGGTGACTACTCCACGTTCTGCACTTGCTCGCGGAACTGTTCGATGGTGGCCTTCAGGTCCAGCCCGACCGTCGTCATCGCGCTCAGCGCGGACTTTGAACACAGGGTGTTGGCCTCGCGCATGAACTCCTGGGTCAGGAAGTCCAGGCGGCGTCCTTGCGGGCCCTCGCCGACGATGTGCCCGCGCGCAGCGTCCACGTGGGCCCGCAGCCGATCCAACTCCTCGCGGACGTCTGCCTTCACAGCCATGGCGGCCGCCTCGGTGACGATCTTGTCAGCGGGCGCGGCCTCGCCGATCAGTTCGGCCATCCGGCGCTCGAAACGCTCCTTGATCGCGGCCGGCTGTCCCTCCGCCAGGGCGTGGGCACGGCCCACCAGCATCTCGATCCGGTCAACCAGCGCCACCAGCACTGCGGTCAACGCCAGACCCTCCTCGCGCCGTGAAGCGGCCAAGGCGTCCAACGCCGCGCCGACCGAGAGCGCCATCGCGGCCTCCAGCCTCGCCTGGGCCTCCGGATCATCCTCGATGTCCACGACTTCCAGTACGCCGCGCAAGGCCAGCAGGCCGTCGAGGCTCGGCGGCCCCGCCCGGCCGGCGGCGATCAACGGCGCGCCAAGGTCCAGATATCGGTCCAGTTGCTCCTGGTTGACCCGCACCTGAACGCCAGCCTCGGCCTTCTTGGCCTGTAAGCCGACGCTCACCTGCCCGCGCGCGAAACGGCTCTGCGCGCCGTCACGTGCGGCGCGGTCAAGCTGGTCGAAACCGGGAGGGCCGCGAAAGCGGATCTCCAGATTGCGCCCGTTCACTGAGCGCGCCTCGACCGCCCAGCTCCACTCGGCGGCCGAACCTTCAGCCCGACCAAAGCCCGTCATTCCAGATAGCGGCATCAGAATTCTCCGCCCGTCCAATGGGCAAGCCGGTCACACCCGGCGATGGCTCACCGCCCAGCCTTCAGCTCGGCGGCCTTGTCCTGCAGCGCCTTGGCCTCGCGTTCCCGCTCGATCGCGCGCCACTTGGCGACGTTCTTCAGGTGCTCTTCGTAGGTCGGAGCAAAGACATGGCCGCCGGTGCCGTCGGCGACAAAGAACAGCGCGTCGCTCTTGGGCGGATCGAGCACCGCCGCCAAGGCCGCACGGCCCGGATTGGCGATCGGCGTCGGGGGTAGCCGGTCGATTTGATAGGTGTTGTACGGGTTCGGGACAGCCAGCTCCGAGGCTCGCAGACCGCGGCCCAGCGGCTTGCCGCCGGTCAGGCCGTAGATGATCGTCGGATCGCTCTCCAGCCGCATGCCGGCGCGTAGGCGGTTCACGAACACCGAGGCGACCTGCGGCCGTTCACTGGCGATGCCGGTTTCCTTCTCGACGATCGAGGCCAGGGTCACGGCCTCCTGCGGCGTGGTGATCGGCAGGCCGGGCTGGCGCTTGTCCCAGAGCAGCACGAGCAGTTCGTCGCGGGCGTCCATCATCCGCTTCAGCACGGCGGCGCGGTCTTCGCCGCGCTCGTACTGATATGTTTCCGGCAGGATCGCCCCTTCAGGAGGTGCGGCCACGTCGCCTGTCAGGTCCGGGCGCGCCATCAACAATTCAACCGCCGCCTGCGAGGTCATGCCCTCGGGGATCGTCACCTGATGAACCACGATCTTGCCGTCGCGAATGTCGCGCAGGATGCTGGCCATCGAGGCGCGGCTCTTGAATTCGTATTCACCCGCTTTCAGCGACTTGGCCGCGCCGGTAACCTGGGCGGCCGCGGCGAACATCGCCTTTGAACGGATCGCCCCATCGCGTTCGAGGGTCGAGGCGATCTCGGTCAGGCCCGCCCCCTTGCGCAACATGACAACGCGGGGCTCCCCGCCGTCGGTCGCCGGGCCGGGCCCTTGGTAGGACCACAGCCCCCAGGCCAGGACCAGGGCCACGACCACGCCCAGCGTCGCCGCGGCGCTGCCGAGCATGATGATAAACCGGCGCATGGGCGAGAGACCTGCGGTCCGACGTCCCTTGCCTTTGGCTTTGCGAGGTTTGCGGCTCACGAGACCTTCTTAAAGACCACGGACGCGTTGGTGCCGCCGAAGCCGAAGCTGTTGGACAGCGCGATGTCGATCTTCATCGGCTTGGCCTTGTTCGGAACCAGGTCGATCTCGGTTTCAACCGAGGGGTTGTCGAGATTGATCGTCGGCGGCGCGATCTGGTCGCGGATGGCGAGCACCGCGAAAGCCGACTCGATGGCCCCGGCGGCGCCAAGCAGGTGGCCGGTCGCCGACTTGGTGGACGACATCGTCATGCCCTTGGCCGCATCGCCCAGCAGGCGCGTGACGGCGCCCAGTTCAATCTCGTCGCCAAGCGGCGTCGAGGTGCCGTGGGCGTTGATGTAGTCGATCTCGGACGGGTCGATCCCGGCGTCCTTGATCGCCGCCTTCATGGCGCGGAACCCGCCGTCGCCGTCCTCGGCTGGAGCAGTGATGTGATAGGCGTCGCCAGCCAGGCCATAGCCGGCCACCTCGGCGTAGATCTTCGCGCCACGCGCCTTGGCGTGTTCGTATTCTTCCAGGACCAGGACGCCCGCGCCCTCGCCCATCACGAACCCGTCGCGGTCCTTGTCATAGGGGCGGCTGGCTTTTTCGGGAGCATCGTTGAAGCCGGTCGACATCGCCCGGCAGGCAATGAAGCCTGCGACGCCCACGGGGCAGATCGCCGCCTCTGCGCCGCCCGCCACCATGACGTCGGCGTCGCCGTACTTGATCATCCGCGCGGCGTCGCCGATGGCGTGAGCACCGGTCGCGCAAGCCGTCACCACCGAGTGGTTCGGCCCCTTGAACCCGTGGCGGATCGAGACCTGGCCCGAGGCGAGGTTGATCAGGGCCGAGGGAATGAAAAACGGGCTGACCCGGCGGGGGCCCTTCTCGTAGAGCTCGATCGAGGTCTTCTCGATGGTGGCCAGGCCGCCAATTCCCGATCCGATAATGACCCCGGTGCGCTCCTTGTCCTCGTCGGACTCGGGAACCCAACCAGAATCCTTCACGGCCTCGTCAGCCGCGGCGATGGCATAGAGGATGAAATCGTCGACTCGGCGCTGGTCCTTGGGGGCCATGGTGTCGTCCGGGTTGAACGATCCCGGGACGCCTGCGCCACCGCCGCCGCGTCCATCGACGCGGGGAATCTCGCAGGCCACCTGGCAGGCGTAGTCCGTGGGGTCGAAAGTGGTGATCCGTCCCGCACCCGACTTGCCGGCCAAAATGGCTTGCCAGCTAAGTTCGGCGCCTTGGCCGAGAGGGGTGAGTAGACCGATACCGGTGACGACGACGCGACGCATGCGTGGGGGCCTCCAAAACGCAGACCGCCGCGAACTCCGAAGAGCTTCGCGGCGGTCGAATAGTCAATGAATTCCGTGGGTTGCCTTAGGCGCCCAGGCGCTCACCGATGAACTTCACCGCGTCGCCAACGGTTTGAATATGCTCCGCAGCGTCGTCGGGGATTTCGATATCGAATTCTTCTTCGAAGGCCATAACCAGTTCGACGTTGTCGAGGCTGTCAGCGCCCAGGTCGTCGATGAAGCTCGCCTTCTCGGTGACCTTCTCAGGATCGGCGTCGAGATGTTCGATGACGATCTTACGCACGCGCTCGAGGATGTCGGACATTCGCTTAAGTCCCTTTGTTTCTAAATCCATCTGCGACGACTGACAGGATGTCAACCGTTGCAAACATACAGGTTGAGACCTTCGCCTCGCCGGTTCGGGCGGCGACGTAGCATGTTCGCTACGGCCACGCCAGCGGGCTCAGATCATGGCCATGCCGCCGTTCACATGAAGGGTTTGTCCCGTCATGTAGCCAGCTTCATTACTTGCCAGATAAACGCATGCCGCGGCCACGTCACCGCCTGAACCGAGACGGCCAGCCGGGATCGTGCTTAGGATTTGCGCCTTCTGCTGCTCATTCAGCGCGTCAGTCATCGGGCTCTCGATAAAGCCCGGCGCCACGCAATTTACAGTGATCCCGCGTGTTGCGACCTCTTGAGCCAAGGCTTTCGAGAAGCCGATCATGCCCGCCTTCGACGCCGCATAGTTGGCTTGGCCCGGATTGCCCATCACGCCGACCACCGAAGTGATGCCGATGATTCGGCCGGAACGACGCTTCATCATGCCGCGCATCGCCGCGCGGCTGAGGCGGAAATAGCTCTCGAGATTGACCTTCAGGACCGCGTCCCAGTCCTCATCCTTCATCCGCATCAGCAACCCGTCGCGGGTGATTCCGGCGTTGGCGACCAGAATATCGAGGCCGGCGCCGGCCGCTTCTTCGGCGCGAGCGATCAATCCATCCACAGATTCGGCGTCCGAAAGGTTCGCCGCGACCGCCGATGTGCGCTCGCCCAGGACCTGGGCCAGGTCCTGCAAGGCCGCCTCACGGGTGCCTGACAGGACGACATGGGCGCCGGCCGCGTGCATCGCCTTGGCGATTTCGCCGCCGATGCCGCCGGTCGCCCCGGTGACCAGGGCCGTCTTTCCGGTCAGATCGAACATCTCAGAGTCCCTTCGCAAAGGCTTCGAGGTCAGCAGGCGTGTTCAGCGGCGTGGCCTCGGCGTCCGGGGCGATGCGCTTGGCCATCCCCGATAGCACCTTGCCGGCGCCGGCTTCGGCGAAGCGGGTCACCCCGCCCTCGCCCGCCAGCCAGATCATGCTCTCGCGCCACCGGACGCGGCCAGTGACCTGTTCGACCAGCAGACGGCGGATCTCTTCCGGATCGAGGGTCGGACGCGCCGTGACGTTGGCGACCAGGGGCGCCCGCGGGGCCAGGATGGTGGCGCTGGCCAGCGCCTGCGCCATCTCGTCGGCGGCCGGTTGCATCAGCGGGCAGTGGAACGGCGCCGAGACGTTCAGCGGAATGGCGCGGGCGCCGAGTTCCTTGGCCTTCTCGATGGCCAGATCGACCGCGGCCTTGTCCCCCGAGATCACGACATTTCCGTTGTTGTTGTCGTTGGCGACCACGCAGACGCCAGCGGCCGAACCAGCTTCCGCCGCGGCCTCGGCCAGGGCCACGTCCGTCTTGGGTCCGATCAGCGAGGCCATGGCCCCGGCGCCGACCGGAACGGCCCGCTGCATGGCCTGGCCGCGCAGCTTCAGCAGCCGGGCGGTGTCGGCCAGGCTGATCGCGCCAGAGGCGGCCAGCGCCGAATATTCACCCAGCGAGTGGCCCGCGACGAACGCGGCTCGCTCAATCCCGACGCCGAACTCCTTCTCCAGGGTCCGGGTGACCGCCAGCGAAACAGCCATCAGGGCGGGCTGAGCGTTCTCGGTCAGGGTTAGTTGATCTTCCGGCCCCTCGCGCATCAGCGCGAACAGCTTTTGGCCCAAGGCGTCGTCGACTTCCTGGAACACTTCCCTGGCTGAGGCGAAGGCCTCTGCGAGGTCGGCGCCCATGCCGACAGCTTGGCTGCCCTGACCGGGAAAAAGAAAGGCGAGGCTCATTGCGCGTCTCCCACGCACTTACGATTCCGAGCCGGGAGGGTTAGGGGATATGCCAAGCCCCGGCAAGGTGGGCGATCAAGGACGGGAGAGAGCAATGCGGGCGGTCATCCGGCGCGACAAGCAGTTGGTCTGTGACGAAATCGCCGATCTGAAGCCGGATCAAGGCCAGGTCCTCGTCCGAACGCTCGCCTGCGGCATCTGCGGGTCCGACCTCCACGCCCTGCATCACATGGAGCACATGATCGACCTGACCAGCCGCGCCAACGGCGGCATGACCAATGGCTTCGATCCCACCGCCGACACCGTATTCGGTCACGAGTTCTGCGCCGAAATCCTGGATCACGGTCCAGGCACGCTCAAGACCTTGAAGGCCGGCGCACGTATCGTCTCGATCCCCGCCACCCTGACCCCGGCTGGCGGCGTCGAGATGCTCGGCTTTTCCAACAACTTGCCCGGCGGCTTCGCCGAACAGATGATCTTGTCCGAAGCTCTGCTGCTGGAAGTCCCCAACGGCTTGCCGACCGACAAGGCCGCCCTGACCGAGCCGTTCGCCGTCGGCGCGCACGCGGTGGCCAAGGCCAGGCTCGACCCTAACAGTGTCGCCCTCGTGGTCGGCTGCGGGCCGGTTGGTCTGGCCGTCATCGCCGGGTTGAAGGCCAAGGGACATGGGCCGGTGATCGCGGCCGACTACTCCCCGCGTCGCCGCGCGGCGGCCGAAATGCTTGGCGCAGACGTGGTCATCGACCCAGCGGTCGAGAGCCCCCACACCCGCTGGGAAGGCTTTGGGGTTCCCACGGCTCGCGCGGCGCAGAACATGGTCCGCATGATGGGCGGTTCGTTCGGCCGTCCGGTCGTGTTCGAGTGCGTCGGCTCGCCCGGCGTGGTTCAGAGCCTGATCGAGGCCTCCCCCGCCGGCGCGCAGATCGTCGTGGCGGGCGTCTGCATGGAAACCGACCGGATCGAGCCGGCGATCGCCATCACCAAGGAGATCGAGCTCACCTTCGTGTTTGGCTACACGCCCGAGGAGTTCGCCGAGACCCTGCACAACATCGCCCAGGGCGTCATTGACGTCAGCGGCGTCGTCACCGGCGCGGTCGGTCTCGACGGCGTGGCCCAGGCCTTCAAGGACCTTGGCGACCCCGAAGCTCACGTGAAGATCCTGGTCCAGCCGGACCTGCGCTAGCGGCGTGCGCGAACTCCAGGTTCCGGAGATCGTGCGGGCGCGGGCCTTGCTTCGCGGCGAGGAAGGCCGGCGCTGGGTCGACGACCTGCCCGCCGTGGCCGCCAGCCTGGCGCGCGAGTGGGATCTGGAGACCATCGGCGTACTCACCGGCGGCACGGATGCTCTGGTGGTGTCCTGCCGTACTCGCGACCGCCAGGAGGTCGTGCTGAAGGCGATGATGCCCGGGCTCACGCCTGGGAACGATCAGGTCCGCGCGCTGCTGGCCTTCGGCGGCCGGGGCTACGTGACGGTGCTCCGCCACGATCCAGACCGCAATGCGATCCTGATGGAAAAGCTCGGCCCGCAACTCAGCGAACTGGGCCTACCCGTGAGCGCCCAGATCGAGGCGATTTGCGCGACCTTGCGTGAAACTTGGTCGGCCAGTCCGGACGGAGGCGGGTTCATGACTGGGGCCGAGAAGGCCGACAGTCTGGCGACGTTCATAGCCGGGCTGTGGCGCGACTTCGCCGGCGTTTGCTCGCAGCGGGCGGTCGATGTGGCCTACCATTTCGCGGATTTGCGCCGCGAAGCCTTCGATCCAGACACCTGCGTGCTGGCCCACGGCGACGCCCATGCCGCCAATACCCTGGCCGTTCCCGGCGACGAGGCCTGTTTCAAGTTCATCGACCCGGACAGCCTCTTCGTCGAGCGCGCCTACGACCTGGCGATCCCCATGCGGGAGTGGGGCGAGAAACTCCTGGCCGGGAATCCGCTCGAACTCGGGCGGCGCCGTTGCGAGCTGCTCGCCCGCCTGACCGGCGTGGACCCCGAGCCCATCTGGCAATGGGGCTTCATCGAACGGGTCTCGACCGGATTGCTGCTGCACCAACTCGGCGAGCCGCGCCTCGCCAGAGAATTCCTGGCCGTCGCGGATGCGTGGGCCGCCGCCTAGAGCTTCATGGGGCTGACATAACCAGTCAGCTCCAGATAGCCGCGCCCGCCATCGGTCGACACCGCCCCCTCCCAATAGATGGGGCCGCCCGCGGCGCGACTGTCGAGTTCCTGGTCGTCAAACAACGGCTTCAAATTCCAGCGCCGCTCGCCCTGCGGCAGGGCGATGGTGAGCGAGCGTTCGACGGGGTATCGCCCCCCCGTGCGAGGCGAACGCCAGATGCGCTCGGCGCCAAAGCGCACCATGCCCGGCGTGAAACGCGTGACGGTTCCATCTGGACCGCGCAGCGAGCCTCCGGCCCACAAGGGCTGGCCCGCGGCGTCGCGCACCTGGAACGCCATCAAGGCCCCGCCATCATCCAGATTGAGCCCGACCCAATCCCAGCCGACTGCCTTGGGATCCAGCAAGGTCGAGGACCATTCGCGGTCCAGCCACGCCGAACCCTTCACGGGAACCGCTTTCCCGTTTCGCGTCACAGTCCCCGAAACCTGGAGCTGCGGGATGCTGTAATAGTGGCTGGCCTGGCTGGGTCTGGGTCCTTTGCGACTATATCCGCCCTCCCCCTGCAGCAGGATCGGCTGGGTCGGCGCGAAGTTCAGGTCGAGCATGAAGGCCTTGCCGCCCGCCTTGGCCTTGAAGCGACCATCGGCAGTTTGATGAAAGCGCCAGTCGTCGATTACAATATCGGCGTCGCCGGTCGCGGCCTCGGCCAATCCAAAACCCGCCCTCGCCGCCCGCTGGTCGTGCAGCAACTTGCCAAGCTTGGGGTCCGAAAGCGCCGCATGGGCGAACAGAATCTGCTTGGGCGCAAACGCGCTCGGATTGCGCTGATCGATCGACGGGCGCGATCGGAAGAAGGTCACCTGGAAGCCGATCTGCTGGCCGTCGCCCGCGTCGAGCCAGCCGGTGACGTACCACCACTCGGTCCTGAAGTCCGGGTGCGCGCCGTGGTCCGCTGGGAACCGCAACGGCGCCCCCGGTTCGACCGCAGGAAAGACGGGCAGCCGCACAGCCGACTTTGGCTGCGTGGCCGCCGGGCTCGCCAGGACCAGCATCGCCGCCAGCAGGGCCAGAAACCGCGCCATCACCAATCCTCCCGCACCGCGCGGACGGCGTCAGCCGACAGCGCGCGCCGGCCAGCCAGCAGGGCGGTCCCAGCGGCCGACGCCACCAGGGCGAAGGCGACGCCGGCCAGAAGGGCCCAAGGAAGCTTGGTCTCCATCGTCCAGTGGAACGACTGCGGATTGACCACATGGATCAGCACCTGGCTCATGATCAGTCCCAGTCCAATCCCAGCCACCACGCCAACCGCGCCCAGCAGCGCGCCCTCGGTGACCAGCATGGCGACGATCTGCCGCTGGGTGACGCCCAGATGACGCAACATGCCGAACTCCTTGGTCCGCGCCAGGGTCTGGGCAGACACGGTTGCGGCGACGCCCGCCAGCCCGACCAGGATAGCGATAGCCTCCAGGCCATAGGTCACCGCAAAGCTCCGGTCGAAAATCCGAAGGGCGAAGGCTCGCAGCGTTGCAGGTTCGGCGAAGGTCACGCGCGGCGCGACATCGGCCGGAAGCTTGGCGCGGAGAGCCTCCATGACCTGATTGGGTGAGCGGCCTTCGGCGACATCGACCGAGGCCTCTGTTCGCCAATAGTCTCCTGTCAGCCGTGTGTAGTCGCGAGCGTCGAGCGTCACCGCGCCATGCTGACGCGAATAGTCGCGCCAGACGCCAACCACGAAGAAGGGCTGCGCGCCGGCGATGGGCAGCACGATCTGCTGGCCGGGCTTCCAGCCGTAGAGCCATGCCGCAGGCTCGGAAACCCATACCGGCGTCTGCCCCGATGGCGGTGCCAACTCGCGGCCGATGACCGGGGGAGGATTGGCGGCCTCCGGGCCCCTCATCGGGCGAACCACAATGGCCAGCGGCGGTTGATCGGCGGCCAGCATCAAACTGGTGGTCTTCTGGAAGATGATCGTCGCCACCCCCGGCGTGGCGGCCAATGCGGCCTGCGCCTTGGGATCGAAGCCGCCGCCAGCGCCCGCGCCATCGACGCGCATATAGAGATCGGCCGGCAAGAGCTGTTGCAGCCAATCGTCGACCGATCCGCGGAAGCTGGAGACCATCACCGCCATGGCGACCATCAAGCTGGTGCTGGCGACAATGCCGCAAAGAGCGACGGCCGCCTGCGACGGCGCGCCCCATAGCCGTTTGAACGCCAGGTCCACCGCCGCCCACCTCAGGCTGAGATGTTGTACGGGTCCCAACAACGTTCGGGCGATCCATGGCATGGCCGCCACCCCGCCCGCCAGCAACAGCGCCATGGACGCGTAGCCGAGCAGCGGGATGCCGCCGACGGCCGGGGCAAGCGCCGCCGCTCCGCCGGCGACCAACAAGGCCAGCGCCGGCCAGATCGGTGGCGATATTCGTGGATCGACCGCATCGCCAGCATTCTTCAGTGCGACGGCGGGCTGAGCCCGAGCGGCCTCTCGCGCCGGGGCCAGACTCCCAACGATCGAGGTCATCAGGCCAAGCACCAGGAACACCAATCCGGCGAGCGGCGAAAACACCAGTTCGGGACGGGTGTCGCCGAAATAACCGCCGCCGAGGTCGCCGCCGAGCAGGTGCAGTGCGCCGCTCGCCAGTCCGAAGCCCAGGGCCAGGCCAGCCAGTCCGCCCACCAGACCGACACTGATCCCTTCGACCAGGACCTGCGCCAGCAGCGCGTTGCGACGCACGCCAAGCACCCGGAGCAACGCGAACTGAGGACGCCGCCGCGCGACCGACAGCGACTGCGCCGAATAGACCAGGAAGCCGCCGGTCAGGAGCGCCATCAAGGCCAACATGTCGAGATTGACCCGATAGGCCCGGCTCAGGCTATCGCTGCGACGGGCCTCGCTATCGCGCGTCACCAGCTGGGCGTCGGCGGGAAGCGCCGCTGCGATAACCGCCCTCATCCGGGTCTCGTCGGCGCCCTCGGCCAGTTTCAGATCAATCCTTTGCAGCCGGCCGATCTCGCCCAGCCGCCACTGCGCCGCGGCGATGTCGAGGACCGCCACCTTCCGTCCCTCGCCGATGCCCGAGGCGACGCCCGAAATCCTGAACGTCGCCGTGCGCCCGCCCGCCGTCAGGACGATCAGCTGCCCGACCGCCCTACCCTCGAGCGCGCCCTCCGACAGGAAAATCGCATCCTCGTCGAACGGCGCGTCGTTTGTCGGGCCATGCGCTCCCTCACCCTCCGCCGCCACCGGGCGACCAAGCAGGCTGGGCGTCACGGCCGCGGCGCGCAGGACATCCAGGCCGAGCACAGTGATCTGCTCGTCAGCACGTCCGGTCGTAGCCTTCAACTCGATGACCGGGCTGGCCGCGCTCACGCCGGGCAACCGGGCCAGGCGCGGATAGAGCTGCTCGTCAAAACCGGCGGGGGCGGCGGACCTGACCTGCAGTTCGGCGTCGCCATTGACCGTGCTGACCGCCCGCGAAAATTCGCTGAGCGCCGAGGCGTTGACCAGATGGACGGCTAGGCCCAGTGCGACCCCGATGGCGATGGCCACGCCGGCCGTCACCACCCGCATCGGATGGGCCCGCCACTCGCCCAGGATCATCCATCGCGCGGCGAGGCCGGCTCCCTTAGCGGCCATGGCGCTCCACCAGGCCCGAACGCGCCAGGGTCAGGGTGCGGTCGGCCACCGCAGCGGCGACCTCTGAGTGAGTAACCAGCACCGCCGCCGCACCCGAGCGCCGGACCTGATCGGCGAAGACCGCCAGAACCCGGGTTGCAGTTTCAGGATCCAGATTGCCGGTCGGCTCGTCGGCGAGCAGCAGGCCTGGTCGATGCACCAACGCCCGCGCGATGGCCACCCGCTGCAGTTCACCGCCAGAAAGCTGACGCGGATAGTCCTCGGCCCGCCCGCCGAGCCCCACAGCCTCCATCATCGCTCGCGCCTTGGTCAGCGCCCCTTCGCCGGGCGCCTGTTGCAGCACCAGCGGCAAGGCCACGTTCTGGCCCAAGGTGAGATGCGGCAGGATGTGAAAGGCCTGGAATACGAACCCGATCCGATCGCGCCGAAGCAAGGTCCGAGCATCATCATTCAGGCCCGCCAGATCGACGCCGTCGATAGCGATGGCTCCGGCGTCGGCCTGATCGAGTCCGGCGATGAGATTGAGAAACGTCGATTTTCCGACGCCGGATTCGCCCATGATCGCCACGAACTCGCCGGCCTGAAGTTCAAGGTTCAGGTTCTCGAACAGGACCCGGCCGCCGGGGACCGACTTCGTCAGGGATACAATTTTCAGAACCGGTGGCGTGTCGGACATGGAGCCCATCCTAGCGGGGAACAACGCCTCGGGTCGCGCTCGACTTAAGGTGGGGACGAAACGGGTTCGTAGGCCTCAATATCCTGCCACGCGCCGGCGAGCCTGAGATCTTGGCGACCAATGGCGATCCAACATCCACCGCCAGGATTGCCTGGGCGGTCTTCCTGGCCAATTTCCACGCCCTGCAAGTGCGCCGTCAGCAATTGCCCCACGCCGCCATGGGAGACGACGACGATGAGGCCGGGCGCAGTCTCGGCCGCCAACACCTGCTCAACAGATTGAACAATCCGAGCTTGGGCGGCCCTGGCGGTCTCCCATCCCCGGACGCTCTCGTCCGGGCGGCCGAAGAACTGGGCCACCACCTCCCAGAACTCCGGCGGCGCGATATAGCCGGTGGCGCTGCGGTCGTTCTCGTGGAGGCCGTGCTCGATACGGGGCTCCAGCCCCAGGCGCCCGGCGATGATCGCGGCGCTGTCGCGGGCCTTGCGCTCGTCGCTCGACCAGACGCCCGCCACGGGCATGTCGCCCGTGGCCAGCGCCTCGGCGAACTGGACCATCCGCGCCCGCCCCACCTCTGACAGCGGCCAATCCGGGATCGGTTGATCCGGATCGATCACCACCTCGGAGTGGGTGACGAACAGCAGATGGTCAGTCATTGCTCAGCTCGCAGGTTTAGGCGGCGGCGGAGGCGGCAGGCGCCGCTGGGCTAAGGCCGCGCAACTCGCCAGGCCGATCGGACCTTGCTCGTCATAGAGCCGGCATTCGCCGACCGCCACGCCGTCGTCGGCGTCGTGATAGGTGGTCTCGAAGCCGATCCATTCGGTGGCCGGCAGACGGTGCAGATAGAGGGTCACGTCGGAGTTGATGTAGCCCAGGCCCTGGTCGCTGACGTGGGCGGCGGGGCTGGCGAAGTCGCAGGCGACGGCGGCGCGCTGGAACGGGGTCAGCGGCGTGCCTTCTACCACTTCACGCACTTCGCTCATCCAAATCCGGCGTTGCTCGCTCGAGGCGAAGCCGCCGCTGATCTGGCGGGTCGCCCACATGCCGCCCATCGGACGCTCGGGCGGAGGCTCGATATCGGCGGGCTTCGGAACGTCCCAGGCCAGCGGCTTCCAGATCACGCCCTCGGGGTTCTCGGTGCGCTTCAGGAACTGGCAGGTGGCTCGTCCCATGCTGACGCCGCCGGAAATGAACTCGGCGTCGACGACCCGGATGCGGTTGCCCTCACGGACGACCTTGGTCGTGATCTCGATCGGATCGAAGCCGGGCAGCTTGTACATATCGACCGTCAGGCGCGCCGGCAGAAATTCCGGATCACCATGTCGCTGTTCAAGTTCGAAGCCCAGAAGGCCGATAATTACCCGGCCATGCAGGGATTTCGGATTCCAGGGACCACGGCAGGCGGAGGTTGGGACGAAATATTGACCGTCCCGTTTGAAAAAGGGTTCGTTTGTCATGGCGCGGGACCATGACGGATTCCCGGTCAGCGAACTAGACTGCAGGTTCAGCTTCGCCATTTCGGAATATCTGGACGCCGGACTGCGCCATCGGGACGCGTCCAGGCTTGCTTCACCGCTCTCGATTTGCGCGCCCAAGCCGGCCCTGTCAGAACCCGAACCTGGTGAAACAGTCCCCAGGCAGTCTCTTCATGCGCGTCCCGTTCCTTGGAAAATTGGCCATCGGCGCCATGTTGAGCGGCATGACCGCATTCCCCGCCGCCGCCCTGCCCGATTCGAACGATCCGTATGTCTACATGGAGGAGATCGAAGGTCCCCGCGCCATGGCCTTCGCCACGGCCGAGAACGACCGCTCCCTGCCGCAATTGCAGAACGACCCGCGCTATGCCGGGCTCTATGCGGACGCGCTGGCGATCGCCACGGCCAAAGACCGGATCACAGCCGTCGGCTTCACGGGCGACCAGACCCTGCGCAACTTCTGGCAGGACGCCCAGCACGTACGCGGCGTCCTACGATCCACCACGCTCGCAAGCTACCGCACCGGCCAGCCCGAGTGGCGCACCATCTTGGACATCGACGCCCTGGCCAAGGCCGAGGGCAAGAACTGGGTCTGGAAAGGCGCCGATTGCCTAGCGCCGGACGACCGCTATTGCCTGGTCTCTCTGTCGGATGGCGGCAAGGACGCCGTCGAGGTCCGCGAGTTCGACATGCAGACCGGCCAGTTCCTCAAGGGCGGATTCCTGCTACCCGAGGGCAAGCATCGCTTCGCCTGGGTCGACGCCGACACCCTGGCCGTCGCCACCGAGTGGACCAAGGGCGAGGTCACGACCTCCGGCTATCCCTATGTGATCAAGCTGCTGAAGCGCGGCCAACCCTTGTCGGACGCCCATGAAGTCTTCCGCGGCAAGGCTGACGACGGCGGATACGGCGTCTCGCCGATCGCCCTGCGCGACGCCGACGGCAAGCTGCAGGCGCTGATCGCCCACCGACCGCTCGACACCTTCAACGCCGAGCATCACCTGATCGGCCCGGCTGGCGCGACCAAGCTGCCGCTGCCATTGCGGTCCTCGGTCCAGGGCCTAATCGACGGTCAGATGATACTCACCCTGGAGGAGGATTGGGCCGCGGCCGACGGCAAGTCCGGCGACCTGCTGGCGATGGATCTGGCGGGCCTGAAAACCGACGCCGCCTCGGTGAGGCCGGCGCTGGTTCTGCGCCCGACCGCCAGTCAGGCGGTGGAACAGGTCGCGACCACCCGCAACCGGTTGGTAGTGGCGCTGTATGACAACGTGAAGGGCGGCATCCTCAGTTTCCAGCACGGCCCCAAGGGCTGGACCTCGACCCAGCTCGACCTGCCGAAGGACATCTCGGTCGGGATCGCATCAGCCTCGGACCACGATGACAGCCTGATCTTGCACATCGCCGGGTTCCTCACCCCTTCGACTCAGGTCCTGGCGGACGCGGCGTCCGGCAAGTCCGACACCCTGCGGACCATGCCGGCCCGGTTCGACGCATCCAAGCACGTCGTCGAGCAGCACTGGGCGACCTCCAAGGACGGAACCAAAGTCCCCTACTTCTTAGCGCGGCCAAAGGATCTGAAACTGGATGGTTCGGCGCCGACCCTGCTTTACGCCTATGGCGGTTTTCAAGTGTCCCAGACCCCCGGCTACGCCGCCAGCGTCGGCAAGCTGTGGCTCGAACGCGGCGGCGTCTACGCCATCGCTAACATCCGGGGCGGTGGGGAGTTCGGGCCGCGCTGGCACGAGGCCGGCCTGAAGCTCAATCGCCAACGGGTCTATGACGACTTCTTCGCCGTCTCTGAGGACCTGATCGCCCGTAAGGTCACCAATCCCAAGAAGCTCGGCATCATGGGAGGTTCGAACGGCGGGCTGCTGATGGGCGTCGCCCTGACCCAGCGGCCGGAGCTCTACAACGCCGTGGTTATCCAGGTGCCGCTGTTCGACATGATCGGCTACACCCACATCGGCGCCGGCGCGTCATGGGTCGGCGAATACGGCGATCCTGCCAATCCGGCCGAGCGAGCGGTGATCGACACTTATTCGCCCTATCAGAAGCTCGCCAAGGGCAAGCCCTACCCACGCGTGTTCCTGGAGACCTCCACTAAGGACGACCGGGTCCATCCCGCCCACGCCCGCAAGGCCGCCGCCCGCCTGAAGGAACTGGGCTACGACTACCTCTATTATGAGAACATCGACGGCGGTCACGCCGCAGCGGCCAATCTCAACGAGACAGCCAAGCGTCAGGCGCTGGAATACACCTATCTGACGCAGCAGTTGATGGACTGAAGCGCCCTAGAGGCCCGGGCGCGTCTCGACCGCCCGGGCGTCCACCGGCTCGCCGCATTCCGAGCAGGTCTGCACCGGATGGAAATCGCAGCCACAGGTCTTGTGCCGGTGCAGCAGCGGCGGCCCCGCCTCGCCCGCATAGTGGCGGTCGCCCCAGTGCACGATGGCCATGACCACCGGATGCAGGTCCAGGCCCTTGTCGGTCAGCCGGTACTCATGGCGGACCGGGTGCTCCTGATAGGCCACGCGCCTCAGTACGCCCTCCTCCGTCAGATGCTTCAGGCGGTCGGCGATGATGGTGCGCGAGATCCCCAGCCGTTCCTGAAAAGCTTCGAAACGGCGCACGCCCAGAAAGCAATCGCGCAGGATCATCAGGGTCCAGCGATCACCAATGACCGCGACCGAACGCGCCACTGAGCACGGCTCCTGCGCCAAATCTTCCCACTTCATCGCGTACCTCGCTCACCCCCTGTTGACCGGGTCCAGATTCGATACCATCGTCCGTCCAGAAAATAAACTGACGGGAGATGAGCCATGGGCGTCTGTCTGGTGGTCGGAGCCGGAGACGGGGTCGGCGGGGCGATAGCCCGCGCCTTCGGCAAGGAGGGGCTCGAGGTCTGCATCACGCGCCGAGCCCGCAATATCGGCCAACTCGAAGAACTGGCCCAGTCGATCCGCGACGATGGAGGCAAGGCTCACGCCTATGGCGTCGACGCCCGCTCCGAGGACGAAATGATCGCCCTGTTCGACCGCATTGAGCGTGAGGTCGGGCCGCTGGAGGTGGTGGTCTTCAACATCGGAGCCAATGTCCGCTTCGAGCTGACCGAGACGACCAGCCGGGTCTTCCAGAAGGTCTGGGAAATGGCCTGCTTCGCGGGCTTCCTGACAGGTCGCGAAGCAGCCCGAGTGATGCTGCCCCGGGGCCAGGGCACGATCCTGTTCACCGGCGCCTCGGCCTCACTGCGCGGCCGGCAGGGTTTCTCGGCCTTCTCCGCCGCCAAGCAGGCGCTGAGGGCTGTCGCCCAGTCGGCCGCCAAGGAACTAGGCCCGCGCGGCATCCATGTGGCCCATGTAGTGGTCGACGGCGCGATCGATGGCGTCTTCGCCCGCACCAACATTCCCGACCGCCAAGAGCGGGTCGATCGCGACGACATCCTCAAGCCTGAGGAAATCGCCAGCAACTACGTCTGGCTCCACAAACAACAACGCTCGGCCTGGACGCACGAACTCGATTTGCGCCCTTGGTCGGAAAGCTGGTGAGGAAGAATCCCATGGGAAAGACTGTCGAGTTCATCTTCGATTTCGCGAGCCCCAACGCCTATCTCGCCCACTGCATCCTGCCGGACATCGCCCGGCGCACCGACGCCGACATCAAGGTAACCCCTTGCCTGCTGGGCGGCATCTTCAAGCTCACCGGCAATCAGGCGCCCATGACGGCTTTTGGCGAGATAAAGGGAAAACTGGCCTATGAGGCGCTCGAAACCCGCCGGTTCATCGAGAAGCACGGCCTGAGCCAGTACCGGCACAACCCCCACTTCCCGATCAACACCCTGCTGATCATGCGCGGCCTGATCGCCGCCCGCCGCATGGGGGTCGAAGGCGCTTATACCCGCGCGGTTTTCGCGGGAATGTGGGAACGGGGCCTGAAAATGGATGACCCCGCCGTGGTGGCCGACGTGCTGACCGAGGCCGGGCTCGACGCTCGCGCCCTCCTGGACGCTACCCAAGACCCCGAGGTGAAGGCCGAGCTCATCGCCAACACCGAGGCCGCCGCCGCACGGGGCGCGTTCGGAATCCCCACCTTCTTCGTCGGGGACGAGATCTTCTTCGGCAAGGAACGGCTAGGCCAGGTGGAAGAGCAACTCGCGGCCTGAAACCAAGACATCGCGAATAATCTTCAGTAACTGCGGATCAGTTTTCGTCGATATGAGCCAAATCAAAATGAGCTGATCCGCAGGATTTCAACACGCAAATCAACACATGAATTCGAGCCCACGACCAGTCGTGGATTCAGCGAGATTTTCCTCTCAGCCGACGAGATCGAACGTCGCTTGGCCGAAATACGCAGACTTCTTCGCGTATTACCTATAGATAAACGACATTCGCCCCGACGCTCCAGGAGTCGCGCATCCGCGCGCGCCCTGCGGCGTGGGACTTTGCCGCCGTCGCGCCCGACGACGCGCCGGCGTGGACAGAAGGAGTTATCCGCATGGCCATTAGAGATTCAGCCGATCGTTCCATTTTCACCGTGGCGCGCCACGACGGCCGTTGGGCCGTTGAACACGGCGGCGAGTATTTCGACCACACCATCGACAAGGAAGAAGCCAAGGCCGCCGCGAACAAGCGCGCTCGCGCTGCGCAGGACGCAGGCCGGCCATGCCAAGTGCGGGTCACTGGCGAGCACGGCTTCTTCGCTTCCGCATAGCACCCACCCACCAGCCTAGGCGCGGGGGTCCCGTGGTTCGGCTCATCTAACCGGAGCCTTCGTAATGAACCCCGAGACACCCGTCCGCCGCCCCGTCCCGCCCCGCGGCTCGCTGGCCACCAAGTTCTGCGGCGAAATCGAAGCTGCTCTGCTGGCCGGGGTCGAAAGAGAGGCCATGACGTTGCGCCTCACGCTCCGCGATGCATCCAACATCCGGCGCGATGGTGAAATCCCGGTTCAGGACCTCAGCTTCACGGGCGGCGAAATGCGCCTGTTGCAGGTCAAGGTGGTGGCCGGCGGCGTTGACGTCAGCAAACTCGACCTCGGCTAAAACCCCTACGAAATCAGACCGCGCAGGACCTGTCGGGCCTGCGCGTGTCGATGCTCCGCCCACTGTGCGATCGGCGCCACAGGCGCAATGGCCCACGCGATGCGACCACCAATCGCCGCTAAACCGCCCCAGCTAAGGGTTTGCGTGATCGCCCGCCCTAAAAATCTAGCTAGACCATTGTTCAGGCTGCATTTTCCGGCACGACAACGGCGCTAGACAGCGACTGGCGCCAAGGGATTACCCTTCCTCTCAGAACACCCATGCCGTGCGCCTCGCCAGAGATCGCCGAGCAATGGGGTCAGAGGGAGGACATCATGGCGTATCACCGCGGCTCCGCGGCTCAAGTGAGTCTGCTTGCTCTCATCATGGCGCTGCCGGCCGGCCAGGCCCTGGCGCAATCCACTGTCGAAGAACTCCTCGTCACGGCGCGTAAGCGCGACGAGGCGCTGATCGACGTGCCGTTCTCGATCAACGCGCTCAGCGAGACCAAGATGCGCGAGCGCGGCGCGACCAATATCGAGGAGCTCTCGCGAAACATCGCCAACTTCACGGTCCAGAACCTGGGCCCAGGCCAAAGCCAGGTCGCGATCCGCGGCATCTCCGCCGGCCAGATCGTTCGTGACCAGCCCGGCGTGAAGGAACAGGTCGGGGTCTATCTCGACGAGTCGGTGATCTCGCTCTCGCTTTTCACCCCCGACATCGACCTCTTCGACCTCAACCGGGTCGAGGTGCTGCGCGGCCCACAGGGGACGCTCTACGGCTCAGGATCGTTGTCCGGGACCGTCCGCTACATCACCAACCAGCCGACCACCGCCGGACTGGAGGGCGCGGTCGAAGCCACGTTGAGCGGGGTCAAGGACGGCCAGACCGGCGCCGAGATCAAGGCCATGGTCAATATGCCGTTCAGCGACAAGGTCGCCCTGCGCATCGTTGGCTACGCGACCGACTATGCAGGCTTCATTGATGCGGTTCAGCCCGGCGGCTGGGTCGACCAGGACGTGAATGGCGGGACCCGCGCCGGCGTCCGCGCCGCCCTGCTGATCCAGCCCACCGACCAACTCAGCATCACCCCGCGTGTGCTGTACCAGAAGATCGACGTGGACGGCTTCAACCGCGTCGATCTCTTCAACATCCTGGCCAATCCCTACACGACGACCCGCCCGGCGGTGACGCTGGGCGATCTCGAGCAGTTCACCCAGCTTCAGGAGAAGTTCGAGGACGAGCTGCTGCTTGCCGACCTGACGATCCAGTACGATTTCGGCGCCCTGGGCCTGACCTCGATCTCGACCTACCAGGATCGCGATGTCCTGGTGATCCGCGATGCGACCGCCCTGACCGGCTCGATCACCGGCGGCAGTATCGGCTTACCAGAGCCGGTCTACACCCTAAACGCCCCGCTCAACGACGCCACCAAGGTGAAGTCCTTCACCCAGGAAATCCGGCTGGCCAATACCGATGATGGCCCCTTCGCCTGGGTGATCGGCGGCTTCTACAGCGACGTGAAGCGCGACTATTCCCAGATCCTGGATGTCCGAGGTTTTGAAGCCCTCACCGGCATTCCCACGGCTGGGCCCGCCGCGCCTAGAGACGCGCTCTACTACTCCGTCGTGCCCTACGATCAGAACCAGTACGCCCTGTTCGGCGAAGGGACCTGGTCAGTCAACGAGCGGCTCGACATCACCGCGGGCCTGCGTTGGTCGAGCTATGAGGAAACCCGCACCCTCACCTTCGACGGGATCTTCGCCGAACGCACCATCGACGTGCCCGGCGACACCGACGCAGACGACTTCGCACCCCGCGTCATCGTCGCCTACAAGGCCACCGACGACATCACCTTGAACGCCCAGGCCTCCAAGGGCTTCCGGCTTGGCGGCATCAACGACCCGCTCAATCGGCCGCTCTGCACGCCGGCCGATTTCGCCACCTTCAACGCCCTGTCCACGCCCAGCTTCGACAATGAGACCGTCTGGAACTACGAGGCCGGCGTGAAGGCCGAGTTCGCGGACCGGCGTGGGTCCCTGACCTTCGCCGCTTTCTATTCCGACATTGAAAACCTGCAGGCCACCATCGACGCCGGCAGTTGCTCCTCGCGCGTCATCGTCAACGTGCCCAAGGCCAAGTCGGCCGGGGTCGAAGCTGAACTATCCTACAGCTTCAACAGCAACTTCGATGTCGCCGCCTCGGCCTCCTACAACAACGCCGAGCTGACCTCGAGCGTGGAGGACGCCGCCGGCGTCCCGATCCAGGGCCTGCGGGACGGCAATCGCTTGCCGACCGTGCCGGAGTTCCAGGCCGCCTTCAGCCTCAACTATGTCGGGGATCAGTGGGGGGAATGGACGCCGTTCGGCAACCTGACCTGGCAGTATGTCGGCGACCGCTTCACGCAGGTTTCCGACCAGGAGGACAATCCGCGGGATGTCGCCCTGTTCGGGATCGGCGCGCCCACGGTGTCCACGCTCAGCTTCCCGCTGGAACTGCCTGACTACCAGATCGTCAACCTGCGGGGCGGTCTTCGCTATCGCGACTTCGAGTTGGCGCTGTTCGTCCAGAACCTCACCGACGAACGCGCCCTGCTCTCGATCGACCGCGAACGCGGCCTGCGCGCCCGCTACGGCTATCAGACCAACCAGCCACGCACGATCGGCGTGACCTTCCGCCAGACCTTTTAGAAAGCAGGGCCTCTAGAAGAACTGCGCGAGATTGCGGCGGATCCGTTCCAGGACGGGTTCGTCGCTCTCTTCGATCTCGAAGACCTGGCCGGTGATCGTCTCAAAGGCCTGGATATAGACGGCGGCCGTCTCGACCAGCATCTCCGCCGGAATTTCCGGGATTGGATCCTTGTAGGGATCGCAGCGCTCAGCCACCCACGAGCGGACGAAGTCCTTGTCGAAGCTCTCGGGCCGCTGCCCGGCGGCGAACCGCTCCGGATAGCTTTGCGCGAACCAGTAGCGGCTGGAATCGGGCGTATGAATCTCGTCGGCCAGGATGATCTGGCCCTCGGCGTCGGTTCCGAATTCGTACTTGGTGTCGACCAGGATCAGGCCGCGCTCGGCTGCGATCTCCTGTCCGCGTGCGAACAGGGCGAGCGCGTAGGTCGAGAGCGTCTCCCACTGCTCGGCGGTCAGCAGCCCCTGCGCCACGATCTGCTCGGGCGTCAGCGGTTCGTCGTGGCCGCCGTCGAACGCCTTGGAAGTCGGGGTGATGATCGGCGTCGGCAGCTTCTGATTGTCGGTGAGGCCGTCGGGCAGCGTGTGGCCGTACATCTCGCGCTGGCCCTGCTTGTAGAGCGTCAGGATCGAGGTGCCGGTCGTGCCGGCAAGGTAATCACGCACCACGATCTCGACCGGCAGGATGTCCAGCCGGCGGCCGATCACCACATTCGGGTCCGGGTAGCTGAGGACGTGGTTGGGGCAGATGTCGGCGGTCTTCTCGAACCAAAACCGCGCGGTCTGGGTCAGCACCTGGCCCTTAAAGGGGATCGCCGCCAGGATGCGATCAAAGGCGCTGATCCGGTCGCTGGCGATGATGATCCGCCGGCCGTCCGGCAGATCGTAGTTGTCGCGCACCTTGCCGAAATACGGGCTCGGCAATTCGGGAATGATCGCGTCGCGCAGAACGCGATGGGCGTGCCGCGTAAGGGCCGTCTTGTCCATGGAGGTGATCCGCGCCGAAACCAGGAGCAGGCTCTCTAGCCTATTCCGGCGGTCAGGCCAGCCCCCGCCGCGAACCTCAAGCACCGCGAAGACAAAGAGGCCTACGCTCCGTATAGTCTCCACAACACGGAGGAATACCGCATGCGCCGCCTCGCCCTCGCCGCCGCTCTCGCCACCCTGGCCGCCACGCCCGCCTTCGCGGCGCTGAAGGAAGGCGCCAAGGCCCCCGACTTCACCGCCCAGGGCTATCAGGCCGGCAAGCCCATCACCTTCTCCATGGCCGAGGCCCGCAAGAAGGGTCCCGTCGTGCTCTATTTCTTCCCCGCCGCCGAGACCGCCGGCTGCAACCTGGAAGCCCGGCTGTTCGCCGAGGCGACCGACGACTTTAAGAAGCAGGGCGCGACCGTCATCGGCGTGACCTCAGGCAACCTCGACAAGCTGGCCGCTTTCTCGGCCGATACCGAGAAGTGCTCGGGCAAGTTCCCGGTCGCCGCCGATCCCAGCGCCAAGATTGCCGCCAGTTACGACGCCACGATGGCAGTGCGCCCGGGCTGGTCGAGCCGCACGTCCTATGTGATTTCGCCCTCCGGCCAAGTCATCCACGCCTATTCCGACATGAAGGCCAACGACCACGTCACCGAGACGATGACCGCCGTGAAGGCCTGGAACGCCAGCCACCCGAAGAAGAAATAGGCGCGCCGCCGGCCCCCTTCCCTTCGGGCGGAGGGGGCACGGCGAGCGACAACCCTTGCCCTACAACCACTTTTCCCGTATTAGCGCGCCTCTTCACGGAAGGCGGTCTCAAGCCGGAACGCGAAAGGATCGGGAACATCCCGGTCGCCGCGCCTGAGATCCATCGCTTCCCGCGGTCACCCGCCGCAGGACGCGCCGCCTTCCAAATGGGAAAAGGAAAAAATGGCGCTCTACGAGCACGTTGTTATTTCGCGGCAGGATATCTCGCCGCAACAGGCTGAAGCCCTGAACGACCAGATCAAGGCTCTGATCGAAGAAGGCGGCGGCACCGTCGCCAAGATCGAGTACTGGGGTCTTCGCAACCTCACCTACCGCATCAAGAAGAACCGCAAGGGCCACTATTCCCTTCTTTCGCTCGACGCCCCGCCGGCGGCCGTGAAGGAAATGGAACGTCAGCTGGGTCTGAACGAAGACGTTCTGCGCACCCTGACTGTCCGCGTCGAGGAACTCGACCTGGAACTCTCGCCGGTTCTGGCCCGTCGCGATCGTGAACGCGAGCGTGAGCCGCGCCGCGACGATTTCGGCGCCAAAGAAGGTGGTGGCTTTGCTCCGAAGGAAGGTGGCTTCTAATGTCTGACGAAACCGCTTCGGCCCCCGCGGCCGCCGCCGGCGGCGCTCGCCGCCCGTTCTTCCGCCGCCGCAAGGTCTGCCCGTTCTCCGGCGCCAACGCTCCGAAGATCGACTACAAGGACGTGAAGCTGCTTCAGCGTTACGTTTCCGAGCGTGGCAAGATCGTCCCTTCGCGCATCACCGCGGTCTCGGCCAAGAAGCAACGCGAACTGGCCAAGGCCATCAAGCGCGCTCGCTTCCTCGCCCTGCTGCCCTACGTCGTGAAGTAGGGAGACCAGGCACATGAAAGTTATTCTGCTCGAACGAGTCGAAGGTCGTGGCGGCCTCGGCGACTTGGTCACGGTGAAGGACGGCTATGCCCGTAACTTCCTCCTGCCCCGTCACAAGGCCCTGCGCGCCAACAGCGCCAACCTGAAGATCTTTGAAGGCCAACGCGCCGACATCGAAGCCCGCAACCTGAAGGCCAAGGAAGTTGCCGCGAAAGCCGGCGATAACCTGGACGGCACTTCGTACATCCTGATCCGTCAGGCTGGCGAAACCGGTCAGCTTTACGGTTCGGTTTCCGGTCGCGACGTCGCCGACATCGTCAACGGCGCCGGTGGCAAGCTCGACCGCTCCATGGTCGTTCTTGACAAGCCCCTGAAGACGCTGGGCGTCCACCCCGTGAAGGTTCGCCTGCACTCCGAAGTGGTCGTCAGCATCAACATCAACATCGCCCGCAGCCAGGACGAGGCCGAGCGCCAAGCCCGTGGTGAGAACGTGATCGCCTCGCAATACGAGGAAGATCGTCTCGCGGACGAAGAAGCCGCCGCCGACATGGTGGCCGGTGGAGCTGGTTCGCACGAAGTCGACTTCGGCGCCGACCGCTAAGCCTACCTGGTCCTTCGGACCTAGAGAACGGCGCGGACCTCACGGTCCGCGCCGTTTTTCGTGCGCGCAGACAGTCGCAGCGCAGCCTCATTAGCCGGCGTCGACACGCCAGAGACCTCATAGTTTTTCTGTCCGGCCTCATAGTCAGGCCCGCGCGCCTTGGGGTTGCGCGGTTCGCTCCACTCAAACGGGCGTTTTCCCGCGGATGTGGCGCCCATGTCATTCCCCCCGCGGCCCCAAATTCATAGGTTCCGCCAAGGCTTAAGCCTGACGTCTCTCATGACGGAAAATAATTGGGGAATATCAATGAAGTATCGCGTGTTTCTACTCGCGGCGGCGTCCGCTGCGAGTCTTACATCCGGCGTGGCGTTTGCTCAGACCGGAGCCGACGTAGAGGAACTGGTCGTCACCGGCACTCGCACCGAGGGTCGTTCGCGTCTTGAGACCCTGGCGCCCGTCGACGTCATCAGCGCCGATGCGCTGCAACAACGCGGCAGCACCGAACTGGCCACGGCGCTCGCGACCAGCGTGCCGTCCATCACCTTCCCGCGTCCGTCGAACACCGATGGCACCGACGCCATCCGCCCGGCCACGCTGCGCGGCCAAGGCCCGGACCAGACCCTGGTGCTGGTGAACGGCACGCGCCGCCACGCCACCGCCCTGGTCAACACCAACGGCTCCGTCGGCCGCGGCTCGGCCGCCGTCGATCTGAACGCCATTCCGTCGACCGCCATCGACCGCATCGAAGTCCTGCGTGACGGCGCCTCGGCGCAGTATGGCTCGGACGCCATCGCCGGCGTCATCAACCTGCGCCTGCGCGAAGCGGCCAGCGGCGGCGGCCTGTCGGTCACCTACGGCTCGAACGTCACCAGCTTTGACGGCTTCTACGGCCGCAACGACGACATCACCGACGGCGCCACCACCACCGTTTCGGGCTGGCAAGGCTTGAGCTTCCTGGGCGACGGCTTCCTGACCTTGTCGGCTGAGTATCGCAACCGCGAGAACACCAACCGCAGCGACATCGACAAGCGCGTCACGCCCAACCGCATCACCTCGCGCTTCGGCGACGCCGATGTGGAAGACCTGTCGTTCTACGCCAACGCCGGCAAGTCGCTGAACGACACCTGGGATCTCTATGGCTGGTATGGCTACCAGCATCGCGACGCCTCCAGCGCTGCGACGTTCCGCCTGCCGACCGACACCCAGCAAAACGTCCCTTCGGTCTATCCGAACGGCTACCTTCCCTTCCTGACGACCGACACCGAAGACAACAGCGCCGGCCTCGGCATCCGCGGCGAGATCGCCGGCTTCACCGCCGACTTCAATGTCGTCTACGGCAAGAACGACATCGATTTCGGCGTGCAGAACACGATCAACCCGTCGTTCGGCGCCGCTTCGCCGACCTCGTTCCAGGCCGGTGGCCTGACCTATGATCAAATCGTCTTCGGCGCGGACTTCAGCCGCGAATTCGAGGTCGGCTTGGCTGGCCCCCTGAACGTCGCCTTCGGCCTTGAGGCTCGCCAAGAGACCTACAAGATCAACCAGGGCCAATATGAATCCTACGCCCGCGGTCCGATCACCAACGTCGCCTTCGGCTCGCGCGGCTTCACCGGCTTCACCCCGTCCAACGAAGTCGATGTCGATCGCAACAATGTCGGCGTCTATATCGACCTGGAAGGCAAGGTCACCGAGCAACTGACCCTGTCGGCCGCCGTGCGCTACGAGGACTATTCGGACTTCGGCGACACCACGACCGGCAAGCTCGCCGCTCGCTATGACTTCACGCCGGAATTCGCCATCCGCGGCGCGGTCTCCACCGGCTTCCGCGCGCCGGCGCTGCAACAGCAGTACTACACGTCGACCTCGATCCTCTACATCGACAACGTGCCCTTCGAGACCGGCACCTATCCGGCGACCAGCAACGTCGCCGCCGCCCTGGGCGCCCAGCCGCTGAAGGCTGAAACCTCGGACAACTACGCCTTGGGCTTCGTCTTCCGTCGTGGCGCCTTCGAACTCACCGTCGATGGCTACAAGATCGACGTGAAGGACCGGATCGTTCTGTCCGAGACCCTGCAGGGCAGTCCCACCGCCGCGCCAGGCACCAACGCCCGCGTGATCTACGACCTGCTCGCGCCCTACGGCGCCACCGCGGCCCGCTTCTTCATCAACGGCGTCGACACCGACACCGTCGGCGTGGACGTGGTCGCGCGCTATCGGATTGTCGATGAGCAAGCCGGCACCTTCGACCTGACCGCCGCGGGCAACGTCAACGACATCGAGGTCAAGCGCACCCCGGTGACCACCACCCTGCCGACCCCGACCTCGCTGTTTGCCCGCCAGGCGCGCCTGCGGTTCGAGGAAGGCACGCCGAAGCAAAAGCTGACCCTGCAAGGCGATTGGAAGAAGGAAGCCTGGGGCGCGACCGTGCGCACCACCTTCTATGGCGACGTCCTCTCGCCCGGCACGCTGGCTGATGGCAGCGCCGACAACAGCACCGGCAACCGTGGGCTGGTCGATCTGGAAGCGCGCTACACCTTCCCGGTGGGCCTGACCGCCTCGGTCGGCGCCGACAACGTCTTTGACGTCTATCCGCGCCAGATCATCCCGTCGCAGAACACGACCTCGGCCTCGCCGTTCTCGTCGTTCTCGCCGTTCGGCTTCAGCGGCCGCTTCGTGTACGGGCGCCTCGCCTACAACTGGTAGCAGGTCGACTATACGACCGAGACTGACGCGGCGCGGGGCTACAAGCTCCGCGCCGTTTCTGTTCCGCGATCTGTCCACAGGGTCGCAAGTTCCTGTGAGTTCCACGAGATCGTCAGCGACCAGAGTACGACGGTTTAGGTACCTGTAAACGCATGTCGCTCGTCCCCGCTCTCGACCTCCGCCCCGCTCAGAACGACATCGCGATCCCGCACGCCCCTGCCAATATCGAGGCTGAACAGGCATTGCTGGGCGCCCTGCTCTACGACAACGCCGCCTTCGAACGGATTGGCGACTTCCTGCAGGCCCGCCACTTCTATGAACCCTTCCACCAGCGCCTCTACTCGTCGATCGAGAGCGCGGTCCGTAAGGGCCAATTGGCCGAGCCGATCCTGCTGGCCGAACAGTTCAACCGCGACGCGGCTTTCGAGGAACTGGGCGGCATCCGCTACCTCGCCGACCTCGTGGACCGGGCCCCGCCCGCCGCCAATGCGCCCGACTATTCGCGCGCCGTCTATGACCTGGCCCTGCGTCGGGACCTGATCCGGATCGGCGGCGAGATCGCCCAGCAGGCCGCCCAGGGCGACGCCGACCGGTCGGCCCGCGACCAGATCGAGGCCGCCGAGGCCCAGCTCTTCACCCTGGCCGAGGCCGGCGGCAGCAATCAGGGCTTCGTGCCGTTCGCCGACGCCTTGCACGGCGCCGTCACCATGGCGGCGGAGGCTCACGCCCGCGACGGCGGCCTGGCCGGGATTTCGACCGGCCTGCTGGACCTGGACCGCAAGATCGGCGGCCTGCATCCCTCCGACTTGCTGATCCTGGCCGCCCGTCCATCGATGGGTAAGACCTCTCTGGCCTGCAACGTGGCCTTCGACGTCGCCCGGAACTACGCCTGGGAACCCCAGCCGGACGGCACCAAGAAGACCGTGTCCGGCGGCGTCGTTGCGTTCTTCTCGCTGGAAATGTCCGCCGAGCAGTTGGCCATGCGTCTGCTGGCCGAAGTGTCCGGGGTTTCCGGCGACCGCCTGCGTAAGGGCGAGATCGACGCCTTGGAGTTCGGCCGGCTGCGCGACGCCGCCCTGGAAATCCAGGACGCGCCCCTGTTCATCGACGCCACCGGCGGCATCACCATCGCCAAGCTGACCGCCCGCGCGCGGCGGCTGAAGCGGACCCACGGCCTCGACCTGATCGTCATCGATTACCTGCAGCTGGTCACCGGCGGCGAAGGCAAGAGCGACAACCGGGTGCAGGAAGTCTCGATGATCACCCAATCGATGAAGGCCCTGGCCAAGGAACTGGCCGTGCCGGTGATCGCCCTGTCCCAGCTCTCCCGTCAGGTTGAAAACCGCGAAGACAAACGCCCGCAGCTCTCCGACCTGCGTGAATCGGGCTCGATCGAACAGGACGCCGACATGGTCATGTTCATCTATCGCGAGAGCTACTATCTCGGCCGGTCCGAGCCGCGCGAAGGCACGCCCGAACACCTCACCTGGCAAGAAGACATGGACAAGGTGCGGGGCACCGCCGACGTCATCATCGCCAAGCAACGTCACGGTCCCATCGGCACCGTGCGGCTCTCCTTCAACGAAGACATCACCAAGTTCGGCAACTTGGCGCACAGCCAGTTCTTCGCTCCCGACGAGTAAGACGTCGCCTAGGGCCGCCTGCTCGGCTATGGGACCGCCAATGTCTCTTCCGACCTCCGCGCGCCTGACCATCGATCTCGACGCGCTCGCGCACAATTTCGCTGTGCTGCGTGCGCAAGCCGCCGGGGCAGACGCCGCGCCGGTGATCAAGGCCGATGGCTACGGTCTGGGCGCGGCCCAGGTGGCGCGCCGCCTTTGGGCCGAGGGCGCCCAAGGCTTCTTCGTGGCGCGGCTGTCGGAGGGCGAAAGCCTGAGGGCGGCGCTCGGCGCCGAGCATCCGGCGACCATCTATGTTCTCGACGGCTTCCTGGCCGGCGCAGGTCCCCGCCTGGCCGCCGCACGCCTGACCCCAGTGCTTTCCAGCCTGCCGCAGATTGAGGCCGCCACCACCTTCGCCGCCGCGTCGGGGCAAGCGCTGGCCGTCGCCCTCCAGGTCGACACCGGCATGAACCGCCAAGGCCTGACCCTGGCCGAGGCTGAGGCCGTCGCCCAATCGGGCGACCGACTTCGCGGCCTCGATATCGTCCTGCTCATGAGCCACCTTGGCTCAGCGACCAGCCCCGACGATCCACGCAACGAACTGCAGTTGGGACGGTTCGCCCAGGTCCGCCGCCTGTTCCCCGGCGTCCGCACCAGTTTCGCCGCCTCCGCCGGCATCATGCTCGGCCCGGACTACCGCAACGACCTGATCCGCCCAGGCATCAGCCTCTATGGCGGCGGCCCTGAGGAACGGCCGGACGCGCGGCTGCACGCCGTCGCCAAGTTCGAGGCGCCGATCCTCTACATTCGCAATGTCGAGCCCGGCGAAATGATCGGCTACGGCTCACACACTGTGATCGACAGTCCGACCCGCGTGGCGGTAGTCGGCGCCGGATACGCCGACGGCATCATTCGCGCCTCGCGCAACGGCGGCTATGGCTGGCTGGCCGGCGAGCGGCGGCCGGTCATCATTGTGACCATGGACCTCATCGCCCTCGACATCGGCCCGGCCCAGGCGCGGATCGGCGACTGGGTGGAACTTCTGGGACCTAACGTACTGCTGGACGACATCGCCACCGCCGCGGGCACCGTGGCGCACGAATGCCTCGTGCGCCTCAGCACCCGGGCTGAGCGGATCTATCTCGGAGAGGTCTAGCCGGCCTTGGCCAGGGCCTCGAGACGCGCCAGGCCTACCGCGGACGCGGCGGCCTTGAGCTCGTCAATGCTGACCCCATCGCCCTTGGCCGCGACCATGAACCGGTCACCGACCAGCACGCTGTACTCGCCGTGCTTGGAGGCCTTGTCGTAGGACTCCTGGGTCATCCGGCCATCGACCTTACCGATCTTCTCGTACTTGCCCTCGCTCTCGCTGGAGGACTGGACGTTGAACGCGCCGGCCATGCCGGCCAGCGCCCCTGCGGCGCCCATGTCCACGATGGTCAGGCGGAAGGTGACGGGTCCCTTGGCGTAGGCGCCCTCTGCCTGGGATCCGCTCATGCCGGCGACGCCGCCTGAGCCGGTTGTGAGCTCGGTCCGCGAATAGCCGGCGATGTTCTCAGGCAGATAGGCCTTCAAGACATCGGGATTTGTAGGGGCCGGCCCCTCGCCGTTCTCGATTTGCTTGGCGGCCGCTTCGACCTGCTTGGACGCCGCCTCCAGTTTGGCGAGGTCGACAGAGTGGTCGCCCAGCTTGACCGAACCGCCGTTGAGCGCGCTGGCCGCGCCCATGGCTCCGATACCGCCCCCCAGCATGCCAAGACCCGCGACGGCGGCGGTGACGGCGCCGACCACGATCGAGAGCACGACGGCGACGATCACAGTGACGACCGTGTAGCCCAGCGCCTTTTCCTGCGGCGCTTTCATCAGCTTCGGCAGCCCAAGATATAGGAGATAGAGGCCATAGAGGCCCCCAAGGACGGCCAAAATCCCCAGCATTGGGATCAGCGAGAATATCCCCGCCACCCAGCCCGCGGTGCTGGAATAGACCGCGACCTTGAGCGCCTGGATCTTATCCCGCTGGCCATCGAAGCTCGGCGCGAGCGCGTCGATGATCAAGGCCAGCACATAGACCATGACCAGCGACAGGACGTAGCCGACGATGGCGCCGATGATCCCGCCGAGAAGCGGCGTCCGGAAACCAGCAACCCCGATGACGGCGCCTCCGATCAGGCCGCAGATCGCAGGAATCGCCGCCAATATCATGGCGTAGTTCTTGAACAATCCCGACGTGGTCGCCGGCTCGACGTCAATGACGTCCCAAGTGGGCGCCGGCCTTAGAAGGATGGATTTCACCCGTTCGACGAGGCCCGACGTGGCCGATCCCGGTTCTACTGCGCTCATGTTGTCCCGCCCTTGAAAGTCGGCTTCCGTAACCGCGTCATGTGAATCTATCCCATGCGCTGCGACGAGCAACAACTTCACCGCGACGGACTTGGCCCGCGCAGCCCGCTAGACTGCTGCTTTACCCGAATCAGAGAGTTCGCATGGCCCGCGACGGCGCCGTCTATGTCTGCCAGTCCTGCGGAGCCACGCAGACCAAGTGGGCTGGCCAGTGCCCCGCCTGCAACGCTTGGAACTCCCTCGTGGAAGAACTCCAGACGCGCCCGCCCGGCGCGCTCGCGCCTAGCCGCAGCGCCCGGGCGCGTGGACTTTCGTTCCAAGGCCTGGACGAATCGACACCCGCCCCGCCCCGGATCTCGACGGGGGTGGACGAGTTTGACCGGGTCTGCGGCGGCGGCGTCGTGCCCGGCTCGGCGATCCTGCTGGGCGGCGACCCCGGCGTCGGGAAATCGACCTTACTGTTGCAGGTCGCCGCCAGCGCCGCCCGCCGCGGCGTGCGCTGCGCCTACATCTCCGGCGAGGAAGCGATCGAGCAGGTGCGGGGCCGCGCCCAACGGATGGGGCTGGCCGACGCCCCCGTTCGCCTGGCGACCGAAACCTCGCTTCGCGACATTCTCGAGAGTCTGAAGCGCGAGAAGTTCGACCTCGTCGTTATCGACTCGATCCAGACCATGTGGAGCGATGCTCACGAGGCCGCGCCGGGCTCAGTGACCCAGGTGCGGGCGGCGTCCGGCGAGTTGGTCCGGTTGGCCAAGAAGCATGGCGTCGCTGTGATCCTGGTCGGCCACGTCACCAAGGAGGGCACGATCGCCGGTCCCAGAGTGATTGAGCACATGGTCGACGCCGTCCTCTCCTTCGAGGGCGAGCGGGGTTATCCGTTCCGGATCCTGCGCGGAACCAAGAACCGCTTCGGCGCCACCGACGAGATCGGGGTGTTCGAAATGGGTGACGCCGGGCTGGGCGAGGTGACCAACCCCTCGGCCTTGTTCCTCGACACCTCGGGTGAACGCGCGGCGGGCGCGGCGGTGTTCGCGGGCATCGAGGGTTCGCGCCCGGTGCTGGTCGAGTTCCAGGCTCTCGTCGCTCCCTCGGCCTATGGCACGCCCCGGCGCGCCGTGGTCGGTTGGGATTCCGGACGGCTGGCCATGGTGCTGGCGGTGCTCGAGTCTCGCTGCGGGCTCTCGCTGGGCAATCGCGATGTCTATCTGAATGTCGCCGGCGGCCTGCGCGTGAGCGAGCCGGCCGCCGACCTCGCCGCCGCCGCCGCCCTGGCCTCCTCAGCGCTTGACGAGGCCTTGCCGCAGGACTGCGTAGTGTTCGGCGAAATCAGCCTGTCCGGAGACATTCGCCCGGTCAGCCGTATGGAAAGCCGTATGAAGGAAGCCGCCAAGCTCGGCTTCAAACGCGTCCTCGGTCCCCAGGACCTCGAGGGCGGCTCCATGAAGATACATGGCGTGACGCGCCTGGCCGACGCGATCCGGCGTATTGGTGAAAGCCAATGGGAATGAACGGCTTGCCCTGGTTCGATATTGTCGTCCTGGCGATCCTCTTGACCTCGGCCGGGTTCGGTTTTGTCAGCGGCGCCACGCGCGAGATGGTGCGGGCGCTGTCGTTCGTACTCGCCGCGGTCATCGCGATCTATGGCCTTCGTTGGACCGGCCCCATCGGCCGCGATCTCGTCGATCCGGACTGGGGCGGCACGGTCCTGGCCGGGTTGATCGTCTTCGTGGTCGTTTATGCCGCACTTCGGATCACCGGCGGCGGCCTTGCCCGGGGCGTACAGAGCACCCAAGTCCTCGGCATCCTGGACCGCACGGTCGGATTGGGATTCGGACTTCTACGCGCGCTAGTGGTGCTCGGAGCATTGCATTTGGCCTTCAATGCCGCGACGCCGCCGGACCGGGTTCCGAAATGGATGACGGGTGCGGCGTTTTACCCCCTGACCAAGGCGTCAGGCGAAATCCTAAAAGCCTTCGCGCCCAAGGGCTTAGACATGGCAGACAAGTTCGCACCGGCCGTTGAGGATGCGGTGCGTGAAGGTTCGGCGACCGATCAACGTGACTCTCGTGACGCCCAAGGCTATGACCCCCGCGAACGACGCGGGCTAGACGATCTGGTGGAGAAATCCCGATGACTCAGGATCAAGATCGATGGCGCGAGCCGACCTTCCGGGATCCTGACGACGACACTCCCCGCCTTGAGTGCGGCGTGTTCGGCGTTCACGACACGGCGGCGGCCGCAGCTATTACGGCGCTTGGCCTGCACGCGCTGCAGCACCGCGGCCAGGAGGCCTGCGGCATCGCGGTCTTCGACGGCCAGCGTTTCCACACCGAACGCCACATGGGCCACGTCGGCGACGCCTTCGCCGGCTCCGATCTTGTGGACCGCCTGCCGGGCCATTCGGCCATCGGTCACACCCGCTACTCGACGGCCGGCGGCAGCTTCATCCGCAACGTCCAGCCGATGTTCGCCGATCTTGAGGCTGGCGGCGTCGCCCTGGCCCACAACGGCAACCTCACCAACTTCCTGACCCTGCGCGAGCAATTGGTCGCCGAGGGCGCGATCTTCCAGTCGACCTCCGACTCCGAGGTGATCCTTCACCTGCTGGCGCGCTCGCGGAAGGCCAAGTTCGTCGACCGTTTCATCGACGCCCTGTCCAAGATCGAGGGCGGCTACGCCCTGGTGGCCCTGACCAACAAAAAGCTGATCGGCGTCCGCGACCCTCTGGGCATCCGTCCGCTGGTGCTCGGCGATCTCGACGGCAAGGCGGTCCTGGCCTCGGAGACCTGCGCGCTCGACATGATCGGCGCCAAGTTCGTCCGCGACATCGAGCACGGCGAGATGGTCGTGATCGACCACAAGGGCATCCGCAGCCTGAAGCCCTTCCCGGCCGCCCGCGCCCGCCCCTGCATCTTCGAATATGTCTATTTCGCCCGCCCGGACTCGGTGGTGAACGGCCGCTCGGTCTACGACGTGCGCAAGCGCATGGGCCGCCGCCTGGCGCAGGAAAGCCATGTCCCGGTCGACGTGGTCGTGCCGGTGCCTGACTCCGGCGTCCCGGCCGCGCTCGGATATTCGCAAGAGACCGGCGTGCCCTTCGAAATGGGCATCATCCGCAACCACTATGTCGGCCGGACCTTCATCCAGCCGACCCAGGGCGCCCGCGAACTGGGCGTGCGCATGAAGCTCTCGCCGAACCGCAACGTTTTGGCCGGCAAGCGCGTGATGCTGATCGACGACTCGATCGTTCGCGGCACCAACTCGGTTCGCGTCGTCCGCATGGTCCGCGAAGCCGGCGCCGCCGAGGTTCACCTGCGTTCGGCCTCTCCGCCGATCATGTGGCCCGACTACTACGGCATCGACATGCCCGACCGCGAGCACCTGTTGGCGGCCAACAAGTCAGTCGAGGAAATCGCCAAGATCCTCGACGTCGACTCCATGGGCTACCTCTCCGTCGACGGGCTCTATGCGGCCATGCAGTCCGAGGCCCGCGACCCGGTCAATCCGCAGTTCACCGATCACTACTTCACCGGCGACTATCCGACCCGCCTGCTGGATCGTGAAATCGCCGAGGGCCGCAACGACGGCGCCGACCGCCAACTGTCGTTCCTGGTCGACGCGTGAGTTCAAGGCCGGCGGCCTGGCTCAAGAAGCTAGGCCTCGATTGGTACATCGCCGCGATCGTGGGGATGGTGGTGCTCGCCTCCATCCTGCCGGCGCGCGGAGATGCCGCGCATCTCGTCTCCAACCTGACGAAAATCAGCATCGCGCTGGTCTTCTTCCTGCATGGCGCCAAGCTCAGCCCTGACGCCGTGCTCAAGGGCCTGCTGAACTGGCGGCTGCATGGTCTGGTGCTAGCCACCACCTTTGTACTCTGGCCGATCGTCGGCCTGGGCACCGCCTCTCTTCCAGGCTGGATCGTCCCGGCAGCGCTGGCGCCGGGCTTGGTTTACCTCGCCTGCCTGCCCTCCACGATCCAGTCCGCGATCAGCTTCACGGCGATCGGCCGCGGCAGCGTCCCGGCAGCCGTCTGCGGGGCCTCGGTTTCCAATCTGCTTGGCATGTTCCTCACGCCGCTGCTGGTCGGGTTGTTGCTGGGGGCGGAGGGCGGATCGCTATCGTTGTCGTCGCTTGAGGCGATCTTGCTGCAACTGCTGGTCCCCTTCATCGCCGGCCAGATCCTTCGCCGCTGGATCCTCGAATGGATCCAGAAGTACGCCAAGCCGCTCAGCCTGACTGATCGCGGCTCGATCCTGCTGGTCGTCTACAACGCCTTTTCCGGCGCCGTCGTCGCCGGTATCTGGAGTCAGGTTTCAGCCTGGGACCTGGCGCGCATCGTGATGATCTGCCTGGCTCTGCTGGCCCTGTCGCTCGGCTTCATGATCTGGGTCGCTCGAACGCGCGGCTTCTCGACCGAAGACGAAATCGCCATCGCCTTCGCGGGCTGCAACAAGAGCCTGGCGGCTGGCGTGCCGATGGCCGGCGTGCTGTTCCCTGCTGCGACAGTTGGGTTCGTGCTTCTGCCGGTGATGCTCTATCACCAGTTCCAACTCATGGTCTGCGCCGCCCTGGCGCAGCGCTACGCTAAACGCCCGCTTCAAGAGCAAAGTCATGACTGAGACCCTTCCCCTCGACGGCCGCATCGCCCTGGTCACCGGCGCCACCCGCGGCATTGGCCGCGCCAGCGCGCTGGCGCTCGCCAATGCCGGCGCGCACGTCGTTGCGGTGGGCCGCAGCCAAGGCGCTCTCGAAGAACTGGACGACGAGATCAAGACCGCCACCGGCAAGGCGGCCACCCTGGTTCCGCTCGACCTGAACAAGGGCGACGACATCGACGCGCTGGGCTTGGCTATCCACCAGCGGTTCCAGCGCCTGGACATCCTGGTCCACGCCGCCGCCATCCTCGGCGGCCTGACGCCGGTTTCGCATATCGATCCGAGCATGTGGGACAAGGTGTTCACCACCAACGTCACGGCGAGCTACCGGCTGATCCGCTCGACCGAGCGCCTGTTGCGCGAGTCCACCGCCGGCCGCGGTATCTTCTTCACGACCGGGCGCGTCGAACGCCCGAAGGCGTTCTGGGGCCCCTATGGCGCGTCAAAGGCCGCGCTGGAGCACCTGGTCCGCACCTGGGCCGACGAGCTTGAGAACACCAACATCCGCGCGACCCTGCTCGATCCGGGCACGATGCGGACGAAGATGCGCGCCGAGGCCATGCCGGGCGAGGATCCTGCGACCCTGGCCGACCCCTCGGAAATCGGCCCGCTGATCGTCGAGCTGGCTCAGGCGGACCTGGGCCTGCCCAAGGTCAACGTCCGTTTTTCCGATTGGAAAGCGGCCGGGAAGCTCGCTTCGGCTTAACGCCGGGACGGGCGAGCTTCTGCGCGCGGCCCTTCGGCGTGGGGCCCGCGCCCACCTTCAGCTTGCCAGGCGAGAGCAGCTTGCTCCGCGGCTTCACCTTGGGCTTCGGCTTGGCCTTGACCTTCTCAGCGGCCTCGACAACGGGTTCGGCGAGAGGCGCCATGCCGAGGCGCGCACGTGCCACGCCCTTAGGTTCAGCGACCTTCTTGCCCAGCTTTGGCGCGAAGTTCGGAACACGCGAACGTGGCGCAGGTCCTCCCTTTTCCTCGCCCTCGGCGTAGGGGTTCTTGGTCGACTTGACCGTCAGGCGCATTGGCACGCCCGGCATCTCGAAGCTCTCGCGCAACGAGTTGATCAGGTAGCGGCGATAGTGGTCCGGCAGTTGGTCGGCGCGGCTGGCGAACATCACGAAGGTCGGCGGGCGCGCCTTCGTCTGGGCCATGTACTTCGGCTTGACCCGTCGGCCACCGACGGCGGGCGGCGGGTGGCGCTCCAGCGCCATCTTCAGCCAGTCGTTGAGGTCGCGGGTTTTGACCTTGGTGGACCAGTCGTTGTGAACCTTGAACACAGCCGGCATTAGCCGGTCGAGGTGACGCCCGGTTTCGGCCGACAGCGCAATCACCGGCGATCCACGAAGCTGCGGCAGCAGGCGACCGGCCTCCTCGGTGATCTCCTTCAGGGTCGCGCCCTGGTCCTCGATCAGATCCCATTTGGCCAGGCAGAACACCAGGCCACGGCCTTCGCGCTCGACCAGGTCGGCGATCTGCAGGTCCTGGATTTCGAACGGGTGCGTGGCGTCCATCACCAGGATCACGATCTCGGCGAAGGTGATCGCCCGGATCGTATCGCCCGTCGAAAGCTTCTCGAGCTTCTCCTGGACCTTGGCCTTCCGGCGCAGGCCAGCGGTGTCGACCAGCCGCACGGAGCGGTCGTCCCAGGTCCAATCGACCGGAATGGCGTCGCGCGTGATGCCGGCCTCTGGGCCAGTCAGCAGACGGTCCTCGCCGATCAGCTTGTTGACGAGGGTCGACTTACCGGCGTTCGGGCGGCCGACAATGGCGATGCGGATGGGCTTCTCGCCCTCCTCGTCTTCTTCCTCGTCGATCTCGGGCCAGACAGCCAGCAGCGCCTGATAGAGATCGGCCATGCCCTCGCCGTGCTCGGCGGAGATGGCGATCGGCTCGCCGAGGCCAAGGCCGAAGGCCTCGTTCACGCCGTCATTGCTGGCCTTGCTCTCGGCCTTGTTGGCCGCAAGGATCACCGGCTTGTCGTGACGGCGCAGGATCTCGGCGAAGACCTCGTCCATCGGCGTCACGCCGTCGCGGGCGTCGACCACGAACAGCGCGACGTCGGCCTCTTCAATGGCCAGAATCGTCTGCTGGCGCATGCGGGATTCGAGGCTGTCGTCGGTGACGTCCTCGAAGCCTGCGGTGTCGATCAGTTCAAGGTCCAGGTCGCCGATTCGACCGGTGCCGAAGCGCCGGTCGCGGGTAACGCCGGGCTGGTCATCGACAATGGCGAGCTTGCGCCCGGCCAGTCGGTTGAACAGCGTCGACTTACCGACGTTTGGACGCCCTACAATTGCAAGCCGCATGGGCATGGCGTCACGCTCTGTCTAGTTTAGCGCAGCGCGATGAGTTGAGCCTCATCCGTCACGACATAGATGGTTCCGTTGGCCGCGATCGGGCCGATCAATGTCGGCCCTCCCAGGTTCACGGTCTTCTCGACTTCACCGGTCCGCGCATTCATCGCCACCAGTTCGCCGGTCTGACCGGCCACGATCACGCGGTTGGACGCCAGCAACGGGCTCGACCAGATCGGCCGGGTGGTGAAGTTCTTCTTGCCGACGCCCATGAAGCCGCCAGCGCGCTTTTCACGACCCTCGCCCAGATCGCGGATCCAGTAGATCTGGCCGCTTTCACGGGCGACGCAGATCACCTCGCCGGCCTTGGAGACGACATACACGACGTCGCCCGCAGGCCATGGGGTGGTGATGCCGGTGACGGGCAGGCTCCAACGCGCCTGGCCGGTGCGCAGGTCGGTGGCCGCGAAGACCCCCGAGTGGCTCACCGCGAACACGTCGCCCTGATAGATGACCGGACGGCCGGCGATGTCGCGGATTTCGGACAAGGCGTTGTTGCGGTTGGCGCGGCTCAGCGCCTCGTTCCACAGGTCGTTGCCGTTGGCCGCACGCAGCGCGACCAGTTCACCCGAACCGAACGACGCCACGACCGTGTCGCCCTGCACCGCGGGGCTGGAGGCCGCCAGGATGCGGGCCGGCTCGGACAGCGCCTGATAGTTCCAACCGGCGACGCCAGTGGCGGTATCGAAGGTCATCAGGGTGTTGTCGATCGCGACAACAAACAGACGGCCGCCCGACACTGTCGGCGCCGCGTGCAGCGGTTGTTCGGTGGTCGTCTTCCACAGCACCGCGCCGGTGCCAGCGTCGAGCTGGGCGGCGAAGCGGTAGCCGGATGTCACATAGAGTTTGCCGTCGGCGAAGGCCAAGCCGCCCCCGAAGGCTTCCTTGTCGCGACGCGAGCCGGGACGCAGGTCGGCCTTCCAGAGCACCGAGCCGGTTTGACCGTCGATCGCCGAGACTGCGGCCCCGCCATCCATCACGAATATCTTGCCGTCGGCCGCCACTGGCGGCGCGGTCACATGGGATCCGCGGTTCGAACCCTCGCCGAAGCCGCGCTTCCACGCGATGCTCAGCGAGCCGCCCGCTTCCGGATGGGTGATCGCCTGATCGGGCGTGCCGCCCGGCTGCGCCCAACTGGCGTTGGTCTCGGGAGTCGGCAGGAAGAAGTCGGCGCCCTTCAGGGCCTCGGCCACTTCCAGGGTTTGGTCGGCGGCCACGATGGCGATGCGCTCGCCCTCGGCAGCCGTCTCCTGAGGACCGTCGTCACCCTTGTTGAAGGGGTTCATCTTGCCGATCGTCGAGCAGCCGCTCACGGCGACACTGGCCGTGAGAAGGAGAGCAAGCAGGCTGTTACGGCGCATATGCGTCATTGGGGTCCGGGGGCTGGCTGTTGTTGCGCAGGCGGGGCGGATTGGGGCGCGGTGGGCGCGGCGGCCCCCGGCGGAAGCTGGACCGGCGGCGGCAGGGCCAGGGCGCTCTTCACGGCGGCCGGCAGGGCCTTGGCCGAGCCGGAGTCGATCAGGGCCTGGGCGGCCTGAGCGCGAGCGCGAGCGGCCTCGCCAGCATCGGCCATCAGCGTAATCAGGCTGAAGTCGCTGCGGGCCCCGGCAAGATCGCCGGCCATCAGCTTGGAAAAGGCGAGCGCTTCGCGAGCTTCAGCGCGATAGGGGCGGCCTTCTTTCGTGAGCGGCGTCAGGCGCGCCTCCATATCCTTGTAAGGAGCCGTGTCCAGCAAGGCGAAGGCGGATTTGAGGCGAGCCGAATCGCCAAGAACGTCGTTGGGCGCGGCCTCCGCGGCCTCGTCGAACAGCTTCACCGCCTCGGCGGTCTTGTTGTCGGCCAACTTCAGGCCGCCAAGGTGCTGCAGCGACAGGGACTTATAGGCCTTGGACGAGCCTTGGCTGACCTCGCTCCACAGGCGGATCGCCTCGTCGCGCCGCCCGGCGTTGAAGGATTCGATCGCCTGCGCGTACTGTTCCGACGCCTTGGCCGCAGCCTGCGTTCGGAAGTGCTGGTAGCCCCAGACAGCCAGCGCGATGACCAAGGCGATGACCAGCAGGCCACCGACCACGGGCAGGATTTTCAGCGCAAGCGCCTTGTAGCGGTCGGTGCGGAGTTGCTCCTCGACCTCTTCAAAGACATCAACCACGTAAGGGGACTCCGCGCGAATGGGCGTTTGGGTTCAGAGCGGCGGAACCTATAGCGGCGGAGCCGTGGCTGCAACGCTCCCGGTCATTCGATCCGGTCGCGCTTAATCACGGTGGCCGCGCCATCGAAGAGCGAGACGCTCAACAGATAGAATCCAGCCTGAGCTAGATCGCACATTTCAACGCCGCCGTCCCGAACTAGGGTAGCGGCTTGACGATGGCCTCGAACCCCGCCGCGCAGTAGTCGAACAACCGCGCCCTCACCGCTTCGAGATCCGTCGAGCGACAAAGCCCTCCGGAGAGTTGGTCGATCCGCCCGGTTTCCGAGAGCGCCAGCATCATCGAGCCCGTCAGGAACTGATAGCCCCAGTAGAGATCCCGCAGTTCCGCCTCCGGCATCGTCCGCTTCAACACTGAGATCAGTTCCTGGACCACAGGGTCGAAGAAGCGGTTCATCGTCTCCCCGCCCCAGGCCGGCGTATTGTTCACCAGCGCTACGAGACGGAAGTAGTTCTTCCAACCTGCCTCGCCGGTCAGCGAGCGCTCGATGAGCGGCCCGATGAACGCCTCCACGACGCCGCGCGGAGTCATGGCGCCCTGCTGAGCGGCCTCATAGGCGGCCATCGCCTCCAGACGCTCGACGTTCAAGATCTCGGCCCGGCGCGCGAAGACCGCATCGAACAGTCCGCGCTTGGTGCCGAAGTAGTAGTGGATCAAGGCGGCGTCGACGCCAGCTTCGGCTGCGACCTGACGGGTGGTGACCCCGTAGAAGCCATGGCCGGCGAACAGCAGTTCCGCAGCATCCAGGATCACCGCGCGCAGATCCGCGCCCTCCCCCTTTCGGCGACGCCCGCGCGCGATCAACAGCGGCGACGCGGCCGGGCTCATGCGTCGTCATCCTCCGCGCCCTTGGCCAGGCAGGTGACGGCGACGTCGGCCGTCACATTGGCCACGGTTCGGAAAATGTCAGGAATGGTCTCCACCGCCAGCAGGATCGGCAGCAGATCCAGAGGCACCCCCATGACAAGGCAGATCGGCCCCGTGGTCGTGAAGAACGTGATCTGTCCCGGCAAACCGACAGAAGCCAGGCTGATAACCGCCGCGACCGCGACCCCCGCCACCATCACAGCAGGGTTGAGATGCACCCCGTAGACATGGGCGCAGTAGATCGCGACGCTCAGGTTTGCAGCCGGGCTCGTTATACGAAAGAGCGATACGGCCAGCGGCAGCACCACGCTGCGGATGTGTTCGGGTATGCCCAACTGCTGGGTTCCCTCGATCATCGCCGGCAGCGAGGCGATCGAGGACTGGGTGGAAAAGGCGACCGCCTGAGCCGGCGCGACCGCCCGGGCGAAGGAGAACAGCGACACGCCGGCCAGCAGCGCGATGAGATAGGAGAGCAGACCGACTGCAATGCAGACGCCCGAAAGCAGCACGATGTAGTGGCCAAGCGCGCCGGCGGCCCCGAAGCCCGCCTTCGCCCCTACCATCAATGCCAAGGCGAATACCCCGATAGGCGCCAGCAGCAACACCCAGTGGACCAGAACCAGCATAGCCTCGACGATGCCGTCGAAGACCTGGAGCAAGGTGGTCTTGAGCTCGGACTTTATCCGCGTCACCGCCAAGCCGAACAACAGGGCGAACACCACCATCGGCGCGATGCTGGTCTCAGCTGCGGCCTGGATGGGGTTGGTCGGAATAAAGGCCCGCAGCCAGGCGCTCATCGCGGGGAAGTCCGGCACCTTCTCCGTCGAATGCCCCGCAGCGTCCCGCAAACCCGCCACCGCCTCGGTCGGCGCGGGCCAAATGGCTAGAATGCCGGTGACGCCCACCGCCGCGAAGGTGGCCGACCCCAGCAGCAGCAAGGCGAACAGCCCGAGCGCCCGGGCGGCGGTTCCCCCCGCCGCGGCGGTCCCCGCCGCCGAGGCGACCCCGACGACCAATAACGAGAACACCAGGGGCACGATCGTCATGCGCAAGGCGTCGAGCCACATGCCGCCCACCGGATCGGCCACCGCCAGGACACGGGTCATTCCCGGGTGCCCCGCCAGGGCGGCGCCCACACACAGTCCAGCCACCAGGCTGAACAGTATCCGGAAAGTCGGTTGCGCGCCCACGAAACGGAACGCTCTAGGGAGCTTCGCCATTGCGCGAACCTAGTGCCAGGATGTCCAAAGTTGGAACCTGTTTTCGGCCTGTTTGAATTTACGAACCATTTCGCCCTACCGGCGGGCGCCTTGCTCGCCGTCGGGCGGTCGGCGCGCGCTTCCCATTGAGTATTGGCGATACGCCGCCTTCGACCTAAACTTGGACGTCGCCGCATATTTGCAATGGCGGCGGGAGGGATGGCGATGATCATCTCGTTGCCTCCGGTGAACACGGACCTGGAAGCCGTGGGCCGGAGATTGAGAGCGATCCGCGAGGCCCGTGGTCTGGGCCTCCAACAGTTGGCCGATGAAATTCGGCTAAGCCAAGCAGAGCTGTCCATGGCCGAACATGGCCGACGAAGGCTCGATTCCGCGCAACTCCACGCCCTAACCACGGCCCTGCATGTCTCGCCGCGCATTGTTTTCGAGACAACGATAGATATCTCGAGGATCCGGCCGCTCTGAGCGGGCGTAGTCCGGCAGATATTCGAGAAAAGTTGCGCTCATGGCGAACGGCGACGTCAACAACGCACGCCACGCTTTGGAGGCGGCCTATCGCACCGAAAAGCGGCGCGTCCTGGCGACCCTGGTCCGGCTGCTGGGCGCGTTCGAGGCGGCGGAAGAAGCGCTCCATGAGGCCTTCGCAGCAGCCGCGACCCAATGGCCACGGGACGGCGTCCCTGCGAACCCATATGGCTGGCTGGTCTCGACTGGACGCTTTCGAACCATCGATCGCTGGCGGCGGCAGGCCCGCCTCGCAGAAATCCTGCCTGAACTCGCCAGACTCGCGGATGGCGACGACGCGCCTGTCACGCCTGACCTCATCCAGGACGACGAACTGCGGCTGATCTTCATCTGCTGTCACCCGGCGCTGTCGCCCGACGCGCGGGCGGCCCTCACTCTTCGCGAGGTCGGCGGACTGACGACGGAGGAAATCGCACGGGCCTATCTCGTCGCCGCCCCGACAATCGCCCAGCGCATCGTCCGGGCGAAGAGCAAGATCCGGGACGAGGCGATCCCCTACGAGGTTCCCGCTCGCGCCGACCTCCCCGCCCGGCTCGATAGCGCGCTGCAGGTGATCTACCTGATCTTCAATGAAGCCTACACCGCCACCGACGGCCCCAGTCTGACCAGAGCCGACCTCTCGGCCGAAGCCATCCGGCTCGGGCGGCTGGTGGCGAACCTAATCGCCGAACCGGAAGCACTGGGCCTGCTCGCCTTGATGCTGATGCACGAGGCCAGGCGCGCCGCGCGTATCGACGCCGCCGGTGACATCGTCCTGCTGGACGATCAGGATCGCGCCCTGTGGGACCGTAAATTGATCGCCGAGGCCCAGGCGTTGATCGACCAGGCCCTGACATCACAGCGTGCCGGACCATACCTGCTGCAGGCCGCGATCGCAGCCCTCCACGCCGAGGCGCCAAGCGCGGGAGACACCGACTGGCCGCAGATCGTCGCGCTCTACAACGCCTTGCAGCGCCTGGGTCCCTCGCCGGTCGTGGCGCTCAACCGGGCGGCGGCCGTGGGGATGCGTGACGGACCTCAGGCCGGTCTCGCCGCCATCGAGGCGGTGCTGGGACAGGGACAATTGGACAACTACCATCTGGCTCACGCCGCCCGCGCCGACATGCAGCGCAGGCTCGGCCTGACCGATGAGGCGCGCGCCTCCTACCGGCGGGCGCTGGAACTGGCCCGCCAGCCCGCCGAACGCCGCTTCCTGGAGGCGCGCCTAGTTCAACTCAGCGAGTCCTAGCCAGCCTTGGCGAAGTAGATCTCGGCCGGTCCAGGGAACTTGCGCGCCCGGACGTCCTCGGCATAGCCGGCGACCGCCTTGCTGATCTCGCCGCGAAGATCGCCGTAGCGCCGCACGAACTTTGGGGTCCAGTCGAAGAGGCCCAACATGTCGTCCGTCACCAGAATCTGGCCATCGCAGCCGGCCGAGGCGCCGATCCCAATGGTAGGGACCGAGACCGCTTCGGTGATCTCGCGGGCGAGGCCTTCGGCCACTCCCTCGACGACCAGGGCGAAGGCGCCGGCCTCGGCGGTGGCCTTGGCCTCGGCCAGGATCTGCGCGCGCTCGTCGGCGCCCTTGCCCTTGGCCTTGAAGCCGCCATCGACCAGCACCGCCTGGGGCCGCAGGCCGACATGGCCCATCACCGGGATGCCGCGCTTGACCAGATACTCGATCGTATCGACGACGGTCGGGCCGCTTTCGACCTTGATGGCCTGAGCGCCGGTCTCCTTCATCATGCGGGCGGCGTTGGCGTAGGCGATTTCCGGCGAGCCCTCGTAGGACCCGAACGGCATGTCGACCACCACCATCGCGCGGCGTGCGGTGCGCATCACCGCCTGACCATGCATGATCATCATCTCAAGCGTCACGCCGACCGTATTGGGCAGGCCGTGAACGACCATGCCGACGGAATCGCCGACCAGCAGCAGATCGCAATGCTCGTCCAGAATCTCGGCGACCGGCGCGGTATAGGCGGTCAGGCAAACGATAGGGACGCCGCCCTTACGCGCGGCGATATCCGGCGCAGAAATGCGCTTCACAGTTTCCTGACGCTGAGCCGACATGGCTAGAACTCCTCGAGAACACGGGTAACGACGAAGCCAATGGCCAACACGGCCATGCCTCCGGCGATCCATACCACGGATGACCCCGCCGGCAGCGCCGACAACACTTCCAGCCGCGGCGTCCACTGCGAAAATCCAGCCTCGATCAGCCGGGTCGAGCCTTGCGAGGCGGTTTCGACCCGTTCGACGAAGTTGGACATGATCAGTTGGCTGGCGCCGACCACCCCGCCGACCAGCCCGGCCGCGCCAATGATCCAGCGGCGCAGCGTCCAGCCGCGATCCAGCTTCTGTTCGACCGAAACGGCGAACGCCTTCTCATCGGAGAAGGCCGGCGGTTCATTGAAAAGACGTTCGAGTCGGCGCTCGAATTCGAGCTCAGCCATTGTCGCGCCTACCTTCCAGTGCGGCGTCAGCGGGCGGCGCCAGTCGCGCTCTGAGCTTCTCCACACCACGTTTGACATGGGATTTGACCGTTCCAAGCGGCAGATTCAAGGCGTCGGCAGCCTCCGCATGGGAAAGGCCCGCCCCGTAGCACATCGAGACGCAGATCCGCTCGGCCGCGCCCAGCGACTTCAAGGCTTCATCCAGGTCGATGCGGTCGCCGGTATCACGCGAAGGGGCGACATCGGCCTGTTCCTCAGCTTCCACGGCCACGCTGGCGAGCCGTCGTTCGCGCTGCAGCCGGCGCAGATATTGGCGCGCCGAGATCTTCTTCACCCAGGCGACGAATGCGCCCTGTCCCCGGAATTCCGAAATTCTCTCAAAGGCCACCAGGAATGCGTCTTGCGCGACGTCGTCGGCCTCGGCCGGGGCAGCGCCCATCCGGCGCAGCAGTCCGCGCACCGCCGAGCCATGTCGGCGGACCAGTTCCCCAAAGGCCGCACGATCGCCGGCCGCTGCGAGAGCGGCTAGCTCCACATCGTGGAGATTGGCCAGCCTAGTGTTTTGAGAGCCCGACATCAGGGGCGCTTCCCCCACCTTTTCCCGCGATCAATGCCGTCCGCGTTGCACGAACGAGAGCCCGATCAGGGCCAGGCCGATGAAACCCGGGAAGGCCGCAACGCCCAGCAACGGATAGAGCGCGTCCGGCTCCTCGAAGCTCACCGCCGCGCCAAGGGCGACAAAGGCCACTGCAACGCCAAGCCAGATCACCCCGGTGCGCAGGTCGCGATAGGGCGAAGGTCGCGGCTTCACATCGCTGGTCAGGGCCGCGATCACCTCGGGCGGCAACTCTGCCCCCTTCTCGATCGAAGCGCGCAGGGTGTCCTGCAGCTTCTGGCGCTCGATGCTCTTCAGGTATCGCGGCACGATGACGATCGCCGCGATCATGGCGAAAAACGCCAATGGGATGAGTATTTCCATCTACTTCCCCGTTCTCCTTTGGTTGGGCCTATCAGCCCCGTTCTGAAAGGAAGAGGCGCCGACCTATGCCTACAGATGCAATGGCACGCATGAAATGTTCGTCATGATCGCCGGGCGGCGACCGGGCTGTCGTCAGGTCAGCCGAACGCGGCTTGATAGACCTCAGGCTTGAAGCCCACGATCAACCGATCGCCGAGGTCGAGGACGGGACGCTTGATCATCGAGGGCTGCGCCAGCATCAGGTCGATGGCCTTCTCGGCGTCGAGGCCCGTCTTGTCCGCATCAGGCAGCTTGCGGAACGTGGTCCCGGCCCGGTTCAACACGGTCTCCCAGCCAGCCTCGCCGACCCACCGCTCCAGCCGTGCGCGATCTATGCCCACCATTTTGTAGTCATGGAAGTCATAGGCCACCCCGTGCTCATCCAGCCAGGTTCGGGCCTTCTTCATCGTGTCGCAGGCCTTGATGCCGTAGATGGTGATCGTCATGGGTCGAATCCGCTCAAGCAGCGCCAGACCCTTGATCTATCGTCAGTCTTGCGGCTTTCCGAGCGCTAATCGGCCTAGGGCGTAAGCGCGACGCGGCCCTCGATCCGGCCGGCCCGCAGGTCATCCAGCACGGCGTTCACCTCGCTCAGCGGCCGCGCCGTGACCGTCGCTTTCACCTTGCCGTCGGCGGCGAACGCGATCGCCTCGGCCAGATCGCGCCGGGTTCCGACAATCGATCCCCGCACAGTGATGCGCTTCAGAACCACGTCGAAGATCGGGGTTGGAAAATCGCCCGGCGGCAGGCCGACCAGGCTGACCGTGCCGCGCCGACGAGCGCAGGCGATGGCCAATTGGAAAGCCGGCGGCGAAACCGCCGTCACCAACACCCCGTGCGCGCCGCCACCTGTTTCGCGGCGAACCGTCTCGACCACATCGGGCGAACGAGCATCCACCGTCAGGTCCGCGCCCAGTCGCCGCGCCAGGGCCAGCTTGTCGTCGGCGACATCGATCGCGACTACATTGAGCCCCATGGCCTTGGCGTACTGAATCGCGACGTGGCCGAGCCCCCCGATGCCGGAGATCACCACCCACTCGCCCGGCCGAGCCTCGGTTTCCTTCAGGCCCTTATAGGTCGTGACGCCGGCGCAGAGGATCGGGGCCATGGCGACGAAATCGGTTCCGCGCGGCAGGTGGCCTACGAACGGCGCGCTGGCCAGTACGTATTCCGCATAGGCGCCGTTGACGCTGTAGCCGGTGTTCCGCTGCCGCTCGCACAGCGTCTCCCAACCCGTCTCGCAGTATTCACAGGCGCGGCAGGCGTCGTAGAGCCAAGGCACGCCGACGGCGTCGCCTTCCTTCACGTCGGTGACGCCCGCTCCCACGGCGGCGACATGACCGACGCCTTCATGTCCAGGGATCAGAGGCAGGGTCGGCTTGACCGGCCAATCGCCGTCAATGGCGTGCAGATCGGTGTGGCAGACGCCGCTGGCCACGACCTTGACCAGCACCTCGCCGGGACCCGGCTCGGGAACGGTGAATTCCTCGATGGTGAGCGGCTTGCCGAAAGCCCGCGCCACGGCTGCTTTCATCTGCATGGAAGGTCCCCTCTGGGATCAAGGGCCCACGAAGGGCGAGCCACGCCTACGAAAGCTCGCAGGCGCGGTCCCAGTTCCCCCCATTGCATGGGGCGGCTTTAGCTCGCGTCCGCAGTGGACGTCAGGGCCTCCAGCGTCGCCTCGACCGTCCGGCGCTCCTGCTCCAGATTGGCCAGACGCTCGTGCAGTCGGCTGACCGCGTAGCTGACGTCCAGCCGGGCGTCGCCGGCCTCCGGTCGCGATTGCAGGGCGACGCGGATATCGTCGATGCCCAGGCCCGCTCGTCGCAGTTCGGCAATGATGCGCAGCTGCGAGACCGCGCGCGGGTCGAACCGCCGGCGATTACCTGGGTCGCGGCGGGTGACGATCAGCCCGACCTCTTCATAATAGCGCACCGCCCGCGCGGTCAGGCCGAACTGGCCGGTGACGCCCTTCAAGGTGACGTCGCTGGCGTGCGTCCCGGTCCACATCACGCGAACTCCACGAGGACTTCGTCGGCGGCGACGGAGTCACCGGGCTTGGCGCCGACGGTCTTGACCAGGCCGTCGCGCTCGGCGCGGATGATGTTCTGCATCTTCATGGCCTCAACCACGGCGACGGCCTGCCCGGCCCGCACCGCTTGGCCGGGGACGACGTCGAGGGTGACGACCAGGCCCGGCATCGGCGACAGGATCAGCTTGGAGGTGTCGGCCGCCTGCTTGGGCGGCAGCTTGCGGTGCAATTCGGCCGAGCGCGGGGTCAGCACCAGCACCTTGGCGCTGGCGGCCCGGTGGCGGATCACGAAGCCTTCAGGGGCTGGCTTGACCGCCAC
>NZ_JAUXXE010000048.1 GCF_030681155.1 Phenylobacterium sp. | reverse complement strand
TCTTGCTCTCGATCTTGTCGCCCATCGCCTCAATGGCTTCAGGGTTGGGGCCGATGAACACGATCCCCTCGGCCGCCAGCCGCCGCGCGAACCCGGCGTACTCGCTCACGAACCCGAACCCCGGGTGCACGGCCTCCGCCCCCGTCTCGCGGCAGGCCGCCACGATCTTGTCGGCCACCAGAGAGCTCTCGGACGCCGGCGCGACGACGATGAAGACGCTGTCGTCGGCCAGCTCCACCGCAGTCGAGTCAGCGTACGCCTCCGAATAGACCACCACCGTCGCAATCCCCATCCGGCGGCAGGTCTTGATGATCCGAACGGCGATCTCGCCGCGGTTCGCTATCAGTATCTTCGAGAACATTTGGACCTAACGCAGCTTAACGGCGGTGCCGGCGGCGGTGACCATGAGCATGCCGTTGTCGGCGCCCAGGGCTTCATAGTCGAGATCGACGCCGACCACGGCGTCGGCTCCAAGGCGGGCCGCCTCCTCGCACATTTCGCGCAGGGCGATGTCGCGGGCCTCGCGCAGGGCATGCTCATAGCCCCCAGCCCGGCCCCCGATGATGTTGGTGATCCCGGCGAAGAGGTCGCGGAAAAGATGGGCCCCGATGATCGCCTCGCCGCTGACCACGCCCAGGGTCTGGCTGATGGACCGCTCGGCCACTTCCGGCGTTGTGCTGGTGATCATGCGCCCATCCTCCGCGAGCTACTTTCGCTAAACCTGCAGGGACCTTAGATTGGACCCCATGAGCACGCCAGCCGCCTCCCCCACCGGATTTGATCTCACGCCGCCAGACCCGGCGGAACGCAAGGACCTAGAAGCCAGCCTCACCCGCGAAGAGGCCGAGGTTCTGCTGCACCATGGAACAGAGGCCCCGTTCTGCGGCGGCCTGCTCGATAACAAGGAGGACGGGGTCTATTGCTGCCGCCTCTGCGCCCTGCCGCTGTTCCGAGCCCATACGAAATTCGAAAGCGGCACGGGCTGGCCGAGCTTCTACGCCCCCTACGCCGAGAGCCACGTCGTCGCCGTGCGCGACGTCAGCTACGGCATGGTGCGGATCGAAACCCGCTGCGCCCGCTGCGACAGCCATCAGGGCCACGTCTTCCCGGACGGCCCGCCGCCGACCCGGCTGCGCTACTGCATCAATTCGGTCTCGCTGGAATTCGTCCAGGATGGACAGCCGCTTCGCGATCCCCTTCACCGGGGCGATAACGCAGCCCTGGCGGCCCTGCCGGCCTGATGACGCCAGCGCCGATCAGCGCTGATTTCTACCTTCATGTTCGGGTGATCATCGGGCTCGTGGTCGGGCTCTCGATCACCCGGGCGCTCTCCGGCTTTTCAGGCCTCGTCCAACACCCAGGACGGCGAAAGCTCTATCCCGTCCACCTCGCCTGGGCGGTGTCGATCCTGCTGTCGGCGGTCCATTTCTGGTGGTGGGAGTTCCGTCTCTCCGGCGTCTCCTGGACCTTCGAGCTCTATGCCTTCGTCCTGGCCTATGCGAGCCTCTACTACTTCCTGACCTGCCTGCTGTTCCCCGACGATCTGGCCGACTACGGCGGGTTCGAGGACTTCTTCATGTCTCGGCGGAAGTGGTTCTTCGGCCTGCTGGCCCTGACCTTCCTCGCCGACATCGTCGACACCGCGATTAAGGGCCAGGACTATCTCGCCCACCTTGGATGGGAGTATCCGATCCGCTGCGCGGTCTATGTCGCCCTGTGCGCTGTGGCCATCGCCACTCGGAACAAGCGCTTCCACGCCGCCTTCGCCATCGTCAACCTGATCTACCAAGTGTCCTTCATCCTGCGCCTCTACAACACAGAGGTCTGAGCACGCCGAGCTTGGCGGACGGTAGGGAAGCCGGCTAGCGTTTCCCAAAAGAGCCCCAGGGAGGCGACGCCGTGAAAGACTTCGCAGGCAAGACAGCCGTCATCACCGGCGGCGGCACCGGCATGGGACGGGAGCTAGCCCGCCAGCTCGTCGCCGAGGGCTGCAACGTCGCCATGTGCGACGTCTCGGCCAAGGCGATGGGGGAAACCGTCCGGCTGATCGAGGCCGACGGCAAGCCCCAAGGCACCAAGGTCACCACCCACATCGCCGACGTCTCCATCGAGGCGCAGCTGATCGCCTTCCGTGATGAGATGGCCCAGCAGCAGCAGACCGACCGCATCCACCTGCTGTTCAACAACGCCGGGATCGCCGGCGGCGGCAGCATGGTGACCGACAGTCGCGCGGCCTGGGAGAAGACCTTCAATGTCTGTTGGGGCGGCGTCTATCTGGGCGTACGCACCTTCCTGCCGATGCTGATGGCCGCCGACGAGGGCCACATCGTCAACACCTCAAGCGTCAACGGCTTCTGGGCGACCGTGGGCCCGTCCACGTCGCTCACCGCCTACGCCGCCGCCAAGTTCGCGGTGAAGGGCTTCACCGAGGCCCTGGTGACCGACCTGCGGCTGACGGCCCCGCACATCAAGTGCTCGGTGGTCATGCCGGGCCACATCGGCACCTCGATCATCGCCAACTCCCGCAAGGTGCAGGGCGGTACCGACTCCGACGAACTGAGCGCCGAGGAACTCGCCCAGGCTCGTGCTCGAGCCGCGGCGGCCGGCAGGGACCTTAGCCAGGTCCCCGACGACGCCATCCGCGCGATCAGCGCCGAAGCCGCCCGTAGCTTCCTGGAAGACGCACCGATGACCGCCGCCGCAGCAGCCAAGGTGATCCTCGACGGGGTCAAGGCCGAGCGCTGGCGCATCCTCGTCGGGGAAGACGCCGAGGTCTTGGACCAATGGGTCCGCAAGGATCCGGAACTGGCCTATGAACCCCAGTTCTTCAGCGATTTCTCCCAACAGGTCGGCTGGAAACTGGGAGGCTGATCGCGGGTCAGACGCCGAGTTCGGCTGCGGCCAACTCGGCGATCGACAGGTCGAAGCGCTCGCCGTCACCGTCGCCCAGGATCCATGCCGCCGACAGCCCGCTATAGGCCAGGATCCACATCAACAACCGCTTGGGCTCCATCCCGGCCTGCTCCGAAACCTGGGCGAGATAGCGCTGCAAGCGGCCCGCTCGCAGAGCCGTCGCGGTGTCTGGATTGCAGAACGGGTTGGCGTAGTCATAGCCGCGCTCGCCCAGCAGCCCCTTGGGATCGATCGCCAGCCAACCTTGCGACCCGAAATCGAGAATGTTGGCGTGATGAACGTCGCCGTGCAGGGCCACGACATCCCGCGGCTGGGCCAGCAGGATCTGGGCGACTTCGTGCGCAGAAGCGAGGACGCCGCCCTGCCTCGCCGCCATCGGGCCCAATTCGCGAAACCAGATATCCAACGGGACCAAGGTCGGCGGCAGGGCGCGTTCGCGCGGGGCGTGCAGCACCTCGACCGCTTCGCAGATGATCTGTGTGGCCGCGTCGTCCTCGCCGTCCTTCGACATGGCGACCAAGGAGCGCGACCCCATCGCCCGTTCGAGCAGTAGGGCCTCGCCCTCGCGGGCCAGGACCCGCGCCGCGCCTTCGCCCGCCCACCACTCCATGAGCGCGCCGCCGGCGATCTCCTCTGGCGAGGGGCTGACCTTCAGGATCGCAGGCATGCCATCGCGGCGAACCGGCAGCAGCCAGCTACCGGTATATTCCGTGGTGAAGGCTTCACCGTCGGGCGTCAGGCCCCAGCGTTCGAGCAAAGGCTGAAAAGAGATCCCCGTCACGCCTCACACTTAGGGACGAAACGCGACGGGGAAAGGCCTAGTTGCCGCGCGGCGTCTTCGGCGGCTGGTTCATCTGGCCGGCGCTGGCGCTATCGCCAAAGCCACGGCCGGGGTCCGTGATCGGATTGGCCCGCTGAACGCGCAGATTGTTCTGCACGTGGGTGACGCCCGACAGGTTCTCGACGATCCGTTCGGCCCTGTGCTTGGCCTCCCGTTCCGGCACCGTGCCCGACAGCGTGACCTCGCCGCCCGACACTGCGATGGCGATGGCGGTGGCGTCGACCCAAGGATCATCGGTCAGACGCTCATGGGCCTCGTCATTGATCCGTTCGTCCGCCCGCTTGTAGCCGGTCGGACCCCGCCCTCTGTGCTCGCCTTCCCGGGTGCGAACGTCATAGTCGCCCTCGCCGAACCAGGCCGCGACGCGATCACTCGCCCGCTCCCAGAAACTCCGGTCTTCACGGCGGGCGCTGTCGCGGGGCTCATAGTGCCCCTTGTGATCAGGGTGATGATCGCCGTAGGCCACGCGATAGGCATGCTCGTCGTCGTCGCGCCAGCGGCCCTCGCCGTGGCGGTCTGCGCCATAGCGGCCGGCCATGTAGGACTGCGGCCCGCCCTGCGTAATGGAGGAAGGTCGATAGTCGTCGCGATAGGGCCGGTCGCGGCCCGCCTGTGCATAGAACCTGCCGCCGCGATCCTGATCGCGCCCGTAGCCGGGACGCTCGCCATATCGCGGCGCGCCATAGCTCGCCCCGCTCTCGCGCTCGCCGAACACCGAGCGTTCGCTATCGCGATCACGCGGATTGAAGCTGCGTTCGCCATAGTCGCGCGGGCGATGGTCGGACGCTGAATATTCGTCCCGGCGATAGCGCCCGTAGTGGCGCTCACGGTCGATACGGTCCAGTTCGTCGCGTTCGTCTGTCCACCTGTCGGACATCGCTGTTTCTCCCTGGGTTGCTAGGTTTGTGAACCCGACAACGACGAGGAAGAGCGCTGGTTCCGTCACGATGACGCTAGCTAGAGCGGAATATTGTCGTGTTTTTTCCAGGGATTGGAGAGTTGTTTTCCGCGTAGGTTCTTGAGCGCCCTGGAGATTCTGCGCCGGGTTGAGTGGGGCATGATGACGTCGTCGATATAGCCGCGGGAGGCGGCGACGAAGGGATTGGCGAAGCGGGCCTTGTAGTCGGCCTCGCGCTCGGCGATGGCCTCGGCGCTTTCGTTGCGGAAGATGATCTCGACCGCGCCCTTGGAGCCCATCACCGCGATCTCGGCGGTCGGCCAGGCGTAGTTGACGTCGCCGCGCAGGTGCTTGGAGCTCATCACGTCATAGGCCCCGCCATAGGCCTTGCGGGTGATCAAGGTCACCTTCGGCACCGTGGCCTCGGCATAGGCGAACAAGAGCTTGGCCCCATGGCGGATCAGCCCGCCCTGCTCCTGCTTGGTGCCCGGCATGAAGCCCGGCACATCGACGAAGGTCACCAACGGGATCTCGAAGGCGTCGCAGAACCGCACGAACCGCGCCGCCTTGCGGCTTGAGTCGATGTCCAGCACCCCGGCCAGCACCTGCGGCTGGTTGGCGACGATCCCCACCGTGGCCCCGTCGATGCGGCCAAATCCGCAGATGATGTTCTTGGCGAAGTCCGGGGATATCTCGAAGAAGTCGGCCTCGTCGACGACCTTCGAGATCAGCTCCTTCATGTCGTAGGGCTTGTTGGGATTGGCCGGGATCAGGGTGTCCAGCGAGGCTTCCAGCCGCTCGCCCGGATCATAGCTCTCGCGCACCGGCGCGCCTTCGCGGTTGGACAGCGGCAGGAAGTCGACCAGCCGGCGGATCTGGGTCAGCGCCTCCAGGTCGTTCTCGAACGCCCCGTCGGCCACGCCCGACTTCATCGCATGCACCCGGTAGCCGCCGAGCTCCTCGTGGGTGACCTCCTCGTGGGTGACGGTCTTCACCACGTCCGGGCCGGTCACGTACATGTACGAGGTGTCCTTCACCATGAAGATGAAGTCGGTGATCGCCGGCGAATAGACGTCGCCCCCGGCGCAGGGGCCCATGATCACGCTGATCTGCGGGATCACCCCGGAGGCCAGGGTGTTCTGCAGGAAGATGTCGGCGTAGCCGGCCAGGCCGTCCACCCCTTCCTGGATCCGCGCCCCGCCGGCGTCGAACAGCCCGATGATCGGGGCCCCGACCTTCAGCGCCTGCTCCTGCACCTTGACGATCTTGCGGGCGTGGGCGTTCGACAGGCTGCCGCCGAACACCGTGAAATCCTTGGAGAACACGAACACCAGCCGGCCGTTGATATGACCCCAGCCGGTCACCACCCCGTCGCCCGGCACCTTCTGATCGGCCATCCCGAAGTCGGTCGCCCGGTGCTCGACGAACATGTCGAACTCCTCGAACGAGCCCTCGTCCAGCAGCAGGTCCAGCCGCTCGCGCGCCGTCAGCTTGCCCTTGCCGTGCTGGCTGGCGATCCGCCGCTCGCCCCCGCCCAGCCGGGCCTCGCCCCGACGCTTCTCCAGCTCTTCAAGGATGTGCTTCATCGGGCCC
>NZ_JAUXXE010000001.1 GCF_030681155.1 Phenylobacterium sp. | reverse complement strand
GTGCCGACCGGCGTGAAGATTTTCTCCTGGATCGCCACCATGTGGGGCGGGTCGATCAGCTTCAAGACGCCCATGCTGTGGGCGATCGGCTTCATCTTCCTGTTCACCGTGGGCGGCGTGACCGGCGTGGTCCTGGCCAATGCCGGCATCGACTACAGCCTGCACGACACCTATTACGTCGTGGCCCACTTCCACTACGTGCTGAGCCTCGGGGCCGTGTTCGCGATCTTCGCGGGCTTCTACTACTGGTTCGAGAAGATCTTCGGCGTGAAGTACCGCGAATGGCTCGGCCAGCTGCACTTCTGGGTCATGTTCGTCGGCGTGAACCTGATCTTCTTCCCGCAGCACTTCCTCGGCCTGCAAGGTATGCCGCGTCGCTATATCGACTATCCCGAGGCGTTCACCCTCTGGAACCACGTGTCTTCGATGGGTTACCTCGTGACCATGGTCGGCGTCGTGATCTTCCTGGTCGTGCTGGTTGAAGCCGCGATCCTGCGCCGCAAGGGTGAAGCCAATCCTTGGGGTGAAGGCGCCACGACGCTGGAGTGGACCCTGTCCTCGCCGCCGCCGTTCCACCAGTTCAATGAACTGCCGGTGGTGAAGCCGGACCTCCACTAGGTCCAGCTCGCCAAGGACTTCAGGGGCGCGGGCTGGGACAATCCAGCGCGCGCCCTTTGGTCGTTTTGAGAGTATTGTGATGGCCATGTCGCCAGCCCTTCCACGTACGAGCGCACCGCCGCGGTGGCAGGACTATGTCCAGCTGTTGAAGCCTCGCGTGATGTCGCTGGTGATCTTCACCGCGATCACCGGAATGGTCTGCGCCGACTCGTCGGTGAACCCGATCCTCGGGGCGATCGCCATCTTCTGCATCGCCGTGGGCGCCGGTGCTTCGGCCGCCTTCAACATGTGGTACGACGCCGATATCGACGCCAAGATGCGCCGCACTCGCGCTCGTCCCGTGCCATCCGGCAAGGTCCAGGGCTCCGACGCGCTCGCCATGGGCGGGGTGCTGTCGATGTTCTCGGTAATGCTGCTTGGCATGACCACGAATTGGCTGGCGGCCGGGCTGCTGGCCTTCACCATCTTCTTCTACGCGGTCGTCTATACGATGTGGCTGAAGCGCTCGACGCCGCAGAACATCGTCATCGGCGGCCTGGCGGGCGCTTTGCCTCCGGTGATCGGCTGGGCCGCGGCGACGGGAACCGCGCCGCTCAACGCATGGCTCCTGTGCGCGATCATCTTCATGTGGACGCCGCCGCACTTCTGGGCGCTGTCGCTCTATACGAGCGAAGACTACGAGAAGGCCGGAGTGCCGATGATGCCGGTGACGGCGGGCGCGGCCTCCACCCGCAAGCAGATCCTCATCTACAGCCTGTTGTTCGTGCCGCTCTGCATCGTGCCGGTGTTCACGGGGCTCGGCGGCCTGACCTATCTGGCCGTCGCCGGCCTTGGCGGTCTGGTGTTCCTGGTCCTCGCCTGGCGCGTCTTCAAGAGCCGGGCTGGCGAAGCCGCAGGCGAGCGCAATGACGACGGCCTCTATGACGTCAAAGGCGGCTCCAAGGATGCCCGCAACCTGTTCGCCTTCTCGATCCTCTACCTGACCCTGCTGTTTGCGACCCTGCTGGCTGAGCACGCGCTCGGCCTGCCGGGCGTCGGAGTGCTGTAAGTGAGCGAGCCCAAGCCCGATCCAACCATCGAGGCGCGTGCGCGCCGTGGGCGCAATATCGCCCTGGCGCTCGGCCTGGTGCTGTTCGTCGTCCTGGTGTTCGTGGTGACTGTCGTGCGTATGGGAGGCAATGTTGGCCTACGACCGCTCTAAGCCGGAGCCCTCGCCCCAGGCGAAGCGCAACGCCAAGGTCGGCATGATCTGCGCGATCGGGTTTGTGTCCATGATCGGCGCGGCCTACGCATCGGTGCCGCTCTACAAGGCCTTCTGCCAGATCACCGGCTTCGATGGCACGGTCCGCAAGGCCGAGGTTGCACCTGAGAAAGTGCTGGACCGGAAGCTGACCATCCGCTTCGACGCCAACGTCCGCGAGCTTCCCTGGAAGTTCACGGCCGAGCAGACCTCTCAGGATATTCGAATCGGCGAGACCGGCTTGGCCTTCTTCAAGGTCACGAATAACGGTGATCGTCCGATAACCGGCCGCGCCATCTACAATGTCGTGCCGGAAGCGGCCGGCGCCTATTTCCAGAAGCTCGAGTGCTTCTGCTTCTCCGACCAGACGATTGCGGCTGGAGAAACCATTGAATTTCCCGTGGTTTACTTCGTCGATCCCAAGTTCGCCGAGGACTTTGAGACCAAGGGCAAGGGGGAGGTCACGCTCTCCTACACGTTCTTTCCGTCAGTCGAGGCCCAGCGCGGTGAAAAGCGCGCCGACGCCTCGACGACAATCCATTCTTCCGCCCTTGGCGTAACCGCCAAGGCGGGGCTATAGCGTCACGCGAATTGTCTTTCGCCAACTCGAGAGAGGAGTTGGCGTCAGTGAGATCTGAGAGGGGTTAGGACCGAAATGGCCCACGGCGAAGTCAAACACGACTACCACTTGCTGCCTCCGAGCCCTTGGCCGCTCGTGGGTTCCGCGTCCGCCGTCATCATGGCGCTGGGCGGGGTCGTCTGGATGAAAGGCCTGTTTGGCCTGCCGGAAGGCACGTGGTGGCTGTTCGCCGCCGGGTTCGCCGGCGTCCTTTATACGTTCTTCGGCTGGTGGTCGGAGGTGATCAAGGAATCGAAGGCTGGCGACCACACGCCCGTCGTCTCGATCGGCCTGCGCTACGGCATGATCATGTTCATCGTCTCCGAAGTGATGTTCTTCGTGGCGTGGTTCTGGATCTTCTTCGAAATGGCGCTCTTCCACGAGCACCGGACGCTGTCGTCCATCGAAGAAGTTCGTACGGCCTGGGCCACCTGGCCGCCGCAAGGCATCGAAACGGTTCCGGCCTGGAACCTGCCGCTGCTGAACACCCTCATCCTGCTGCTGTCGGGTACGACGGTGACCTGGGCGCACCACGCGATCCAGGAAGGTGACCGCAAAGGCACCAAGATCGCCCTCATCCTGACGATCGCGCTTGGCGCCGTCTTCACGATGATCCAGGCCTACGAATACCACCACATCCTGACGCACAACTACTTCTTCGGCGCCGAGGATCAGGCCAACTCCGGCCTGTACGGTTCGTCCTTCTTCATGGCGACCGGGTTCCACGGCTTCCACGTGCTGATCGGCACCATCTTCCTGGCCGTCTGCCTGATCCGTTTGCTGCGCGGCGGTTTCACCCCGCAAAAGCACTTCGGCTTCGAAGCGGCCGCCTGGTACTGGCACTTCGTTGACGTTGTCTGGCTCTTCCTGTTCGCCTTCATCTACGTGGTGTTCGGCGGAGCCGGCCACTAAGGCCCCGAGACATGAGCAGCCCCAATCCGCTTTTGGCGGGCCTTCGCGGCCGCTGCCCGAACTGCGGAGAGGGGCGACTCTTCGAAGGCTTCCTCAAGGTCGCGCCCCGGTGCGGATCTTGCGGGTATGACCTGGCCAAGGCCGACTCTGGAGATGGCCCCGCAGTCTTCGTGATCCTGATCGCGGGTTTCTTCTGCGCTTTCCTGATGCTCTTCACCGAGCTGAAGTTCTCGCCCCCGGTCTGGGTGCATATCGTTATCTTCCTGCCACTGACCCTGGGCGTCTGCCTCGGTCTGCTCCGCCCGCTGAAGGGCGCGATGCTGGCGGCCCAGTTCTCCAACAACGCCTCAGAAGCCCGCCATGACTGATCAAGCTCGCCGCTTCCCGGTGGGCCTGACGATCGCGGTCGCGATCTCGCTCTCCATCCTGATCGGCCTTGGTGTCTGGCAGCTCCAGCGACTGGCCTGGAAAGAGAGCCTGCTGGCGCGCGTGGAAGCGCTTCAGGCCGCTCCAGCCCAGTCGGCCTCAGCGGCTCTCGAGCGCATGGCCGCCGGCGCCGATCTCGATTTCGCCCGGATCAGCATTGAGTGCCCGGGCCTGGCCAGCGCGCCCTATCTCCAGCTCTATTCGGTTCGCGACGGCCAGCCGGGCGCCCGGCTGATCTCAGCTTGCCAGACAACCGACGGCCGCTACCGCACGATCCTGGTCGATCGCGGTTTCGTCGACGAAACCGTCTCGGCCCGGCCGAAGGTCAATGTGTCCGATCGGGCGCCGATCGCGGTGACCGGCGTGCTGCGCGTGCCGGAAAAGGGCAATTTCGTCAGCCCCCCGAACGACGTCGCCGGCAATCGCTGGTACGTGCGCGATGTGCCCGCGATGGCCCAGGCGCTCAATGCCGACGCCCCCGCTCCGCTGGTCCTCATGGCGGAAACCTCTTCGAACCCCGAGTGGAAGGCGCTGGATCCAGCGCCCCTGCCGGCTCAAATCACCAATCGCCACCTCGAATACGCCCTGACCTGGTTCGGTCTTGCTGCGGCCCTGGTCGGCGTCTATGTCGCCATGCTTTGGCGTAGACGGAAGACGTGATGCGGTATGTCTCCACGCGGGGGGAATCGCCCTCCGTCGGCTTCATTGATGCGGTTCTCGCCGGCCTCGCGCCGGACGGCGGTCTTTATGTGCCGCAGGAGTGGCCGACCTTCAGCCGTGACGAGATCGCGGCCTTTGCTGGAAAACCCTATCACCACGTCGCAACCGAAGTGCTCTCACGCTTCGTCGGTGATGAGATCGCGCGCGAGACCCTGGCGGAGATGTGCGCCGAGGCCTACGCGACCTTCACCCATGCCGCGGTCGTGCCCGTCCGCCAGCTCTCGGCCGGCGGTTTCATGGCCGAGCTGTTTCATGGCCCCAGCCTCGCCTTCAAGGACGTGGCGATGCAGTTGCTGGCGCGGTTGTCCGACCATGTTCTTGGCCAGCAGAATCGCACCCAGACGATCCTGTGCGCCACATCGGGCGACACCGGCGGCGCGGCGGTCGAAGCTTTCCGCGGGCGGCCCAACACCAAGATCGTCGTGATGTTCCCCGATGGCCGGATCTCCGAGGTCCAGCGCCGCTTTATGACCACCGCGGACGAGGACAATGTCCGCTGCGTGGCGGTGGCTGGCGACTTCGACGACTGCCAGGCGATCCTGAAGACCTCGCTGCAGGACGCGGCTCTGAAGCAGGCTGTCGGTCTGTCGGCGGTCAACTCGATCAACTTCGCCCGCATCGTCGCCCAGAGCGTCTATTACTTCACCAGCGCCGTGGCGCTGGGCGCGCCCCACCGCGAGGTCGCTTTCGCGGTTCCGTCCGGCAACTTCGGTGACGGCTTCGCGGGCTTCGTGGCCAAGCGGATGGGCCTGCCGATCGCCAGGATCATCATCGCCACCAACTCCAACGACATCCTGGCACGCGCCTTCGAGGACGGCCGCTACGTCCGCGGCGTGACCGCCCCGACCCAGTCGCCGGCCATGGACATCCAGTCGGCGTCGAATTTCGAACGGCTTTACTTCGAGTGCGTGCGCCGCGACGGCGTCGAGACCGCCCGCGCCTTCGCCGCCTTCGCCGAGACGGGCGGCATGGACATCCCGCCCCAGGCGCTGGCGGCCATGCGCGAGACCTTCACAGGCGTTTCGGTCAATGAGGGCGAGACCGCCCGCACCATCGTCGCCACCCTGCGTGAGACCGGCGAACTGATCGATCCGCACACCGCCGTCGCCGTGGCCGGCATGCAGCGCGCCCGGGGCGTCACCGACGCGCCGATCGTTGTGCTATCGACCGCCCACCCGGCGAAATTCCCCGACACGGTCGCGGCGGCCACCGGCGAGACGCCGATCATGCCGCGCACTGCTTCTCATCTGGCCGGCAAGGACGAGCGGTTCGATCGGCTGCCTGCCGACGCCGACACCATCAAGGCCTACGTCATGGCCTTTGCCGAAGGCTGACCCACTGCCCACCGTCCACACGCTGAAGAATGGGGTTCGCGTCGTTTGCGACCCCATTGATGGACTTGAAACCCTGGCCCTGTCGGTTGTCGCCGGCCGGGGCGCCCGCTCCGAGGACGAGGCCCGCTCCGGCTGGTCGCACCTGTTGGAGCACATGGTCTTCAAAGGGGCGGGCGAGCGCTCGGCCCGCGACATCGTCGAGGTGATCGAGGCCGAAGGCGGCCAGATCAACGCGGCGACCGGCTATGAGCGCACCAGCTTCCAGATCCGCGCCCTGAAGGGCGGCCTGGACCTTGGGTCCTCGGTGCTTGCTGACCTCGTCTTGCGCCCGACCATGGACGCCGGCGATCTCGTCCGCGAGATCCAGGTGGTCGGCCAAGAAATCGCTGAGGCTGCCGACACCCCCGATGACCACGTCTTCGAAATGGCCCAGGAAGCAGCTTTCGGCGGCCAACCGCTTGGGCGGCCGATCCTGGGCACGGACGAGTCAATCGCCCGGGCGAGCACCGAGACCCTGTCGGCCTGGCGCGCGGCGCTCTATGCGCCCGACAGCCTAGTCATCGCCGCCTCCGGCGCGGTGAACGAGGCCGAACTGCTGGCCCTGGCCGAACGCGATTTCGGCGGCGCGGTCGGGGAGGGCGCGGCGCTTCCGACTCCGGCGGCCTTCACCGGCGGAACCCGCACCACCTCGAAATCGCTGGAGCAGGCCAATCTGGTCTTCCTGCTGCCGGCGGTCGGCGTCCGTGACGAGGCCTATTTCGCCCTGCGTCTCTACGCCGAGATCCTGGGCGGCGGGATGGCCTCGCGCCTGTTCCAAGAAGCTCGTGAGAAGCGCGGCCTGGCCTACGCGGTCGACGCCTATTCCGAGACCTATGCTGACACCGGCGCACTGGGGATATTCGCCGGCTGCGCCGCCAAGGACGCCGCCGAACTGGCCCGCGTCGCCGCGGGCGAGGTCCAGGGCATGGCGACCCGCATCGAGCCAGCCGAACTCTCCCGCGCCAAGGCGCAGCTGAAAGCCTCGATGTTCATGGCCCGTGAGCAACCGCTCTCGCGGTCCGAACAGGCCGCGGCCCAGGTGCTGCTGTTCGGCGCCACCCTGCCGACCGCCGAGCTCGCTCAGCAGATCAATGCGGTGACCGCGCAGGATATCATCGCGCTTGGCCAGCAGATCCTGGCTCCGCGCCGCGCCGCCGTTAGCGTGCTGGGCCCCAAGGGCGCTCTGAAGGCCGCCGACGCCTTCCAGAACGCACTATTCGCCTAACCCTCGCCGGCTCTTGACGCCGCCCCCCCAATCCCGCGACCCTGCACCATGGCCTTGTTGGATTGGATCGCCCCGGAGAGCGGGCTGCGGATCGAGGGTGACGGGGTGCGCCTTCGGCCTCCGCGCGCCACTGATTTCGCCGAATGGCGGGAGTTGCGGGCCCAGTCGCGGGACTTCCTGCAACCCTGGGAACCGACTTGGCCGGCCGACGATCTGAGCCGTGCGGCGTTCCGCCGCAGACTGACCGCCTATGCGCGCGACCGCGAGGCGGGGACCGCTTTTCCGTTCTTTGTCTACCGAACGCGCGACGACGCCCTGACCGGCGGCATCACCCTTTCGAACGTCCGGCGAGGTGTCGCCCAGATGGGTTCGGTGGGTTATTGGTGCGGTCAACCCTTTGCCAGACAAGGCCAAACGCTCGCTGCAGTGCGAGCGCTCACGGTCTTCGCCTTCCGCACTTTGGCCCTGCATCGGCTGGAGGCGGCCTGCCTCCCGCAGAACGACGCATCACGCCGATTGCTCAACCGCGCCGGGTTTCGGGAAGAGGGGCTCGCTGAGGCTTATCTGAAAATTAACGGCGTTTGGCGAGATCATGTGTTGTTCGGTCTTGTCTCGCCCTTGAGGGCGCACGAGGAGCCGGACGACGGAGTGTCTGTTTAGTGCGCAAGGCAAAATGCCGGACCGCGCAACGGCGCGTTGGCCTATAGCGTCTAGAGGCGATGCCGAACGATCGTTGGAGCTGGGACGCCACGACGACGCTAGAAGCGTTGGGTGCGGCTGACGTAGTTCTCTGGCTCTGGGAGCCCGAGAAGGATCGTCTGCGTTTGACTGGCGCATCGCGCGCGCTTGGCTTGGGGCCGCTGGCTCCGGAATGTTCGTCTGCGGCGCTGCGCGCCCTGGCCCTGCCGCCGGATCGGGCGCTGGCCGAAGATATCCTCCGCGTTCAGGAACCGGGTTCGCCCATCGCCGTGCGCGTGCGCATGCGCGGCGGCCAAGTCTGCATCTGGCGCGGCGTCTGGCTGGAGGAGGGCGGCCTGCGCGCCGCCGGCGTGATCGCTCCTGAGGTGAGGTTTGCGTCCTCTGACCTCGACAGCCTGACCGGCCTGCTGGACCGCAAGACATTTGTCGCTCGGGCGCGCGAGCGCCTGCAGAGCCCTGGCCAACATGAACTGGTGGTCGCCGACCTCGACCGCCTGCGACGTCTAAACGAGGCGCTGGGCCACGAGCGCGCCGACTTGGTGCTGGCCGCGCTCGGCTCGCGCCTGGCCGCCGCCTTCCCTCCGAACGCGCTGCTGGCGCGGGTGGGCGAAGATGAGTTCGCCGTCCTGACCCCGGCCTCGCGCCCCTCCGCCGCCGAGACCCTGCGCCAGGCGCTGGAACAGCCGCTGCGGGTCGCCGGCTTCGACATTCATCCGACCCTCTCGATCGGCGCTGTCGAGGCTCTGGGCGGCGAAGACGCCCCCGAGGCTGCCGAACTGCTGCGCCGGGCTGAATTGGCGGTCGAGGCGGCCAAGGGCAACGGGCGCGGCGGGGCCGCCGCCTATGGTAGAAGCCTTGAAAGCGACGGGCTGTCGCGGCTGGCCCTGGAGAGCGATCTGCGCGGCGCCATGGGGCGCAACGAGATCGTGCCCTTCTACCAACCCATTGTACGTCTCTCGACCGGCGCCTTGTCGGGCTTCGAGGCCCTGGCCCGCTGGCGCCATCCGCGCCGCGGCCTCCTGACGCCCGACCAGTTCCTGCCGCTCTGCGAAGAGATGGGGCTAATGAGCGAGCTCGGGGCGATGATGATGCGCCAGGCTGGTCACCAATTGGCCAAGTGGCGGCGCGACCACCACGCGGCCGGCGAACTGACCGTCGCCGTGAATCTGTCGACTGGGGAAATCGACCGGCCGGACCTGGTTTCCGACGTCACCGCGATCCGCCGCGAGACCGGCCTGCCGCCGGGCGCGCTGAAGCTCGAGGTGACCGAGGGCGACGTCATGCGCGATCCGGATCGCGCCGCCATTGTGCTGGGCAAGCTGCGGGAAGCCGGGGCGGCGCTGGCCCTGGATGACTTCGGGACCGGCTTCTCGTCGCTCAGCTACTTGACGCGACTGCCTTTCGACACCCTGAAGATCGACCGCTATTTCGTGCGGACCATGGCCACCAACGAAGGCTCGGTGAAGATCGTCTCCTCGGTCGTGAAACTCGGCCAGGATCTTGATCTGGAGGTCGTGGCCGAAGGAGTCGAGAACGCGCAGATGGCCCGCCACCTGCTTTCGCTCGGCTGCGACTACGGCCAGGGCTTCGGCTATGCCCCGGCGCTGTCGCCGCAAGAGGCTGAAGTCTACCTCAACGAAAGCTATGTGGACGGCGCCGCGCCGGTGAAGGCGCGAGGGTGAAGGTTACGCTCGGCCGGCTGTCGCGCTGAGCAACCGCGCATCGACGCCGATCTTGGCCAGGGCGTTGGTCCACTTCAGTTCGTGGTCGGCGCCGAAGATCAGGGTCTCATCGGCGTCGCACGTGAGCCAGATGTTCTCGCGGATCTCGCGCTCGAGTTGCCCAGCGCCCCAGCCGGCGTAGCCCAGGGCCAATAGCGACCGCCGAGGCGGCCGGTTCTGGCCGGCCATGGCTTCCAGCACCTCGCGGGTGGCGGTGAGCGAAACCCCTTCACGGATCGGCAGGCTGTTGTCGCCCGAACTGTAGTCGTCGGTGTGCAGGACGAAGCCGCGTTCGCGATCCACCGGGCCGCCCAGCAGTACGAGGTCGGGCGGCACCTCGATCGTGGATTTCACATCCAGGCGGCCCAGAAGGTCGGGAACCGTCAGCCCCTCGACAGGCCGGTTCACGGCGATGCCCATGGCGTGGCTGTCATCGTGAGCGCAGATCAGCACCAGAGCGCGCTCGAAACGTGGGTCGCCGATGCCAGGCATGGCGATCAGCATCTGGCCGGAGAGAAAAACGCCGTCTTCCATCCGATCAAAATTGAGCGCTATCGCGGCGCTTTCAAGTCTTGAACGCACACAAGAGCGTTGAAGCTGCGGCGGAGCGGGTTATTTGATGACCCAACTTCATCAGGGAGAGAGACCAATGACGATCAAAGTCGGTGACAAACTGCCCTCCGCCACCTTCTCGGCCGGGACGCCTGAAGGTCCTCGCCCGATGTCCACGGACGACATCTTCGCGGGCAAGAAAGTGGCGCTGTTCGCGGTTCCCGGCGCCTTCACCCCGACCTGCTCGGCCAAGCACCTGCCGGGCTTCAAGGAGCATGTCGCCGACTTCAAGGCCAAGGGCGTCGACGCCATCGCCTGCGTCTCGGTCAACGACGCTTTCGTGATGAAGGCCTGGGGCGAGAGCCAGTCGGTGGGCGACGACATCCTGATGCTGGGTGACGGCAACGGCGACTTCACCAAGGCTATCGGCCTGGAAATGGACGGCTCCAAGTTCGGTATGGGCCAACGTTCGCAGCGCTATTCGATGATCGTCGAAGACGGCGTCGTGAAGGAGCTGAACGTCGAGGCTCCTGGCGAATTCAAGGTCTCGGCCGCCGACTACATGCTGGCCCAACTCTAGGACGCCAACTTCCGGACGGCGCGGTGACGCGTCGTCCGACTGGCTGGCCTGCACGACGCGCCGGGCCTCGCCGCCGCCTGATTTCCCTCATGGACAAGGTTTCGCCCGCGGGCCCTATGGCGGCATGAGCCGCAACGGATTCACGATCACACAACTGGTCTGGCGCGATCGGGTGCTGGACGAGATCGCCATGCCGCGCGGCGCGCTGCGGGTGACGCTGGGACTGGGCTCAGGTCTGACGCGCCGCCCTCGCGATCAACCGGGCCGGCTATGGGCGCTGGGGGATCGCGGACCAAACCTGAAAATCAGCCAGGCGGTCGAGGACTGCGGCCTGGATCATCTCCAGGGCCTTGCCGGTGTCGAGGGCGCCAAGTTGATGCCCCGGCCCGATATCGGTCCCACGATCACCGAGCTCAGTCTGATCGGCGATGAGCTGCGGTTCGTTCGGACCTTGCCGCTCCGTGCGCCGAGCGGCCGGACGATCTCGGGCCTGCCGCTGCCAGGGGGCGGCGAGGCGGCGATGGAGCCGGCCTATGACCTCAATGGAAACCTGCTGGCGCCGGACGGCGGCGCTGACACCGAGGGCGTGGTCGCCTTGGCCGATGGCGGGTTCTGGGTTGCGGACGAATATGGTCCGTCGCTGATGCGCATCGATCCGCACGGCGTGGTGACGGCGCGCTGGGTTCCGGAAGGCGTCACCGGCGATTGCGATCCGCCACTGAGCGCGATCCTCCCCGCGATCGGCGCTCGCAGGCGGCTAAACCGGGGCTTTGAAGCTCTGGCCATCTCGGCCGACGAAACCTGGCTCTATGTCGCGTTCCAAAGTCCTCTGGACCACGGCGATGTTCGGGCCTGTTCGCGCCATGCGCGGATTTGGAAGATCGATGCGACGAGCGGCGCGGTGGCGGCTCAGTACGTCTACCCGTTCGACACGCCATCCAGTTTCGCCCGCGACCGAGCGGCGGGCGAGGTCCAGCCGCGAGACCTGAAAATCAGTGAGGCGGTCTGCGTCGGACCCGATCGGCTGCTTGTGCTGGAGCGGATATCGCAGACCTCGAAGCTCTATCTCGTCGATCTGGCGGGACCTGGAGCGCCGCCGCATCATTTAGACGCCGAGACGCGTCCAACCCTGGAGGAACTGCGGCCTGAAGAGATGGCCGAGGCGGGCATACCCTTCCTGACCAAGGTCTTGTTGCTGTCGACCGACGACACCCCCGAGATCACGGCGGATCTCGAGGGCGTCGCGCTGATGTCGGATCGCGAGCTGATCCTGGTGAATGACAACGACTTTGGGATTGAGGGTGTGGAGACGCGGTTCTACCGCGTCACCTTTGAGCGTCCCATCGCAGGCGAGCCCTAGGCGCCCAGGGCTGCAGCCCCGACCGCTTCCAGATCTCCGGCCCCTTCGACCACGCCGTCGGCGAGGCCGGGGGCCTGGGCCAGGACCTGGCTGGCGTAGATGCGGGCCAAGGCCGACTTGCTTTGCGACCAGTCGTCGGCGTCCTGGGCGGTGGCCAGGGCTTGTCGCGCCAGCATCCAACCGCCGATCACGTCGCCGGCGAGCTTCAGATAGGCGGTGGCGCCGGCCAGGGCGTTGGGGCCCTTGTTGTTCAGCACCCAGTCGGTGGCGCGCTCGAGAGCGGCGACGCCGGCCTCAAGCCGCTGGCCGACGCTCTCCAGCGCGCTTGAAACCTTCAGTTCAGCCACGGTCGCGTGCATTTCGGCGCAGAGCGCGTCCATGACCCCGCCGCCTTCCATCGGGACCTTACGGCCGACCAGGTCGATCGCCTGGATGCCGTTGGTGCCTTCATAGATCGGGGCGATACGGGCGTCGCGATAGTGTTGGGCCGCGCCGGTTTCCTCGATGAAGCCCATGCCCCCGTGGACCTGGACGCCCGCAGAGGCGACGTCGACCCCGATGTCGGTGGACCAGGCCTTGGCGATCGGGGTCAGCAGTTCCTGGCGCTGGCGGGCTGTGGTGCGCTCGGATTCGGTGGGAGCCAGATTCGCAAGATCGGCAAGTACGCCGGTGGTCAGGCAGATAGCGCGGGCAGCCTCAATCTTGGCCTTCATCAGCAACAGAGTGCGCCGCACGTCCGGGTGCCCATAGAGCGGGGCGGGGTATTCCGCCGACCACACGGCGCGGCCCTGCTTGCGTTCCTGGCTGAAGGCCAGGGCTTGTTGGAAGGCGCGCTCGGCGATGGCCACGCCCTGGACGCCGACCTGCAGGCGCGCGGCGTTCATCATCACGAACATATGGGCGATGCCGTTGTTCACCTCACCGACCAGTTCGGCCTGGGCGCCTTCGAACAGCATGACGCAGGTGGGGGAGCCGTGGATGCCCAGCTTGTGCTCAATGGAGCCGGCGCGCAGCGTGTTCGCCGCGCCGAGGGCGCCCTCGTCGTCCACCAGTCGCTTGGTCGCCAGGAACAGGGAGATGCCCTTCACGCCAGGCGGCGAGTCGGGCAGGCGGGCCAGGACCAGGTGGCAGATGTTCTCGGCCGCGTCGTGGTCTCCCCAGGTGATGAAGATTTTTTGGCCGGTCAGGCGGTAGCCGCCCTGGCCGTCCGGTTCGGCGCGGGTGGTGACAGCGGCCAGGTCCGAACCGGCTTGCGGCTCGGTCAGGTTCATGGTGCCGGTCCACTCGCCGGAGACCAGCTTGGGCAGGACGAGCCGCTTCTGGCGCTCGCTGCCGTGCAGGGCCAGGGCCTCGATGGCGGCCTGGGTCAGCATAGGGCAGAGGCCAAACGCCATGTTGGCGGCCTGGATCATCTCGAAGACCGCGAGCTCCATCGCCTTGGTGAGGCCTTGGCCGCCATGCTCCGGAGCGGCCGAAAGCGAGTTCCACCCGCCAGCCACAAAGGCCTGATAGGCGGCGGCGAAGCCAGGGGCGGAAACCACCGCGCCGTTCTCGTACCGCGCCCCGACCTGATCGCCTTTGCGGTTCAGCGGGGCCAGCTCTTCTTCGGTGAAGGCGCCGGCCGCTTCCAGCACCGCGGCGACCGTATCTTCGTCCAACTCAGGGAAACCGTGCGCGACAAGCGCCGGATGGCCGGCGGTCTTGAGGGCGAGGGCAAGATCGCGAAGCGGTGCGCGGAAGGTCATCAAGGGGCTCCGGAGGATATTGCGGTTCTTTAGGGCAAGGCGGGGTAGAGCTCCAACACTTCACGGCTTCGTGAGGCTGGGGACGCCTTTCCGCGGCGCTGGCGTTGAGCCATTTGCAAAGCCTGAGCTTCACCGTCGGCGAGACCGGAGACGATGCTGAACTCGTGTCGAAGCCGACCTCCCAAAGACAGCAGAACCGATGACCCGTACCCGCTACAGCACCGTCGCCATCGTTCTCCATTGGCTGATCGCCGCAGCGATCATCTTCCAGGTGATCCTGGCCTGGCGCATGGACGGTCGGACACCGCAGGGCTTCGCCCTCATCCAGCTTCACAAGTCGGTCGGCATCTCCATTCTGCTGCTGAGCTTGGCGCGCCTGGCCTGGCGCTTGACGCATCGTCCGCCGCCGTTGCCCGCAGGTATGGCGACCTTGGAGCGGTGGTTGGCCAGGGTCGCCCACATCGGCCTCTATGTGATCATGATCGGCATGCCGATCACCGGCTGGATCATGGTGTCGACCAGCCGCATCCAGGTCCCGACGCTACTGTTCGGCGCGATCCCCTGGCCGCACTTCCCAGGGTTGGCCCATCTCGTGGGACCGGCGAAAACCGCCTGGAACAGCTTTGGCCAGACGGGTCACGAGGTGTTGGCCTGGGGCGCCTATGTGCTGATCGCCCTGCACGTCGCCGGCGCCCTGAAGCATCAGCTTTTCAGCCGCGACGAGCCGGTGCTGGCCCACATGGCGCCGGGCGCCAACCCCGGGCGCTGGTTCGATCCGCGCCTGATCGCGATCGCGGTCGTCGCACTGGGCGTGGCCGCCGCCGCCCAGACCATCCGGCCAGTCGCCCAGGCTTCTAAGCCGCTGCCGCCCCCGCCGGTCGTCGAGGTCGCCGCCGCCCAGGCGCCGATGGCGCCGGCGCCGGCCGTTGTGGACATCAGCGCGGCGACGCCAGCCGCCGAAGCCCCGGTCGAGGCGTCCGCCTGGAAGGTGAACCAGGGATCGACGCTCGGCTTCACCACGACCTGGGGCGGTCAGGCCATCGAGGGTCGCTTCGACCGCTGGACCGCCGACATCCGTTTCAGCCCCGAGGCCTTGGACAAGTCCAAGGTGAGCGTCAGCATCAATCTGGCCTCGGCGGTCACCGGCGATGGCCAGCGCGACGAATCCCTAAGGGGCGGCGATTGGTTCGACACCGCCAATCACGCCAAGGCGACCTTCACCGCCAGCAAGTTCGAGAAGGCTGGAACAGATCGCTACATCGCCCTTGGCCAACTGACCCTGCGCGGCGTCAGCCGTCCGGCGCGCCTGCCGTTCCGACTGCAGATCGAAGGCGACAAGGCGCGCGTCAGCGGTGTAACCAACCTCGACCGCACAGCCTTTGGCGTCGGACAGGGCGAGTGGACAAAGACCGATCAGATCCCGGCCGACGTGAAGGTGAACGTCAACCTGACGGCGACGCGGCGTTAGCCGCCGCCGAGGCGGCCCTGCGCGCCGGCGGCCTGGTGATCCTGCCGACCGAGACAGTCTACGGCCTGGCCGGCGATGCGTCCGATCCGGCCGTGGTCGCGGCGATTTTCGAGGCCAAGGGCCGGCCGCGCTTCAATCCGCTGATCAGCCATGTCGCCGACCTGGCCGCCGCCGAGAAGATCGCGATCTTCGATGACCGCGCCCGCAAGCTGGCGGAACAATTCTGGCCTGGCCCCCTGACCCTGGTCCTGCCGATCGCGCCGGACACCCCGGTCTGCGACCTGGCCCGCGCCGGGCTCGACACTGTCGCGGTCCGGGTTCCGGCCCATCCGCTGGCCCACGCCCTGCTGGCTAGATTCGGCGGGCCGGTGGTGGCGCCGTCGGCCAATCGCTCAGGGCGTCCGAGCCCGACCAACTTCGCTGATGCGGTGGAGGAAACCGGCGTCAGCGCAGCCGCGGTTCTCGACGGCGGTCCCTGCGAGGTCGGGCTGGAATCCACCGTCGTCGCCCTGCTGGACGAGCCACGCCTGCTGCGTCCCGGCTCCGTCACACGCGCGCAGATCGAGGCGTTGATCGGCCCGCTGGCCGAAGCGCACGCCGACGCCAAGCGCTCGCCCGGCCGCCTGGCACGCCACTATTCGCCCAAGGCCCCGGTGCGCCTGAACGCCATGGCGCCGGAACCGGGCGAGGCCTATCTCGCCTTCGGCCCCGGCGACCATCGTTGGAACCTCAGTCCCTCCGGCGACCTGCGCGAGGCCGCCGCGCGGCTGTTCGCCTATCTGCGCGACGCCGACCGCACCGACCCACTCGCCATCGCCGTCGCCCCTATTCCCTATGAGGGCTTGGGCGAGGCGATCAACGACCGGCTCAAGCGCGCGGCGGGCTTTGTCGGCTAGGCGCCAGGCGCTAGGATCGGCGCCATGACCGTTTCCGTTCCCGCCAATGTCCTCTCCCGCCTGAAAGCTGTGCTGGGCGAGGGGGGGTGGAGCCAGGACCCCGAGCGCCTGGCGCCCAAGCTGGTCGAATGGCGCGACCGCTGGCACGGGAACACGCCCTTTCTGGCCCTGCCGAAAACTCCGCAGGACGTCGCCGCCGTGATCGGGATCTGCGCGGCGGCCGGCGTGCCGATCACGCCCCAGGGCGGCAACACCGGCCTGGTCGGCGGCCAGATCCCGCTCGGCGAAATCCTGCTCTCCACCGAGCGCCTGCGGACCATCCGCGACATCGACGCCTTCGACGACGTGATCGTCGCCGAAGCCGGCGTCACCCTGGCCGCGGTGCATGAGGCGGCGCTGGAGAAGGGCCGCCGGTTCCCGCTGGACCTGGCCTCCGAAGGCAGCGCCACCATCGGCGGCGTGGTCTCCACCAACGCCGGCGGCACCGCCGTGCTGCGCTATGGCAACACCCGCGACCTGGTGCTGGGCTTGGAAGCCGTCCTGCCCAACGGCGAGATTTGGAATGGGCTCAAGCGCCTGCGCAAGGACAATACCGGCTACGACCTAAAGCAGCTGTTGATCGGCGCCGAGGGCACGCTCGGCGTCGTCACCGCTGCGAGCCTGAAGCTGTTCCCGGTCCTGGTGTCGCGCGCCACCGCCATCGCCGCGGTCGATACGCCCCAGGCCGCGAGCCAACTGCTGGTTCAGGCCAAGGACGCGGCCGGCGGCGCGGTCGAGGCCTTCGAACTGATGGGCCGGCGCGGGATCGAGTTTGTGCTGAAGAACATCGCCGGCCAGCGCGACCCTTTAGGCGAGGTCCACCCCTGGTACGTGTTGATCGAGCTCGCCTCGGGCGAGCCGGGCGCGGCGGAGGCGGCGATGGAGCGCCTGCTCGGCAAGGCGCTGGACGACGGCCTGATCCGCGACGCCGCGGTCGCCCAGAGCAAGGCCCAGGCCAAGGCCTTCTGGTCGATCCGCGAAAACCAGTCGCCGGGCCAGAAGCCCGAGGGCGCGACTTGGAAGCACGACGTCTCGGTGCCGGTCAGCCGGGTGGCGGAGTTCCTTGACCAGGCGACCGCCCGCATGGAGGCCCTGGTTCCCGGCGCTCGCGTCACCGCCTTCGGCCACATGGGTGATGGCAATATCCACTACGACGTCATCCGTCCCGACGGCGGCGACAACGCCGTTCACTCGGCCTTGCGCGCCGACGGCTCGCGGATTGTCCACGACATCGTCGCCTCGATGGGCGGCTCGATCTCGGCCGAGCATGGCCTCGGTTCGATGAAGACCGAAGAGGCCCGGCGCTACAAGTCGCCGGTCGAGGTTGCGGCCCTGACGGCGATACGGCAAAGCCTGGACCCCAAGCGGATCATGAACCCGCGCGTCCTCTTCTGAGTCCCTCATGCTGATCGTCATTTCACCCGCCAAGGCGATGGATTTCACGCGCCCGGACATTCCCGTCGCCGCCACTACGCCTGAAATGGCCGCCGACATCGCCGAACTGGCGCTCACGACCCGGAAGCTGAAGACCTCGGATCTGAAGCGGATGATGGACCTGTCGGACAAGCTGGCGGACCTGAACCGCGAACGATTCCAGGCCTTCGACCCGGCCATGGAGGACGGCCTGCAAGCCGCCTTCGCCTTCAACGGCGACGTCTATTCGGGGCTGAAGGCGCGAGAGCTGGACAAGAAGGCGTTGGCCTTCGCTCAGGACCGGGTGCGCATCCTCTCGGGGCTCTATGGCGTGCTGCGGCCGCTCGACGCCATCCAGGCCTACCGCCTGGAAATGGGTGTGCGGATCAAGACGAAGCGGGGCGGCAGTCTCTACGACTTCTGGGGCGACAGGATCGCCGTGGCGCTCAATGAAGCCGCGCGCGGCCACAAGGACCCGACGCTGGTGAACTGCGCCAGCCAGGAATATTTCGGCGCCGTCGATGTGAAGGCCCTGACCATCCCGGTGGTGACGACCAAGTTCTTCGAGGAGAAGGACGGCTCGTCGAAAATCATCTCGTTCTACGCCAAGAAGGCGCGCGGTCTGATGGCCCGCTACGTCATCGACAATCGGATAGAGCGGGCCAACGACCTGCGGGCGTTCGATGTCGCGGGCTACAGCTTCCAGAAGAGCGCCTCGAGCGACACCGAATGGGTGTTCTCGCGCCCGCAGCCGCCGCCTCCTTCGGCCGCGAAGAAGGCCAAGGCCTGATCGGCCTGGTCAGCGCGGCCCGAAGTCGGGGCTGAAGCGGATATTGTCGCGCTCCAGCCCGTCCATCACCACCTGCGCGCCGCCGCTCTTGATCATCCACTCCAGCCGGTGATCGCGGTACTCGCGCTTGAACAGGCCCTGGCGGACCAGTTCGGCGACATTGGGCATGGTCGAGGCGCTGGCCGAGGCCGCGGCTTCGGCCGAGGTTTGCGCGACCGAGGCCCGCGCATTGGCCCGCGCCAGCCAGTCCTCCAGCCTCGAGCCCTTGTCCGGCGGGAAGCCGTGGCCGACGGAGCCGTTGAGATACGGCGCCACCGCCAGGTCGCCCCAGCCGAACGCCTCGCCGTTGAACCAGGTCCGCCCTTCAAGCTGGCCTTCGAGCCAGCCGAACCAGCGCCGCGTCTGGCTGGCGGCGCGGGCCAGCAAGGTACGCTCCAGCTCGCCCTCGGCTCGGCGGAACCAGCGGATCTCCGAGAGCCCCCAGTTGATGGCCTCGAAGTGGGTGTCCATCGCCTCTTCCAGCATCCGCACGCGGGCGCGCTCGGCCGGGGCGCCGGGCAGCAAGGCCGGGGTCGGCCAGCGGTCTTCGAGGTATTCGAGGATGATGGTGGAATCGAAGATCATCACCTCGCCGTCCACCAGGGCCGGGACCTCGGCGCGGGGATTGGCCTGGATGAACTCGCCCTGGGCGCCGCCCGCCCCCAGGCCGCCGGGCATTAGCGTCTCGAACGGCTGGCCCTTCTCGCGCAGCGCGATCTTGACCTTCTGGGCATAGGGCGAGAGCGGGTGATCATAGAGCTTCAGCACATTCAGTCTCCCTCGGCGCTCTGTCGTCGCCCGACGAGATCGAGCCGCCCGGCCGCACCGAAAGTCAATCTCAGCGGGTTGACGGCCGGGGCGTAAGCACGCTCCCCTGCGCCCCAACAATTGTTTGAAAATGAGGGAAGCGCCTTGGCCTACAAACCATTCGATCTCACCGGCAAGGTGGCTTTGGTCACCGGCGGCAACGGCGGTATCGGCTTCGGCATGGTCGAGGCCATGGCCCAGGCCGGCGCGGACATCGTGATCTGGGGCTCCAACGCCCAGAAGAACGCCGACGCGCAAGACAAACTCAAGGCGACCGGCGTGCGGGTCCTGACCCAGGTGGTCAATGTCGCCGACGAACATGCGGTGGCTGCCGGCATGGTCGAGGCTGTGGCCAAGATGGGCCGGGTCGACACCGTGGTCGCCAACGCCGGCATCGGCGGCGGCGCCAAGTCCTTCTCCGAGTTCCCGACCGAGACCTATCGCAAGGTGCTGTCGGTCAATCTCGACGGGGTGTTCTTCACCTTCCGCGAAGCCTGCAAGCATATCGTCGCGCGCGCCGAACAGGGCGACCCCGGCGGTTCGCTAGTGGCGATCTCCTCGCTCTCGGCCCTCGACGGCGCGGCCCGCAACCAGGCCGATGCGGCGACCAAGGGCGCGTTGATCCCGATGATCCGCGCCATCGCCGTGGAGCACGCCCGCTATGGCCTGCGCGCCAACGCCATCCTGCCGGGCTGGATCGCCACCGACATGACCGCCGGCGCCCAGGACAACAACAAGTTCAACGACAACGTCATCAAGCGCGTGCCGATGCGTCGCTGGGGCAAGCCCGCCGACTTCGGCGGCATGGCGGTCTATTTCGCCTCCGACGCCTCGGCCTTCCACACCGGCGACTCGGTGCTGATCGACGGCGGCTACGGCATTTTCTAGGGCTGCCACCTTCCCAACCTTCGTCGTCCCCCGGATCGTCTTTCAGACGCCCGGAGGATGACGAGTTTGGCGTCGCCACGCCCTTCATGACGTCGGGTCACGGTTTCAATCGCCGACGCCCGGCGCCATCCTCCCGGCATAAGATTTGGGAGGATTTCGATGACGCTGCACACTCCGCTTTGCGACCTGCTGGGGGTCAAGCACCCGATCATGCTCGCCGGCATGGGCGGTGTCTCCTACGCCGAGCTGGTGGCCGCGGTGTCGAACGCCGGCGGCTATGGCGTGCTCGGCATGGCCGGACGCACGCCCGAGTTCATCCGCGATGAGATGCGCAAGGTCAAAAGCCTGACCGACAAGCCGTTCGGCGTCGATCTGCTGGCCGCTTCACCCGAGAGCCTGACCGCTGCCGTCGAGATCATCATCGAGGAAGGCGCCTCCAGCTTTGTCGCCGGCCTCGGCGTTCCCATGCCGATCATGGAAAAGCTCAAGAAGGCCGGCCTGAAGGTCATGGTCGTCTGCGGCGCGGTGAAGCACGCCGTGAAGGCCGAGCAGGCCGGCTGCGACGCGGTCATCTGCCAGGGCGGCGAGGGCGGTGGTCATACCGGCCTGGTCGGCACTATGCCGCTGGTCGCCCAGGCCGTCGAAGCCGTGAAGATCCCGGTGGTCGCCGCCGGCGGCCTCTATGACGGACGCGGCCTGGCCGCGGCGCTGGCGCTGGGCGCCACCGGCGTCTGGATGGGCACCCGGTTCATCGCCTCCGAAGAAGCCCATGCCGGCGAGCTTTATCGCCAGGCGATCATTGAGGCGGCCGACGAGGACACCATCCGGACCCGTTCCTATTCGGGCAAGCCGATGCGGGTGAAGAAGAACCCCTATGTCGACGAGTGGGAGACCCGGCCCCAGGACATCCAGGCCTTCCCTATGCAGGCCATGGTTTCGCAACGGGCCGGCGCCATGGGCGGGATCGGCGGTCAGATCGAGGGCCTGGATCCCGACAAGTCCTGCTTCGCCATGGGCCAGTCGGCGGGCGGCGTCCACAGCGTGATGCCGGCCGGCGAGATCGTCGCTCAACTGATCCAGGAAGCCGAAGCCGCCATCGACCGCACCGCCAAGCTGCGGACCAAGGTTGAGGCCTAGTCCGCGTTTTATGGTGTCATCCCGGAAGCCGCATAGCGGCTGTCCGGGACCCATGAACACCTGATCGTGCAAGCTGTCGCGAGGCGGCGCCATCTTCCGCCAACGCGGCGCGAATGGGTCCCGGACAAGCCCGTTGGGCTTTCCGGGATGACAGCGCGGCGCTACCCGTCGATATCCAGGCCGAGCGCCAGGCGACCGGCATAGAGCAACTGCGGCTTTTCCTGCAGCGGGTGGAAGCGCGCGCCCTGCACGTCGCGGAAGGCGCGCTCCAGGCCGGTGTCCCGATAGAAGGACGCCCCGCCCGCCACCTCCATGGCGCGCTCGACGGTCCGGATCGCCGACTGGCCTACCAGGGTCCGGCCGGTCATGGCGCGGCCGGTCGTCTCGGGGCCGGGCGTGGCGGTCTCAGCCAAGCCGATCATGGACTCCAGAGCCATCTCCGCGGTCTGGAGCGCGTTCTCCATCTCACCGACCAGATAGGGCAGGTTGTAGTCGCCCTGCTTCTTGCGGGCGATCGTCAGGGCCTTGGCGCGGGCCCCCTGCGCGACGCCGACATAGGCCGAGTAGATCAGGGGGAAGGCGATCATCGAGATGGTGTGGAACAGCGGGTGCCACTTGCCTTTCGGCCGCCGGCCCGAGATCGCCGCGTCCGGCACGAAGACGTCCTTCAACTCGACATCCTGCGAGCCGGTGCCCCGCATCCCCAGCACGCGCCAGGTGTCGAGGATCTTGACGCCCTCGGCCTTCATCGAGACGGCGAAGTGCAGGACGGTGGGGCCGGCCTCCGGGTCGTCATAGACCGCGCTGGTGACCAGCAGGTCGCCGGCAGGGCAGCCGCTGGAGAAGACCTTGCGGCCGGTGATCTTGAACCCGCCCTCGACCTTCACGGCGTCGCCGCCGCTGCTCAGCCAGTCCGATCCGCCGCTTGATACCAGCACCAGGTTTTCCCCAGCGACCCGCTTGAGCAGGCCTTCGGTCGGCGCCTGCTGGACCCGCCAGCGCCAGGCGGCGACGGCGACCAGATGGCTATGCATCGAAAAGGCGAGGGCGGTTGAACCGCAGGCTGCGCCCAGCCGGCGCACGACCCCGCAGATGTCGGCGAGATCGGCGCCGCCGCCCCCGAACTCCGCAGGGACCAGCGCGCTGAAGAAGCCCTGAGCCTGGAGTCGTTCATAGGCGTCGAAGACGAAGCTTTCTTCGGCGTCGTGTAGCGGCGCCTCGGCGGCGATCTCGGCGGCGACGGCGTCGGCGCGAGCGAGCCAATCGACTTGGCCGGATTTGGTCTTGGTTTGGACATCGAGCAACATGTTCAGCTCCTTGAGCCGGGGATCAGTTTCCCCCTGTCGTCGGCAAGCTCTCAGGTCCGGTTCGATGCGACCAGTTCAGGAACTGAACTTGCCCGGTACAGGAAATGAACTAGGCCCCGGTCGGCCATGGGCCTATTTTGCGCCTGCGCCTTCTTGGAGGAAACCCATGACCCAGGGCAGCTACAGACAATTCTGTCCGGTCTCGATGGCGGCGGAGGTCCTTTGCACGCGCTGGACCATCGTCCTGCTGCGCGAGCTTGTGGCCGGCTCGACGCGTTTCAACGATCTGCGGCGCGGGGTGCCGCGCATGTCGCCGGCGTTGCTATCGCAGCGGCTGAAGGAGTTGGAGGTGGCCGGGATTGTCCGGCGCGATCCCTCGATGGCCGACCCCAGCGTTCACGAATATCGCCTGACGTTGGCCGGCGAGGAGCTGGCGCCGCTGGTGGATGCGTTCGGCATCTGGGGCCAGCGCTGGATCTCCACGGAGCTTTCGCTGCAGAACCTCGATGCGCCGCTGCTGATGTGGGACATGCGTCGCAATCTGGATCCGACGCCCATGCCCAAGCGGCGCAGCACGGTCCAGTTCAGGTTCCCTGAACTGCCGCCGATTCAGCGATCCTGGTGGTTGTTGGTCGATCCCGACGGGAGCGTCGATCTGTGCTCGATGGATCCGGGCTTCAATGTCGACCTCTTCGTCTCCACCGATTTGCGGACCATGACCGCGATCTGGATGGGGATGGAGACGGTGGCCGGAGCGCTGCGCGCGGAACGGCTCGCCCTGACAGGGGATCGTCAGCTTGCCGCCGATATGCAGACCTGGCTCGGCCTCAGTCCTTTCGCCAAGGAGCGTAAGCTCGCCAGTTGAACACGAACCTCCCTTTCCTCCCCTGCGAAGCGGTGGAGGGGGCGAGCCTCAGGCGCCGAACTCGGTCTCGCCCCTCCACTATCGAGTATGAAGTTTCTCTATGTGTTCGTCATGGCCGGGCCGCCAGGACCCGGCCATCCATAACCACCGAGCAGGGCCGGGAAGGCCGGTGCGTATGGATCCCCGGCACGCATACGCGGCCGGGGATGACGATCGGAGCGGGTAGGACCAGCCGGCCGTCGCCCATCGAAGATGGAGGGCGACAAGCCTCGCTACGCCGCGACCTTGGCGGCGATTTGCGCGGTGTGGCGGCCCTGATAGCGGGCGCCTTCAAGTTCGTTGGCGCTCGGCTGGCGTGAGCCGTCGCCGCCGGTGATGGTCGTGGCGCCGTAGGGCGAGCCGCCGGTGATCTCGTCCAGCTTCATCTGGCCGGCCCAGGCATAGGGCAGGCCGACGATGACCATCCCGTGGTGCAGCAGCTGGGTGATAGTCGACATGATCGTCGTTTCCTGGCCGCCGTGCTGGGTGGCGGTCGAGGTGAAGACCCCGCCGACCTTGCCGACCAGGGCGCCCTTGGCCCAGAGGCCGCCGGTCTGATCCCAGAACGCCGCCATTTGCGAGGCCATCCGGCCGTAGCGCGTGCCGACGCCCAGGATGATGGCGTCGTAGTTGGCGAGATCATCCACCGTGGCGATCGGGGCGTCCTGGTCCATCTTGTAGTGCGAGGCCTTGGCCAGTTCGTCCGGCACCGTTTCAGGCACGCGCTTGATATCGACGCTCGCGCCGGCCTCGCGGGCGCCCTCCGCGACGGCCTTAGCCATGGTTTCGATGTGGCCGTAGGTCGAGTGGTAGAGGACGAGGATCTTGGTCATGGGCGGGTTCCTGACTGGAGCGGGAATAGGAAAGGGGCGGCCCGGGCCTGATGGCCCGGGCCTTATGAGTTAGGCGGCGTCGACGAGGACGAGCTCGGCGTCTTCAAGCGCGGTGACGCGCACCGTGGCTTCGTCGCGGATCGCCAGGCCGTCGCGGGCCTTGGCGGTGACGCCGTTGACCTCGATCGAGCCGGTGGCCGGCACCAGATAGGCGTAGCGACCTTCGCCGAGCTGATATTCCGCGCTCTCGCCGGCTTTCAGCGTGGCGGCCACAACCCGGCCGTCGGCGCGGATCGGCAGCACGTCGGTGTCGCCGTCGATGCCGCTGGCCAGGGTCACGAACTTCCCCGCGCGGTCGCCCTTGGGGAAGGGCTTGGCGCCCCAGGAAGGTTCGCCGCCGGCCTTGGTCGGCAGGATCCAGATCTGGAACAGCGTGGTGTCTTCGTTCTCGACGTTGAACTCGGCGTGGCGGATGCCCGAGCCGGCGCTCATCACCTGAACGTCGCCGGCCTCGGTTCTGCCGGTGTTGCCCAGGCTGTCCTGGTGGGTGATCGCCCCGCTGCGGACATAGGTGATGATTTCCATGTTCGCGTGCGGGTGGGGCGGGAAGCCGGAGTTCGGCGCGATCTTGTCGTCGTTCCAAACCCGCAGGGCGCCCCAGCTCATCCGCTTGGGATCGTGGTACTCCGCGAAGGAGAAGTGATGCTTGGCGTCGAGCCAACCGTGGTTGGCGCCGCCGAGGGTTTCAAAGGGTCGATGGTCAATCATCGTCTGGTCTCCCGGAGGCGATCTCGAAGGGACCGCCTGTTCGATGAAATAAGTAGCCCTTCCCCAGAATTTCGAAATAGAAACGATGGAAACCAACTGTTTCCAAAAGTGACATGCCGAAACTCCCTGACTTCGAAGCTTGGGCCATCCTGGCCAAGGTCGCCGAAACTGGTTCGTTCGTGCGCGCCGCCGAAGAACTGGAACTGTCCAAGGCCACGGTCTCGAAGGCTGTCAGCCGCTTGGAAGCGCGAATGGGCGCCAGCCTGTTCCATCGAACCTCACGCCGCATCTCGCTGACGGAAAGCGGGCGCGCGGCTCTGGAGCGCGCGAGCCGAATCCTGGCCGAAGGCGAGGCGGTGGAGGCCGAAACCGCCGCCCAGTCGGTGATCCCGCGCGGCTTGGTTCGGTTGGCGGCGCCGATGTCTTTCGGCCTGTTGCACCTAGCGCCGATCCTGCCCGATTTCCTGGCGCGCTATCCTGAGGTCTCCATCGACCTCAGCCTCGCCGATGAAAAGATCGATCTCGTGGCCGATGGCTTCGACCTCGCCATCCGCATCGCGCGGTTGCAGGACTCGTCCCTGTTGGCGCGCAAGCTGTGCGACATGCGGATCATGCTGGTCGGCGCGCCGGGGTACTTCGAGGCCTTCGGGCGACCGGCCCATCCACGCGACCTCGCCCAGCATCGCTGCTTCACCTACGCCAATGTCGATACGCCCGACATCTGGCGCTTTGCGCACGCGGCCGAGGGGGACCAAGCCGTGGCGGTCAGCGGGCCGATGAAGGTCAACAGCGCCGAGAGTCTTGGACCCTCGCTGCGCTCCGGCCTCGGCCTCGCCCTGCAGCCAGAGTTCATCTGCTGGGAGGACCTGAGGAGCGGGGCCTTGGAGGCGGTCATGACAGACTGGTCTCCGCCGCTGCCCGCTCTGCATCTGGTCAGCCCGCCCGGTCGGTTGCGGCCCGTGCGGGTCAAGGTGCTGTTCGACTTCCTCGCCGACCGGCTCGCCGCCGCGCCCTGGGCGGCGGGGCGGCCCTAGGCCCCGGCCAGATACGCGACCGGATCGCGGTTGAAGCGCCCGAACGTCGAGAGGCAGCCCTGCCAGATTCCGAGGTGCTGCTTCATCTCGGCGGCCGAGAGGCGCGAGGTCAGCATGGCTGCATACATAACGTTGGAACGCCCATCCTCGGTGAGATAGCCGCGGCAGGCGACCTGGGTCCGGTTGAAGTCGTTGATCTGCTGAAGATTGGGACCGCGACGCTCGAAGGCCGTCGAGAAGGCGACTGCGCCACAGGCCTTTCCGCCCTCGTTGCATTGCACGAACTGGGCGCCGAACTTCCCGCCGGGGGTGGCGATGTCCAGCACCACCATTCCGCTGCCGCTGGAGGCGACGCTAGCCGTCGCGTCCATGCTGCTCAGCAGCCCGACGAGGGCGGTGGGATCGCGCGCATCAAAGCTCGCCGCCTTCGCCGCCGGCGCCGGCTTGGCCGGCGCGGCGAGCGCCAGCGTCGAGGTCGCACCGATGGCCAGGGCGAGAACTAAGGCGCGCATCGAGGTCTCCAGAAAATCCGCCTCCGTGGCTAGCGCCGACGCACGCATGATGACAAGGCGGCGCCGGGAGATTTAAGTGCGGCCATGCGTCCGGCCCTGCTCCTCCTCATCCTTTCCGCGCTCCCTCTGCCCGCTTTCGCCCAGGAGCGCTCGATCGAGATGCGCGAGTCTCTGGTCAGTCTTGCCCGTGTGCTGGGCGAGAGCCACGCCCTTCGGCAGGCATGCGAGGGCGGTGAGGACCAGTTCTGGCGCTCACGCATGAACCGCCTGGTGGAGACCGAACAGGCCGAGCCGGTGCTCGAGCGCGAGATGAAGGACAGCTTCAATGCGGGCTTCGCCGACGCCCGCCGACTTTATCCTGCGTGTGGCGATGGGACCCGGCGCGCCCAGGGCGCGGCCGCCGTGCGAGGGCGGGAGCTCGCGTTTGGGCTATCTCAGGCCAAGTATCGGGTGATGACCGTATTGCCGCCCGAAGGCGCACAGGACGTGACGGCGGAGCCTGCACCGCGTTAGGGTGGTCTCCGGTTCTCGGAGAGGTTGTCATGGAATTGGCTACGGCCGTCGTCCTACTGGTTCTTGCGCTGGTGATCCTGTTCGGGGCCATCAAGATCGTTCCTCAAGGGCGCGAGTACACCGTCGAGCGTTTCGGGCGCTACACGAGGACCTTGCCGCCGGGCATCGCCTTCCTGACGCCCTTCGTCGAAGGGATCGGCCGCCGGGTGAACATGATGGAGCAGGTCCTCGATGTGCCCCAACAGGAGGTCATCACCAAGGACAACGCCGTCGTAAAGGTTGACGGCATCGTATTCATCCAGGTGATGGACGCCGCGGCCGCGGCCTATCGCGTCGACAATCTCAACTACGCCATCGCCCAGCTCGCCATGACCAACCTGCGGACGGTGGTCGGCTCGATGGAGCTGGACGAAGTGCTGTCGCAGCGCGACCAGATCAACACTCGCCTGCTGCACGTCATCGACTCCGCCACCGGCCCCTGGGGCGTGAAGGTGGCGCGGATCGAGATCAAAGACCTGATGCCGGGTCCGGACATCACCAACGCCATGGCGCGTCAGATGAAGGCCGAACGCGAGCGTCGCGCGGTCATCACCGAGGCGGACGGCGAGAAGTCTGCGGCCATCGCCCGAGCCGAGGGCGCCAAGCAGGCGGCGATCCTCGAGGCCGAAGGCCGCCGCGAGGCCGCCTATCGCGACGCCGAGGCGCGTGAGCGCGAGGCCGAGGCCGAGGCCAAGGCGACGGCCATGGTGTCCGAAGCCATCGCCCGCGGCGACGTCAACGCTATCAACTACTTCGTCGCCCAGAAGTACGTCGAGGCTTTCGCCAAGCTGGCCGAGAGCCCCTATCAGAAGACGGTCATCGTGCCGGCCGAGATGTCGGCCCTGGTCGGGTCGCTGGCTGGTGTCGGCGAGTTGGTGAAGACCATCCAGACCGACCGCGCGCCTGCCTCGCCGCCGCCCGCTCGCACCGCGCCGGCCGCCGCTCCGCGGTCGCCGCGCGGGCCGGCTGTGCCGCCGACCGGAGCCTGATCCCATGGGCGGGCTGGTCGACTTCTACGGGACGCACACCTTCTGGGTCTGGATCGCCGTAGCCGCTGCGATCCTGGCCTTCGAGGTCGCGGCCGGTTCAGGCTGGCTGCTCTGGCCGTCGGCCTCGGCCGCGGTCATGGCCTTTGTTAGCCTGTTCACCAGTAGCGCCGCCCTCGAGATCGGCCTGTTCGCAGCGTTGACGATCGTCACCACTCTCACGGCGAGGAAATTCTGGCCGCGCGAGCCGCAAGGGGCGAGCGACATCAATGACAATGTCGCGCGCCTAGTCGGCCATCGGGGCCGCGTCGCCATGGCCTTCGTCGGCGGCGCCGGGCGGGTGATGGTTGATGGCAAGGAATGGGCCGCCGACTCCGAGGACGGCGCGCCGCTGGAGATCGAAACGATCGTCGAGGTTGTCGGTCTCAGAGCCGGGACGCGACTGCTGGTTCGCCCGGTTCGCTGACATCCTCCAGGAAGGTCCGGAGCGATCGCAGGAACGGCAGGGCCTGGGAGAATTCGTTGTCGGTGAAGCCCTCGCGCAGGGCGTCCATCTTCCACTGGAGGTCCTTCAGGACCTGGAGATAGGCGTCCGTACCCGCCTTTGTCAGCCTTACGCGCTTCTTGCGACGATCCTTCACGTCGGCCAGCACGACCACGAAGCCCAAGTCCTGCATCTTCTGCAGGGCGTTGGTGATGGCCGGCTTGGACATCATCATCAGGTCAGCCAGTTCCGCAGGGGTCTGGCCGTCACCTAGCCGAGTGAAGCACTGCAAAAGTTCGAACTGGGTGTAGGTCGCGCCGGGCGGCAGGTGCGCGATCACCGCGTGCCGGGCCAAGTGTTCGATAATCCCAATCTCGCTGAAGACCAGGACATCGGGACGGTCTTGCAAACCGGTCGCCATGGGAAAACTCCACTTCGTTCGATCTCGAACGAAGTGGCTATCGCCCCTCACGGCTTCAAGCCGCGAGCGCTTCCTTAAGGCCACGACGGGCCAGGGCGTCGGCGCGTTCGTTGAGCGGATGGCCGGCGTGGCCTTTCACCCATTTCCAAGTGACGTCATGCTTGCCGCGGGCGAGGTCCAGGCGCCGCCAGAGGTCGTCGTTCTTCACCGGCTTCTTGTCGGCGGTCATCCAGCCGCGCTTCTTCCAGCCATGGATCCACTCCGAGATGCCCTTCATCACGTAGGTGGAGTCGGTATGCAGCTCGACCTTGCAGGGCTTCTTCAGGGCTTCCAGCGCCTGGATGGCGGCCATCAGCTCCATGCGGTTGTTGGTGGTCGCAGGTTCGCCGCCGCAGATGTCGCGGACGTGCTCGCCGGAGATCATCACCGCGCCCCAGCCGCCGGGGCCCGGGTTTCCCGAACAGGCGCCGTCCGAATAGATCACGACCTGCGGGGTCACGAGACCTCGCTCAGCAGCACGAGGTCGGGCGCGGAGCGATGGACCGCCAGCTTGCGTTCGTACTCCAGCGGATCCTTTGGCCGCACCAGGGCGCCGGCGGGCGTCGCCCCCCAGTCATGCAGGCGGGTCAGGAAGAACCGCATCGCCGCGCCGTGGGCCAGCACCGGCAAGGCCGCGCGCTCGGCGGGCGTCAGCGGACGGTGGGCCTCATAGCCGGCCAGCAGGGCGCGGGCGCTGGTGATGTTGAAACTGCCGTCGGCCTCGAAGCACCAAGCGTTGAGCGCCACGGCGATGTCGTAGGCCAGCTGGTCCACGCAGGCGAAATAGAAGTCGATCGCGCCGGCGAAGATCGGGCCCTGGAAGAAGACGTTGTCAGGGAAGTAGTCGGCGTGGATCACGCCGCGCGGCAGGTCCGTGGGCCAGTTCGCGGCGATGTGGGCGAGATCGGCGTCGATCACTGCGGCCAGGCCGGGCTTAAGGCTGTCAGCGTCGTCGCGCAGGGTGGCGAACAGCGGCCCCCAGGCGTCTTGGCCCAGGTCGTTGGCGCGGGTGAGCGCAAAGCCGTCGGCGGCGAGGTGCAGGCGCGCCAGGCCTTGGCCGGCTTCGCGGCAGTGAATTGCGGTCGGCCGCCGAACCGACAGTCCGGGCAGGAAGCTGAAGATCGCGCAGGGCTTTCCGCGCACGCGCTTCAGCGCCTCGCCGGCCTTGTCGATCATCGGCGTCGCCGACGGATACCCGTGCTGGGCCAGCCAGCGTGTGAGCCCCAGGAAGAACGGCAGCTCGTCTTCGCGGACCCGCTTTTCGTAGACCGTCAGGATGAAGCGCCCGGCCTCGGTCTCCAGCAAAAAGTTGGAGTTCTCCACGCCTTCGGCGATCCCCTTGAACGCCAATGGCGCGCCGAGGTCGAAGTCGGACAGGAGGGCGTTGAGCTCCTCGTCGGTGATGTCTGTGTATACGGCCATGCGCGACCGGGGATGCGGGAGGCCGGCCCCGGCGTCAAGCCTCGGTTGTCAAAGCCCTTGGCAGCTTGAAGCTGACCGTCTCGCGGACGGTGTCGACTTCCTCGACCGTGACGTCGAAGGTCTCGCCCAGACGGTCGATCACGCCCTGGACGAGCACCTCCGGCGCCGAAGCGCCGGCTGTGACGCCAACAGTCGTCGCGCCGTCCAGCCAGGCCAGATCAAGCCCGCTGGCGTCGTCGATCAGATAGGCCCCCTTGGCCCCCGAGCGCTTGCCGACCTCGACCAGCCGCACGGAATTTGACGAGTTGGCGGAGCCCAGGACCAGCAGCACGTCGGCGCGGCTGGCGACCACCTTCACCGCGTCCTGGCGGTTGGTGGTGGCGTAGCAGATGTCTTCCTTGTGTGGCGCGGAGATCTCCGGGAACCGCTCGCGCAGCGCCGCGACGATCTCTGCGGTGTCGTCGACCGACAGGGTGGTCTGGGTGGCGAAGGCGACGTTGGATGCATCCTTCGGCGTAAAGGCGCGAGCGTCCTCGACGGTCTCGATCAGGGCCACGGCGCCTTCGGGAAGTTGGCCCATGGTGCCGACGACTTCCGGGTGCCCGGCATGGCCGATCAGCACGATTTCCTTGCCGGCGTCATAGTGACGTTGCGCCTCGACATGGACCTTGGAGACCAGCGGGCAGGTGGCGTCGAGATAGAGCATCTGGCGACCAGCCGCCTCGGCCGGGACCGATTTGGGCACGCCGTGCGCCGAGAACACCACCGGGCGGTCGGTCGGGCATTCCGAAAGTTCTTCGACGAACACTGCGCCCAGACTCTTCAGCCGGTCGACCACATGGCGGTTGTGAACGATCTCGTGGCGCACATAGACCGGCGCCCCATACTTCTCGATCGTGCGTTCGACGATCTGGATGGCGCGATCGACACCGGCGCAGAAACCGCGCGGGGTAGCGAGCAGCACCTTGAGAGGACGGCGGGGGCGGGGCTCTTGCAACATGGCGCCAAGTTAGGCGCTGAGCGGCCAGACCGCCAGCCGCGTTGCGGCCTCAATCGATAGCCATTAGTAGGGTAAAGCACGCGAGGGCCGATATCGGCTCGCGCCCTCTTGTTTTGGACGACCTCAAAATGCGCCGCCCTCTGCTGTTGCTCGCCGCCGGCTTGATCATGGCCGGCTCCATGGCTCCTGAAATCGCCTCGGCTCAGCAACGCCGCCAAGGCGAACAGCAGCAGCAGGAACAGGACGCCGCGAAAAAGAAGAAGCGCGATTCCGAGTGGAGCGACGTCCAGGCGCCGCTGCCCCAGCTGCGCAACGCCGGTCCATGCCCCTATGTGAAGGTGCTCTACGACGCCGGCCGCTATGTCGAGTTCAAGGACGGCCGCGAGGCGTCCGGCTCGGTGGCCTATACCGGCGAGATCCAGGGGATTTCGGCGGGCTGCCAGTACAAGGACGACGAACCCATCAAGGTGACGATGGAAGTCCTGTTCGACCTCGGCCGGGGCCCGCAGGCCGAGTCGTCCACGAAGAACTACCGTTATTGGGTGGCCGTGACGAAGCGCAACGACGCCGTCATCGCCAAGGAATACTTCGACCTGCCCGTGACCTTCGCGGCCGGCCAGGATCGCCTCTATGCACGCGAGAAGATCGGTCAGGTGACCATTCCGCGCGCGACTCAAACCACCAGCGGCGCGAATTTCGAGATCCTCGTCGGCTTCGACGTGACGCCTGAGATGGCCGCTTTCAACCGCGACGGTAAGCGCTTCCGGCTGAACGCCGGCACGGCCGTGGCTGGGAACACCAACGAAACCAAATGAGTGATCTTAAAAGGGGCCTGAGCGAAGCGGTCGCAGCCGCCTTCGCCGCGGCGGGACTGCCGGCCGAACTTGGCCGTGTGACGCCGTCTGACCGGCCAGACCTTGCCGACTTCCAATGCAACGGCGCGCTGCCGGCGTCCAAGGCGGCCAAGCGCAATCCGCGCGAGATCGCTGAAGAGGTGGTGAGCCACCTGGCCGGCGATTCTCGCCTGGCCTCGGTGGAAATCGCGGGCCCTGGCTTTATCAACCTGCGGGTCAGTGACGCCGCGCTGTCGGAACGTGCGGGTGAGATCGCCGCCGATCCGCGCCTGGGCGCCCAGCCGGTGGACGAACCGCGCCGCGTGCTGATCGACTATGGCGGGCCGAACGTGGCCAAGCCGATGCACGTCGGTCACCTGCGGTCCTCGATCATCGGCGAATCGCTGAAGCGCATCTACCGGTTCCGGGGCGACACCGTGGTGGGCGACGCCCACTTCGGCGACTGGGGCTACCAGATGGGCCTGTTGATCGGCGCCGTCATGGACGAGGACGCCGAGATCCGCGCGATGATGGAGGACTTGAACGCCAAGTCAGACATCACGCCGCAGGACGAAGCAGCGACCTTCGCTGTGCTCGACGGAAAGATCACCCTGGCCGATCTCGACCGCCTCTATCCGCTGGCCGCCGCCCGCGGGAAGACCGAGCCGGACTATCGCGATCGCGCCCGTAAGCTGACCGCCGAGCTGCAGGGCCGCAAGCCTGGCTACTTCTTGCTGTGGCGGCACTTCGCCAAGGTGACCAAGGTCGCCCTTGAGCGCGACTTTCATGCGCTGGGCGTCGACTTCGACCTCTGGAAGGGCGAGAGCGACGTCGACGAACTGATAGAGCCGATGGTCGCCGACTTGGAGGCCAAGGGCTTGCTGGTTGATGATCAGGGCGCCCGCATCGTTCACGTGGCCGGTCCGAACGAAACCAAGAAGAAGAAGCTGCCGGACGGCACGGTGGTCGTGGTCCCGAGCCCCGACCCGTTGTTGGTGGTCTCGTCGGAAGGCTCGGCTATGTACGGGACGACCGATCTGGCGACGATCCTGGACCGCAAGAACACCTTCGACCCGCACCACGTCCTCTACGCCGTGGATCAGCGCCAGGCCGATCACTTCGAGATCGTTTTCCGGGCCGCCTATCTCGCCGGCTATGCCGAACGAGGCAGCCTGGAGCACGTCGGGTTTGGCACCATGAACGGCACGGACGGCAAGCCGTTCAAGACCCGCGAGGGCGGGGTGCTGAAGCTGAACGACATGATCGTCATGACCCGGGACAAGGCCCGTGAGCGTTTGCACGAGGCCGACCTCGGCAGCGAGCTTGATCCGGACGCCTTCGAGGACACGGCGAACAAGGTTGCGGTCGCAGCGCTGAAGTTCGCCGATCTGCAGAACTTCCGCGGCACCTCCTACGTTTTCGACCTCGACCGCTTCTCCAGCTTCGAGGGCAAGACCGGCCCCTATCTCCTGTACCAGGCGGTGCGGGTGAAGTCGGTCCTGCGCAAGGCCGCTGAGGCCGGCGCGCAGGCCGGACCGATCATCGTATCCGAACCGGCCGAGCGCGACCTGGTGCTGTTGCTGGACGCCTTCGATCAGGCCTTGATCGACGCCTACGACAAGAAGGCGCCGAACTTCATCGCCGAGCACGCCTACAAATTGGCCCAGGCCTTCTCGAAGTTCTATGCCGCCTGCCCGATCCTGTCGGCCGAGCCGGCGGTGAAGGCTTCGCGCCTGACGCTGGCGCAGACGACGCTGCGCCAGTTGGAACAAGCGCTGGATCTGCTGGGCATCGCCGCGCCGGAACGGATGTAGGCGGGGCTAAAATTCGGCTGCCGCGGCTTCAAGCGTGCGCTTGATGGCCGC
>NZ_JAUXXE010000073.1 GCF_030681155.1 Phenylobacterium sp. | reverse complement strand
TGAGCGATGTCGATGGTGGCTGAGGCGTCGGCATTGGCGATGGCCTTGATGCTGGCGCTGTTGACCGTGGTCGACTTGATCAGGTTCACACCGTCGAAGGTCGCGTTGTGGGCGAGGGTGTGGATCTGATTGCGCAGCGCGGTATATTCGTCGCTGAGCGCTTGCTTGGAAGCGGTGGTGAGGCCAGCTTCCGTCGCCGCCAGCACTTTTTCCTTCATCTGAACCAGGATGTCGGAGATGGCGCTACCGGCCGACATCGCAACATCGGCGACCGACTGGCCGCGTTGCAGCGACGAGACGACGGCGTTGAGGGAGGTCGATTCCGCGCGTTGGTTCTGGGCGATGGCCCAGATGGCGCCGTTGTCCTTGGCGTTCGCGATCTTCAGGCCGGTGTTGATCCGAGCCTGGGTCACGCCCAAGTCCTTGTTGGTGGTGTTCAGGTTTTGCAGCGCGATCATTGCGCCAGCGTTCGTGTTGACGGAGTTCATCCCCATAGCACTAGATCCTTTTCTCAGGGACCGACGTCATTTTGACTGCCGGAGGCGTTTTGCCCAGCGGGTTCCAAGCAATCGCGAGGCCACCTGAGCCACACCGCAACGTACTGATTATTATCATGATTTTTCGTTTACGCGTTGGAAACCACGCCTAACGCCTGGAATCCCATATCGGCACGGCAATTTTTGCCGACTTTCCCGGCAATTTTTGCCGATAGGCAAATACAGCCCACCCTGCAGCGATCGCCCAGAACGCAAAACGCCGGCCTTCCGGCCGGCGCTTTCCTCAAAGGCCCAAAGCGACCATGCCGTCAGGCGGCGACGGGCGAGTCCGTCTTGTGCCCAAGAGCCTGCATCATGATCTTGTTGATCTCGATCAGGGTCTCGAAATCATCCTCGCCGCGCATGACGACACTGGAATGCCGGCCGACGAAAAGACTGAGCGAGATGATGCTGGCCCTCACCTGCGGCGGCAGGGCGTTGCCCGGCTCAGAGCAATCGCGCGCCAGCGTCGACCATAGCCGCCGGTTCCAGTCGATCGCATCAATGCGCCCGGCGATGTCGCTGATCGGGGCCTCGGACGCGACGATAAGCGCGCGCGTAACCTGGCCGAACAGCCGGTACTCCGCGTCCTTAGGCGCCTCAGCCCTCGTGGCCGCTTGCTGGTAAGCTCGAAGCGACATTCCCCAACCTCTCGTCTTCGTATTCGATCAACTTCCGACACATCATGAGCGCCTTGTAGTACTCGCGCGACATGGCGTGCTTGGAGATGGCGACACAGTCCGCCAAGACTTCCGGATTCCGAATGACGCCCATGAACTCGGTCAAGCGTTGAGCGAACTCGTCATAGTACCGACCGTTCGCGCCATCCTCGAGATACATCATCATCATCGGGAAATAGATGCGCCGCGACGGCGTGCTCGCCTCGTCCGGCTGCATGATGTCTTTTTCGCGCAGCACCGAGGCCTTGTTCTGCAACACCAAGGTCGTCCGGCGATCCCCGTTCTGCACCACCGCCCCGTTGAGCACGAACTTCTCACCGGGCTTCAGCGATAGTTTCAGCGGCATTCCTCAGTCTCCATTAGAGGCGTGTCGCCCAGGTCTCGAAGCGGTCCGCAACGCGGCTGGACTCAACGCTAGATGCGAGGGGTTAACCGCTCCTTGCAAAGCGCTTCGCCCCCGCAGCATTAGCAGACCGTTAAGCATGATTTCACAAGGTCCGTTCAGATCCTTTTGAGCGTTTTAGGCAAGGCGGCCCCGGAAGTGCGTAAATCCCCATTCGAGAGCGGCCCTATCGGCGACGCCGCCTCTCGCGAGGCGCTCGCCCGGATTCAGGACGAAGTCTCGTCCATGAAGGCGATGAGAACCGCCCTGCGCCATGTGAAAAAGGGCCTCCTCTACGCCAACGACAACAAGTTCAAGGAAGCCGAGGCCTGCGCCCTCCAGGCGATCAAATATGACCAGGGCATTCTCTATTCCTGGCACTTGCTCGGCATCGCCCGCGACAAGCTGGGGGATCGGGCAGGTGCGCTTGAGGCCTATGAACGGGCCCTGGCTCTTGGGCCGGAGAGCCCGGAAATCGCCAACGATCTTGGCCGCTTAGCCTATCGCATGGAGATGTGGCCCCAGGCCGAGGCGCTCTTCCGTCATAGCCTTGCGCTAAAGCCTGACGCCCCCGAAGCCTCGAACAATCTCGCCGCCCTCCTCCGGCGCGAAAGCCGCCCTCAGGAAGCGATCGACGTCCTACGAACCGCGCTGTTAGCTCACCCCGACGAGGTCATCCTGTGGGTGACGCTGGGCACCGTGCTTGGCGACCAGGGTGAGTACGATCAAGCGGCGACCTTCTACTCCGAGGCGCTTCGCCTGCGCCCGAACTACGGAAAGGCGTTGCATAACCTAGCCAGCATCATGTTCGGCAAGGGCCAGGAACCCGAGGCGATCGCCCAGACCTTCAAGGCGATTCCCCTGGCCGAAACACCGGAAGACGCGACCATGATGCGGTTCGCCATCGGCAGCATGTCGCTCAGTCGCGGCGATCTGACGCAGGGTTGGAAGTACTACGCCGCCCGGCTCGAACCGACCTTCAACGAACCCATCCATTTCCTGACCGATCGCCCCCAATGGCGGCCCGGGACCGACATCGCTGGCCGCCACCTGATGCTGTATGGCGAACAAGGCCTAGGCGACGAGGTGCTGTTCGCCAACCTGCTCGCTGACGTGATCGCCGATCTTGGCCCGACCGGCCGATTGACCCTGGCGGTGACAGACCGCTTGTTGCCCTTTTTCCAGCGCAGCTTCCCTGACGTCCGGATGGGCTCGCACATCACGATCGCCCGCGAGGGTCGCGCCTATCGCACCGCACCCTTCCTCAAGGATTGGTCGGACATCGACTACTGGGCGCCGATGGCCGAACTGCTTCAGACCTATCGTCCCACCATTCAGTCCTTCCCCCATCGCCCAGAAGGCTTCATGCGCACTGATCCCGCGCGGATCGAGCATTGGCGGCAGACGCTCTCGCATCTGCCAGGCACGAAGGTGGGACTGCTTTGGACCAGCCTGATCATGAACGCTGGGCGTCATCTCTACTTCTCGCCCTTCGAGCAATGGCGTCCCGTGCTCACCACCCCCGGCGCCACCTTCATCAACCTGCAGTACGGTGATCAGTCCGAGGCCCTGGCCTTCGCCAAGCGGGAGTTTGGCGTGGAGATCTATCAGCCGGCCGGAATCAACCTGCGCGACGATCTCGAAGACGTGGCCGCCCTGTCCGCGGCTATGGACCTGGTGCTTGGCGTGTCCAACGCCAGCTTCAACCTCGCCGCCGCCGTAGGCGCGCCGTCCTGGCTGGTGACGGCCCGCCGCCCTTGGACCCAACTCGGCAGCGACAGCTACCCCTGGTACAGTCAAGTCAGGGTCTTCTCCCCGGCCACCACTGGAGACTGGACCGGCGTCATGGCGCAGGTCGCCACCGCCCTTGGCGAATACGTTGAGGACGGAACACGAATGGCCGCGGCGGGTTGATCCCGCAACTGGCGCAAAGTGAGCGCCTGATGCTGGAGTGACCCGATGCCAGACCCGCAAGAGGGCTATGACGATCAGGACGGCGCCGAGACTTTCGACGAAACCAACCTCGACGACGACCAGGATCTCGGCGAGATGCGCACCTTCGAGGAGTTGCCCGATCTCTTGGATCTAACCACCGCCGAGGGCGATCGGGACGACGACGAGGGGCTCGCTGTCGATGCTGCTGACTTTGACGAGGCCGCCTTCGACGAAGATGCGCCTGAGGATGATGACGAGCTTCACTATCGCGCCGTCGCGGTCGATGAGGATGAAGACGGCGACGCCTTCGATGAAGATCAAATCGAGCCCGATTCGATTGACGGGCTCGAAGAGATCGCCGACGCCGACTTGGTAAGCGGCGGCGAGGACGACTTCACAAACTTTCAGTCCAAAGGTCTGAGCGACGAGGATCTCGAGCGCATGGGCTACGCACAGCGGACCAGCGCGAGCGAAACGCAAGATAATCGCGATCTTCGGACGGAAAACGCGCTCGATGAGGGGCTGAAAGAGACTTTTCCGGCCTCTGATCCCGTATCGATCTCACCCCGCCGGAACTGACCATACCTGCGACGTTTGAAACATAAGGCCCGATAAGCCTCTCAATCAGCTTGAATGTCCCGACCGTGCCTTTAGTTTGGCTCCAGTTGAAACATTTGTTCGAAAGCGGGTCCCATTATGAGCCCGCACCTGGGGAGCCCAATGAGCCAGCGTTTTGAAGGCACCGACAATTACGTCGCCACTGAAGATTTGAAGGTCGCGGTCAACGCTGCCGTTGCGCTCGAACGCCCCTTGCTGATCAAGGGCGAACCTGGCACCGGCAAGACGGTGTTGGCCTATGAAATCGCCAAGGCGCTCGACGCCGAGCTGATCACTTGGCACATCAAGTCCACGACCAAGGCTCACCAAGGCCTATACGAGTACGACGCCGTGACCCGTCTGCGCGACAGCCAGCTCGGCGACGAGCGCGTCAAGGACGTGAAGAACTACATCAAGAAGGGCAAGCTCTGGGAGGCGTTCTCCTCCAACAAGCGCCCGATCCTGCTGATCGACGAGATCGACAAGGCCGACATCGAGTTCCCCAACGACCTGCTCCAAGAGCTCGATCGGATGGAATTCTACGTCTACGAGACCAATGAGACCATCAAGGCCGAGATCCGCCCGATCGTCATCATCACCTCGAACAACGAGAAGGAACTGCCGGACGCCTACCTGCGCCGCTGCTTCTTCCACTACATCCGTTTCCCGGACAAGGAGACGATGGAGAAGATCGTGCAGGTGCACTACCCGACGCTGAAGAAATCGCTCCTCAAGGAAGCGATGGAGGTGTTCTTCGAAGTGCGCGAAGTCCCCGGCCTGAAGAAGAAGCCCTCCACTTCCGAGCTGCTGGACTGGCTGAAGCTGCTGCTCGCGGAAGACATCCCGCCGGATGCGCTGCGCGCCAAGGACAGGAAAACCATCATCCCGCCGCTGCACGGCGCCCTGCTCAAGAACGAGCAGGATGTGCACCTGTTCGAGCGCCTCGTGTTCATGACGAGGGCCAAGGGCGGCTAAAAGGACGCGCCCCAAGAGGCGCGTAGCCGGCCGCGCCCTCGGGCGCGTAGCAGGACGCTACAGTTCTTCCTTCCCCCCCAGCACGCCGGCGGTGCGCAGCACGCCGGGCAGCCAGCCGGGCAGCAGCGTGCCCTGGCGGATCTCCTCGATGCGCGCGGCTTCGCTGTCAATCTTCGCTTGCGCGCCACCCACGATCTCCGCGGCCATCTCGCGCGGCACCACGACGACGCCATCGGCATCGCCCACGATCAGGTCGCCCGGGTTCACCGTCGTGCCGGCGAGCGACACCGGAATGCCGATCCACCCGGCGACGCCCTTGGTCGGGCCGTTCGGATTGCAGCCCGCGGCGAATATCGGGAAATCGCCCTGCGCGCACTCGTCGGTGTCGCGCACCGCGCCGTCGATGACGAAACCTGCGATGCCGGCCGCCTTTGCGTGCGCCGCCATCAGGCCGCCGGTCAGGGCGCAGGAGAGATCCCCTTTCCCGTCGACGACGATCACGTCGCCCGGCTTCGCCAGCATCAACGCGGCGTGGATCATGAGGTTGTCGCCCGGGCGCACCTCGACGGTGAACGCCGGCCCGGCGACCTTCATCGCCTTGGACAGGCCCTGGATGCGCCCGCCCAGCGTGCCGCGGCGGCCGCCGACGTCGGCCAGGATGGCGGCCGGAAATGCCTTCGCCTTCGCCACCAGCTGCGGCGAGACGCGCTCGAAATCCCTGCGGATGTACGGATTGCCCATGTCAGCTTCCCTTGCGCCGCGCCGCCATCACCGCGAGGTCGTTCCAAACCTTCTGGTCGACGATCCTGCCGTCGCGGATCAGGAAGCGGTCCAC
>NZ_JAUXXE010000068.1 GCF_030681155.1 Phenylobacterium sp. | reverse complement strand
GCAGGGTGTCGCCATTGGGTCGGGTGGCGCGCTGGGTTCCGGCCGGCGGATTTTCCACGAAGGCGTGAGCCTTGCGGACGAAGTCGTCGAGGTTCTTGGCGCCGAACGCTTCGCCGTTGCGATCAAAGGCGCGTTGGGCGTTTTCCTCGGCGCTGCCCCTGCGGCTGGCCGACCAGATCGGCTTGCCGTCGAGTTCCCGAACCGGTTCCTGGGCCCTGCTCTCCGATCGAGGCGACTGCGTGCTGGCGAATTCGCGCGGCTCGTTCGTTGTGGCGCCTTGCTCCTTTTCAGCGACCGCAGAGGGCCGTTCGCAGGCGGCGACCAGGATCAAGGCCACCCCTATACTCAACGCTATCTTGTACTTAGCCACGCTGTTCCTCCCTCGCCCGGCCAGGTTGTGGGAACAAATTAAGAACAGATTGTGAGGTTTGTCCAGCGGCCCTGTTTGTCCTAGACCTACAGACCTTCACAGGAGGGCTTGAGGCCTTGTCGGAAAAGCGGATTCTGCTGATCGTCGGGGGCGGGATCGCCGCCTACAAGGCTCTGGAGCTGACGCGGCTGCTGCGCAAGGCGGGCGTCGGCGTGCGGCCGATCCTCACCCAGGCGGGCGCCCAGTTCGTGACCCCGCTGTCGCTGGCCGCGCTCAGCGAGGACAAGGTCTATTCCGAGCTGTTCTCCCTGACCGATGAAGCGGAGATGGGCCACATCGAGCTGTCGCGCTCGGCCGACCTCGTGGTGGTGGTCCCAGCCACTGCTGACTTGATGGCCAAGGCCGCGAACGGCCACGCTAACGACCTGGCCTCCACCACCTTGCTCGCCACCGACAAGCCGGTGCTGATGGCGCCGGCCATGAACGTGCGCATGTGGGAGCATGCCGCCACCCGTCGCAACCTGGCGACCCTGAAGGGCGACGGGGTGCTGTTCGTCGGCCCTGATGAGGGCGCCATGGCCTGCGGCGAGTTCGGGTTCGGCCGGATGGCCGAGCCGGCGGTGATTTTCGAGGCGATCATGGCCGCATTGGCCGGTCCGGCGGCTCGGCCGCTGGCGGGCAAACGCGCCATCGTCACGGCGGGGCCGACCGCCGAGCCCATCGATCCCGTGCGGCTGCTGACCAATCGCTCCAGCGGCAAGCAAGGTTTCGCCATCGCCAAAGCCCTGGCTGATCTGGGCGCCGAGGTGACCCTGGTCGCCGGGCCGGTTTCGGTCCCGACCCCGGTCGGGGTGACGCGGGTGGATGTAGAGACCGCGCGCCAGATGCTGGCGGCCTGCGAGGCGGCGCTGCCGGCCGATATCGCCGTCTGCGTGGCGGCGGTGTCCGATTGGCGGCCCGAGACCGCAGCCGGGACCAAGATGAAGAAGGGCGCCGATGGCCCGCCGACCATCAGTCTGGTCGAAAACCCTGATATCCTGGCGACCCTGTCGCAGGCGGGCGCCCGGCGCCCGAAGCTAGTGGTCGGCTTCGCGGCTGAGACCAACGACGTCGAGACCTACGCCCAGGCCAAGCTCGCCAGGAAGGGTTGTGACTGGATCGTCGCCAACGACGTCAGCATCGCCGGAACCATGGGCGGCGACGACAACGCGGTGGCCATCGTGAGCGGCCAGGGGATCGAGCGCTGGGACCGGGTCGCCAAGACCGAGGTCGCGCGCAAACTCGCCGCGCGAATGGCTCAGGCGTTGGACTAGGCGCTCAGCTGGCGATCCGGGTTTCCAGGGCGTTCAGCAGCAGCAGGGTGCGGCGGACGAGGTCGCAGGTCTTCAGGTGCAGGGTGTCGATCGACGGCTGCTGCCGGCCCGCCACGGCTTTTGCCGCGCGCGCCGCGTTCGGGATCGCGAACAGGCCCATGCCCAACCGCTCCAGGCTCGCCTGGGCGAGGCCTTGCAGCACGGCTTGACGCATGTCGGCCAGGGTTCGGACATCGGCTGTCAGCACCGAGATCTCGCTGGCGAAGTCCTTCAGCATTGGAGCTACGCGCGCCGCGGCGTCCAAGGCCTCGAGCTTGGCCGCCAGGCTGTCTTGACCGCTGACGCTGCCGACGAGCCCGGCGCAGCGCTCCAGAAACAGCTCCAGGAACGTCCAGGTTTCAGCGAATGTGCCGAGCGCATGATAGTTCGGCGCCGCCGTCTCCGCCGCGCTGTACCTGGGCGTGGAGGCCATGCCGCGGGAGCGGCCCTGGCCCAGCAGTTCGGCGGTGCTCATGCTGCTTCCCCGTCTAGTTTGCCTGTGTCGAAAGATAGCTGATGATCGCGGCGCGCTGAGCCGCGTCCGGCACGCCGACCATCATCTTGGTGCCGGGCACGACGGTGGTCGGCTTGGCCAGGTACTTGTCCAAATTGGCGGTGGTCCAGGTCAGGCCCGAGGCCTTGAGCGCCGGGCTGAAGGCGTAGCCAGGAACAGCGGCGGCCTTCGATCCGACAATGCCTTTCAGCGCCGGCCCCATCTTCGCCGCGCCCGGCGCGATGGTGTGACAGGTCGCGCAGCGTTGCTGGAACAGGGTTTCGCCTTGGGTCGGCGCGGCCAGGGCCGCCGAACTGGCGCAGGCCCCCGCGATCAGGGCGCTGAGGGCGAGCAGGTGACGAGATGACGTGTGGGACACGGGGTTCCTCCGGGATATGCGGGAACCCTGGGAGTTCCCGAATGAAGCGCGGGTGAATGATGTCCTTATCCTGCGCCCGGCGATAGGCGCAGAGAGACCCTTCGCCATGCCGTCCCGATACGCCGCGGAGCCATACGCGGCCCAGCGGTGTGACTAGTGAGTTACCCTGGCTCGTCATGGCGGCCCTCGAGTGGCTGGCGACAGCGTCACTAAGCAAGACGTCCGGCTGCTGGGAAACCACATCAGTACGGTGATCGAGGGCGAACCCTTCGAGCGGCGTGGCCTTCGCCCGGCGAGCGCGTTATGTCGAAGCCAAAGACGAGGCCGCACTCCAATGTTGATGCCCACTCCCGATCCTGGGTTGCTCGCCCGGCGGGCTGAGTTCGTCTCGGCCTTGCGCGCGATCGTGCCTGGCGAGGGGGTCATCAGCGAGGATGCGCAGCTTGCCGCCTATGAGTGCGACGGCCTGACCGCCTATTGCCAGCGCCCGATGATCGTGGTGCTGCCCGATACGGTCGATCAAGTCAGCGCGGTGTTGGCCTATTGCCACCGCGAGGGGCTGAAGGTGGTGCCGCGCGGGTCCGGCACTTCGCTGTCGGGCGGCGCCCTGCCCTTGGCCGACGGGATCATTCTGGGCCTGGGCAAGTTCAACCGCATCCTCGATGTCGACTACGAGAACCGCTGCGCGGTGGTCCAGCCGGGGGTGACAAACCTGGCCGTGACCCACGCGGTGATGGGCGAGGGCTTCTATTACGCCCCCGATCCCTCCAGTCAGATCGCCTGCTCGATCGGCGGCAATGTCGCGGAGAACGCGGGCGGGGTGCATTGCCTGAAGTACGGCATGACCACCAACAACCTGCTGGGCGTCCAGCTGGTGTTGATCGACGGCACGGTGATGCGGCTGGGCGGCAAGCACCTGGATCCGGCGGCGTTGGATCTGCTCGGCGTGGTCTGTGGATCTGAAGGCCTGCTCGGCGTCGTGACCGAGGTGACGGTTCGTATTCTGCAGGCGCCGGAGACCCAGCGTGCTCTGCTGATGGGGTTTGCCGAAGTCGAGGCCGCCGGCGCCTGCGTGGCGGCGGTCATCGCCGCCGGGATCATCCCGGCCGGCATGGAGATGATGGACCGCCTGGCGATCCAAGCCGCCGAGGCCTTCGTCAAGGTCGGCTATCCACTGGACGTTGAGGCTCTGCTGATCATCGAACTGGATGGCCCGCCGGCCGAGGTCGACCACCTAATCGAGGTGGTGCGCGAGATCGGCGAGGGCTGCGGCGCGACCTATCTGCGGGTCTCGATGAACGAGGACGAGCGCAAGGGCTTCTGGGCCGGGCGCAAGGCGGCGTTCCCGGCGGTGGGGCGCATCTCGCCCGACTATTACTGCATGGACGGCACCATCCCGCGCGCGACCCTGCCCAAGGTTCTGCGGCGGATGAATGAGCTGGCCGAGGAATGCGGCCTGCGGATCGCCAATGTCTTCCACGCCGGCGACGGCAACCTGCACCCGCTGATCCTCTATGACGCCGACAAGCCGGGCGAACTGCATCGGGCCGAAGAACTCGGCGCGGCGATCCTGACCTTGTGCGTCGAGGTGGGCGGCGTGCTGACTGGTGAGCACGGTGTGGGCGTCGAGAAGCGCGATCTGATGGAGGTGCAGTTCGGGCCGGCCGACCTCGATCAGCAGCAGCGGCTGAAATGCGCCTTCGACGACGATGGCTTGCTCAATCCGGGCAAGGTGTTCCCCAAGCTCTGCCGTTGCGCCGAGCTTGGCCGCGTCCATATCCACGGCGGCAAGGTCCGCTTTCCTGAACTCGATCGGTTTTGAGCGTGACCTGGCAGCCTTTCGACGCGGCCGATGTCGCGAGCGCCGTGGCCGATGCCCTGTCGGACGGCAAGACCTTGGAACTGATCGGCGGCGGTTCGCGCCGGGCGTTCGGCCGTCCGGTCGAGGCCGATGTGGTCCTCGACCTGTCAGGGGTGAGCGGCGTCGTCACCTATCAGCCGGAAGAGCTGATCCTGGCGGCCGCGCCCGGCACGCCAATGGCCGAGATCGAGGCCATGCTCGCCGAACGCGGCCAGCAACTGGCTTTCGAGCCTCCGGATTTCGGCCCGCTGTGGGGATTGCCGGCCGGGCGGGGCACTCTTGGCGGGGCGATCATGACCGGCCGCGGCGGGCCGCGGCGCCTGACCGCCGGCGGGCCGCGCGATCATTGCCTGGGGGTCAAGGGCGTCAACGGCTTTGGCGAATCCTTCGCAGTGGGCGGCCGGGTGGTGAAGAACGTCACCGGCTTTGACCTGCCCAAGTTGATCGCCGGAAGTTTCGGCACGCTGTGCGCCGCCACCGAACTGACCGTGAAGGTGCTGCCGGCCGCGTCGGACACGGCCACCCTGGCGGTGCTGGGTCTTGGCGACGATGCGGCGATGAAGATCATGTCCCAGGCGCTGGGCAGCGCAGCGCAGGTGTCGAGCGCTGCGCACCTGCCGGCCGACATCGCGAGGGTCTCGGCGGCGGCGGGCGTGTTCGGCCAGGCGGCCGTGACCCTGCTGAGGCTTGAGGGGGTGCGGCCCTCTGTGGCGGCGCGGGTCGGGCATCTGGCGCAGGCGCTGGAAAGCGCCGGCCCTCAGATTCTGCTCGACCGCGAGGCTTCGATCGCGATCTGGAAGCAGGTCGCTGACGCCGCCTGGTTCGCAGGAGGCGCCGACACGGTGGTCTGGAAGCTGTCGGTTCCGCCGAGCCTCGGCGCTGCCGTCGGGGCGCGGCTGGCTGGAGAGCTTTCGGGGCGCTGCTACTACGATTGGGGCGGCGGCGGGGTCTGGCTGGAATTGCCGGGCGCTGATCACGCCCATGCCGCCCGCGTGCGCGAGGTGCTGCAGGAGGTCGCCGGTGGCGATGGCCATGCGACCTTGATGCGCGCGGCCGATGCGGTGCGGGCCACCGAGGACCCGTTTCAACCCCTGGCGCCCGGCGTGGCCGCCTTGACCGAGCGAGTGCGGGCGCAGTTCGATCCGCAGGGGATCTTCAATCCCGGCCGCATGTACGGGGGCGCCTGATGCAGACCAGCTTCACGCCCGAGCAATTGACCTCGCCGGACAACGCCTCGTCCGAGAAGATCATCCGCACCTGCGTCCATTGCGGATTCTGTACGGCGACCTGCCCGACCTACCTGCTGCTGGGCGACGAGCTCGATAGTCCGCGCGGCCGCATCTACCTGATGAAGGAGATGTTGGAGAAAGGCGGGCCGCCGGCGCCTCAGACGGTGAAGCACGTCGACCGCTGCCTCTCCTGCCTGTCCTGCATGACCACCTGCCCGTCGGGCGTGAACTACATGCACCTGGTCGACCACGCCCGGGCCTATATCGAGGAGCACCACGTTCGTCCGTGGCCGGAGCGTTTCCTGCGCTCGATGCTGGCGGTGGTGTTGCCCGATCCAGCCAAGTTCCGCTGGGCGCTGCGCCTGGCCAATGCGGGCCGCCCGTTGGCGGGCCTGCTGCCGGGGCGGCTGAAGGCGATGGCGGGCATGGCGCCGCGTCATCTGCCGGCCGCCGACCCGGCCGAAAAGCCGCAAGTTTTCCCGGCCCACGGCGTCCGCCGTGCGCGCGTCGCGCTGCTGGCCGGTTGCGCCCAACCGGTGCTGGCGCCGGAGATCAACGGCGCGGCGATCCGCCTTTTGAACCGGCTGGGCGTCGAGGTTGTCACCTCCCGGGGCGCCGGCTGCTGCGGAGCCTTGTCACATCACCTGGGCAAGACCGACCGCTCGCACGCCCAGGCCAAGGCCAACATCACCGCCTGGCGCGCGCAGATGGCGGCGGGCGACCTGGACGCGATCGTGGTCACCGCCTCCGGCTGCGGGACGACGGTCAAGGACTATGGCTTCATGTTCCGCGACGACCCGGTTTGGGCCGAGCCGGCGGCGGTGGTCTCGGCGATCGCCAAGGATGTGAGCGAGGTCTTGGCTGGGCTGGACAGCGGACCTTCGGCGGTGGCCGGTCTTGGTCTGCGGGTCGCCTATCATTCGGCCTGCTCGCTGCAGCACGGCCAGGGCGTGCGCGATGAGCCGAAGATGCTGCTGAAGGCGGCGGGTTTCACGGTGGTCGAGCCGTCGGAACCGCACATCTGCTGCGGGTCGGCCGGGACTTACAACCTGTTGCAGCCGGAGATCGCCGGCAAACTGCGCAATCGCAAGGTCGCCAATCTGGAAGCCACGCGGCCTGACGTCATCGCCACCGGCAATATCGGCTGCATGACCCAGATTGCCGGGGGATCCGACATCCCGATCGTCCATACTGTCGAACTGCTGGACTGGGCCGCGGGCGGGCCGGTCCCGGCGGCGTTAGCTGAAATGCGCTTTGCGGCCGGCGTCTGAGGGGGCGAGGGATGCGTCTATTTACTGGCTTGGCGGCCGGCGTGCTGCTGATGGGGTTTGGCGCGGCGCTGGCCCAGCCCGCCGTGCCGGGCGCTGAATTGCTTCCGCAAGGCGCTGGTCGAGACACCACGTTGCGCGTCTGCACCGGGTGCCATGCGCCCGATGTGATCGTGGGCCGCGTACAAAAGTCCGCGCCTTGGCCCGACGTCGTGCAGGCGATGGTCGACAAGGGCGCCGAGGCGACGCCGGAGGAGGTCGCGCTGATCGCGGCCTATCTCAAGAAAGCCCTGCCCGAGACTCCGGCCTGAACCGTTCAAACGAAAAGTAGCTCGCCGTGCCCGTAGACCTTCCTCCGCTCGTCGATGTCGTCACGGTCGAGGCGGCGCGGCTGCCGCCCTCGCCGATGGACCGGGCCTTCTCGATCGTGACCCTTGGCGGGGAGACGATCTCGACCGCGCCGCGCCTGGACGAAGCGCTGACCGCGACCCCCGGCGTGCAACTGTTCCGCCGTACGAGCAGCCAGGCCTCGAACCCGACCACCCAGGGGATCAGCGTACGCTCCATCGCCGGGTCCGGCGCCAGCCGCGCCCTGGTGACCCTGGACGGCGTGCCGCAGAACGATCCTTTCGGCGGCTGGGTGCTATGGACCGGCCTGCCGCCCATCGGGATCGAGCAGGCGCGCGTGGTGCGGGGCGCTGGCGCCGGGCCATACGGCGCCGGCGCCCTGACCGGAACCATTCAGCTGTCGGAGCGAACCCAGGTCCCGCGTGGTGGCGAGTACGAAGTCTATGGCGGGGAACGGGGCCTGGTCGGCGGCGCCGCGGCCGGCGCCGTGGGCGAGGTTTTCGTCAGTGCGGCGGCCGAGCGTAGCGATGGCTGGATCCCTGTGCGCGAAGGGCGAGGAGCCGCCGATCAGCCGCTCTACTACCGAGGCCTCAGCGGCGCGTTGCGCTGGACCCCGGAACTGGCCGGCAAGCAATTGGCCCTGAGGCTTTCGGGATATCAGGAGAAGCGCGGCGCCGGGGTGATCGGCGCTGACTCTCGCGCCACCGGCGCGACCTTGTCGGCCACCCTGGTTGAGACGCCGGCGGCCGAGGGAGACTTGGGCTGGCGCGTCCAAGGATGGGTGAAGCGCTCGGATTTCGAGAACCGCTCGGCCGCGGTGGCGGCTGGCCGGGTCGCCACGACCCCGGCCAGCGAGCAGTACGCCACGCCGGCCATGGGCTATGGCCTGAACGCCGCCCTGCGCCGCGACGCCGTGGCAGGCGGCTGGGAACTGGGCGTCGACGCCCGCGTCTTCGACGGCGAGACCCGCGAGAAGTTCCGCTACCTGAACGGCGCCTTCACCCGCCAGCGCCTGGCGGGCGGAAGCCAGTCGGTGGCCGGCCTCTATGGCGAGGCCTATCGCAATCTTGGCGACTGGCTGTTGACCGGCGGCGTGCGGCTCGATCATTGGGCCACCTATGACGGCCAGCGCGTTGAGCGTGACGCCGCTACGGGCGCTGTGACGCTCGACAACCGTCCTCAGGATCGCGACGGCTGGCTACCGACCGGGCGTGTGGGCGCTCGCTACGCGACCTCGACCGACGGATATCTCCGCGCTGCGGCCTATGCCGGGTTCAGGCCGGCGACGCTGAACGAACTCTATCGGCCGTTCCGCGTCGGCAACGACGTGACGGAGGCGAACGCAGGGCTGGAGCCGGAAAAGCTCTACGGCGCGGAATTTGGACTGGGATCAGATGGCGACCTGCGCTGGGACGTCACGGTCTTCGCCAACCGCCTGGAAAAGGCCGTGGCCAATGTGACTATCGGATTTGGCCCTGGGACCTTCCCGATCGCGGGCCTCATTCCAGCCGGCGGCGTGCTGCGCCAGCGCCAGAACGCCGGCCAGGTTGACGCCTATGGCGTCGAAGCTCAGATCGAGCGGCGCTGGGAAGCGGCCTCACTGCGTTTGGCTGGGGCCTACACCAAGGCCGAGGTAGATGGCGGCGCGGCTGCGCCGCAGCTCACCGGCCTGCGTCCGGCCCAGACGCCGCGTCTGACGCTGACCGGCGAGGCGACGTGGCGGCCGGTCGAGGCGCTGAACCTACGCGCGGTGATCCGCTACGAGGGCGAGCGCTATGACGACGATCTCAACAGCCGCAAGCTCTCGGCGGCGACGGACGTGAACCTGCGGGCCGATTGGTCGGTGTCGCGCGCCGTCACGTTCTATGCGGCGGCGGAAAACCTGTTCGACGCCAGGATCGAGACGGCTGAGACTGGCGATGGCGTGGAAAGCTACGACCAGCCGCGAACCCTGCGGGTCGGGCTGGTCCTGCGTCGGTGATCAGACGCCGGTGGAGCCGTATCCGCCGGCGCCGCGCACGGTTTCGTCCAGCTCGTCGGCCTCGATCAGCGTCCATTGCGGCGCCGCCGCGATGATCCCCTGGGCGATGCGATCGCCGCGGCGGACGTGGAAGGTCTCGGCTCCCAGGTTGATCAGGCACACCGAGATCTCGCCGCGATAGTCGCAATCGACGGTGCCGGGCGCGTTGACGATCGACACGCCGTTCTTGGCGGCGAGGCCCGAGCGCGGGCGGATCTGCATTTCGTAGCCGATCGGCAGGGCGACGGCGAAGCCGGTCGGCACGAGCGCGCGCGCGCCTGGCTCGATGCTCAGGGTTTCGCCCTCGGGCACGGCGGCGCGGAAGTCGAAGCCGGCGGCCCCGGCGGTCGCATAAGCCGGCAGGGGCAGGTCGTGATTGCCGTCCCAGCGCTTGAAGGCGGCCGTCAGGGGCGTCACGCCGCGCGGTTCAGTCATGATCGTCGCCCTTGGTTCGATTGGATGGCTGGGAAATGCCAGAGGCGGCGCGTCGCCTCAAGCCGCTCAGCTCAGATCGCCGGAGGTGCGACGAAGCCGCCCAGGTTTTCATCGATCGCCTGGGCGATCGCCAGGGTCCGCGAGTCCGCGCCATATGGGCCGATGATCTGCACCCCGACCGGCAGTCCGGACGCGGCCAATCCCACCGGGATGGTTGTGGCCGGCAGGTAGCAGGCGGTGGCGAGCGATATCCAGTCGAGCATGGAGCCGTAGGGCAGGCTACGTCCGTCGGAGGTCTTCAGCTTGCGCGTCGCGAAAGGACTATGGTCGTGCGGGAAGGCGACGACCGGCGCCACCGGCGCGATAATGACGTCGAAGACCGCGAAGGCGTCCTGGGCCGTTTGCTTCAAACGGGCTCGGGCCTCATCGGCTGCGATCCATTCGGCGTGGGTCGCAGCGCAGCCGCGCACCATGGCCGCCCAGGACTTTTGCCCAAAGCCGAGGCCCAGGGCCAAGCCCGCGATCCCGCGCATCCGTCGCATGGCGGTCTGGCTGCGGGGCGGGAGGTCGGTCGCCACCACCGACCCCAGCAGGATCTGATATGCGGCCGTGAGCTGGTCGAGGGGGACGGGATTGGAGATCGCCCGCACCTCGGCGCCTGCCGCCGACAACTGCGCGTGCAGCACCTCGATCACAGCTGCGACTTCGGGGTCGAGCGCGAAGCCGTCGAGCCAGAGGCCGATCTTCAGCCGCGAGAGGTCGGCGATATCGGCTTTGGCGGGAACGCCCTCGGTCATGACCGATAGCAGCAGCCGCAGGTCGCGGGCCGAGCGGGCCATCGGCCCGACGACGTTGAGATCGCGTTCGGCGTGGGTGCCCGGCGTCGGTGGGACGTGCCCGCGCTGGGAGACCAATCCCCAGGTCGGCTTGTGGGAAAAGACCCCGCAGAAGCTGGCCGGCACCCGCAAGGAGCCGCCGATGTCGGAACCCATTTCCAGGGGGGTGACGCCGGCAGCGAGCGCGGCGGCGGCCCCGCCTGACGAACCGCCCGGTGTTCGGGTCACATCCCAGGGATTGTTGGTCACGCCGTAGAGCCCGTTGAAGCTCTGCCAGTCGGCGGCCATCACCGGGACGTTGGTCTTGCCCCATATGACCGCCCCGGCTTGGCGGACCTGACCAATGGCGGCCGCGTCCTCGGCCTTGCGCCGACGCAGGCCCTCGACGCCGGAGGAGGCGGGCATGCCGGCGACGTCCAGAGTGTCTTTGATGGTCATCGGCAGGCCGCAGAGCGGGCCGCGGGTCACCCCCTTGGCGCGCAGGTCGTCCATCGCCTTGGCGGTGTCGAGCGCGCGCTCCAGGTCAGCGGCGACGACCGCGTTAAGGCGACTGTGGGTCTGTTCATGCCGCGCCAGCGAGAGCTTCAGCAACTCGACAGCCGAGATTTCCTTCGCCTTCAGCGCCGACAGCTGGGCTGTGGCGTCGCGAGCGAGGAGGTCGCTCACTCCTTCAGCCCCAGCACGTCCTGCATGTCGTAGAGGCCGGGTGGTTGCAGCGCGACCCAGCGGGCGGCCTCGACCGCGCCGCGCGCGAACAGCCCCCGGTCGCGCGCCGAGTGGCTGATGGTCAGGATCTCGTCCTCCGCCGCGAAGGTCACGGAGTGCTCGCCGATGATGTCGCCGCCGCGCATGACCGAGAAGCCGATGTCGCCAGCCCGGCGGGCGCCGGTGATGCCGTCGCGGCCGCGCTGAGCGACGTCGTCCAGCTTTACCCCACGCCCCTGGGCGGCGGCCTCGCCCAGCATCAGGGCGGTGCCGGACGGGGCGTCGACCTTGCGCTTGTGGTGGGCCTCGAAAATCTCGATGTCGTAGACCTCCGGCCCGAGCGCTCGGGCGGCCTTGGCCACCATGCCCATCAGCATGTTCACGCCGAGCGAGTAGTTGCCGGCATGGACGATGGCGATCGACTTGCTGGCCTGCGCGATGGCGGCGAGCTGTTCCTCCGAGCACCCGGTGGAGCCGATGACCAAGGCCGGTCCGCCGCGGGCGGCGGCGCTCTGGGCCAGGGCGACCGAGGCGGCCGGCGTGGTGAAGTCGATCACGACCTGGGCGACCGCAAGTGCGGCGTCGGCCTCGACCAGGCTGTCTTCGGCGGTTCCGGGGCGGTCGAACCGCGCAGCGAGCCGCACGTCCTGGCGGCCTGAAATCACGGTCGCAACCGCTTGCCCCATGCGGCCGAGCGCACCGGCTACGGCGATATCGATGGGTTGGGACAAGGGGAACTCTCCGAGGCACGCGACAATCAAGGAGCGCTAGTGTCCTGGCCGAAGGGACCGGGTCAAGGTCGCGTTGGCGAGTTCCGGCTCTCTACATGGACGGCTCGGCTGGTTCCGGGATGGGGTTCCCGACGCGGCGTCATGCTGGCGAACCGAACACAGCTAAGGAAAAGAACGGCTCTGCTGGCGTCTGACGGGTGTTGTGAGCGCAAAGTCGGCTCTATAGGTTGGCCGCCCCAACCCGCACGACCGAGGAAACGCCGCCCCCAATGAGCGACGCTGAGAAACGCACCTTCACCGACGAAGAAGCGCTGAGCTTCCACAAGTACCCGACGCCGGGAAAGATCGCCATCGTACCGACCAAGCCGATGGCCACCCAGCGGGACCTGTCGCTCGCCTATTCGCCGGGCGTCGCGGTGCCGGTGCTGAAGATCGCCGAGGATCCGGAAGCGGCCTACGACTACACGTCGAAGGGCAATCTGGTGGCCGTGATTTCGAACGGCACGGCGATCCTGGGGCTGGGCAATCTCGGCGCCCTGGCGTCGAAGCCGGTGATGGAGGGCAAGAGCGTCCTCTTCAAGCGCTTCGCCGACGTCGACTCCATCGACATCGAAGTCAGCGCCACCGATCCCGACGAAATCATCACGGTGGTGAAGAACATCGGCGTGACCTTCGGCGGCATCAATCTCGAGGACATCAAGGCCCCCGAGTGCTTCCGCATCGAGACCGAGCTGCAGGAGCTGCTCGATATCCCGGTCTTCCACGACGACCAGCACGGCACGGCGATCATCTCGGCGGCGGGCCTGATGAACGCCTGCGCCATCACCGGGCGTGAGCTGAAGGACGTGAAGGTCGTGCTCTGCGGCGCCGGCGCGGCGGGCATCGCCTCGCTCGAACTGATCAAGGCCATGGGCGTGCGTCCCGAGAACTGCATCGCGGTCGACAATACCGGGGTCATCTACAACGGTCGCCCGACGGGCATGAACCAGTGGAAGTCGGCCCACGCCGTCGACACCGACAAGCGGACCCTGGCTGACGCTCTGGTCGGCGCCGACGTGTTCCTGGGCCTGTCGGCCAAGGGCGCGGTGACCCAGGAGATGGTGAAGACGATGGCGGCAAAGCCGATCATCTTCGCCATGGCCAATCCCGATCCCGAGATCACCCCGGAAGAGGTCTATGCGGTTCGCCCCGACGCCATCGTGGCGACCGGGCGCAGCGACTACGCCAACCAGGTCAACAATGTCCTGGGCTTCCCCTACATCTTCCGCGGCGCGATGGACGTGCGCGCCCGCCGCGTGAACATGGAAATGAAGATCGCCTGCGCCAACGCGCTGGCGGCCCTGGCTCGTGAAGACGTGCCGGACGAAGTGGCGGCGGCCTATCACGGCATGCAGCTGAAGTTCGGCCCGCAATACATCATCCCGACGCCGTTCGACCCGCGCCTGCTGTCCTACATCCCGCCCTTCGTCGCCCAAGCGGCGATGGACACCGGGGTCGCCCGCAAGCCGATTGAGGACATGGACGCCTATCGCGCGTCGCTGGCCCAGCGGCTCGACCCGACCGCGGCCTTCCTGCAGAAGCTGCAGGGCGCGGTGCTGAAGGCCCCGAAGAAGCGCATCGTCTTCGCCGAGGGCGAAGAGCCGACCGTGATCCGCGCTGCGCACGCCTTCGAAGCCGCCGGTCTCGGCCACGCCGTTCTGGTGGGGCGCGAGGAGCTGGTGAAGGAAAACATGCTCACCGCCGGTCTCGATCCGAACGAGACCAAGCTGGAGATCATCAACGCCCGGGTTTCGCACTGGAACCCGGAATACGTGGACTTCCTCTATGAGCGCCTGTCGCGTCAGGGCTACCTGAAGCGCGACGTCCAGCGGCTCATCAACCAGGACCGCAACTCCTTCGCCGCGTGCATGGTCGCGCTCGGCCATGCCGATGGGATGGTCACCGGGGTCACGCGTTCCTACGACCAGGTGCTGGAAGAAGTGCTGCGGGTGATCGACCCGGCGCCGGGCGGCCGCGTGATGGGCATGAGCGTGGTGCTGGCCAAGGGTCACACCCTGTTCATCGCCGACACCAACGTCACCGAGATGCCCGAGGCCGAGGAGCTGGTGGAGATCGCCATGGAGGCGGCCCGCACCGTGCAGACGCTCGGCTACGTGCCGCGCGTGGCCTTCATGTCCTATTCGACCTTCGGCAATCCGATGGGCATGCGGTCCGAGAAGGTCCGCGACGCCGTCGCCATGCTCGACGAGATGGAAGTCGATTTCGAGTACGAGGGCGAAATGCCGCCGGAGCTCGCTCTCGACCCCAGCAAGCGGGTCAACTATCCGTTCATGCGCCTGACCGGCCCAGCCAATGTGCTGATCATGCCGGCCATCCATTCGGCGGCGATTTCCACCCAGCTCGTCCAGGCCCTGGGCGGCGCCACGGTGATCGGGCCGTTGCTGCTGGGCATGGACAAGTCGGTGCAGATCGCCCCGCTGTCCGCCTCGGTCTCCCGGGTCCTGCAGATGGCGACGCTCGCCGCCTATGAGCAGGACATCGCCGAGGCTCAGGCTTCGTGATCGTGGTCCTGACCACCAACTAAACGGATCGTCCGCTCTCGGGGTGTGGTCGATGCGTCGTCCACACCCCTTCGAGAGTGCGACAGCCGAAACCCGAAGCCGGTTTCGGCGGACTTCGCGCTCCCAGACTAGAGAAAGAGCGCGACATGGCTGATCTCAGCATCGGCATCGATTTCGGCACGACCAACACCGTCATCGCGCTCGCAGGGGCCGAGGGGCCGGCTCATCTGGTGCGCTTCCCCGCGCCGGAGAAGGAGGTCTTCGCCTTCCGCTCGGCGATATCCTTCCACGCTCCGGCCGAACGCCCGAAGGACCGCGAGGTCGAGGCGGGGCCGTGGGCTATCGAGGCCTATGTCGAAGACCCGCTTGAGACGCGGTTCATCCAGTCGTTCAAGAGCTTCGCGGCCTCCGCCAGTTTCAGCGAGACCCAGATCCTTGGTCGCCGCTATCTGTTCGAGGATCTCCTGTCGGCCTTCCTGCTGAAGTTGCGCGACCACGCGGGCGAGGACATGGCGAACCTGCCCAAGCGGGTGATCGTCGGCCGGCCGGTGACCTTCGCCGGCGGCGCGCCGGACGAAGAACTGGCCCTACGCCGCTATGAGATCGCCTTCGAGCGGCTCGGCTTCACCGAAATCCTCTATTCGTACGAACCGGTCGGGGCGGCCTTCTTCTTCGCGCGGGAGCTGAAGGAGGACGCCACCGTGCTGGTCGGCGATTTCGGCGGCGGCACCAGCGACTTCTCGATCATCCGGTTCACGCGGGAGGGCGGGGAGATCCAATCGACGCCGCTGGGCCGGGCGGGCGTCGGCGTGGCGGGCGACGCCTTCGACTACCGGATCATCGACAACCTGGTCTCGCCGCAGCTTGGCAAGGGGTCCAGCTACACCTCTTTCGGCAAGACCCTGCCGATCCCCAACCGCTACTATTCGACCTTCGCGCGTTGGGACCAGCTCGCCCTGATGCGGGCTAGCCGGGACATGCGCGACATTCGCAAGCTGGTCCGCGAGGCGGTCGAGCCTGAGAAGATCGAGCGCCTGGTCGAAGTGCTCGATGAGAACTACGGCTACATGCTCTACCGCTCGGTCTCCAAGCTGAAGGAAGCTTTGTCGTCGCAGGAGGTGGCCGAGTTCCGTTTCGAGGCTGGCACGATCTCCATCGCCCGCGACGTCGCGCGCGCCGAGTTCGAAGGCTGGATCGCTCCCGAGCTGGGCCTGATCGAGAAGGCGGTCGATGAGGCCCTGACCGACGCCGGGCTTGCGGCGGGCCAGATCGACCGGGTGTTCCTGACCGGCGGTTCGTCGCTGGTCCCCGCCGTGCGCGACATCTTCCATCGCCGGTTCGATCCTTCGAAGATCGAAAGCGGCAGCGAACTGGAGTCCATCGCCTCCGGCCTGGCTCTCATGGGCCGGGAGCGCGACCTGACGAAGTGGGCCAGGCGGGCCTAGCTGGGAGGCGCCTACTTCACGGCCTTCTTCAGGGTGACAGAATCCAGGTCGAGCTCGGAAACCGGCACCACCTCCAGGTCCGGGCGACGGGTCTTCAGTTCCGCCTGGAACGCCTTGGCGTCGCCGGCCACGATGACGCTGGCCTTGGCCGGATCGAGGTTCTGTTTGGCGAAGGCCCGGACCTGCCCGGCGGTGACGGCCTCGACCTTGCCGGTATAGGCGCCGACCTCGGTCAGCGGCAGGTCGTAGAGGGCCAGCGAGCCTAGGATTCCGGCCAGTCCGTCGGTGGTGGCGAGTTCGCGGCCGAAGCTGCCGATCAACACCGACTTGCGGGCCTTCAGCTCCTCGGCTGAGGCCGGCGTCTGAGCCAGGCGGGACAGTTCGGCGACGATCAGGTCCAGAACCTGCGGCGCGGACTCGTTCTTGGTCTGGGCCGCGGCGCGGAACAGTCCGGTGGTCCGCATCGCCGACAGGCGCGAGTTCGCGCCGTAGGAGAGGCCACGCTTGATGCGGATTTCCTGGTTCAGCCGGGCCGAATAGCCGCCGCCCAACACCGAATTGGTGACGATGCCCGGATAGTAGGCCGGGTCGCCGCGCGGGATCGCGGCCTTGACGACCGTCACCGCCGCTTGGCCGGTGCCTGGCAGGTCGATAGCGACGGCGCGGGGCTTTGCTTGCGGCGTCACGGCGACACGCGCGGGGGCGGGACCGGCGGGCGCCTTCCAGTCCCCGAAGGCTTGCTCGGCCAGGGCCAGGCCCTGCTCGGGGGTGATGTCGCCGGTCAGCACCAATATGGCGTTGTCGGGCCGGAAATAGGTGGCGTGAAGCGCGGCCAGATCACCGGTCGAGATCTTCGGCAGCGAGGTCTGGGTCCCGGTGGCGACGTGGCCGAACGGGGTGCCGGAGAAGATGACCGGTGAGGCCGCGAAGCCGGCGAGCTGGCCGGGCGACTGGAAGGCCACTGACAAGCCGTCCAGGGCCTGGGCCCGCTGACGGTCGAGTTCTTCCTGGGCGAAGGCCGGATTGCGCGCGACATCAGCCATGATGGCCATGGCCGCTGGCAGCTTGTCGGGCATGACGTTCAGGCTGACGGAGGATGAATCCTGGCCGCCGCCGGATGACAGCGTCGCGCCAAGCGCCTCCGACTGGCTGGCGATCTGCTGGGCGCTGCGGGTCTTGGTTCCTTCGGTCAGCATGCCGGCGGTCATGCCGACGCCGCCGGCCAAGCCCTGGGGATCGGCGGCTGCTCCGGTGCGGACGGTCAGCTCGGCGCTCACCAATGGCAGGTCGGACGATTTGGCCACGATGACCTTCAGGCCGTTGGCGAGGGTCTTTTCCGTCGGGCGCGGCAGGACCGGTGTGACCGGCGTTCCCACCGGCGGCGGGGCCGCGCGCTGGCCGGCTGGCGCCAGGGTGACCACGGGGCCTGTGTACTTGGTCGAGGCGACGACCGGCGGCTTCGGCGTCTGATCGGGCTCCCCCGCGGGACGGGCGGATTCTGGCTGGTAGAGGATGGTCATGCGGCTGTTGTCGGCCAGGTATTTCTGCGCCACCCGCTGGACATCGGCGGCCGTCACCGCCTGCAACTCGGAGAGTTGGCGGTTGGCCAGGGCCGGGTCGCCAGCGGTGTTCAGCGCATAGCCGATTGCGAAGGCGCGCCCGTCGATGGTTTCGCGCTCGCGCAGCTTGCTGGCGATCAGCTCGTTCTTGGCCTCGGCCAATTCCGCCTCAGTGACCGGCTCGTCGCGCAGTCGGGCGACTTGCGCCAGCAGCGCCTTTTCTCCTTCGGCCAGAGTCTTGCCGCTAGCCAGGATGGCGCCGGCCATCACCATGCCCGGCTGCTGCGGCAGCGAGGCGTCGGAATAGACCTCGGCCGCGATCTGCTGCTCATAGACCAGGCTGTCATAGAGCCGCGAGGACTTGCCGCTGGAAAGGATGGCGTCGAGCACGGTGAGGGCGGCGGCGTCAGGGCTGGCGGCGTCTGGCGCATGCCAGGTCATCACCACGGCCGGCAACGGGACGTTGGGGCCATAGCCCTTGTAGACGCCCGGCTGAGTGCGGGGCGGCTCGACCGCGGTCACCCGCTTCATGGGTTCGGCCGGGCGCTTGATGCCGGCGAAGTACTTGTCGACCCAGGCGTCCAGCTCCTTCTGGTCGAAGTTGCCGACGACGATCAGGGCGGCGTTGTCGGGTCGATAATAGGCGGCGTGGAAGGCGCGCACATCGTCGATGGTCGCGGCGTCCAGCTCCTCGATCGAGCCGATGCCGGGGCGTTTGTAGGGATGGGTCGTGTAGCTGGCGCGCGGAACGTCGAGATAGAACAGCCGGCCGTAGGGCTGGGACAGCACCGATTGGCGCAGCTCTTCCTTCACGACGTCGCGTTCCGACTTGAAGGTGCTCTCGTCGACGACGAGCGAGCCAAGCCGCTGGCTCTCGACCCACAGCAATCGCTGCAGATGGTTGGCGGGGACGACCTCGTAGTAGTTGGTGAAGTCGTCATAGGTCGAGGCGTTGTTGAAGCCGCCGACGTCCTCCGTCATGCGGTCGATCGTCTCCGACGGCATGTCGCGGGTCGCCTTGAACATCATGTGCTCAAAGAGGTGGGCGAACCCCGAGCGGCCGACCGGATCGTCCTTCGACCCGACGCCGTACCAGACCTGCACCGTCACGTTCGGGGTCGTCCGATCAACAGACGAGAACACCCGCAGGCCGTTTGGCAGCGTTCGTTCCTGATAGACGATTGGCGGCGCGGTGTCGGCGGCGAGGGCCGGGGCGCCGAGCGTCAGGACGAAGGTGACGGCCAGGGCCGCGGCGGCGTGACGGAGCATGAAGGCTTCCTGAGTGGGCGGGCGCCGGGACCCTAGCACCGGGCACAGCCCAGGAAACCTAAACGGATTGTCACGAACGCCCAAGGCTCACCCCGGCCAGCGCCGAGGTGAGCCGGGAGGTCGCTAGTCCGCGAGCTTGACCAGCATCTTGCCGGAGTTCTTGCCCTCAAGCAGACCGATGAGCGCACTCGGGGCGTTGGTGATGCCGTCCAGGATGGTCTCCTGGTACTTCACCTTGCCGTCCTTCAGCCAGCCGGCCATGTCGCGCTGGAAGTCGGCGTAGAGGTGCATGAAGTCCGTACCGACGAAGCCGCGCAGCATCACCCGCGAATAGATGATGTTCGACAGGTTCGAGACGCTGGAGTGGCCCGAATTGTAGCCGGAGATGAAGCCGCAGACCGGGATCCGGCCGAGCGTGTTGATCCGGCGCAGGGCGGCCTCAAGGTGATCGCCGCCGACATTGTCGAAATAGACGTCGATCCCCTTGGGCGTGGCTTCTTCCAGCGCCTTGCGGATGGGCGTTTCCTTGTAGTTGATCACCGCGTCCAGCCCGACTTCGTCCTTGAGCCAGGCGGCCTTGTCGGCGGAGCCCGTGGAGCCGACCACGTAGCAGCCCTTGATCTTCGCGATCTGGGCGGCGACCGAACCGACGGCGCCGGCGGCGGTGGAGACGAAGACCTGTTCCCCGTCCTTGAGCTGGCCGATGTGCAGCAGCCCGCCATAGGCGGTGAAGCCGGTCATGCCGAGCGCGTGCATGTGGGTGGTCAGCGACAGGTCGGGGTCGGCCTTCAGCTTGGTCAGGCCCTTGCCGTCGGAGGTGAAGAACTCGCGGAAGCCCAGGCGATTGGACACCAGGTCGCCCACGGCGAAGTCCGGGTTCTTGGATTGCACGACGCGGCCCAGGGCCCCGCCCATCATCGCGACGTTGAGATCTTGGCCCGCCGTCAGGCGCGGACGCATGGCCGGATCGACCGACATGTAGAGGTTCTGAACCAGGACTTCGCCATCGGCGGCGTCCGACACGTTCGTTTCCACGAGGGCGAATTGATCTTGCGTCGGCATGCCGTCCGGGCGGGCGACGAGGTGGATCTCACGGCTTTTGGGCATATGGCCTCCCTTTTGTTTTGAAATCGCACGGCCCTGAATGCGGTGGGCCTGGATCAGGGTTGTCGCCCGGGGAGCCGGGTTCGGCCAGTAAATTAAAACGATCGTTCTATTTTATTCGCCAGGCAGGGCGTCGCCCCAGTCGAGGCGCCGGGCGATGGCGTAGGCGGGCTTGTCGCGGCGTGGAACGAAGGTCGCCTCGGCGCGGCCATCCAGAGTGCAGAGCTTCAGGTCGATCCCGGGCTTGGCCATGTGCGGCGGAGCGAGCACGCGCGGGGTCGGCGCCAGGACCTGGACACCGGGGCGGGCGACGACGAGGTAGCTGAACTTCTCGTCCTCGAATGGAACCTCGGCGCCCTTGGCCAGGCGATGATCGCGCGATCGCGCCAGCCGTTGGCTGAAATGGCACCAGTCGGGAGCAACCAACGGGCAGGCCTGGTTGTGCGGGCAGGGCGCCAGGATCGCGCCGCCGGCCGCGATCAGGGTCTCGCGGGCGGCCAGGATGCGGGCGTAGCCGGCTGGTGTGCCAGGCTCGACGAGAACCAGCATCCCTTCGGTCGAGGCCCACAGCGCACTCACCGTAGCGGCTTGCTTGGCCGGTGCGATTTCAGCCAGGGCGTAGCTGGCGACCACCAGGTCGGCCTGGGGCCAGTCGGCTGGCGCGGTCAGGTCCCCCTTGCGAAGCTCGGCCTCGCGCAGCGGCGGGGGACCATCGGCGGCGAGGGTCGCGGCCATGTCGAGGAAGGCGCGGTTGGAATCGAGCAGGGTCGCTTGCCGCAAGCACGGCCACGCCTCCAGTGCGGCCCAGCCTGCGCCGCCAGGTCCGGCCCCTGCGTCCAGCAAGCTGGCCGGTTCAAAGCCGGGCGCCCGCTCGGCGGCCTCTTCGAAGACGCGGGCGCAGGCGGCGTAGGTGGCGGGCAGGCGGGTCAGGACATAGGCGGTCGCGTCGGCGTCGGAGCCGACCACCCCGGCCGATGTTCCGCCGGCCCGATAGCGCGTCGAGATCGCTGAGGCCCGCTCGGCCATGTCACGGCGCGAGACGCCTTGCATGAGGCGGTCGGCGGCGAGGCGGAGCGGCGCGGGCAGGTCGGAAGACATCGACGGCAGCGTTAGACCCTGCTCCCCCCTTCGTCATCCTCCCGATCGTCTTTCAGACGACCGGAGGATGACGAGCTTTTGGGAGGCTATCGCCGCGACATCACCTCGCGCCGCAGGGCGGCCAGGGCTTCGGGGACGTCGTGGCGCAGGATCATCCTGGCGATGGGGGCCGGGACGGCGAAGGGGGCCGAGGCGCGGCTTTCATAGAGAACCTTGGTGCGGGTTCCGCCGGTCAGCGGGATCAGTCGCCACTCGCCTTCCAACACCTTCACCTCGCCGCCCGAGCGCTTGAAGCGGATGTAGCGCGGCCGATCATATTCTGATCGGAACACGCTTCGGACGGCCGGCAGCGGACCGGCTCGACTGACGTGCTCGCGCACGTCCCAACGGCCCTGCGGATCGCGCTCCAGGATGCGGCAACTCTTCAGGCGGGCGACCATCTGCGGGGCGACGGCGCAGTCGATGAGGACTTCCCAGACCTGCTCTGGCGTTGCGTCGATCTCGACCGATCCCCGGATCAGTCCCGACGCGCCGCCGGGATCTGGCGTGATCTCGACATGAATGCCGCCCGCCTCCGGCGCGGCCCAGGCGGGCGGCCCGGCCAGCATCAGGACCGCGAGAAGGATCATCACCCGCATTGAACAGCCTCATGGCGGAGCTTCCTCCGCCATGGGCTAACGCATCAAGCGCCGTGGCGGTTCTTTACCAAGTCGTCGACCACTGAAGGATCGGCCAGGGTCGAGGTGTCCCCGAGGTTGGCGAGATCGTTTTCGGCGATCTTGCGCAGGATGCGGCGCATGATCTTGCCCGAGCGGGTCTTGGGCAGGCCCGGTGCGAATTGCAGGACGTCCGGCGCCGCAAACGGGCCGATTTCGCGACGCACCCAGCCCTTGAGCTCGGCCATCAGGATGTCGGTCGGGACCACGTCGGCCTTGAGGGTCACGAAGCAGTAGACACCCTGGCCCTTGATATCGTGCGGGAAACCGACGACGGCGGCCTCCGCGACGTTCTCGTTGCTGACCAAGGCGCTTTCGATCTCGGCGGTGCCCAGGCGGTGGCCCGAGACGTTGATCACGTCGTCGACCCGGCCGGTGATCCAATAGTAGCCGTCCTCGTCCCGGCGGCAGCCGTCGCCGGTGAAGTACTTGCCGGGATAGGTCGAGAAGTAGGTGTCGAAGAACCGCTGATGGTCGCCATAGACCGTGCGCATCTGACCCGGCCAGCTATCGGTGATGCAGAGGTTGCCGGAGGCCGCGCCGGTGAGGACCGCGCCCTCGGCCTCGACCAGTTGGAACTTCACGCCGGGCAGCGGCATGGCGCAGGAGCCGGGCTTGGCGGCGTGGGCGCCGGGCAGGGGCGAGGCCAGGCACGCCCCGGTCTCGGTCTGCCAATAGGTGTCGACGATCGGGCAACGGCCCTCGCCCACCACCCGGTGATACCAGAGCCAGGCCTCGGGATTGATCGGCTCGCCGACGGTGCCGAGCAGCCGCAGCGAGGTGCGCGTGGTCTTCTTCACCGGCTCGTCGCCGTCGCGCATCAGGGCCCGGATGGCAGTTGGGGCGGTGTAGAAGATCTCGACCTTGTGCTTGTCGATCACCTCCCAGAAGCGGGAGTTGGTCGGATAGTTGGGCACGCCTTCGAACATCACGGTCGTGGCGGCGTTCGCGAGCGGGCCGTAGACGACGTAGCTGTGGCCGGTCACCCAGCCCACGTCAGCCGTGCACCAGAAGACCTCGCCGGGCCGATAGTCGAACACCAGCTCGTGGGTGTGCGCGGCCCAGGCCAAATAGCCGCCCGTGGTGTGGAGCACGCCCTTGGGCTTACCGGTCGAGCCGGAGGTGTAGAGGATGAACAGCGGATCTTCGGCGTTCATCGGCTCCGGATCGCAGCTGTCGGACACGTCCTTCTTCAGGTCGCCGAAAAAGGCGTCGCGGCCTTCGGTCATCGGGACGTCGGCGCGGGTGCGGCGGATGACGATGACGTCGGTCACGCCCGGGCAGGCGGCCAGGGCCTCATCCACGTTGCGCTTCAGCGGCACGACCTTGCCGCCGCGCAGGCCTTCGTCGGCGGTGATGACGATCTTGGAGTCGCAGTCCTGGATGCGGCCGGCGATGGAGTCAGGCGAGAAGCCGCCGAAGATGACCGAGTGCACCGCGCCGATCCGGGCGCAGGCCAGCATGGCGACCGCCGCCTGCGGGACCATCGGCAGGTAGATGGTGACGCGGTCACCCTTCTGGACGCCCTTGGCCTTCAGGATGTTGGCCATGCGGCAGACTTCCGCATGCAGCTCGCGATAGGTGACCTTGGTCCACTGCTCGTCGTCAGCTTCCCAGATGATCGCCGTCTGATCGCCGCGCGTGGCCAGGTGACGGTCCAGGCAGTTGACCGAAACGTTCAGAACGCCGTCGGCGTACCAGCGGATGCGGAAGTCGTCCTTGTTGAACGAGACGTCCTTGACCACGCTGAAGGGGGCGATCCAGTCCAGGCGTCCGGCGACCTTGGTCCAGTAGGCGTCCGGATTGGCCTCTACCTCGGCGACGGCGGCGGCATAGCCCGCGGCGTCCATATGCGTACGTTCAGCCCAGGACTTTGGAACCGGAAACACTTCGCCGTCGCTCACGCTGCGCACTCCCATTTCACGCTTTTCGGGAGTTATGCGGGTTGGGGCGGTCGGCGCAACCGTCCAGCGCCGCGAACTTGCGTTTCCCCCGCTGCGACGCCCGCGCGCCTTGTCGCAGCCGGCAGGATCGGAGATGTGTGGCGGCTTGGCTATTGGAGACCCGCCGCATGCGTCCCGTCCTTGCTTTCGCGCTCGCCGCCCTGATCACATCGCCGGCGCTCGCCGCCGACGCCGATGGGGCGAAGTGGTGGTCGCATGTCGAGACCCTGGCCGGGCCGCAGTTCGAGGGTCGCCTGACGGGCAGCCCCGGCTATGACAAGGCCGCCGCCTACGCGGCCGAGCGGTTCAAGGCCTATGGCCTGCAGCCAGCCGGCACGGACGGCTATCTGCAGCCGATGAAGTTCACGGTTCAGCGCATCTTGTCCGATCGCTCGAGCGCGGCCCTGGTGATCGATAGACAGGTTGAGCCCCTGCAGGTGGGCCCCGACATCCTGCTGGGCTCGCGGCTGCCGCAGCCCAAGGCCATCGAGGCGCCGCTGGTCTTCATCGGCTATGGTCTGCATCTGCCGGAGATCGGCTACGACGATTTCGCCGGCCAGGATCTGAAGTGCAAGATCGCGGTCTATGTGAATGGCGGCCCGTCCGACATCTCGGCGGCGCTGAAGTCTCACTCGCGCGGGTCCGAGACCTGGCGCGCGGCCCAGGCGGCCGGCGCGGTCGGTCTGATCGCCCTGCCGACTCCCAAGTCGATGGACGTGCCCTGGGAACGGCAGATCGCCAATTCTAGCCAGCCCGGCATGTACCCCGCCGATCTCGCCTTGCGCGAGGTGAAGGGCGAGCGGTTCTCGGCCAGCTTCAATCCGGCGCAGGCTGAAAAGCTGTTCGCGCGTTCGGGCCACAGCTTCGCCGAGGTGCTGGCCCTCGCCGACGCCTCCAAGCCGATCAAGGGCTTCGACCTGAAGATCGGCCTAAAGGCCCAGGTCGCCGCCGACGTCACCGAGGTCGCCTCGTCCAATGTCGTGGCGAAACTGCCGGGGACCGATCCGAAGCTGAAGGCCGAGCACGTGGTGATCACCGCCCACCTTGATCACCTCGGGCTCAACACCACGGGCAAGGGGGCGCCCTACTATGCCGGGGCCATGGACAACGCCTCGGGCGTCGCCTCGGTGCTGGAGATCGCCCGGACGCTCAGCGAGTCCAAGGCCAAGCCGAAGCGCTCGATCCTGTTTGTGCTGGTGACGGGCGAGGAAAAGGGCCTGCTGGGCTCGAAGTATTTCGCCGAGCGTCCCAGTGTCCCGGCCGCCTCGGTGGTCGGCAATCTGAACATGGACATGGCCTTGCCGCTTTGGCCGCTGAAGTCGGTGATCGTGCTGGGCGTCGATGAGAGCACGCTGGGCGACGCCGCGCGCGCCGCGGCCGTCGCTCAAGGCCTGGAGGTGGTCGCCGACCCCTATCCCGATCGCAACTCATTCATCCGTTCAGACCAGTACAGCTTCATTCGGGCCGGGGTGCCGGCCCTGGCTTTCAAGTTCGGCTTCACGGCCGGCACGCCGGAGGCCCAGATCGAAAAGACCTGGCGCGCCGAACGCTATCACGGCCTGGCCGACGACCTGACCCAGCCGGTGGAGCGCGCCGACGCGGTGAAGTTCAACGCCTATATGGCGCAGGTCGCCATGCAGGCCGCCGACGCGCCCGAGCGTCCGACCTGGAAGGCCGACAGCTTCTTCAAGCGGTTCGCGAAGTAGGAGGCGACATCGGCCAGCCGCAGCGCCATCTAGAGGCCTCCTTCGCGCGGTTGGATTATCGGCCCGGGCGAACGGTAGGATGCTCGAACCTCGGACGCACTGTGCTGGATTAGGAAATTAGATGCTGCTCCACCTCTCCACTTGGCAAGAAGTCGAAGCCTATCTGGAACGCTCCAAGACGGTGGTCGTGCCGATCGGCTCCAACGAGCAGCACGGCCCTACCGGCCTGCTGGGCACCGACTGGCTCTGCCCGGAGATCATCGCCCACGAGGCGCAGAAGACCTCCGACCTGCTAATCGCCCCGACCTTCAATATCGGCATGGCCCAGCACCACCTGGGCTTCCCCGGCACGATCTCGCTGCGCCCGACCACCTTCATCGCCGCGATCGGCGACTGGTGCCGCTCGCTGGCCGGGCATGGGTTCGAGAAGATCTATTTCCTGAACGGCCACGGCGGCAATGTCGCCACCATCGAGGCGGCGTTCTCGGAGCTCTACGCCGAGGCCAGCTTTGGCCGGACCGAGCGCGGCTTCGCCTGCAAGCTTAAGAACTGGTGGGAACTGCGCGGCGTCAACGCGCTGGCGCATCGGCAATTCCCGGTCGGACACGGCAGCCACGCGACGCCGTCGGAGATCGCCGTCACCCAGTGGGCCTATCCGGACGCCATCAAGACCGCCAACTACGCGCCGCAGATCGCGCCGACCGGGCCGATCCGCGAGGCGGTCGACTTCCGCGCGCGCTATCCCGACGGCCGCATGGGGTCCGATCCGGCCCTGGCGACGCCCGAGAAAGGCGGCGAGTTGGTGGCGCTGGCCGCCGAGGGCCTGATCGCCGACGTGGCCGATTTCTCGGCCGAGGCGTTCCCCGCGCGGAGCTAGAATCTAGGCGGTGATGATCTGGCCGTCCACGACGGTGATCGGCCAGGGCGTCAGGCGCTCATCAGCGCAGGGTCCGGCGATGCACACCCCGTCCAGTGGCCGAAACAGCGCCGCGTGGCCACCGCAGAGGATCAGGTCGCCCTCGCGGGTCAGGTAGCGGTCGTCCCAGGCCGCCAGCGGCCAGCCGGCATGGGGGCAGGAATCCACATACCCGCGGATCTCCTCGCCCATCCGCACGACGAAGCCGGCGAACATCTTGCTGTCTGCGCGGAACCGGAAGCCCTTCGATCCAGGATCGGTCAGGTCGGCGACCGCGCAGAGTGCGACGCCGGCGGGCGGCCTCGCCGGATTGTCTGAGGCCTCGCGCGTCAACCCAGCTTCCCGAGCGTGGGGCGGAAGGCGCTGATGTGGACCCGCTCGAACAGGCCGGCCTGGTTGTAGGGGTCGCTGGCCGCGAAGGCCTGGGCCTCGGCGAAGGTTTCCATCTCCACCATGATGATTGATCCGGCCATGTCGCCGCCCTCGTTCAACATCGGGCCGCCTAGCCGCAGTTGCTCTCGGAAGCCGCCGACATAGGCCAGGTGGGCCTCGCGGGTGGCCATGCGCAGCTCCAGGGAGTTCGGCTTGTCGACGCAGTGGATGGCAAAGAGGGTCAAGGCGGCGGTCCTTATCGTTCGGTGGTGATGGGGCGGGCGAGCAGGGCGGCGATAGCCTCGTCAACCTGCATCTCGCCGGCCAGGATGGCGGCGACGGCGGCGCAGATTGGCGTCTCGACGCCGAGCTTGCCGGCCAGCGCCAGAACGGCGGGCGCCGAGGCGACGCCTTCTGCGACCGAGACCTTGCCGGCCAGCGCCTGTTCCAGGGTCTGTCCGCCGCCCATCGCCAGGCCGACGCTCATGTTACGTGATTGCGGGCTCGAGCAGGTGAGCACCAGGTCGCCGAGCCCGCAAAGACCGGCGACGGTCTCGGCCTCGCCGCCCAGCGCCACGGCCATGCGGGTCATCTCGGCGAAGCCACGGGTGATCACCGCGGCATGAGCGCTGCGACCCAGGCCCCGGCCCTCGACCACGCCGCAGGCGATGGCCAGGACGTTCTTCATCGAGCCGCCGATCTCGGCCCCGATCATGTCGGTGGCCAGATAGGGGCGGAAGGTCGGCAGGCTGAGCGCGGCGGCCAGATGGAAGCCGAGCTCTTCGTCCGGGCAAGCCAAGGTGACGGCGGTGGGTAGACCTCGGGCGACGTCGATGGCGAAGCTCGGCCCCGACAGCACGGCGGGCGAGGCCTGGGGCAGGCCCTCGTTCAGCACCTCGGTCATCAGCTTGAGCGAGCCCTGCTCGACGCCCTTGGAGCAGAGGACCATCGGCACGCCGGCGCGGGCGTGGGGCCGGAAGGCGTCAAGGCTGGAGCGCAGATGCTGGGCCGGGCTGACGTTCAGCACCAGATCGGCGGCGGCGAGGTCAGCGAGGTCGCCTGTCGCCCTGACGGGGGCGTCGAACACCACGCCGGGCAGGAAGGTCTTGTTCTCGCGCGTCTCGTTGATGGCGCTCACCACCTCGGGCTCGCGGGCATAGAGCGTTGTGGCCAGGCCCGCGCGGGCGCAAACCAGGGCCAGGGCGGTGCCCCAGGCCCCGCCGCCGATAACGCCAGCAGTCTTCATGCCTTGGCTCCTTTACGGCCGGGAACGTGGGTCGGGTTGGCCAGGGCGGCGGCCTCGTCCAGCGGCCAGCGCGGCCGGGCCGGCGCGTCGAGCCGGTCGCTCATGCCCAAGGCCAGTCGCTCTGCGCCGGCCAAGGCGATCATGGCGGCGTTGTCGGTGCAATAGGCGAGCGGCGGGGCGTCGAACGAGAAACCACGCGCAGTCGCGGTGTCTTGCAGCTTGGCGCGCACGGCCTTGTTGGCCGCGACCCCGCCGGCGACCACGAAACGCAGCGGCGCGCCTTGTTGCTCATGAGCATAGGCGACCATGGCCTTGTCTGTGCGTTCGGACAATTGGCGCGCGATGGCGACCTGGACGGCGGCCGCGAGGTTCTTGCGTTCGCTGTCGGTGGTCACTGTCGCGGCCATGCGGGCGGCGGCGGTCTTCAGGCCCGAGAACGAGAAGTCGAACCCATCGCGGCCCAGGAGGGCGCGAGGCAGGACATATCCGGTGGGATCGCCGCCCTCGGCCAGTTTCTCCAGGGCCGGGCCGCCGGGATAGGGCAGGCCCATGCTCTTGGCGATCTTGTCGAAAGCTTCGCCAGCCGCGTCGTCGATGGTCGAGCCGAGGCGGCGGCAGGCGCCCACGCCCTCGACGGCGAGGATCTGGCAGTGGCCGCCGGACACCAGCAGCAGCAGGAAGGGATAGGGGATGTCAGCGGCCAGCCGCGCGGAGACCGCGTGGCCTTCCAGGTGGTTCACCGCCACCAGCGGCAGGTTGCGCGCCAGGGCGACGGCCTTACCGAACGACAGGCCGACCATCACCCCGCCGACCAAGCCGGGCCCGGCGGTGGCCGCTACGCCCGTGAGATCGCCATAGCCGACGCCAGCGGTGGCGAGCGCCTCGGCGACAATTGAGTCGATGGTCTCGACATGGGCGCGGGCGGCGATTTCGGGCACGACGCCGCCATAGGGCGCGTGGGCCGCGATCTGCGTGCCGACGATGGAGGACAGCACCTCGACCACGCCGGAAGCATCCAGGCGCACGACCGCCGCGGCGGTCTCATCGCAGCTGGTTTCAAGGCCCAGGACGGTCAGCGGCTCGATCACTCGGTCTCCCGGTGGTTGCGACTTGCGGTCCCGTCCTATAGGCCGGGACCTCCTTTGAAACGCCGAGGTAGACCGCGCGTCGTGCCCACGCAACAGCCCGTCCGGATCGGAGCCCGCGGCTCCAAGCTTTCGCTGGCCCAGGCCGGCATCATGCAACGCCGTATCGCAGCGGCGCTCGGAGCCGATCCGAGCGACCCTGCGCAGGTGGAGGCATTCGCGCCTCTGATCGTCATCACCACGACGGGGGACCGGATTCAGGACCGCCGCCTGCTGGAGATCGGCGGCAAAGGCCTGTTCACCAAGGAGATCGAGGAGGCGCTGCTCGACGGCTCGATCGACTGCGCCATCCACTCGATGAAGGACGTGCCGGCCGTGCTGCCGGACGGACTGTGCATTTCGGCGATCCCCGAGCGGGAAGATCCGCGCGACGCCTTCCTAAGCCACAAGGTCGATCGCCTGGAGGATTTGCCGCAGGGCGCCGTGCTCGGCACCGCCTCGCTGCGTCGTCAGGCCCAGTCGTTGCATCGACGTAGCGACCTCAACGTCCAGATGCTGCGCGGCAATGTCGACACTCGCTTGGCCAAGCTCGCGGCCGGCGACGCCGACGCCATCCTGCTGGCGATGTCGGGCCTGAACCGGTTGGGTCTTGGTCATTTGCCCAAGAGCCTGATCGATCCCGTAGAATGCCCGCCGGCCCCTGGCCAGGGCGCGCTGGCGATCGAAACCCGCATCTCCGATATTGGCGCACCTTGGCTTGAGGCCGTCCGTCACGCCCCGACCGCCGTCGCGGTCGCCGCCGAGCGCGGCGCCCTGACCGCCCTGGAAGGCTCGTGCAAGACCGCCATTGGCGCGCACGCCCGGCTGGCCAACGGCGGCCTGCATCTGATCGTCGAGGCGCTGTCGGCGGACGGCGTCCACCGCTTCCGGCGTGAGGGCTCGGCCGAACTGTCGACGGCCCAGGATCCGTTGGAGGCGGCCCGCGCGCTCGGCCTTTCGCTGGGCGCAGCGGTGCGCGAAGAGGGCGGCGATCTCATCGTGGTTCCGGATTGATCCGAACGGCGGATTGATTCTGCGGGCGTCCCCCTCCAGGGTTGTGGGAACGATTGGTTTCTCCACCTGCGATGAATGGCGCTCGCCCCTTGAAGATCTGGATCACGCGCGCGCAGCCCGGAGCGGACGCCACCGCCGCGCGCGTCCACGCGCTTGGCCACGCAACCCTCGTGGCGCCGCTGCTGGCGGTGGAGATGCTGGAAAACGCCGAGGTCGATCTGCGTGATGTGGGCGCCCTGGCCTTCACCAGCGCCAACGGATTGCGAGCGTTCACCCGGCTCAACGCCGATCGCTCGCTGCGGGTCTTCGCGGTTGGAGCGGCGACCGCCTTGGCGGCGCGGCAGGCGGGCTTCAAACAGGTGCTGTCGGCTGATGGCGACGTCGAGGCCCTGGCCCGGGGGATAGCATCGCGTCGCGCCGAGATCGCCGGCGTTGTTCTGCACCCCGGCGCGGCCGAACTGGCGGGCGATCTGGCCGGCGCATTGGAGCGCGCCAGGATCGAGGTGCGCGCCCTCACGCTCTACGACACCTTGCCCACCCGGCTTGAGCCGTTTCAGATCGAGGAACTGGCGCGGGTCGACGTCGCGCTTGTCCATTCGGCCAAGGGCGCCGCGGCCTTGGCCGCAGTCCTGGCTAGCCATCCTCAACCCCATCTGAGGGTGCTCGGCCTTTCGAAGGCCGCGATGGAGCCGCTGGCGAAGGTTGGCGTCGCCGAGCAAACCTTCGCGCCCTTCCCCCTCGAAGCGGCTCTGCTGAATCTGATAGACCGGTAGGCGATGAGCGATCCGATCGAGCTTTCCGCGCCCCGCGATCCCGGCTCCTATCGCCGAGGCCGCCCGGTGGGGTGGGCCGTCTGGGCGGTGATCGTGTTCGGCCTGGCCTGTGTCGCCGGCGGTTATCTCGCCGCGCGGTTCGGACCCGAGCTTTACCCCAGCAAGCCGCGCGCCGGCGTGATGGACACACCCGCGCCAGCGCTCGCCCCCCTGACGGCTCCTTTCGCTCCTGCGACGCCCCAGGCCGGTGGTGAGCTAAGTCTTTCGGCCGAGCCCGCCACCGGCGAGATCGCCTCCCGCATGGATGCGTTGGAGGCGGGCCGCGCGCGCGTGGCCTCCGCTGCGGCCTCGGCGCTGACGGCGGCCGCCCTGGTCGAGGCCTCGCAGACGTCGCGGTCGTTCGCGGGCGAGCTTCAGGCCTTGGCGGCGAGCGCGCCGTCTCTTGATCTTCGGTCGCTGACCGCCGACGCCGAGCGTGGCGCGCCCAGCCGCATGGCCCTGGCGGCCAGCTTCCCAGACTACGCCGCTCGCGCCGCCTCCGCCGCCCGGGCTCCAGGCGACGGGGCCGGCGTTCTCGACCGGATCGGCTACGCCCTCTCGCGAGTCGTCACCCTGCGCCGGGTTGGCGATGTGCCGGGCGAGGGCCTCGACGCAGTGCTGGCCAAGGCCGAGCAGCAGGTCGAGGATGGCGACCTCACCACCGCACTGGCGACGCTCGAGGCGTTGCCGCCGGCCGGCAAGGACGCCCTCGGGCCGTGGCGCGACCGCGCCGAACGGCGCGCTCGGATCGACCGCAACATCGCCGAGGTCCGCGCCCAAGCCTTGAAGGACCTGACCGACTTGGCCCGGAGCGGCGGATGATCCGCGCTGCAATCATCGTCTTCCTGGTCGCCGCCCTCGCGACGGCGATGCTGGCGATCACCGGGGAGCCGGGCCACGCCAATGTCGTCTGGCTGGGCTGGCGGGCCGACATGACGGCCGCGGCATTCGTGCTGATCACCCTTTTCCTGGCTCTATCGGCGATGGTCGCATGGCGATTGCTGCTGTGGGCGGCCGAGGCCCCGCGCCGCGCCGCCCGGGCGCGGGCTGAGGGGCGGCGTCGCCAGGCCAACGACGTACTGACCCGCGGTTTCGTCGCTGCGGCCGCCGGCGACGGATCGGAGGCCCGCCGCCTGGCCCAGAAGGCGGCCGAACTTGCCGACGAGGCGCCTGGTCTGGTCCGGGTGCTGGCCGCCCAGGCCGCAGAGGCGGCGGGTGACGCAGCCGCCGCCCAAGCCGCCTATGGCGCAATGCTGGGCCTGCCCGACATGCGCCTGGCCGGCCATAAAGGACTGATGCAACTGGCGCTGGCCCAGGGTGATCGCGCGGGCGCCATCAGTCACGCCGAGCAGGCCTATGGCCTGGCCCGCACAGGCCGTTGGGCTTGGCGCGTATTGTTGGAAGCCAAGCTCGAGGACGGCGACTGGAGCGGCGCGCGTGAGCTGGCCAAGGGCGCCCTCGATCGCAAGATCGTTTCGCCGATCGTCGCTGAGCGCGCCCGCGCCGCCTTGCTCGCGGCCTCCGCGGGTCAGCTTGAGGCCTCGGCCGATCCCAACAGCCAGGCCCAGGCCCTCGAATTCGCGGTCGAGGCCGCCAAGCTGCAGCCGGGCTTCGCGCCTGGCGTGGTGATGGCCGCGCGTCTGTTGGGGGCTTCCGGCAAGCCGGCGCGCGCGGCGCAGGTTCTCGAAGGGGCCTGGAAGGTCGCGCCCCATCCGGCCTTGTGGCTCGCCTATCGCGATCTGCGGACCAGTGAGACGCCGCGCCAGCGCGCCGATCGCTTGCGCCAACTGGCCGAACTGAACCCCGGGGCTCGGGAGAGCCGCATCCTGCTGGTCGAGCAGGCCTTGATCGCCGGAGATACGTCGCGGGCGCAGGCCGCCGCCAGGGCGCTGGAGCCTGAAACCGTCACCGCCCGGATCGCCGGGCTGATGGCGCGGGTCGCATTCGCGGCCGGGCAGCCGGATGAGGCGCGGGTCTGGATGGCGCGCGGCGTAAAAGCGGAAAGGGAAGCCGACTGGTCCGATCTAGACCCCGAAGGCCGCGCCTTTGCCTACGAGGCGGCCGATTGGGCGCGTTTGGTGATGAGTTTCGCTGAAACGGGCGAACTGATTCATCCGCGCCATGAACGCCGCGAAAGGACGATGAGAGAACTGCCCGCCTTGCCGATTTCTTATGTAGATTCAGTAGCTTTCTTGGAAGCGCATGAGGTTGATGCGGCGCCTTACCCCGTTGAGGAAGGGGTCTATGAGGAGGATGAAACTCTAGTCCCGCCGGTCCCTCAGCCTGGTCAGCGGCGACCTCAAGCAAGGCGGCGCTTGGCGAGCGGGCCGAGAGTCGCTAAGTAAACCCTCCTTCGCGGGGCAAATCGCTCCACGAACGTGTACCAGGCCGCTTTAGCTCAGCTGGTAGAGCACCTCATTCGTAATGAGGGGGTCACAGGTTCGAGTCCTGTAAGCGGCACCATTTTCCACGAACGGATCGGCGGCGCGGCGAATAAAGCCGACCCGGCCGTGTGGAAGACATCAGGAAATTTAGAGACACGTGGCCAAGCGCTCAGGCGCTTCAGGCCTGCAGGCGATGTGGGCGCGGCAGGGAAGCCTGCCGCGCCCTGTCGTCCTAGGTCGGCGCGGCGCCGGCCGGAGCCGTCGCGGCCGGGGCGGCCGGAGTAGCTGGCGCGGGAGCGGTGGCGGCGGGCGCGGCAGGCGCCGGCGCAGCCTTGGCGGCCGGAGCGGCCGGCTTGGCGGCGGCCTTAACGGGCTTGTACTTGTCGTTGTAGGTGATCTCGCCCTCGCCGGCCTTGCGGATGGCTTCGAGCTGCTTGGCCAGGGCTTCCTGGGTGCGGAGCGACTTCAACCCCGCCATGGCGTAGTTGATGGCGCGGTCGCCGGTGAACGGCATGACCCGGTTGTCGCGGATCTGGTTCACAAACACCGCGTTGCCACGCGGAAAGATGAAGATCTCGTTCGGCGGCAGATTAGCCAAGGTCTTGGTGAGGTCTTCCGGAGCGTTCAGGGTGTCGAGCACCGTGGTGGTCCGCTGGAAGTCGAGGTTTTCACGAACCAGGACCGCCTCGATCTGCTCAAGGGTGGTCAGTGGCTCGAACTCTTTCATGAGCTCAGGCTTGAAGGACCCGACCACGATCTGGTCCACGACCATCACGCGGCGGTCTGCAAACATGTTGGGATGTTCGGCGACGAACTTTTCGCCTTCGGCGCGGGTCGGCGCGACGACGGTCGAGGCGATCTTGCGCTGCATGGCGCCGACCAGCATGGCTTCCTTCGCCTGCAGTTCCTGCTGGGCGAAGATCGGCGTCTTGTCGAGTTTCTGATCCTTCGACGCCTGGGCGACCAGCTTACGCGTGATGATCGATTCCAGGGCGGCCTGTTCGGCGGCCTTGCGCTCGGCCGGATTGGCTGGAGCCGCGCCTGCGAGTTCGCGATTGAGTTCGGTGACGGTGATCTCTTCACCATTCACCGTGGCGACCACCTGCCCCTTGGGGGCCTTGTCGCCGCCGATCATGCCGCAGCCGCTCAAGGCGATGCAGGCCAGCAGCGCCGCGCCATGAGTCCATTTCAGTTTCATCGGTTTCTCCCCCGAATGTCCTTGCGACGGGCGCCTTCCAGGCCGAGCGCCGCGCCAGCAACGGCGAGCGCGTCAGCAACCAGGAAAGTCCGTTACTCTCTTTAACCTCGAAACTTCTTAAGCGCTCACGAAGATCGATCCGCGACGAGGAGCGCCCGTCGCGCGACTGGACAATCTCGCGAGATTGAATTCGTTTCCCTTTGGTGTTGCAAGTCAATCCCGGACAAGGGAGAACCGGCTTTACCCCGGCCGCGCCGTGACGTGTCCACACGTCGGAGTCACAAGTCCTAGATCATGAGCGACGAACCTAAGCGACGTCCTATCCTGTCGCTGAAGAACCCACCGAAAGTTGTTCTGCCGGAGGGGCCGAAGAAGAAGCCTGCGCGCGCGCCTGCGCCGCCTGCCCCCGCGCCGGTCCAGCATGACTGGAAGTGCAAGCCCTGCGGCGCCGGGTTCTCGATTGAGGCCAGCCTCGCCGACGACGTCGTGATCCGCTGCCCGTCTTGCAACGCCAAGCTCGGCACGGTGGCGGATTTCCGCGCCGATCCACCCCCCACCAAGTTGCGCGCGCGACCAACCAGGCGCGCCTAGGCGCCGACGATCTCGCTCAGCGCCGGACCGATTTCGTCATGCAGGACGATGTCGGCATGCGGGTCCTGATCCGTCGCTTCGCGGTTGACGATGGCCAGCATCGCTCCGTTCTGCTTGGCCATTAGCGGGAAGCCGGCGGCCGGATAGACCACCAAAGAAGATCCGAGGACCAGGAAGAGGTCGCAATCGAGTGTCGCGGCTTCGGCCCGCTCCATCGGTTCTTCCGGCATGCTCTGCCCGAAGGAAATGGTCGCCGATTTCACCAAGCCGCCGCAGGCGCGGCAGACCGGGATTTGGGCGTGCTCAAGGAAGCTCTCCCGGAACTCCTCGAACTCGTGTCGAAGGCCGCAGGCGAGACAGCGCGCATAGTGGGCGTTGCCGTGCAGTTCGATGATCTGACTGTCCGGAATGCCCGACTGTTGATGCAGATTATCGACGTTCTGGGTGATCACCGCGCTGGCCCTACCTTCGGCGATCAGGCGCGCGACGGCGGTATGACCGTCGTTCGGCGCGGCCCCAGTCCACCGGGCGGCCCCAGAAAACACGCGTGACCAGGCCTCCCGGCGCCGCTCTTCGTCGCTGACGAATTCCTGGAAGTAGATCGGCTTCATCCGGCTCCACACGCCGCCGGGACTGCGGAAGTCCGGCACGCCGGATTCCGTGGAAATACCAGCCCCGGTGAAGATCACGATGTTCCGCGCTGCGTCGATGGCGTTGGCCAATTGTCGGCGGCTCATACGGCGCCACTCCCTTCGTTGCGGTCATCCAGATAGGGCGTCGCGCGATTGATCGCCAGTCATCCCCGCGGCGGTCATTCTCCAGGATTCAAGTATGGCTGCCCTTAAGGTGCAGGTATTACCGACGTTTAAGGTCGATATGGAGGTATATCGAAAGCCAATTATGTTTGTTTTGCGACGTCACGAGGAGGACCTCTTGTGTGCGACAATTTGTCGGGCGCCGATTAAATGCGATTAACGATCCAGAAGCCCGGCGCGAGTGATGAACAGTTGTTATTACTCTCGGGGCGTCGTTCATGAACTTCAACAATATGCGTATTTCCACCAAGTTGAGCGCGGCGTTCGCCGTGATCCTCGGGGTCTTCACGCTTTCAGCCGTGATGGTGTTCGTTAGCCTGAACACCATCGACGCGGCGGCGGACCAGAACAGCATCAGCAACCTGAACATCCAGGATGTCACCGCTGTTCTCGCGCATTCGGTTGAACAACAGAACGGCGCTCGCGGCTTCGCGGCGACCCAGAACAACGACTTCCTGAAGAGCTATGGGGAAGACGGGGTCTCGGCTGACAAGAGCCTCGAAGCCTTCTCGAGCCGCACGACGCGCCCCGAGCAGCGCGAGCGCGCGGCGCGGCTGAAGGCGGCGTTGATCGAATGGCGGGCCAAGAACGATCAGATCGTCGCCCTTTCTCGCGATCCCGCCACGCTGGAGCAGGCGCGAGCCATGATCGACGACGTGCGCCTCAGCGATGTTCGCAACGTTCAGGGCGAGATCCTCACCGCTCAGCGGGCGCTGGTCGCTGAGCGTTCGGCCGCCCAGCAGAAGGCCATTGGCGAGGCGAAGTTGACCTTGATCATCGGCAGCCTGATCGCCGTCGTCGCCGCCGCCGCCATGGCCTGGGTTCTGTCCAAGGCCATCGCCGCCCCGGTCGGCGCCATGTCCCGTGTGATGGGGCGCCTGGCTTCCGGCGACAACACGGTCAATGTCCCGGCCATTGGCCGCAAGGACGAGATCGGCGAGATGGCGCAAGCCGTGCTGGCCTTCAAGGATGCGGCGATCGAAAAGCTGCGTCTGGAAGCCGACGCGACTGAGCACCGCGCTGCGGTGGAAGCCGAGCGTCAAGTCCGCGAGCAGGAGAAGGCGCGTGACGCCGAACAGGACGCCATCGCCATCGGCTCGCTGGCCGAGGGGCTGGGCAAGCTGGCTCGTGGCGACCTGACATTCCGCATCACCGCCGCCTTCGCGCCGAAGGCCGAGCAACTGAAGACCGACTTCAACGCCGCCGTCTCGACCCTGCAGAGCACGATGTCGGTGATCACCGGCAATACGACCAACATGCGCTCCGGCGCTGGCGAGATCAGCCAGGCGGCCGACGACCTGTCCCGCCGCACCGAGAAGCAGGCCGCCAGCCTGGAAGAAACCGCCGCGGCGCTCGACCAGATCACCGCCACGGTCCGCAAGACCGCCGAGGGCGCCAACCACGCCCGCACCGTCGTGGAAACCGCGCGATCGGACGCCGAGCAGAGCGCGGTGATCGTCAGCCGGGCCACCGCCGCCATGGGCGAGATCGAGGGCTCGTCCAAGCAGATCGGCCAGATCATCGGGGTGATCGACGAGATCGCCTTCCAGACCAACCTCCTGGCGCTGAACGCCGGGGTCGAAGCCGCCCGCGCGGGCGAAGCCGGTCGTGGTTTCGCGGTCGTCGCCTCCGAGGTTCGGGCCTTGGCCCAGCGCTCTGCGGAAGCGGCCAAGGAAATCAAGTCGCTGATCACCGCCTCGTCGGCTCAGGTCGGCCAGGGCGTCGAGCTCGTGGCGCAGACCGGCAAGGCGCTGCAGCGGATCGCGACCCAGGTGGCGGAGATCAATGGCGCGGTTTCGGAGATCGCCGCCAGCGCCCAGGAACAGGCCGTCGGCCTGCATCAGGTCAACACGGCTGTTAATCAGATGGATCAGGTTACGCAGCAAAATGCGGCCATGGTCGAAGAGTCCACCGCCGCCAGTCACGCGCTCGCCAGCGAAGCGGTGGAGCTTGCCCGTCTGATGGGCCAATTCACGATCGGCCAGGACAACGACCGCTCGACCGTTCGCAAGACCGCCGCGCCGCCTCGCGCGCCTCGGCCCTCGCCGACACGGGGTTACAGCTCTGGCGCCGCGACCGCGGCGAAATATGAGCCTGTCGGAGAAACCGACTCTTGGGAGGAGTTCTGATGGAAATTTCCACTTCACGTATCCCGTCACCGGGCGCCGAGCTGATCTCGGTCCGCATCGGTGATCAGGCCTACGCGATCGATATCATGGCGGTTCGTGAGATCCGGGGCTGGACGGCGGCGACGCCGTTGCCCCATGCGCCGCCGCATGTGCTCGGGATGATGAATCTGCGCGGGGCGATCCTGCCGGTCATCGACCTGGGCGCCCGGCTTGGCCTTGGCCCCGCGTCGCCTAGCGCGTCGTCCGTGGTGGTCGTGGCCCAGATCGGCGAGGCCCAGATGGGCCTGGTCGTCGATGCGGTCTCCGACATTCTGACAGTCACCGAGGGGCTGATCCAGCCGCCGCCGGAAGTGGGCAGCCAGGAGTCTGCGGCCTATGTCGCCGGGGTGATGACTACGGACACCGGGATCGTGTCCCTGCTTTCCCTGGATCACATCCTGCCCGCCGATATCCAGGCGGCCGCCGCCTAGGGCGCGCCAGCCCTTCTGCGAGTATCGAGTCAGTCGTCAAGGAACCACGAGTATGTTGGCCCGTCTGTCTATCGCCTGGAAGCTGATGATCGCCGCAGGATGCGCGATCGGGGCGTTGCTCTTGCTGGCGGCGGCGCTGGTCGCCACCAACGCCAGCGGGATGGTTAGGAACCTCTCCAACGACAATGCCGAGGCCTTGGCCGGCAAAGCGGCCGCCCAGGTGGCCACCGACCTGGGTCAGATCCAGGGCATTGGCTCGGCCATGGCCTTGACGGTGGGCGCCGCCCATGAGGCGGGCGTCCGCGATCGTGTCGTGCTGGCGCAACTGCTCAAGCCCACCGCCTCGGCCTCGCCGATGATCCTCGGCGCCTGGTTCATGGCGATTCCGGACGCGCTGGACGGTCAGGACGCGGCTCACCTGGGCGACACCGCCGGCGGCTCCAACAAGCTCGGCCAATTCACACCGTACTGGGTGAACAATGGCGGCAAGGTCACCCTGGAGCCGTTGGACACCGGCACCGACTATGAGCAGCCCTTCTATCAAACCAGCTTCAAGAGCGGCAAAGCCGCCATCGTCGAGCCCTATCCCTATGAGGTCAGCGGCAAGACCGTCTCAATGACCTCGGTGACCTTCCCGGTCATGTCGGGCGGCAAGATGATCGGCGTCGCGGGCCTCGATCTGGCGCTGGACGACGTGTCGAGCCGACTGGGCGCCCTGAAGCCCTTCGGCGATGGCCGAGTGATGCTGGTCTCGCCGGCCGCGAACTGGGTCTCCCACCCTGACGCGGCGCTCCGGATGAAGCCCTATGCCGACGCCGGCGCGAGTGAGGTGAAGAGCGCGCTTTCCAGCGGCCAGTCGGTTCTGCTGAGCGGCGTCGAACAGTCGATCGGCAAGGTGGAACGTCTGGTGACGCCCGCCCCACTGCCCGGCCTCAATTCCACCTGGGCGGTGATCATGGATGTGCCGACCAAGCACATCACCGGTCCGGCCCGCCAACTGGCCATCGGCCTGGCGGTCGGGGGTCTGGTGATCCTGGCCCTGGTTTTGGGCGCGCTGTTCATCGCCGTGGGCAAGCTGGTGCGCCAGCCCCTGGCTCAGATCACCACAGCGGTCGGCGAACTGTCGGCCGGGCGCTACGACAAGGCGGTTGGCGGAGCTGACAAGGGTGACGAGGTGGGCGAGATCGCGCGCGCCCTGGAAGGTTTCCGTCACGGTCTGGCCGAGAACCGCGCGCTGCGCGCAGGCCAGGAAGCCGCCAACCTGGCCGCCGAGACCGAGCGTCGCCGGGCCGAGGCTGAGCGGGCCGCTGTCGCCGAAGAGCAGGCGAGGGTCGTCAGCGCCCTGGCCCAGGGGCTGGAGCGCCTGGCCCACGGCGACCTCACCGCGCGCGTCGAGGGCCAGTTCGCGCCGGAGTACGAGGCGCTGAAACACGACTTCAACATGGCCATGAGCCAACTTCAGAACACGATGGGCGTCGTCGTCGGGGCGACCGCCAATATGCGATCCGGCGCCGATGAGATCAGCAAGGCGGCCGACGATCTCTCGCGCCGTACCGAGCAACAGGCGGCCAGCCTGGAAGAGACCGCCGCGGCGCTCGACCAGATCACCGCCACTGTCCGCAAGACCGCCGAAGGCGCTACTCACGCCCAGGGCGTGGTCCAGACTGCGCGCACCAACGCCGCCGAGAGCGCCGATGTCGTGCGTCACGCCACCGACGCCATGGGCGAGATCGAGACTTCGTCGAAGGAGATCGGCCAGATCATCGGCGTGATCGACGAGATCGCCTTCCAGACCAATCTGCTGGCGCTGAACGCCGGCGTCGAGGCCGCCCGCGCTGGCGAGGCCGGCCGTGGTTTCGCTGTCGTCGCCTCCGAGGTTCGTGCTCTGGCCCAGCGTTCGGCCGATGCGGCCAAGGAGATCAAGGCCCTGATCAACACGTCCTCGACCCAGGTCGGGCGCGGGGTGGGCCTCGTCGCCGAAACCGGCAAGGCGCTGCAACTGATCGTCACCCAGGTGGCGGAGATCAACGGCATAGTCGCCGAAATCGCCGCCAGCGCCCAGGAGCAGGCCACCGGCCTGCACCAGGTCAATACGGCCGTGAACCAGATGGATCAGGTCACCCAGCAGAACGCCGCCATGGTCGAGGAATCGACCGCCGCCAGCCATGCCTTGGCGAGCGAAGCGGTGGAGCTCGCTAGGCTGATCGGGCAGTTCAAGACCGGTGCGGCCGAACCGGCGCAGCGCCCCGTCGAGCGCCAACGTCCAGCGCAGCGGCAAGCGGCGGGCGGCGCGGGTCCGCGCCTGGTCGCCGAGCGCCAGGACAGCGGATGGGAAGAGTTCTAGCCCTTATCGGAGAATCTTGTGGCCGGCGTCCTGCGCCGGCCAACTCGCGGCGGGCGCCTGCGGCTAGGCGCTAAGGGGGCGCGCGCCGAACGCCGCCTCCATGGCCGCCTCGTCCACGCCGTCAATCTCGATGATCTTCAGCCGCGCCGTCTCGCCGGAGACGATCCGCACAGCCGACCTGGGGCGCTTCAGCGTCTTGGCGATGAAGGTTGTCAGCGCCGCATTGGCCTGGCCGTCGGTGGGCGCGGCCGAGACCCTGACCTTCAGATAGGCTCGTCCTGCGGGGTCAAGCGCCCAGCCGTCGACGCCGTCGCGGCCGCCCTTGGGCGTCACCCTGACGGGCAGCCGCATGGTCCTAGGCGAATAGCCCGATCAAGCCGTTGGCCACGGCGGGCAGCAGGTAGCGCTGGATGCCGGAGATCACCAGGATCGCCAGCACCGGGCTGATATCCACCCCGCCCAGGTTCGGCATGATCTTCTGGAAGGGCGCCAGGACCGGCCGGGTTACGGCGTCGAGGAAGCGGGCGACGTTGTAGACGAACTGGTTGCGCAGATTGATCACGTCGAAGGCGACCAGCCACGACAGGATGGCGCTGGCGATCAGCGCGAAGACCAGCAATCCGAGGATTGCGTTCACGATGTAGAACACGAAGCCGATCAGCGAGATCATCAGGAATTCCGAGGCGGAGGAGAGGTCCTGTATCGTCTGGCGGCGAGCGGCTGGCAAGTCGCGAGGCGGTCTTGCAACGAGGCGGCTTGACAGGGTGGGGTCCAAGCCCCTAATTCCGCGCCTTCCTGGGGCCGTAGCTCAGTTGGTAGAGCGCCTCGTTCGCAATGAGGAGGTCAGCGGTTCGACTCCGCTCGGCTCCACCAGGAACCTTCCGCGCTTAAGCGAACGCGGATTTGTCTGGCCCGGCGGGTTGGGCTATCTTTCAGCCAATTTTACAGGCTGGAGCTTACGCCTCGTGTTCATACTATCTCTCGCCGCCACGCTGATGATGGCGGCTTCGAGCCCCTCGGCGCCTGCGGCGACCGAAACTACGCCGCCCGCCGCGGCCGCGACCCCGGCCACACCCGTCGCCAAATCCGATAAGGACCGGATGATCTGCAAGACCGAAGCCCTGGCCGGCAGTCGCGTGCCCAAGAAGGTTTGCGCCACCAAGTCCGAGTGGGACGCACGCCGGCAGGAAGACCGCGATCAGCTGGAAAAGGCCCAGAAGGCCGCGAGCGCGCCCCGCGGCTTCTGACGACGGCGAGCTTGCGCCGCCGCCGTTGAGGCCAGCTAGATTTTTGTGCCGGGGCCGTCCTCGGTAAGCACGCCGTCGAAGTGATCTTCGGCGGCCTCTACTTCCGGCTTGCTCGGATGCACGACGCCGTCGCGATGCTCGGGCGGTGCGTAGAGCGTGTAGAGCTTCAGCGACTTCTCGCCGGTGTTGATCACGTTATGGCGCGCGCCCGCTGGGACGATAATCGCGTGGTCGCCCTTGATCTTGGTGCGGACGCCGTCGATCCAGACCTCGCCCTTGCCCTTTTCCACGCGGAAGAACTGGTCGTGTCCGGCGTGGACTTCCTCGCCGATTTCTTCGCCCGCCTTCAGCGACATCAGAACCAGTTGCAGGTTCTTGCCGGTGTAGAGCACGCGGCGGAAGTCTTTGTTGCTTTCGGTCAGGTCCTCGATGTCGTCGACGAAGCCCTTCATGGCGATCCTCCATGGGTGGTGAGAGGCCGAGCCTACGCTTCTGGCCTCACTTCCCCATGACTGAAGTCAAAATCGGCGTCGCTCTCAAGCGAACGTGAGGACCCCGACTTGACCTCTGCGACGCTAATGCGCGTCGTCCCAGTTCGCGGCGGCGCGCGCCTCGACCACCAACGGCACGGAGAACGCCACTGCCGGTTCGGCGGCGCGCTCCATGACTTGCTTGGCCAGGGCGATGACGGCGTCGGCCTCGGCTTCCGGAGCCTCGAAGACCAGTTCGTCGTGCACCTGCAGCAGCATGCGCGCCGTCAGGCCGGCCTGCTGAAGCGCGCCGGGCATGCGGATCATGGCGCGTCGCATGACATCGGCCGCCGCGCCCTGGATTGGGGCGTTGATCGCCGCGCGATCGCCAAAGGCGCGCTCGGCCGCCGACTTGGACTTCACCGCCGGAATATTGACCTTGCGGCCGAAGACGGTCGTGACGAAGCCTTGGGCGCGGGCGGCTTGCTTGGTCCGGTCCATATAGGCGCGGATACCCGGGAAGCGCTCGAAGTAGGTCTTGATGTAGGCTCCGGCCTCGTCCTGCGGGATCGATAGCTGATTGGCGAGACCGAAGGCCGAGATGCCGTAGACGATGCCGAAATTGATCGCCTTGGCGCGGCGGCGGGTTTCGGAGGGCATGCCCTCGATTGGCACGCCGAACATTTCCGAGGCGGTGGCCGCGTGAATGTCGTGGCCTTCCAGGAAGGCCTTCTTGAGCTGCGGGATGTCGCCGACGTGGGCGAGGATGCGCAATTCGATCTGGCTGTAGTCGGCGCTGATCAACACATGTCCCGGCTCGGCGATGAAGGCCTTGCGGATCTTGCGGCCTTCCTCGGTCCGGATCGGAATGTTCTGCAGGTTCGGATCGTTGGACGACAGCCGCCCGGTGGTCGTCGAGGCCAGGGCATAGGAGGTGTGGATGCGGTTGGTGCGCGGCGCGATCGCGGCGACCAGATTGTCGGTATAGGTGCCCTTCAGCTTGGAGAGCTGGCGCCAGTCGAGGAGCACGCGCGGCAGTTCGTGGCCTTGGGCGGCGAGGTCTTCCAGCATGGAGGCGTCGGTGGAGGCGGCCCCGCTGGCGGTCATCCGGCCCGAGGCCAGTCCCATCTCCTGGAAAAGCAACTCGCCGACCTGTTTCGGCGAGCCGAGGTTGAAGGGCCGGCCCGCCAGCTTGTGAGCCTCGGCTTCAAGTTCGCCCATCCGGTTGGAGAAGTCGTAGGAGAGTTTGCGCAGCTGGTCCGGGTCGACCTTGATCCCGTTGTTTTCCATCATAGCCAGGACCGGGGGCATGCCCCGTTCCAACGTCTCATAGACGGTCAGCAGGCCTTCAGCGATCAGGCGCGGCCGCAGGTACTGGTAGAGCCGCAGGGTTACGTCAGCGTCCTCTGCGGCGTAGCAGGTGGCTGGCTCCAAGGGCACGTGCTTGAAGCTCTTCTGCGCCTTCCCGGCGCCCGTCACCGAGGCGAACTTGATCGGCTGATGTTCCAGCCAGCGCTTGGATAGCTCATCCATGCCATGGCTTTTGTGGAGTCCGGCTTCCAGCGCGTAGCTGATCAGCATGGTGTCGTCGATGGGACCAACCCCGATCCCATAGCGTGACAGCACGGCGATATCGTACTTCGCGTTCTGGGCCACCTTCAGGACGGAGGGGTCTTCCAGCAGCGGCTTCAGCCGGGCGATCACCTCCTCGCATGGGATCTGCTCGATCTCGGCCGGGGTCTCGAACTCCAGTCCGCCGGCGCCTTCGTTCTCGTGGCCGACCGGGATGTAGCAGGCCTCGCCCGGCGCAACCGCCAGGGAGACGCCGCAGAGCTCGGCGTTGGCCGAGGAGAGGGCGTCGGTCTCAGTGTCGAACGCCACCACGCCGACTGCCCGTGCGCGGGCGATCCAGGCGTCCAGCGTGGCCAGGTCGCGGACGCAGACATAGGCGGTGGTGTCGATGGCCGGGTGGTCGGGCGTGCTGGGCTTGGCGGGCGTCGTGGCGGCTTGCGCCGACGCGGCGGACCCGCCGGACACGCGGCGCGCCAGGGTGCGCAGTTCCATCTCTTCCAGGAACTTGCCCAGGACCTCGGGGTCCGGCGCGGCCACCACCAGATCGTCGATGGGGGCGGGCAGCGGCGTTTCGCAGTCCAGCCGCACCAGTTCGCGCGACAGGCGGATCTGGTCGGCGAACTCGATCAGGGTGTCGCGGCGCTTGGGTTGTTTGATCTCAGCGGCGCGCGCCAGCAGTGTGTCGAGGTCGCCATACTCGTTGATCAGCAGGGCGGCGGTCTTGACGCCGATCCCGGGCGCGCCCGGCACGTTGTCGACGCTGTCGCCGCAGAGCGCCTGGACATCCACCACCTTGTCCGGCGGCACCCCGAACTTCTCGATCACCTGATCATGGCCGATCTTCAGGTTCTTCATGGTGTCCAGCATGGAGACCTGCGGGCCGACCAGCTGCATCAGGTCCTTGTCGGACGACACGATGGTGACCTCGCCGCCGGCGTCGCGGACCTTGCAGGCATAGGCCGCGATCAGGTCGTCGGCCTCATAGCCCGGCAGTTCCAAACTCGGTACGCCAAAGGCCCTGGTGGCTTCCCGCACCAGCGGGAACTGGGGAACCAAGTCCTCGGGCGCGGGCGGACGGTGAGCCTTGTATTGAGCGTATAGCTCGTTGCGGAATGTCTTTTCCGAATGATCGAAGATGACCGCCAGGTGGGTCGGACCCTCCGCCTGGGCCTGCATGTCGACCAATAACTTCCACAGCATGTTGCAGAAGCCCGACACCGCGCCGATCGGCAATCCATCGGACTTCCGCGTCAGCGGCGGCAAGGCGTGATAGGCGCGGAAAATGAACCCGGAACCATCGACCAGATAGAGCCGTACCGCCGGCCCGTCCTGGGTCGGCTGGCGCGGGATGTCGTCGAGGGTGGCGGGGGCGTCGAGGGGCGCGTCGGTCATGCCGGGAAGATAGGGACCAGATGGCCTTTGGTCACCCTCCCGTTCGCGCCGTTAAGGCTACGCTTACTTCCTATGCGACAGGTTGTGTTTTGAGAACAACCATGAGGCGTGGTTGGTGGCGAGCTCCCGGGGGGTGAGCGGGTCATGCAGATACTGGGGCTCTGTTTCAGCAATTCGGCCACGGGCGTCCCGACGCACCATGACGCCGCCCTTGTCGTGCTGTCATACCTGATTGCGGTTGTGGCCTCCTTCACGGCCCTCGACATGGCCGAGCGGCTTCGCACCGCCGCCCCCTCTTCCCGCCGCTTCTGGCATTTCGGCGCTGCGCTCGTGCTGGGCGGCGGCGTCTGGTCGATGCACTTCATCGGCATGCTGGCTTACCGGACGCCTTTCACGGTGCAGTACGATGCGGGGTTGACCATCATCTCCGGGGTCATCGCCGTCGTCGGCGTCGCCGCCGGATTGCAGGTGGCCGAGAGGGCGAGCCCGCGACGAATTGTCGGCGGCGGGATCCTGGTCGGGTTGGCGGTTTGCGTCATGCACTACATGGGCATGAGCGCCCTGCGCGGACCGGGAGACATCTACTACCGGCCCCTGCTTTTTGGCCTCTCAGTGTTGATCGCGCTGGGGGCCTCCACGACCGCGTTGTGGCTTGCGGTCACCCTGCGCACCGCGAGGCAGCGGGCGATGGCCGCCCTGGTGATGGCCGTCGCGATCTGCGGCATGCACTTCGTCGGCATGGCCGGCACGGTCATGGTGGTCGCCCCCGATCTGGCCGAAGAGGCTGACCATTCGCTGGTCTCCGGCTCGTTGCTGGCGGCCACGATAGTCGCCTGTATGGCGCTGATCCTCGGTATCGCGTCGATGTGCGCCTATCTGGACCGCCGGCTGGAAGCGCGGGCGATGGCCGAGGCCGGACGGTTGCGCGCGATCAACGAGGATCTGGAAGCCGTGGTCCAATCGCGCACCATCGACCTGACCACGGCTCTAGGCGCCTTGGACGATCAGCGCCGCAGGGCCGAGTCCGCCAATCGCGCCAAGTCCGATTTCCTGGCCAATATGAGCCACGAGCTGCGAACGCCGCTCAATGCGGTCATCGGTTTCGCCGAGGTCATGCAGATGCCCGGCGGCGGCGACACGCTCAGCCCGCGGCAGTCCGAGGCCATCGAGCAGATCCAGACCGCGGGGCGTCATCTGCTGGCCTTGATCGAAGAGGTCTTGGACTTCGCCAAGATCGAGAGCGGCAAGGTCTCTATCTCGATGGAAGCCATTGATCCTCAGGATCTGGCGCAGGGGCTGTATGGCAGCTTCAAGCTGGCGGCCGACCGGGCGGGTATCGGCCTGGTGATCGCCTCCAGCCAAGAGGCCGTCGCCGTTCGCGCCGACCACCTGCGGCTGAGGCAGGTGCTGTCGAACCTGATATCCAACGCCATCAAGTACAATCGTCCGGGCGGGTCTGTGCGGGTGGAGATACGGCTTGTCGGGGATCGGGTGCTGCTCAGCGTGGCCGATACCGGCCTTGGTATTCCCGCGCACAGAATGAACGACCTGTTCGAGCCCTTCGAGAGGCTTGGGCGCGAGGGACTGGACGTCGAAGGGGCGGGTCTGGGATTGGCGCTCACGCGTCGCTTGGTCGAGGCCATGAACGGCGTACTGCGTGTCGAAAGCCGAGAGAATGTCGGTTCGAGCTTCACCGTTGATCTGCCCTCGGCCACGCCGGATCAGGTCGAGGTGCGGGCGCCGTCGCAGGGCGTTCAGGTTCCGCTTGGCGCGGGTCCCGAGGCCAGCGTGCTCTATATCGAGGACAACGCCTCCAACATCCGCCTTATGCGGCATATCGCCGAGGCGTTGGGCGGTCTGGAGCTTCACGTCGCCGAGCACCCCGTCGAGGGGTTGGAAATGGCCGCAAGCCTGAAGCCGGACGTCATTCTATTGGACATCAACCTGCCCGGCATGGACGGCTTCCAGGTCAAGGCGCGGCTGGAAGCCAATCCCGCCACCCGTCAGATTCCGGTGATCGCGATCTCCGCCAACGTGCTGGCCGAGACGATGACGCGCGGACAGTCGTCCGGCTTCCACGGCTATCTGACGAAGCCCATCAGTATTGGGGCGCTGGTGAGCGCTATCCAGGAGGTCACGGCGCCCTCCCATGCCGGCGACGCGCTCACGGCCTGAGCTGCGTCAGCCAAACCGTTTGTTGAGGTCCGGCGCGCCCTTGCCAGCCTCGGCCAGGGCGGCCGGGTCCCCGTCGGCGAGGTAGGTCTCCACGGCTCGCGCTAGAGCTCCATAGGCCGCTCGGAACGGCGCGGTCGCCGAGCTCAATCGTCGAACGCCCAGCGCCTGCAGTTTGGAGGCCGGCGCCATGTCGCCCCGACCCATGACATTCAACGGCAGGGCGATTTCACGCGCGAGAGTTTCCAGCAGCGTCTCGTCGGTCGGGCCTGGCACGAAGATGCCGTCAGCGCCGGCCGCTCGGTAGAGTTCAGCCCGCTCCAGGGTCTCGGCCAGCGCCGGAGCGCCCTCGGCCAGGCCGCGCAGATAGACGTCGATCCGTGCGTTCACGAACAACGGGACCCCGCTCTTGACGGCCACTTCGCGCGCGGTCTCGATCTTGCGGGCGTGGAGATCGCGTGGGCGTCCGCCATCCTCGAAATTGATCCCGACGGCGCCGGCGTCGATGACGCCCTTGATCGTGTCGGCCAGCGTAGCGAGGTCGTCGGAATAACCGCCCTCGATGTCGGCGGTCAGCGGAACCTTCAGCACTCGGCTCATCTCGCCCAGGGCCGAGAGCAGGGTTGGGATTGGCAGTACGTCGCCGTCGGCATAGCCGTGCGCCCAGGCGAGCGCCGCCGACGAGGTGGCCACGGCCTTTGCGCCGGCGTCTTCCATCATCGCCGCGCTGGCGGCGTCCCAGGCGTTGGGCAGGACGAGGATCTCTGGACCCTCGTGCAGTCGTCGGAATGTGTCGGCTTGCTTGCTCATCGGGCGCCTCCGTCTGACAGGGTGGTTCCTGGTCAAGACGATATAGGTAGCGCCCCTGTGACGTGCTGGCGGAAAACGGCCGTTGACGTCCTGGTGTTAGTGCCCGTGCGGGCCCTCATAGACCCCGGGCGCAAGGCGTTCGTCCTCGGGCCCCTCGGAGCCTTCGGGCAGGACGAAGCGGCGATCGCAGTAGGGGCACTCGACGAACGAGGCCTCGCCCATCTCCAGCCAGACGCGCGGGTGACCGAGCGCGCCGCCGACGCCGTCGCAGGCGACACGGCCAGACCGTACGACGATCACTTCCGAGGCCGGCAGATGCGACGCCTGCGCGCCCTTGGCGGGCATCGGCTCCAGCTTGGTCGAACGGCCTTGATCAGGAACGGGGGCTTTGCGGGCCATTTGAACTCTCCGGCGGCGGAAGCTTGGCGGATGCTCCGCGCGCGCCTAGGTATGCGACCACGGCTTTCGTCGTCAATGCACGCCCCTGGTCCGCTGTTCGTTTCGATTGATCGAAACGGTGTTCCAGCCCCTTTATCTGCAATTCCCGCCGGGGGTTTCGCCTGGCGAGGTCGCGCTTGGTACAAAGAGACGCATGACCCTTCCCGAATTCGCCATCGAAGCCGAAGACGTGGTCAAGATCTATCCGGCGACCAAGACCTCGCCGGAGATGCATGCCTTGCGCGGGTTGAACCTGAAGATCCCACGCGGATCGATTTTCGGTTTGCTGGGCCCCAATGGCGCCGGCAAATCGACCTTCATCAACACCCTGGCCGGCCTGACCAAGAAGACCAGCGGCACGGTGAAGATCTGGGACCGGGACATCGACGTCCGGCCGCGTGACGCCCGCGCGGCGATCGGCGTGGTGCCCCAGGAGATTTCCGCCGACCCGTTCTTCACCCCTCGCGAGTCGCTTGAGGTCCAGGCCGGCATGTATGGCGTGCCCGCCAAGGAGCGCCGGACGATGGAGCTGCTCAATGCGCTCGGCCTGGGTGACAAGGCCGAGGCCTATGTCCGTCAGCTGTCCGGCGGCATGAAGCGGCGGCTGATGGTCGCCAAAGCCATGGTCCATAACCCGCCGGTGCTGATCCTCGACGAGCCAACCGCCGGGGTGGACGTCGAGCTGCGCCGTCAGCTCTGGGCCTATGTGCTGGAACTGAACCGCAAGGGCGTGACCATCGTGCTCACCACCCACTATCTCGAAGAGGCCCAGGAGCTTTGCGACCAGATCGCCATCGTCAATCGAGGTGAGGTGGTGGCTTGCGAATCTACTTCGAGCCTGCTGCGCCGCCTCGACACCCGCAATGTGGTGGTGACGCCTGAGGAGCCCTTGGCCGAGGCGCCGCTGCTGGCCGGCTTCGAAACTCGCCCGCGCGCCGGCGGGGCCTTTTCGGTCACCTATCGGACTGGCCAATCCAGCGTGGAGCAGGTGCTCGCGGCTGTCCGCGCCACTGGTCTGCACATCAAGGATATCTCCACCGAGGACCCGGATTTGGAGGACGTGTTCGTTTCCTTGACGACGGCAGGCGCCTAAGCCTTCCGTTTCGCCGCGCTTTCAGTTAGACAGCGCAACCTCTGAAGACGCACCCGTAGCTCAGCTGGATCGAGCGTTGCCCTCCGAAGGCAAAGGTCACACGTTCGAATCGTGTCGGGTGCGCCAGAGTTTTCATTAAAATCAACCGGCTCGCGCCGCAGTGAGCGCATGACCTAGCGCCGCGCGTTCAGGCAAAGAAAAGCCGGCGAGGCCTGAGCCTCGCCGGCTGATCAGTCTTGATCTTCGATCGTCTTAAGCGACGGCGAGGATATTCCGACGACGGCGTATCGCCGCGCCAGCAAGGCCGAAGCCCGTGATCATCATCGCCCAGGTCGCCGGTTCCGGAACCGCCGAGCCGCTCAGGGCGTCGACTTCGAAGGAGTTCGAGCTCGAGGCGAAAGTGACGCTCTTGATCGCGTTTGCGCCGTCCCAGACCGCATAGTAACGGCCATTATTGGAGGAGCTAGTTTGATTGCCGCCACCCGGGTTTCCGATAATATTGTGCGTGGTTCCGTCGGCCAGGGTGATGGTCAGAGTGTTGTACGTATCGATGGAGCCCCAATCGAAGCTGATGCTCTTCATCAGTTTGTCAAAGGTGATCGTCGCCGAGCCGCCGCCAAGGACGGACAGGTAGGGGGTGTTCGCTGGATTCGAAAACGGGTTCTGAGCGCCGGAGCCGTCCGAGCCCGTGTTGTGAATGGCGACTAGGGCTGGATTGTAGCCCGGGTCGATCATGCTCAGGTCGCCGAGCACGTCGAAGTTATAGAGCACCGAATCCGGCGCGCGAGGGGCTGGCAAGCCACCCTCGAAACCAAAGGCGCTCAGTGCGGCGTTCGCCGAACCGGAAATTGCAAAACTTGCGACAGCAGCGACCGCTGCCGTCTTCAGGAACTTATTCATAGGGTTAGCCCCTCAGTTCGTTTGCTGACGCCCGCCGAGCGCGATCGCCTTCGATAACATCGATACCCGAAGGTGCTTGGTAAGTAAATATCAACCTTCTCAGATTGGTCAGATTCTGGCCGCACTTTATGAGAAGAGCACAAGTAAGTTGATCTAGGTTCTCGGAAGTTTACTTCTTGACGCGAGCAGGCAAAAATCTCCTGCGAGGCGAGTTTGGTTAAGGTGCCGAGTAACGAAGCCATAGAATCTGCGGTCAGTTTTTCCGCCATCTCGCTCGGGGCGCCCAGCTAGACGTGAGCGAGCCCAGGTCGCCGACCGGCTTGATTGGCATGTCGTTGGAAAAACTGAAAAACGACCTGTGACCAAGTGTATTGGTGACAAGCTGAGCAATTGGTTGGCCTAGACGTCGCGATGTATTCGCCACAATTGCTTTGTGTCGGGTAGCCCACTCAACTGGCGTGGCCGCCGGTCGCTAGGCGGCCGGAGGGTTCGGCGCCTCATCTGGGAGGACCAGTTTGTGCAGATTGCGTTGGCGGATCTGCTCTCCGGCCTCGTCATAGAAGAACGGCAGGAAGGCGTAGCGCTGGCCGCGCGTGACCGGCGTAGCTTCGTGCAGCAGCGAGCATGAGAACACCACCGCCCCGCCGGTGGGCGGCCGATACGTCCGGGACCCGAATTCCGGGAACCGCAGGTCGCCGCCCTCGAACTCCTCGGCGTTGAGGTTGATCGAGCAGGCGAATTTTCGGTGGGCGGTCGCCGATGTGGTGTTGTCGCGGTGTGGCCGGAAGTATCCCCCGGTTTCGCCGTCATAGCGGGCGACGAGATACCGCTCGATCCGTGACGGCTGGAATTGGAACGATCGGACGATCTGCGAGATGAGCCGCTTCTCGATCCGCTGCAGAAGCTCGCCGCGGAAGGCCACGTCTCCGATGGTGGCGTCGCTGCGCCGCTTGAAGTCGTCGAGGACGCCGATGGTCTTGCCTCCGACCTCGCGCATCACGCCGGACGGCTTTCCGCCCGTCTGGTCATAGAAGTCGATCAGCCGTCGGCACATCTCCGGCTCGAACACGCGCGGAACGATGAGGACCGGTGCGTGCAGGGGAACGCCGGCGTGACCGTCGGGGCGCGGCAACTGATGCAAGGTTCCAAAGATACGGTCGGTCTCGGCCATGCTTCCGGTCGCAAAAACGCGCAGGGTCGGATCAAGGATCAGCCACCTTGGCTCATCGAAGCCCTCGTTGGTGATGGCGCCATAGGCCCGGCTGATCTGTCGGTCAGCGTCGAGGAACCAGCGGACGCCCGGCGTGTCGCGAACTTCCTTGAAGGCCATCGGATCGCATATGACGCAAAAGGCGAGCAGGTTGGTCTGATCAAACAGCGCGTGGCTGGCGTCCAGCCGGGCCATCGCGGCGGCTTGCGCCGCCGGCTCGCGTGGCAAGAAGGCCAACAACACGTATCGACCGGCCACGCTGGAAAACGCGAACTGCGGGTTGGACGGGGTTGGGGCGGTGAACCAAGGCGCGGCTTGGCCAATGATCAGGCTCATGGACCAGTTTGGTGCGGTGACGCGCCAAACGGGGCAAGCATAAGAAGTTTATAACCTCGGGCGCTGCCTGGCGCATAAGCTTGGCATAATTGAAACGGTCGGTCGGGTGGCCCATCGTCGTTCGTGTCGGCGGCCTCGCTCGTCTCCCCGATCGAGCCTGGGTTCCCACGGACAGGCGGGAGCCGCCGGCGACCGGCTTTGCAAGGATCCGCATGGCGCGGCAATGGACAATGCGGCGGATCACGCCTCTGCGCGGAATCTGGCGATACGCCGCGGCCTTCGGTCTTGTCGTTGGCGCCACACTGGTCGCCGAGGGCGTCTATCGGCTCTTCGACACCGACCGCCTGTCCATGGTGTTCCTGGCCGGTGTCCTGATCACCGCGGTCACCTTAGGATCGGGCCCAGCCTACTTCGCCGCCGCCACCGCCTTCGTCATTTACGACATCTATTTGGTCGAGCCTCGCTTCGAGTTCACGATGAACTCGGCCGAAGACTATCTGGTCCTTTCCGTGTTTCTCGCGGTCGCCATGTTGACCGGTCGGCTGGCCGGCCGGGTCCGCGAGGCGCAGGGGCGCGCGGAGGTGCAGGCGCGTACCGCCGGCGCGCTATTCCGGGCCAGCGAGGAGTTCTCCTCTTCCGACAATGAAGACGCCGTTCGTCAAGCGCTGGCCCAGAGGATTGCTGAGGCAGGCGGTGGCGAAGCCATGGTGCTGCATGACAGCCGGTCGTGGAGCTGGCCGCCAGGACTGGCGATCCCTTCGGCCTTGGCCGAGCTCGCCGCACGGCCAGCCAGCGAGGCTGCGGCGCGGGAGAGCGGCTGGCGTCTGCGCCAACTGCGAGCCGACGGCGTGATGGTCGGGGCTGCAGCTTGGCGGGTCACCCCTTTGGATGATCGACCGACCGATAGTCCGGAGGACGACGAGAAGCTGGTCTACGTACTGGTTGATATGGCGGGCGCCGCGATCGCGCGCTTCCGCCTCGCCGCCGAGCGGGCCGAGATGCAGGCCCGGGCTCAGACCGAGCAGCTTCGCAATGCGCTGCTGTCCTCCATCTCGCATGATCTGAGAACGCCCTTGGCGGCGATTCTCGCCTCGGTGACGAGCCTGCGCGAGTTTGGGGACCGCTTCGACGCCGAGGTTCGCGAGGATCTCACCCTGACCATTCAGGAAGAAGCCGAGCGCCTGAACCGCTTCGTCGCCAATCTGCTCAACATGACCAAGCTGGAATCAGGGGCCCTGACCATCGAGGGAGTCAGCTTCGGCGTCGCCGAGGTCGTCGGCCGCGTTGTTCAACGCGTTCAGCGCCAAGCCGGCGCCCGCAAAGTCGTCAGCGGCATCCGCCCCGACGATCTCGCCGCGTTCGGCGATCCGATCCTGACGGAGCAGGCCTTGGCCAATGTCGTTGAGAACGCCGTCAGGTTCGTACCGAACGGCGGCCGCATCGAAATCCTGGGGCGGTCCGTCGGCGGCAAGATCGTCCTGGAGGTCGTCGACGATGGGCCCGGTGTGCCGGAAGCTGATCTCCAGATGATTTTCGACAAGTTCTTCCGGTCGGCCGCGACGTCGGCAAGCCAACAGGGCACCGGTCTTGGACTGTCCATCAGCCGGGGTCTGGTCGAGGCGATGGGCGGCGAGGTCTTCGCCCGGCCTCGCGGCGATGGCCATTCGGGCCTTGTCGTCAGCGTTATCCTGCCGGGGGCGCCGTCATGAGCGGCGTGTTGGCCCATCTGCTGCTGGTCGACGACGAGCAGCAGATTCTTCGTGCGCTGAAGCCGGCGTTGGCGGCCGCAGGCTACGCCGTGGCGACGGCTGAGACCGGCCACGAGGCGATGGCCTATCTGGCGGGTGAAGCCTGCGACGTGGTAATCCTCGATCTCGGCCTGCCGGACATGGACGGCAAGGAGGTGATCTCGCGCATTCGCGAATGGTCCGAGACCCCGATCCTGGTGCTCTCGGCTCGCGATCTCGAGCACGAGAAAATTGCGGCCCTGGACCTTGGGGCCGACGACTTCATCAACAAGCCCTTCGCGGTCGGGGAGCTGCTGGCCCGCATCCGCGCGGCCTTGCGCGGGCGGGAGCGCCGCTTCTCGACCCATGCGGTCTTCAAGAGCGGCGACCTAGAGGTCAACTTCGCCACCCGCCGCGTCGCTCTTCAGGGCTATGAGGTCCGGCTGACGCCGCGCGAATATGACCTGTTGAAGGCCTTGGCTCGGTACGGCGGGCGGGTGGTGACCCATCGCCAGTTGATCGCCGCGGTCTGGGGTCCGGCCGCCCAGGTCGACGCCCAGTTTGTGCGCGTGCTGGTCGCCCAGCTTCGGCAGAAGATCGAGGAAGAGCCTTCTACGCCGCGCATCCTGCTGACCGAGCCGGGCGTCGGCTATCGGCTGACCCCGGAGGACGAGGCCTAGCCGGCCCCGTGGTCGCGGAGGAAGCCCTCGACCAGATCGTCATAGAGGCCAAGCCGCTTGTAGTCGCGAAAATCGGCGGGCGCGGCGCGCCAAGCCCTGGCGAAAGCCGCCAGCCGTGGCGGGTCATCCAGCAGGTCGTCCAATGGATGGAGCCACACGCGGATCGTGAAGAGCGCCCCACCGGTTTGTGGCAGTCGTCGCAGCGTTTGACGCTCGACCCGCACGAACAGTTCGAATCCGGCGTCCGCAGGGTCGATCGAGCCGATGCGCGCGCGGATCGGCGCCGGGTCCGGGGTGAAGGACTGGTCTGAATTCACCAGGCTCCAGTTTCGCCGCTCGAGGATCAGGCCAGGGCGTAAGCCTTCGAAAATGCGCTCGACCCGGGCGAGGAAGCGGGCGGCGAAGCCATGCACCGGGCCATGGATTTCGGCCAAGCTTCGCCCCAGAACGTCATGCGCTGTGAAGAAGGTGGGCGCGCAAAGCGACAGGGCCGAGACGCGCCAGGCGCCGTCGTGCTTTTCCATCAGCACAAGGTCATCGGGTGTGCGCCGGGCCGCTGCATAGAGGTCCGGCAGGTCGGGTTGGTGCGACGCGGGCCCCAGCGTCTCGTCGATCAACCGCAGCACCTCTGCCTGGCCGGTGTGCGATCGCGGCGTCTCGCCCCAGACGACTTCGCGGCAGGTTGCGAACAACGGGTCCTTGCGTGCGGCGGGATCAGTTTCGCCACCTTCCAGCCACGCCGCCTCGCCGATGGGTTTCAGGCCGATGGTGAAATCGGCGCTCTCCTCATAGGGGGCGTGGCGCGGGATCATTTTGGCTTGAACCGCCGGGCGATGGCCCACAGGACATAGGCCAGGAAGATGCCGATGGAGTTGGCCAGGGCGTCATGCCAGTCGCCCTGCCGGCCAAAGCCCATCAGGCTCTGGGCGATCTCGACCCCGACACCGAGGCACCAGACGCCCAGCACCACCATCCAGCGGCGCCGGGTCGACATGAACAGGCCGACGAGGGTCAGCAGGCCATAGGCGATGGTGTGGGCGGCCTTGTCCCAGATCATGCCCGACCCGGGCACATCCTCGTTGGGCGCAAGGGTGAGATAGAGGATCACCGCCACCGCCGCGAAGAACACTGCAAGGCGGATCGGGCGAGGGATGAAGGAGAAGAGTGGACGCATGGCGCCAACTAGTAGCGAGCGCCTTGCGGGACGGCGAGACTTTCAAAGTCGCTCAATGCCAACTAGCTTCCGGTCAGAAATTCAAACACGGGTTTAGATGTATGACGGTCGAGGCGGTGATCTGGGATTTCGGCGGGGTTTTCACCACCTCGCCCTTCGAAGCCTTCGCGCGCTACGAGGCGGAGAAGGGGTTGCCCAAGGATCTGATCCGCAAGGTGAACTCCACCAATCCGGACTCCAACGCCTGGGCCTTGTTCGAGCGCAACGAGATCGACGCCAAGGGCTTTGACGAGCTGTTCTTGGCGGAATCGACGGCCCTGGGTCACCCGGTTCCCGGCCGCGAGGTCCTCCCGTTGATCTCCGGCGCGGTGCGGCCGCGCATGGTCGCGGCGCTGAAAGCCTGCAAGCAACACTTCAAGGTCGGCTGCATCACCAACAACATGGTCAGCCACCACAGCCCCGGCGCCGACGAGCCGCAGCGCGCGGCTGGCGCGATGGGCCAGATCCTGCCCTTGTTCGACCATGTGATCGAAAGCTCGAAGGCGGGCGTCCGTAAGCCCGACCCGGCGATATATCTGATGATGTGCGAGGCGTTGGGTGTGAAGCCCGAAACCTGCGTCTATCTCGATGACCTGGGCATCAACTGCAAACCGGCCGCGGCGCTGGGCATGCGGGCGATCAAGGTGGTCGATGTCGATCAGACCCTGGCGGAACTGTCGGCGGCGACTGGGCTGAGCTTCGAGGAAGAGGTAGTGGCGTGACCCGCCCCACCAGGATCGGCGCCGACGCAGCCCTGGCCCGCTCGCCGGGCTGGAAACTGGCCGACGAGAAGCGCGAGGCCATCCACCGGACGTTCCGCTTCGCCGACTTCAACACCGCTTTCGGGTTCATGACTCGCGTGGCGATCCGCGCCGAGCAGTTGGACCATCATCCGGAATGGTTCAACGTCTACAACCGGGTCGAGGTGACGCTCACCACCCATGACGCCGACGGGGTGACGGAGCTGGATGTCGCCCTGGCCGGCTTCATGAACCAGGCTGCGGAGGCGGCCGGAGCAAAAGACTAGGAGGAAGCGATGGCGGGACGGGTCGCGGGCAAAATGGCCTTCGTCACCGGCGGGGCGCAAGGCCTGGGCGCGGCGATGGCGCGCATGCTGGCGCAGGAAGGTGCCAAGGTCTCGATCGCCGACATCAATCACCACGGCGCGAAGGCGGTGGCCGCCGAGATCAACGCCGCCCTTGGCGAGGACACGGCCTTCGCCTTTCCGCTGGACGTAACCAAAGAGGATCAGTGGATTTACGCCCTGGAGGAGGCCGATGCGGCCATGGGCGGGATCTCAGTGCTGGTGAACAACGCCGGCATCAGCCGTGGAGGAAATATCGAGCAGCTGTCCTATGAGGACTGGAAGCTGGTCATGAGCGTCAATGTCGATTCGGTGTTCCTTGGGACCAAGCACGCCCTGAGATACATGCGCGCCCACCAGCCGGGCTCGATCATCAACATCTCGTCCATCGCAGGCCTGATCGCCGCCCACAATTCTCCGGTTTACAACGCCTCCAAGGCCGGGGTCTGGCTGCTGTCGAAGGGCATCGCCCTGCATTGCGCCAAGCAGGGTCTGGATATCCGATCGAACTCGATCCATCCGACCTTCATCGACACCCCGATCCTCGATCCGCTGCGCCAGCAATTTGGGACCGAGGTCGCTCATGGCAAGCTGGCCCGCCAAATCCCGCTCGGCCATATTGGCGAGCCCGGCGATATCGCCAGCGCGGTGATCTATCTAGCCTCCGACGAGAGCAAGTTCATGACCGGCGCGGAGCTGAAGCTCGACGGCGGCATTTCGGCGATGTGAGACTTAAGCCGGGCTAGGTGATCAGCATGGTGCCGAGCAGCAGGCGGGCGCCGGTCTGGCCGAGCACGCGGTCGGCTTCACGTTGCAGCAGCTTGGTCAGGATCTCTGCATTGGGAATGTGGCCTGGGGACATGCCGGAGGCGTAGATCTGCAGGCTCTGGACGAAGGCGGCGCGAATGCGCGGCAACACGCTGGTCGCCTTGGCGCGCAGCTTTTCATTCGGGATATCGAGGCCGCTCTCGACTGTCAGCACCCCGCGCCGGCCATTGGCCAGCAAGATCGTCGCCGTTAGCGCGCTGATCTGTAGGAAGCTGGCCCCGCCACCCTTCTTTTTCTCTTCTTTCGCCGGCGCGGCCGCCATCAGGCCCGGCGTCAGGGCGACCAGGGCGGCGAAGGCGAAGAGGCGGCGACGGTGCATGGGCGACACCACGCCACATCATGGTTAGCGGTCTCTTTACGAGCTGAGCCGAAGAGTGCGCCGACGATTCGCATTTTCCGCTTCGTGTCCTCTGAGGAGCACCCGCGCTTGGGCCGGTTCGCACCAAATTCTCTCGATCTCGACGGCAAGGTAATCCTGGTCACTGGCGGCACCGGTTCGTTCGGACGACGCTTCATCGAAACGGTGCTCACCCGCGCCAAGCCGCGCAAGCTGATCGTCTATTCGCGCGATGAGCTGAAACAGCACGAGATGCAGATCGACCTGGCCGAGAAGTTCGACCCGGAGACCATGTCGCGCATGCGTTTCTTCCTGGGCGACGTTCGCGACCGTGAGCGGCTGCAGCTGGCCGTGCGCGGGGTCGATATCCTGATCCATGCCGCGGCCCTGAAGCAGGTGCCGGCGGCGGAGTACAACCCGTCCGAATGCATCCACACCAACATCATGGGCGCCGAGAATGTGGTGTGGGCCTGCCTCAACAACCGCGTGAAGCAGGTGGTGGCGCTCTCCACCGACAAGGCCTGCAACCCGGTCAATCTCTACGGCGCGACCAAACTCGCTTCGGACAAGACGTTCGTCGCGGCCAATAACCTGTCGGGCGATATCGGCACCCGGTTCTCGGTGGTGCGCTATGGCAACGTGGTCGGATCGCGCGGCTCCGTGGCTCCGCTGTTCCAGCGCCTGATCGGCAAGGGCGCGAGCGAACTGCCGATCACCGACGCGCGGATGACGCGGTTTTGGATCACCCTGAACCAGGGCGTGGATTTCGTGCTGTCGTCGCTGGAGGTCATGCGCGGCGGAGAAATCTTCGTGCCCAAGATTCCGTCGATGAAGATGACCGAACTGGCCAGCGCCATGGCGCCTGACCTGGCGATCAAGGTCATCGGCATTCGGCCCGGCGAAAAGCTGCACGAGATGATGATCTCGGTGGACGACGCCCGCACCACGGTCGACCTGGGCGATCGCTACGCCATCGAGCCGGCCTTTGTGGAATATTCCCGCACCCCCTACGCCGAGACCTATCCGCTGGTTGACGAGGGGTTCTCCTACGCCAGCGACACGAACGACGAGTGGTTGTCGGGCCAGGGCCTGCTGGAGCTGCTGCACGACGGCGGGCCGGCGCCGCTGCGGCGGCGGGCCACCGACTAAAATGGCGGCCATGCTTCCCTACGGCCGTCAGTCGATCGACGAGGATGACATCGCCGCAGTCGCAGAAGCGCTGCGCAGCGACTTCCTGACCACGGGGCCGCGGGTCGAGGCCTTCGAAGCCGCCTTCGCCGAAAAGGTCGGCGCCGGCCACGCTGTGGCCTGCTCCAACGGCACGGCGGCGTTGCACCTGGCCATGCTGGCCCTAGACATCCAGCCGGGCGAGGTGGTGATCGCCCCTTCGATCACCTTCCTGGCCACCGCCAATTGCGCCCGCTTCGTAGGCGCCGAGGTGGTGTTCGCCGACGTCGATCCGCTGACCGGCCTGATGACGCCCGATACGCTGAGCGAAGCTATGAGCCGGGTGGGGGACCGACGCCTGCGCGCCGTCCTGCCCGTTCACTTGCGGGGCGACACCGCCGAACTGCCGGCGCTGAAGGCTTTGGCCCAGGTCGCCGGCGCGGTGCTGGTCGAGGACGCGCCCCATGCGCTGGGCTCGACCCTCCGGTTTGGAAACGCCGTCCAGCAGGTCGGCGACTGCGCCTATTCGGCGATGGCCACCTTCTCGTTCCACCCGGTGAAGACCATCGCCACGGGCGAGGGCGGCATGGTCGCCACCAATGACCCGGCCCTGGCCGAGCGCCTGAAGCGGCTACGCAGCCACGGCATGATCCGGCCCGAGGGCGCCGATCCCTGGTGGTACGAGATGCCGGAGGTGGGCTTCAACTACCGCCTGCCCGACATCCTCTGCGCGCTGGGTCTGTCGCAGCTCGCCAAGCTCGACCAGTTCGCGGCGCGCCGGCGGATGCTGGCGGCGCGTTACCACGATGGATTGGCCGCGTTCGCGCCGCTGCTGCGACCCGCCGCCCGGCCAGATTGGAGCGATCCGGTCCTGCACTTGATGGTCGCGCTCATCGACTTCGAGGCGGTCGGCAAGACGCGTCGCCAGCTGGTTGATGCGTTGAAGGCGCGCGGCGTTGGGACCCAGGTTCACTACATACCGGTTCACACCCAGCCCTATTACCGCCAGCGATATGGGGCGATGGACTTGCCTGGCGCGAACGCCTGGTACGAAAGCTGCCTGTCGCTGCCGCTTTATCCTGGGATGGACGAGGCTGATGTTGACCGGGTGATCGCGGCCTTGGGCGAGGTTCTGAGCGCCTAGGCGGCCGCGCCGAGTTGCTGGATCAGGTCGCGCACCTGGCCCATCCGTTCCGGGTTGGCGGCCAGATCGGCGCGGGTGTCTTCGAGGCGGACGAGCCGCATGGCTTCCTGGCGCGCGCGGTCGGCGGCCGGACCGCTGGGGGCCGTCTCGCCTATGGCAAGCTTTAACATCAGCATCAGCTTCTGCCCTGGAGACGCCGGGGTGCGAGCGAGCGTCGGGACCAACCGGGCGTCGGCCTCCACCATGCCGCCGACATCGCCGATCTTGGCTTGGATCGGCAGGTAATCCTCCGGCGCAAGACCGCCGCGCGCCACGGCCCGTTGCAGCGCCGCCAGCTTTTGCAGCTTCACCGCGGCGGTGTCAGGGCCGTAGCGGAATTCCTTCTCGAACCGCAGGGCCGAGATGCCGGCCGACAGATAGCGCCCAGCCTGGCGCTTATTGGCCGCGCCGATGACATTCTCCACCAGCCACATGAGGGCTTCGGCCTCGTTGCGGGCGGTGCGTTCGCCGCCGCCTAGATAGCTCTCCACGAAGTCGCTGGTGACCAGCATGCGCGAGCGTTGGCTGAAGGCGGCCTGGACATCTTCAGGCTGCAGCAGACTGCCGGCCGCGGCGGTCAGCGCCATGGCCAGACCCCGCATCACTTCGATTTCACCGGCGGCGTCGCCCGGCCGCAGGCGGCGCGGGCCGTTCAGGTCGCGAACCACCCGCTTGGTGATCGCCACGCGCACGCTCTGGAAATCCTCGGCCGCCAGCCAGCGGGCGAGCCGGGTCGCCGCCTCCGACAAGGGCGGCATGATCTTGGCCACCGAGGGTTCGATCCGCATCAGGGCGTCGATGGTGTCGCAGGCCGCTAGCCTGGTCATGGCGGCCAATTGGCCGCCGAGGTCGAGGTCCAGGCCGATGACGTGATCGAGACCGGTGCGCGAGCCCAGGATCTCGGCCAGGGGCTGCTCGATGGTCTGCAGGGCAAGGCCGCGTGGCGGGCCGGTGATGGGTGCGGCGTCAGCCAGATCCAGCAGGCGGGAGATCTTTTCCGGCCAAGTCCGAGCCGGGGCGATGCAGACGGCGACCCCGGCGCCCAGCAGGTAAGCGCGTTCAGGATCACGGCTGACCCGTTCGGCCGCGCGGGCGAAGCCCTCTTTGTCGAGGTCGGGCATGCCGCCCTTGCGGAAGTCCTTCAGCAGGCGGTCGATGGTGCGTTCGACCAGGGTGGTGAACGTCCGGATCACCTCATGGACGCTCAGGCCGCGGGCCTGGGCCTCGGGGATCGCCACCTTCTGGATGGCGTGCTGCAGGTCGGTGCCCGACGCCTCCAGCTCTTCGACCAAATCGGCGCGATGCAGAAGCTCGAAGGGCGTCGCGCCCTTCCGCTCCAGCCAGCCTTCCAGCAGCCGCCCGATCCGCTCGCGGGCGTGGACGGTGTAGAGGTCCTGGGGCGAGACGCACAAAGGGTCGAGATTCTCGACAACCTTCTTCTTCTTGGGCGTCTCGGTCGCGCCCAGATTCAGGATCGTGACCGATTGAAACTCGCGGGTCTCCGGGTGAAGGGTCTCCTTCGTCACCCGGACGGCGGCGACCTTGCCGGCGCTCATCAGCTCTTCGGCGTTGGAGATCGCGGCGGCCCGGTTCTCGGTGGCCATGTCCAGAGTCCAACCGCCGCCCGGCGTGCGCCGGATGAACAGTTCGTAATGGACTTGTTGGCCGTTCACGCGGACGCTCCTTTTCGGACGTCCATGTTCTGCCAATTGGCTTAAATATCGCTTTATCGAAACCGCGTGGAAACGGCCTATTTCGCCTGGCGATTGGCGGCTCAGCAGCGGTTACTCAACTTCTCTTGGAACCGCTGCCGTGACTATTACTTTCCTCGGAGCGTAGTCCGTCGTTCAATCGCCCCATTGAGGCCATGCTGGCGGACCACTAGCTATGCAAGCTTCGCTGAAGGATGCGACACGAACCTATGGCCAAGATCACCCTGGTGGATGACGACGAAAACATCGTCACCTCTGTCAGCCTCGCGCTGGAAAGCCATGGCCATGAGGTCAAGGCCTACTATGACGGCGCTGCCGGACTGGCGGCGCTTGAGAACGAACCGCCCGATCTGGCGATCCTCGATGTGAAGATGCCGCGCATGGACGGGATGGAGGTGCTTCGCCGCCTTCGTCGGACGTCCGACATGCCGGTGATCATCCTTACGTCGAAGGACGAGGAGATCGATGAGATCCTCGGCTTCAACCTGGGCGCCGACGACTACATGCACAAGCCTTTCAGTCAGCGCTTGCTGATCGAGCGGGTGAAGGCGGTGTTGCGCCGCGCTGGTATCGAAGGCGAGGAGCCGGCGACGGCCGCCGGGGCGGCCGGCGAGGCCGGCAAGGCGCTGAAGCGCGGCAAGCTGACGCTCGACCCTGCCCGCCACGACTGCCTGTGGGACGGCAAGCCGGTGAAGCTCACCGTGACCGAGTTCCTGCTGCTGCAATCTTTGGCTCAGCGGCCCGGCTTCGTGAAGAGCCGGGACAACCTGATGGACGCGGCCTACGATGACCAAGTCTATGTGGACGACCGCACCATCGACAGCCACATCAAGCGCATGCGGAAGAAGTTCCGCGAGGTCGATAACGAGTTCGACGCGATCGAAACCTTGTATGGCGTCGGATACAGATACCGCGAAGCCTGATCCGAAGACCGACGCCCGCAAACCCAGCCGGGTAAGCCGTCCGTCGCTTTTTCGTTGGCTGCCAGGCTCGCGCCTGGGGCGGCTCATAATCCTGCTCAACGTACTGGGGCTGGCGATCATCATCGCCGGCTCCCTGCTGTTGAACGAGCTGCGGCGCGGTCTGGTGGGCGCGCGCATCGACAGTCTGACGACCCAGGGCGAGCTGATCGTCAACGTGATCAATCGCGCCGCCACGGTGGGCGAGCCGACGCCGGAGCTGGATCCGCAGGCCGCCAGCGAGATCCTGCAGATGCTCTCCAACCCACGCTCGCAGCGCGCGCGCCTGTTCGACGCCAAGGGCAACCTGATCGCCGACAGCTACTGGGTCGCCGACCGGGTGGAGTGGAAGGTGTTGCCGCCGGCCCGGCCGCGCGACGACGGTGGGCTTTCGCTCGATCTGAAGATGGGCCGTCCGCCGCCGCCGGTGGCCCCTGCCGCCCAGCGCGCCTTGATGATGGAGGTCAACCAGGCCCTGCATGGGGTCCACTGGGCCGGCATGCGCCGCGCCGAGGACGGCGAGCGTGTGGTGTCGGTCTCGATTCCGATCCAGCACGTTCAGGCGGTGCTGGGCGTCCTGACCCTGGAGGCCAGCGACGTCGACGAGATCATCCGCGCCGAACGCCAGGCCCTGGCTCCGTTCATCCTGATCGCGATCTTTGTCTCGCTGGTGTCCTCGATCCTGCTCAACAACCTGATCGCCCAGCCGGTCCGTATGCTGGCGCGGGCGGCCGACCGGGTGCGGATGTCACGGGCGCGGGCGATCTCGCTGCCGCAGCTCGCCCGGCGCGACGACGAATTGGGCGACCTTACCCGGTCACTGGAAGACATGACCCACGCGCTGTCGGAGCGCATGGACGCCATTGAACGGTTCGCTGCCGACGTCGCCCATGAAATCAAGAATCCGCTGACTTCGCTGCGCTCGGCGGTGGAAACTCTCGACCTGGTCAAGGACCCGGCGGCGCGCGAGCGGCTACTGGCGATCTTGAAAAACGACATCCAGCGGCTGGACCGTCTGGTGACCGATATCTCGAACGCCTCACGCCTGGACGCCGAGCTGTCTCGCGAGGACATCAGAGCGGTGGATCTTGGCCGCCTGATCTCCGAAGTCGTCCAGCTCTATCAGGACACCGCCCGGCCCGGCGACGTCGCCGTCAGCTATGAGGCGCCGGACGCCTTGGAGCCGATTATGGTGTCCGGTCGCGAGGGGCCTTTGGGGCAGCTCCTGCGGAACCTGATCGACAATGCCCGCTCGTTCAGCCCGAAGGGCGGCGAGGTCCGCGTTCACCTCGAACGGGGGCGCGGCCAGGCGGTCTTGCGCGTCGATGACGATGGTCCCGGCATCCCGCCCGACAATCTCGAGACAATCTTTGAACGGTTCTACACCTCCAGGCCCAAGGGTGCGGCGTTTGGCGGCAATTCAGGCCTGGGGCTTTCGATCGCGCGCCAGATTGTGGAAGCCCAGGGTGGGGCGATCCGCGCTGAAAATCGCCAGGACGACGGCGGCAAGGTGACGGGCGCCCGCTTCATCGTGACCTTGCCGGAGGCGCGCCGATGATCCTGCACGCGGGCCTGGTCTCGACCTATCTGGACGGCTTCTGGCGGGGCGTGCTCATCGAAGGCCCATCCGGCGCCGGCAAGAGCGACCTTGCTTTGCGCATGCTGGACCAGGGTTTTCGGCTGGTCGCCGACGATCGAGTGCTGATCTGGGCCTCCGGCGGGGCGCTCTATGGCCGTGCGCCCCAGACCCTCGCCAATTTGATCGAAGTGCGTGGCCTGGGGATCTGCCCCGAGCAGGCCCTGCCGTTCAGCCGTATCGTGCTGGCGGCCCGGTGCGAACCGGCCGAGCGGTTGCCGGATCCCGCGCACAACGATTACGTCGGGTTGAGTATCCCGGTCGTTTCAATCCATCCATTGGAAGCTTCGGCGCCTGCGAAACTCCGCCGCGCACTGCAACATCTTGGACGCAGCGCGGAAGGAGCGTATCTAGGCGACCTCGCGGCAGACGTCTCGCCGCGGCCGGGTGGGGATTCCCGTTGAGAGAGTTGGCATGATCGGGCTCGTGATCGTCACGCACGGGCGTCTGGCTGAAGAGTTCATCTTCGCCATGGAGCATGTGGTTGGCCCGCAGACAGCGGTGGCCGCCATCTGCATCGGGCCGGAAGATGACATGGAGCGTCGGCGCAAGGACATCCTGGCGGCGTGCGAAGCCGTGGACACCGGGGCCGGGGTTATCCTGCTGACCGACATGTTCGGCGGCACCCCTTCGAACCTGGCCATTTCGGTCATGGAGCAGACCCGCGCCGAAGTGATCGCCGGCCTGAACCTGCCGATGCTGATCAAGTTGGCCTCGGTTCGCACGCGCCAAAATCTGGAAGACTGCGTCGCCTGCGCCCAGGAGGCCGGCCGCAAATACATCTCCGTCGCGTCCTACGTGTTGGCCGGCGAAAAGTGACAGCGACGCGCACGGTCGAAATCATCAACAAGCGGGGTCTGCATGCGCGGGCCTCGGCGAAGTTCGTCAAGTTGGCCGCCACGTTCGAGGCTGAGGTCAAGGTCTGCAAGGATGGCCAGAGCGTCGACGCCCGCTCGATCATGGGCCTGATGATGCTGGCGGCCGGTCCTGGCAGCGCGATCGATATCGAGGCCGAGGGCAAAGAGGCCGAACCTGCGGTCGAAGCCCTCGCGGCTCTGGTCGCTGCCCGTTTCGACGAGGACGAGTAGGGCCGCCACCGCCGGGGACGCGCCCCGACGATGACGATCCTGGTCTTGAACGCTCTTACTTCCTGACAATCACCAGTTCGGTCCGCCGATTCTTGGCGCGGCCATCTTCGGTCGCGTTGTCGGCGACCGGGTTGGCATCACCCATGCCCGCCGTTTCCAGGCGGTCGGCGGCGACGCCGGAGTCGATGATCTTCTTGGACACAGTCGCGGCGCGGTTATCCGACAGCGTCTTGTTCGCGGCCGGGTCGCCCTGGTTGTCGGTGTAGCCGACGACGCGCGCGCGGACGTTCGGATAGGCCTTGAGGATCACCACCAGCGTATCGACGGTGGCGTTGCTTTCCGGCGTCAGGGCGTTGGAGGCGGTGTCGAAGTTCAGGTTGTCGAAGATGAAGGTCTTCGGCGCAGGCTCCCGGGAATCCAGGAACTTGGCGACGCTGTAGCCGATGGAGCCGGGCGCGACCGAAATGGTGGTCCCGCCGGGCAGGCTGAGCGTTTCCGGCGGGGGAACGACCGGGGCCACGACCACTGGGGCCTCGGCGACGGGCGGAACGACGGGTGCGGGTTCGACGGCCTTTTCCTTGCCGCAGCTGCGCATGCCGAAGATCAGGGCCAGGACGACCGCCGCGGCGATCAGCCAGGGCAGGATCTTCATCAATCCGCCGCCACCAGTGGCCGCCGCGGTCCCTGCCGCGGCCGTGGCTCCGCGCGCCGCCTGGGCCGCGCCGCCGACGCCAAATAGTGACCCAAGTCCCGGAGGCAGCGCGCCGAGGATGCTGGAGCGTTGTTCCGAGAGCAGGGCTTGTACACCCGATGCGGTCCTGCTCGGGCCGAGCGCCTTGCCGATCGCCCCCATCACCAAGGGCGCGGCCAGGGCGATGATGCTGGAGGCCGAGCCGCCCTTGAGGCCGGCGAAGCTGGCTAGGCTGTTGGCGGCCGCAGCGCTATTGGCGCCGAGCAGGCCGTCGGCCAAACCCTTGCCTTGGCTCAGCAGCCCAGCGCGGGCGGTGTCGTCCGACAGCAGGGCCGGAAGGCGCTCAAGGATGTCGCCGCCGGCAGTGACCTGGCCGATCATGTCGAGCAGGCCATTGGCGCCGGTGGTGGTCGAGCTTTGTTGAAGGGCTGCTGCGAGCAGCGCGGGGGCTGCGGCGCTGACGCCTTTGCCGACGGAGCCTGGAGACTCCCCAAGAAGGCCGGAGAGTTTGGTGATCAAGTCCGGTGTCACGGCGTTGATCACGGTCTGGACAAGGTTGCTCACAACAGATCTCCCAATGAGGTTGGGTCGTGTCCAGTCAGCGCTGATCAGTTCGTAAGCTTGGCCTTATCGTCCGGTACAAAGGTTGGTGCGCTATGGGGACGCGATCCGACAGTTGGCGAAACTCCTAAGTCGCCCCTCAACCTTTTAGGCTCGCGCGGAATAGTTGCAAGTCTGTCGACTGCACTCAACAAGCCTGGCTATGAAAGCCCGAAATCGCCAAGTTCTAATGCGAAGCTTCTCTAGGTCTTCAGCTTGTAGCCCGTGCGGAAGATGGCCCAAACGCCGATCAGGCACAGCACCATGAAGCCAAACGTCGCCGCGAGACTGATCCGCACATCGACGTCTGAGATGCCGTAGAAGCTCCAGCGGAAGCCGGAGATCAGATAGACCACCGGGTTGAACAGGGCGATCTTCTGCCAGACCTCGGGCAACATGCTGATCGAGTAGAAGCTCCCGCCAAGGAAGGTCAGGGGCGTCACGATCATCATCGGCACGATCTGCAGCTTCTCCCAGCCGTCGGCCCATACGCCGATCATGAAGCCGAACAGGCTGAATGTGACCGCGGTCAGCACCAGGAACGAGATCATCCAGAATGGGTGCAGGATGCTGAAGTCGACGAACAATCGCGCCGTGGCCAGGATGATGAGGCCCAGGATCACCGACTTGGTGGCCGCCGCCCCGACATAGCCGACCACGATCTCTACGGGCGAGATCGGGGCCGAGAGGACCTCGTAAATCGTGCCCGAGAACTTGGGCATATAGATGCCGAACGAGGCGTTCATGATGCTCTCGGTCAGGATCGACAGCATGATCAGGCCGGGCACGATGAAGGCGCCGTAGCTGATCCCGTCGATCTCCACCATTTTCGAGCCGATGGCCGACCCGAAGACGATGAAATAGAGCGAGGTCGAGATCACCGGCGAGGCGATCGACTGCATCAGGGTGCGCCAGGTGCGCGCCAGTTCGAACTTATAGATGGCCTTGATGGCGTAGAGGTTCATGGCCGTGCGTGCACCAGGCTGACGAAGATGTCCTCCAGGGAGCTTTCCTGGGTCTGGAGGTCCTTGAAGTCGACGCCCTGGCTCGCGAGCTGGCGCAGCAGGGCGGCGATGCCGGTGTCCTGGGCCTGGGCGTCGAAGGTGTAGATGAGTTCGGCGCCGTCGGCCGCCAGTTCGAGCTGATAGTCCGCAAGGCCGGCGGGAATGGCCGCCAGCGGCTCCTGCAGATGCAGGGTTAGCTGCTTCTTGCCGAGCTTGCGCATCAGGACGTCCTTGTCCTCGACCAGGATGATCTCGCCCTTGCTGATCACCCCGATCCGGTCGGCCATCTCTTCGGCCTCCTCGATGTAGTGGGTGGTCAGGATGATGGTGACGCCGCTTTCGCGTAGGCCGCGGACCATCTGCCACATGTCGCGGCGCAGCTCGACGTCGACGCCGGCGGTCGGTTCGTCGAGGAACAGGATGCGCGGTTCGTGGCTGAGAGCCTTGGCGATCATCACCCGGCGTTTCATGCCGCCCGAGAGCGCCATGATCTTGCTGTCCTTCTTGTCCCAGAGGGAGAGGTCGCGCAGGACCTTTTCAAGATAGGCCGGGTTTGGCGGCTTGCCGAACAGGCCGCGGCTGAATTTCACCGTGTCCCAGACGCTCTCGAAGGCGTCGGTGGACAGCTCCTGGGGGACCAATCCGATCTTGGATCGCGCGGCGCGATAGTCGGAGATGATGTCGTGACCGTCGGCCAGCACCTTCCCGGCGGTGGGATTCACGATCCCGCAGACGATGCTGATCAGGGTGGTCTTGCCCGCCCCATTGGGTCCGAGCAGGGCGAAGATCTCGCCGGGGCGGATCTCAAGGTCCACGCTCTTGAGGGCCTGGAAGCCCCCGGCATAGCTCTTGGATAGGCCGGATACCGAAATTATGGGCTGCACGCGGGCTCCTTCAGGCGTGTTCGCCAGATAGGGGCCGGCGAGGTCTCAAACTAGACCACAGGACGAATAGGCGAGCACCGATCCGACATTCGCTGGGGACGAAGTTCTGGCCTGGCCGGCGCGCCCGCATCGCGAGCGCGCCCGTTCGCGATCTAGGCCGGGACGGTGGCCGTCTTCATGGTCATCGGCTTCATGCCGAGGTCGGCCATCAGGGCTGCGTCGGTGTCCTTGTCCGGGTTTGAGGTGGTCAGCAGCTTGCCGCCGATGAACATCGAGTTGGCGCCGGCCATGAAGCACAGCGCCTGCAGCTCGCGGCTCATGTGCTCGCGGCCAGCCGAGAGGCGCACCACGGTCTTGGGGCATACGATGCGGGCGACAGCGATCATGCGAACGAACTCAAAACCGTCGACGGCCTCCGAGTCGCCCAGCGGCGTGCCGGGGATCGGCATCAGGTCGTTGATCGGCAGGCTGTCCGGATGGGCGGGCAGGGTGGCCAGGGCGTGCAGCAGGCCGGCGCGGTCGGTCCGCGTCTCGCCCATGCCGACGATGCCGCCGCAGCAGGTCGACATGCCGACTTCGCGAACCGCTTCCAGGGTGTCGAGCCGGTCCTGGTAGGTGCGGGTGGTGACCACCTTGTCGTAATAGTCCGGGCCGGTGTCGAGGTTGTGGTTGTAGTAGTCGAGGCCGGCGTCCTTGAGCGCCTGGGCCTGCGGCTTGGTCAGCATGCCCAGGGTGGCGCAGGTCTCCAGGCCCAGGGCCTTCACGCCCGAGATCATGGCGGCGACCTTGGGTACGTCGCGATCCTTCAGGTCGCGCCAGGCGGCGCCCATGCAGAAGCGCTGCGCCCCGCCGGCCTTGGCGTCCATGGCCGCTGCGATGACGGTGGTGGCGTCCATCAGCTTGCTGGCCGGCACCCCGGTCTCGAAGTGCTGGGATTGGCTGCAATAGCCGCAATTCTCCGCGCAGCCGCCGGTCTTGACCGACAGCAGTTGCGAAAGCTGCACCTCGGTCGGGTCGAACCAGGCGCGGTGGGTTTCCGCGGCCCGGAACACCAGTTCGGTGAAGGGAAGCTCGAACAAGGCTTCGACCTCAGCTAGCGTCCAGTCATGACGCGGCTGTGCGGGATCGACAGGACGGAAACCTTGGGCGATTGGAGCGTTCATGGGGAGCCTCCTCAAACAAGCGACACCAGTATGGGCGATCTGCCCTCGGGTGAGGCAAGCCGCGCGTAGCCGGGAGCGTGTAGCGCATGAGCGCGGGTGAAGACGAGATCGAGTTGAAGTTCCTGTGTGAGCCGGCGGACCTTGCTGCCGTGCTGGCCGCGGCGCCGGTGGGCGAAACCTATGAAAAGACGCTGGTTTCGACCTATTTCGACACCCCGCAGGGCGACCTGCGCCAAGCGCGAATTTCGCTGCGCATCCGCGAAGGCGGGGCCAAGCGCGTGCAGACTCTCAAGCGAGGCGACGGTTTTGCGCGCGAAGAGCACGAAAAGCCGATCGAGGGCGAGGGCCTGGATTTGACGCTGGGCGCGTTGAAGGACGCCTTGCCGGCGGCCAAGCGCGCGACGTTGTCCCCGATTTTCACGGTCCGCGTCGTCCGGCGCCAACGCACGTTCGAGTATGGCGGCGCGACCATCGAGATGGCGGTGGACGAGGGCGAGGTTCAGGCCGGCGAACGCACCCGGCGGATCAGCGAAGTCGAGCTGGAACTGAAGGCCGGCGACTGCGATCCGATGTTCGACCTGGCCCGGGAGCTTTCGAAGACCGCGCCGCTCTACCTGTCGTTCGACGGCAAGGCCTCGCAGGGGCAGGGCCTGATCGACGGCACGGACCGTTCGCCCCGCCGTAACGACAAGGCGCCGCTGGCGCGTGGCCTTACCGCGGCGGGGGCCTTCCAGGCGATCGCGCGCAACACGCTCGTGCAGATCGCCGCCAACGGGGTGGTCTTGCGTGAGGCTGACAGCGTCGAGGCGATTCATCAATTACGCGTGGCCGTCCGCCGCCTGCGCAGCACGATCTCCACCTTCAAGAACCTGGTCGACGATGATCGCACCGACGACATCACCGCCGAACTGAAGTGGCTCGCCGGCGCCTGTGACGACGCCCGCGATTTCGATGTCTTCGCGGCCGACGCCGCCGCGCTAGATGATCCCGCCCTCGATCTCGCGCCGCTGCTGACCGCGATCGAGGCGGCCCGCGCGCGGGGTCACGCCAAGGCGTGCGCCGCCGTGGCCTCGGGGCGGTTCCGCGAACTGGTGCTGGAAACCACCGCGTGGGTGGAGACCGGCGCTTGGCTCACCCAGGGCGGCAAGGCGTCGGCAAAGCGCCGCGACATGCCGGCCGAACGGTTCGCAGCCAAGGCGCTTGAGCGTCGCCGCAAGGCTCTGCTGAAGCGCGGCGCCGACCTCCAGGCTCAGGACGACGCAGGTCGACATGAGGCCCGCATCGCGGCCAAGAAACTCCGCTACGCGGCCGAGGCTTTCGCCGCCCTCTTCGACGCGGCGGCCGCCAAAGCCTTTATCAAGGGGTTGAAGCGCCTTCAGGACCAACTGGGCCTGATGAACGACGCGGCGGTGGCCGCGGCCCTGGTGGAGCGACTGAAGCTTAAGGGCAAGGCGCAGGCCGCGGCCGGGCAATTGCTGGCTCTGCGAGAGGCCGAACGCCCAAAGACCGCCAAGGCGGCGGTCAAGGCGATGGCGCAAGTGGCGGCCGCACCGGTCTTCTGGGGTGGTTAGTCATATAAAGAAATCTTTATGTGTTTGTTGCTCCGGCGTCGCTCCGACGCTATAGAGCCGTCAAACCACACTCTCCGACAGGACCGCCCGATGACCGACTATGTCGTGAAAGACATCACCCTGGCTGATTTCGGCCGCAAGGAAATCGCCATCGCCGAAACCGAGATGCCGGGCCTGATGGCCGTGCGCGCCGAGTTCGGCAAGGACCAGCCGCTGAAGGGCGCCCGCATCGCCGGCTCCCTGCACATGACCATCCAGACCGCGGTGCTGATCCAGACCCTGGAAGCCCTGGGCGCTGACGTGCGCTGGGCCTCCTGCAACATCTTCTCGACCCAGGACCACGCCGCCGCGGCCATCGCCGCCAACGGCACGCCGGTCTTCGCGATCAAGGGTGAGAACCTGGTCGAGTACTGGGAATACGCTCACAAGATCTTCGAGTGGTCCGACGGCGGCTACCCGAACCTGATCCTGGACGACGGCGGCGACGCCACCCTGCTCTGCGTGCTGGGCCCGAAGGCCGAGAAGGACCCGTCGGTCCTGAACAACCCGCAGAACGAGGAAGAAGAAGCGCTCTACGCCGTGATGAAGCGCTACCTGAAGGAAAAGCCGGGCTTCTATTCGGCCATTCGCGACGCCATCGGCGGCGTGTCGGAAGAGACCACGACGGGCGTCCACCGCCTGTACCAGATGTCCGAGCGCGGCGAGCTGCCGTTCCCGGCCATCAACGTCAATGACAGCGTCACCAAGTCGAAGTTCGACAACCTCTACGGCTGCCGTGAAAGCCTGGTCGACGCCATCCGTCGCGGCACCGATGTCATGCTCTCGGGCAAGGTCGCGGTCGTGCTTGGCTACGGCGACGTGGGCAAGGGCTCGGCCGCTTCGCTCCGCAACGGCGGCGCGCGCGTCATCGTCACCGAAATCGACCCGATCTGCGCCCTGCAAGCGGCGATGGAAGGCTATGAGGTCCAGACGATGGAAGACGTCGCCGACAAGGGCGACATCTACGTCACCGCGACCGGCAACAAGGACGTCCTCACCGTCGACCATATGCGGCGGATGAAGAACAACGCCATCGTCTGCAACATCGGCCACTTCGACTCCGAAATTCAGGTCGCCGGCCTGAAGAACTTCAAGTGGGACGAGATCAAGCCGCAGGTCCACCACGTGGAATTCCCGGACGGCAAGAAGATCATCCTGCTGTCGGAAGGCCGCCTCGTGAATCTGGGCAACGCCACGGGTCACCCGAGCTTCGTGATGAGCGCCAGCTTCACCAACCAGACGCTGGCCCAGATCGAACTGTGGACCAACAAGGCCAGCTACGAGACCAAGGTCTACACCCTGCCCAAGCACCTCGACGAGAAGGTCGCTTTCCTTCACCTCGAAAAGCTCGGCGCCAAGCTGACCACGCTGTCCAAGGACCAAGCCGACTACATCGGCGTTCCGGAAGCTGGCCCGTTCAAGCCGGACCACTACCGCTACTAGAACTAGTTTCCTCCGGTCGCTCGCGCGGCCGGAGGATGCCTGCTTGTGGCCCATGAGGCCGCTCGGTTAATCAGAGCTGGCATGCCGCTCGCGCTCATAATCTCCAGCCATGTCGCCGCCAGTCACGTGGGCGGAACGGCCCAGGCGAGCGCCCTCTCCATTTTCGAGATCGACAGCATGGTTTTGCCGACCGTGCTCTATGGCCGCCATCCTGGCTGGGGCGCGCCCGGCGGCGCGCGCGTAGCCCACGAGACGCTTGAGGGCATGCTGGGCGGGATCGAGGCCAACGGGCTGCTCGCCCAGATCGACCTCATACTGACCGGCTATTTCGCCTCGCCCGAACAGGTGAGGGTCGCGGCTATGGCCATCGATACGGCGCGCGGCGCGCGGACTGGACCGCAGCCCGTGGTGATCGTTGATCCGACCCTCGGTGACGGCGGCAGGCTCTACGTGCCGGCCGACGTGGCCAAGGCGGTGATCGAGGAACTGGTCCCGCGCGCCGATATCCTCGCCCCAAATGTCTGGGAACTGTCGTACCTGACCGGCGCCGAAATCGGCGCCCCGTCGGACGCGCTGGCCGCCGCCCGCAGCCTGGGCAGGCCGGTGCTGGCGTCCTCGATCGATCTCGGCGAGGACATCGCCGTGATCTACGCCGACGAGATTGACGCCTGGATAGCCGTCCATCCCCGCGCGCCCTCGGCGCCAAAGGGGACCGGAGATCTGCTCACCGCCCTGTTCGGCGCGGCGCTGCTCGATGGGCTCAGCGGCGCTGATGCGCTTGCCCGCGGGGTCAGCGGGGTAGCCGAGAGCGTCTTGGCTGCGCAAATCTCTTCCGCCGCCGAACTGCCGATCATCGGCATGGGCCAAAGACTGACGACCCTCTCCCCCCGTGTGCGTTTGGAGCGATTGGCATGACCACCGACATCGAGATTCACGGCTTCTGCCCCGACCGGTTCTCGGGCGTTCGCGCCGCCTTCGCAGACAACTTCGCCACCGGCCAGGAGCTGGGGGCGCGGTTCGCCCTGGTGGAGGCCGGGGAATTGGTGATCGATCTCTGGGCCGGTTTCGCCGACCGCGCCCGCACCATGCCGTTCGACGACAAGACCCTGACGCCGGTCTTTTCGACCACCAAGGCCATCGCCGCCCTGCTGATCGCCGGCTTGGTCGATCAGGGAAAGCTCGCCTACGATCAACCGGTTTCGCAGGTCTGGCCGGAATTCGGGGCTGCCGGCAAGGAAGCGATCACGGTCGAGCAGGTGATGAGCCATCAGGAAGGCCTGTCGGGTTTTCCTGATGAGATGGAGCCTGCGCTGTGGTTCGACTGGGACGCCATCTGCGCCAAACTTGCCGCCATGACCCCGCTGTGGCCCCCGGGAACCGCCAGCGGCTATCACCCGATCACCTTCGGCTACCTGGCCGGCGAGATCTTTCGCCGGGTCGATGGGCGGACCATGGGCACGGCGCTGCGCCAGGACTTGGCGGTCCCGTTCGACCTCGACCTGTGGATCGGCCTACCCGACGCCGAGCATGGCCGCGTCGCCGATCTGCAGCGACCGAACGGCCTGCCGAATTTCGGTGAGATAAACGCGGCGACCAAGGCCGCCTTCCTGACCCCCTGGTCCTCGCCGGCCGGGCGCGGTCAGGCCGAGTGGCGGCGGATGGAAATACCCTCGGCCAATGGTCACGCCACCGCGCCGGCGCTGGCGCGGCTGATCGGGGCGCTGGCTAATGACGGCTGGCTGGACGGCGGCGAAATCCTCTCGCCCTCGCTGATCGCCGAGGCCTCACGTGAGCGCATCCACGGTCAGGACCTGGTGCTGCCCTTCGTGATGAGCTGGGGCGCCGGCTTCATGCGCAATAGCGCGGTGAAGGTCTGGGGGCCGGGAGAGCAGACCTTCGGCCACTCCGGCTGGGGTGGTTCGTGCGTGTTCGCCGATCCGGAGACCAAGCTGGCCGGCGCCTATGTGATGAACAAGCAGTCCACCGACCTGATCGGCGACGCCCGCGCCAAGCGGCTGATCGAAGCGGCCTACGCGGGGCTCTAACCCCCTCAGTCGGCTTCGCCGCCAGCTCCCCCAGCGGGGGAGCATCTAAGGGAACGGAGATCCTCTCCCGCTGGGGGAGTTGGATCGGCTAGGCCGTCGCCGTCCGCAGCGCACGGCTGCGGCGCCACGCGCCGTAGGCGAAGATCGCCGCGCCGCACCAGATGAAGCCGAACGACACGCCGCGGAGCGGGGTGAAGGTCTCGCCCTGAAGCACGCCCATGACGAAGGTCATGCTTGGGGCGATGAACTGCAGGAAGCCCATGGCCGAAAATGGAATGCGGCGAGCGGCCCAGGAGAACAGCATCAGCGGGATGGCGGTCATCGGGCCGCAGGCGACCAACCAGATCGCCGATGACAGGCTGGCGGTGAAGTGTCCGGCGCCAGTGTTCTGGAGCCAGGCGATCAGGAAGATGCCCGGTATGCCCAGGATCAGGCACTCGATCAGCAGGCCGGTCTGGGCGTCGGCCGCGACCCGTTTGCGGATCACCCCATAGGCGCAGAAGGTGATGGCGAGCGTCAGGGAAATGATCGGCAGGTGGCCGAGGGCGATGGCCTGGATGGTCACGCCGACGGCGGCCAGAGCGATGGCGCCCTTGCCGATGGCGTCGAGCCGTTCGCGGAAGATCAGCGCGCCGGCGGCCATCGCCATCAGCGGGTTGATGAAGTAGCCGAGGCTGGTCTCCAGCACCCTGCCGTTGTTCACCGCCCAGATGAACACCAGCCAGTTGACCGCGATGATCGCCGCCGACAGGGCCAGCCAGGCCATCACGCGGGGCTGGCGCAGCACCTGGAGCAGTTGCGGGGTCTGGCGCGCGAGGACCACGAACAGGAAGGCGGTCGGGACCGCCCACAGCGTGCGGTGGGCCAGGATCTCCCAGGCGCCGATGCCCATCCGGCCCATGATCTGGAAGGCCAGCGGCACGATGCCCCAGATCACGTAGCAGAGCATGCCCGCGCCCAGGGCGGCGTTGTTGGCGGACGGATCTTTGGCCAAGGCGGATCCTTCGGGCACGAGCGTGGACGCCCCTAACTATGGCCCTGCGAGAAACCCGCAAGGCCTAGTCGGCGGCGCCCTGGCGGTAATCGGACGAGGAATTCTCACCCGACCGCCCGTCTGATCACCCGGCGATGGCCTTGGTCTTCAGCAAGCCGCGTTCGTGCAGCAGTTCGGCGATCTGCACCGCGTTCAGCGCCGCGCCCTTACGCAGGTTGTCGGCCACGACCCACATGTTCAGGCCGTTCTCGACAGTCGGGTCCTTGCGGATGCGGCTGACGAAGACCGGGAACTCGCCCTGGGCTTCCTTCGGGGTCATGTAGCCCTTGTCGTTGCGCTGATCGATGACCAGCAGGCCGGGGCTCTCGCGCAGCAGGTCGCGGGCTTCGTCCTCGTCGATCGGGTCGTGGAACTCGACGTTCACCGCTTCGGAGTGGCCGACCATGACCGGCACCCGCACGCAGGTGACTGTGAGCGCGATGGCCGGGTCGATCATCTTGTGGACTTCGTTCCACATCTTGGCTTCTTCATCGGTGTAGCCGTCGTCGCCAAAGGCCCCGATGAAGGGGATGACGTTGAAGGCGATCTGCTTGGGGAACTTCTTGGGCTCGGGCGCGCCCAGGACGAAGACGCCCTTGGTCTGGTCCCAAAGCTCGTCCATGCCTTCCTTGCCCGCGCCGGAAACCGACTGGTAGGTCGAGACCACGACCCGCTTGATACGCGCGCGGTCGTGCAGCGGCTTCAGCGCCACGACCAACTGGGCGGTGGAGCAGTTCGGATTGGCGATGATGTTCTTCTTGCCGGCATAGGCCACGTCGTCCGGATTCACCTCCGGCACGATCAGCGGCACGTCGGGGTCCATCCGCCAGGCCGACGAGTTGTCGATGACGATGGGACCGGCCGCGCCGATCTTCTCGGCCCAGGTCTTGGAGAACGAGCCGGACACGCTCATCAGCACGACGTCGACGGTGGAGAAGTCGAATTGCTCGACGTCTTCGCACTTGATGATCTTCTCACCGAAGGACACTTCGACGCCGATGGATTTGCGGCTGGCGATGGCGTGCATCTTGTCCACGGGGAAGTTCACTTCCTCGAGGATGTTCAGCATTTCGCGGCCCACATTACCCGTGGCGCCGACCACGGCCACACGATAGCCCATGGCGGTCTCCTTTTAAGTCTTCAAGCGGTGCGTTCCCTTACGCCGCCTAGGTCATGGGCGCAACGAGCGCCGATCTTTCAAACGCCTTGGCCGCCACGTCTCTTGACGCCCGAGGTCATGGACATCGGCTGGGCCCGGCGGCTGAATGGGCGCCAACAGGAGGAGACATCTATGGCCAACGAAACTGGCATGCCTTTCGCCAACCTGATGGGGGTGGAGATCGTCGATCGCAGCAAGGCGCGGGTGAGCGGGCGGCTAGTGGTTCGCGAGGATCTCTGTACCGCCGGCGGCATCCTGCATGGCGGGGCGTTCATGGCCTTCGCCGATGCGCTGGGGGCGGTGGGCGGTTTCCTCAACTTGCCGGTCGGCGCCCGGACAACGACCCTGGAGTCCAAGACCAACTTCCTTGGCTCGGCGAAGGTCGGCACGACGGTCGAGGGCGAGGCCATTCCGCTGCACATCGGTCGCCGCTCCAGCGTCTGGCAGACCCGCATAACCAACGCCGACGGCAAGCTGCTGGCCCTGGTGCTCCAGACCCAGATGACCGTCGAACCGTGATCTGTTCACTTTTCATTCCTCCCGTCGTTCTATGGCCCTTGGGTTGAGCGATCGGGGGGATTGCGTGCATTCGTTTAGAGCGGCGATGGCCAACAAGGCCTAGGCCTAGGCCTAGGCCCGAACGTCTCTGGCTAGCCGACGCCGATGTCGTCAGGTTTGACCAGGTTTCGCAGCGTCTCGCCACGCAGGTAGAGGCCCAGGTTCTCCAGGAACAGGGCGTCGCCACGCTCGCCGGTCAGCTCGCCGCGGTTCGAGGCATGGGGCGTCACCCGGACCTTGGGATGGTCCCAGAACCAACTGTCGGTGGGCAACGGCTCGGTCTTGAAGACGTCGAGCACGGCGTGTGCCGGCTTGTCAGCGTCCAGCGCCGCGCGCAGGGCGTCCTCATCCACCAGGCCGCCGCGACCGATATTGATCAGGATCGAGCCGGGTTTCATGGCCTCAAAGAACTTGGCGTCGGCGAGGTCGCGGGTGTCGTCGTTCAGGGCGCAGGCCAGCACCACCACATCGGCCTCCGGCAACCTTTGCGGCAGGTCGGCGATGGTCGAGACGGCGTCCGCCAGCCCCTCGGCCGAATTCGACCGCCGCACCGCCTCGACATGCGCGCCGAACGCCTTGGCGCGCGTCGCGATCTCGCGGCCGATATTGCCAAAGCCGATTATCAGCCAGCGGGTCTGGCCAACCTCGCGGAAGTTTACGCGCTTCCAGGCGTGGGCCGCCTGATGCTCGGCCTGTTCGGCGATAGGATGCAGCAGGTTGAGGGCGTGGATAGTGACGTACTCGGCGATAGCGGGAGCCTGGGCGCTGGAATTGGTGACCAGCAAACCCTCGCGGGCCAGAGGCTTGAACATCGGGTTCTCGACGCCGGCGAACACCGTCTGCACCCAGCGGGCGTAGGGGGACGCGGCCAGCCTTCCGAAGTAGTCCTTCGTCTGGGCGCCAAAGGCATCGAGCGTCAGCCACCAGATGTCCGGCGCCAGGCTCGCCGTGTCGAAAGGCCGGCCATTGAGCGTCAGGCTACCGTCCGGCTCCAACACCACGACCTCCAGGTCTGGAGCCATGGCGGCGAGGCGGCCGGAGATGCGGTCGAAGGGCGCGCGAAACAGGAAGGCTTGCATGGTCTGACCTTAGCGACGCATCGGCTTGCGGCAATGCCGCTGTTCATTGACAGCTCATTGTCAATATGACGCTATGTTGTCATGAGTAACAAGGTTGAAGCCCTGGATCGTCTTCAGCGCGCCTGCGACAAGGCGGCCGGAGCGCTGTCCGACGCGGGTGACGACTTGGTGGCCGACCTGGGCCTAAGCACGGCTCGGATGCAGCTTCTTGACGATCTGGCCGCTAATGGGCCTCGCACCGTCTCCCAGGTGGCCCGCTCACTCGGCCTCAGCCGGCAAGCGGTGCAGCGCGTCGCCGATGATCTCGTACAGCGCGGCCTGGCCGCCTACCAACCCAACCCCGATCATGCCCGCGCTCAGCTTCTCGACATGACTGCAGGGGGCCGGGCTGCGCACGCGGAGGCCGCGCGGCGTAAGGCTTTGTGGCTCGCGTCATTGGGCCAGGGCCTGACGCCGGCTTGGATCGACATGGCCAGTGAATTGATGACCTTGCTGGCGCGCCGGGCGGCCCAGAAGGCGCAGATTCCAGATGCATGACCCTGTCAACTATGTGGAAAATGGTCGCCCCGGAGGCCGCCATGCTCACCAAGGACCCAATCGCCGCAGTCCGGCGCTTCAACCGTTTCTACACGCGGCGGATTGGCGCCCTGGATGAAGCGCATCTTGGATCGCCCTACGGCCTGGCCGAGATGCGGGTGCTCTACGAGGTGGCGCAAACGCCGGATGGGATCAGCCCCAAGGCGCTGGCGGCGAACACCGGGCTGGACGCCGGATATCTCAGCCGCATCCTCAAGAGGTTCGAAACCGAGGGCCTGACGGTGCGGGCGGCGTCCCGGCATGACGGGCGCAGCGTCTCGGTATGGCTGAGTTCAGACGGTATCCACGCCTATAATGAGATGCGGCAGGTCGCTGAGGGAGCGGTCGCCGAAATGATCGCGCCGCTTACTGGTGTCGAGCGCGTGCGGCTGACAGAGGCGATGGGGCAGATCGAGACCTTACTGGCCGCGGCGGCGGGTGAAAGCGCGGCGCCCAGTGACCTGGTCCTTCGCCCTCATCGTCCCGGCGACATCGGCTGGGTCGTGCATCGGCACGGCGTGCTCTACGCCCGCGAGTTTGGTTGGGACGAGAGGTTCGAGGCACTGGTCGCGCGGATCGCCGCCGACTTCGTCGATAATCTGGACCCGGCGCGCGAGCGTTGCTGGATCGCTGAACGGGACGGCGACATCCTGGGCTCGATCTTCCTGGTCCAGGGCGAAGCTGTGGGTCAGGCCAAGCTGCGGTTGCTGCTCATCGAGCCGGCCGCTCGTGGCCTTGGGCTCGGCAAACGGCTGGTCTCCGAGTGCGTCGAGTTCGCTCGGAGCGCCGGCTACAGCGAAGTCATCCTGTGGACCCAGAGCATGCTGATCGCCGCCCGCGCGATTTATGCGGGCGCCGGTTTCGAGTTGGTCGAGAGCCATCCCGACGAAAGTCTGGCGCCGGGCCTGGTGAGCGAGACATGGCGGCTGGCGCTCTAGCCACGCTTTCTCGGGTGACACCGGCGGGGGCGATGTGGAATGTGGCCGCGTCCTGACAGCCGCCGAGTGTTTCCATGCGACAGCCCAACTTCATCATCATCCTGGCCGACGACCTGGGCTATGGCGACCTCGGTTGCGACGGGGGCAAGGTGATCCGTACCCCGAACCTCGACCGCATGGCCGAGGAAGGCGTGCGGCTGACGGACTTTTACGCCTCGGCTAATGTGTGCACGCCCTCGCGAGCCGGGTTGCTGACCGGCCAGTATGCGATCCGCAACGGCCTCGCCCATGAGGTGATCCAGCCGGCCGACACCACCGGACTGCCGGTAGAGGCCCTGACCATTCCAAAGGCGCTGGGCGAAGACTACGCCAGCGCCCTGATCGGGAAGTGGCACCTGGGTCATGTCGCGCCGCATTGGCCGCCCACGGAGTATGGCTTCGACCACTTCTACGGTCTGCCCTACAGCCACGACATGAAGCCGCTGGCGCTCTACGACACCGGCCAGACGCCGATGAGCGAGGAAAAGGCCGACTTCACCAAGCTGACCCAACAGTTCTTCGAGCGCACCGCGACCTTCGTCGAGGAGAACCGCGACAAGCCGTTCTTCGTGCTGTTGGCGCTGACCGCCCCGCACATCCCGCTCAAGCCCAACCCGGACGATCTGACGGGCTCTGCGGGCGGCGACTATGGCGAGGTGGTCGAGGAGATCGACCTCAACGTCGGGCGGCTGCTGGCGCGATTGAAGGAACTGGGCCTGGACGAAGACACCATGGTCGCCTTCACGTCCGACAACGGTCCGTGGTTCGAAGGTTCGTCAGGGCCATTCCGCGACCGCAAGGGCGGCTCGGCCTGGGACGGCGGCTTCCGCGTGCCGTTCATCGCCCGCCAGCCGGGAACCTTGCCGGCTGGTCAGGTCAATTCAGCGATCACAAGCAATCTCGATCTGTTGCCGACCCTGCTGGCCATGGCCGGCAAGCCGCAGGTCTCCGACCGCGAGCTCGACGGTCGTGATATCTCGGCTGTGCTGAAAGATGGGGCCGAGTCGCCGAACGACGAGATCGTGGTGTTCGACAACGCCAAGGTCGCGGCTGTCCGAACGTCGCGGTGGAAGTATGTGGCGCGGTCCTACTACCGGACCTACGACGTCCCGCTGGATCGCTATCCGCTGCTATTCGACATGGATATCGACCCGGGCGAGAACTACAGCGTCGCGCGCAATTTCCCGGACGCCGCCGCGGATATGCGCGCGCGGCTGGAGAAGGCGAGGGCCAAGTACGAGCCGATGGCTGCCGCATTCCCCCCGCACGTGGCGCCGGCTTCGGCGGCCGACCACCCCGACTAGGGGAAGGGGCTTATTTGCGGCGCTGCTTGCGAGCTGCGTAGCGGGCGTCGCGGGCGGCCTTTTGGGCGGCGCGCGTCTCCAACTCGCGGGTCTCGTTGTCGAACGCTTCGACCTCGGCGCGGAGCGCGTCGGCCTCGGCCGCGATGCGGCGCTTTTCAGTGCGTTCGGCCTCGCGCTTGGCGCGAAGCTCAGCGAGCTCGGCGGCCTTGATGGCGGCGCGGTCGGGAACGACAGGGGCGGTGACGGTCGGCTTGACTTTCATCTTCGCCAGGAGGGCCTTCTTGGCCTCCAGCGAGGTCGCCGCGCGGTCGTTGAAGCTATTTTTCTTAAGGTCTCTCATGCCGGCGTCCCCATGTCGCATCCGCCGGAAAAAAGCAACAGAATCTCGGTGCGCCGGTTCGCCGCGCACGCATCCCTGTGGCGCCCGTGCACGTAACCTTCTGGTCTGCGGAGATCCCCGCGCCGACTGAAAGAAGACCGATGGACGCTGTTTCTCGCCGAGCCATGATGGCGATGGGATTAGTCCTGCTCGCCCCCGCTCAAGTTCTCGCCGCGCCGACAAGCCGCAGGCTCACCTTCGCGGTGTTTCGCAATGGAGCCAGGATCGGCGAGCACCGCATGAGCATCGTCGGTCAGGCGGACGGCGTGACCGCCAGCTCAGACGTTTCGATGCTGGTGAAGGTCGGGCCTGTGCCGGTCTACCGCTATACGCACCGCGCCGTGGAGCAATGGCGGGCGGGCCGGTTCGCCAGCCTTGAGACATCTACAAACGGGGGCGGCAAGATCCAGCGGGTGTCGGCCCGCCGAACGGACGCCGGCGTCGTGATCGACACCGGCAAGAGCCGCATCACCGCGCCATCCGGCGCCGCGCCCCTGACCCATTGGAACGCCGCCGTCCTCGATGGCCCGCTGTTCAATCCTCAAGACGGAAAGATGCTGTCGATCACCGCCCGCCGCGCTGGGCGGGAGGCGGTGAAGCTTGCCGACGGCCGCAGCATCCAGTCTACGCGGTGGAGCCTGCGTGGGGATACGCAGATCGACAACTGGTACGACGGCGCCGACACCTGGGCGGCTTTGCGGGGAAAGCTGCCCGACGGTTCGATGATGGAGTACCGGCGGCTCTAGAGAGCCGCCAGGACGGCGTCGCCCATCTGGACGGTGGAAAGCGCGCCGCCCAGGTCGCGAGTGCGGGCGCCGGCTTCCAGGGCCTTTACGACGGCGGCGTAGAGCTGGTCGGCGGCCTCGGCTCGGCCGAGCGACCAGCGCAGGGCCATCTCGAACGACAGGATCGCCGCCAGCGGGTTAGCCAGGTTCTGGCCGGCGATGTCCGGGGCCGAGCCGTGGATCGGCTCATAGAGGCCAGGCTTGCCCGGCAGGCAGAGCGCGGCGGACGGCATCATGCCGAGCGAGCCGGTCAACTGGGCCGCTGCGTCCGATAGGATATCGCCGAACAGATTATCGGTGACCATCACGTCGAACTGCTTGGGGTTCTTGACGATCTGCATGGCGGCGTTGTCGGCCAGGATATGCTCGAGCTGCACGTCGCTGAACTCGCGCTTGTGCAGATCGGTCACGACCTCGCGCCACAGCAGGCCGGAATCCATCACATTGGACTTCTCGGCCGAGTGGACCTTGTTGCGGCGGCCGCGGGCCAGTTCGAAGGCCACGCGGGCGACGCGTTCGATTTCCATGGTCGTATAGACCTGGGTGTCGACGGCGCGCTTGCCGCCCTCGGGCAGCTCCTCGATGAAGCGCGGCGATCCGAAATAGATGCCGCCGGTCAGTTCCCGGACGATCATCATGTCCAGGCCTTCGACCAGTTCGCGCTTGAGCGACGAGGCGTCCGCCAGGGCGTTGAAGCAGAGGGCTGGGCGCAGGTTGGCGAACACCTCCATGCCGGCGCGTAGGTTCAGCAGACCGGCCTCTGGGCGCTTGTCGCGCGGCGCGCCGGCCCATTGCGGGCCGCCCACGGCGCCCATCAGGACCGCCTTGGAGGCCTTGGCGGTCGCCAGGGCTTCGTCGGTCAGCGGAACGCCGTGCGCATCGTAGCTGCAGCCGCCGAACAGTCGCTCTTCGATGGCGAGGTCCGGGGTGAGAGCCTCGGCCACGCGGCGGACCTGCGCGGTGACTTCCGGGCCGATACCGTCGCCGGGCAGAAGAAGCAGGTCGGTCATGTGGGAGCCCCCGTTCAGGTCACGCGCCGCGAATGGCGTTCGGAGGCGATCTCGTAGGCGAAGACCGGGCGATGGAAAACCCCCAAGGCGAAGCGTGCCGACGGTTTCGCAGGCGCCATGCCGGCCGGGTGTTGAAATAGTGGGCGATAGGGCGCGCCCTCGGGGCCGTCCCTAGGGTAAAACCCGCGCACGCCTTGGTTTTGCCCCATCGAACCGCGAGATCATCCGGCTGTAAGGTTCACTTAGCTGGAAGACGCGTGCCCGAAGGATCGTCTGGATTCGACCGGTCGGTCCTTGGGGGGCCGAACCGCCGCCATCTGATCGCTGCGCTCCCGCTCGCCCTAGTCGGCGCGGCGGCTCCGGCACACGCGGCGCGAAGCCGGGGCTTTGGCGAGGCCGATGTTCAGGCCCTGGCCGGCGCCTTGTCGCGGCGGCCGTTCAGTCCTCCGTCCCGAGATCTCCCCGCGGCCCTCTCGAAGCTGGACTACGACGCCTACCGGGACATTCGTTTTGATCCGTCCAAGGCGCTGTGGAAGCCCGAGGGCCTGCCTTTTCAGCTTCAGTTCTTCCATCGTGGCGGATTGTTTCGCGAGCAGGTCGACCTATACGAACTGCGCCAAGGCCAGCCCACGCCGATCGCCTATTCGACCGAGCAGTTCAATTTCAAGCGCGGCGCGCCGACCGGCCTGTCGCCGCAACTCGGTTTCGCCGGCTTCCGTATCCACGCCCCGATCAACAAGGCGACGTACTTCGACGAGGTCGCGGTGTTCCTGGGGGCGTCCTACTTCCGCGCCGTGGCCAAGGACATGCTCTATGGCCTGTCGGCTCGCGGCCTGGCGATCGGAACCGGCGGACAGGAAGAGTTCCCGATCTTTCGCTCGTTCTGGATCGAACGGCCCTCGCCGGGCGCGCGCAGCCTGACCATCTTCGCCTTGCTGGACAGCGCCAGTTGCGCCGGCGCGTTCAAGTTCGTCGTGACGCCAGGAGCGACGACGATTTTCGACGTCAGCGCCAAGGTGTTTCCGCGCCGCGCGATCGCTAATGTCGGGATCGCGCCGCTGACCAGCATGTTCCTGTTCGCAGGCGACTCCACGCGGCGCTTTGACGACTTCCGGCCCCGGGTGCACGACTCCGACGGCCTGTCGGTGAGCAACGGTCGCGGCGAGCAGCTTTGGCGGCCGCTGGTCAATCCGCGCATGGTCCAGACGAGCGCCTTTCAGGACAAGAACCCGCGCAGCTTCGGCCTCATCCAACGTGAGCGCAGGCTGGGCGCCTATCAGGACCTGGAGGCGCGCTATGATCTGCGGCCCAGCCTCTGGGTGGAGCCGAAGGGCGCCTGGGGACCTGGCCAGGTGCGGCTGGTCGAACTGCCGGCCGCAACCGAGTACGAAGACAACATCGCCGCCTTCTGGACGCCCACCGCGCCGCTGCGCGCCGGTCGGCCGGCCAGTTTCGCCTACCGGCTTCATTGGGGTGCGGAGCCGCCAGCGGCCGGCGTCGCCCGCGTCGTACAGACAAGATCGGGCGCTGCAGCCAATCCGTCCCGCCGGCGTTTCGTCGTCGACTTCGACATGCCGGTGGGCGTTCCGGCCGACGGGGTCAGCGTCAGCATCACCGCCTCTCGGGGCGAAATCCTGGAGAAACATCTGCTTCCTAATCCCGCGACGCGCGGCCTAAGGCTCAGCTTCGAGCTCGATCCAGGCCAGGCCCGGGAAATCGATCTGCGCGCCCAGTTGGCGCGGTCCGGAAAGCCCTGCTCGGAGGTTTGGCTATACCGATGGACCGCGTGACCGCCCGCCCCGCCGCCGCGACAGCCTGGAAGCCCAAGCTGGGACCTGCCTTGCGCAGCCTGCCGCCGCGCAGACCCTTGGCGATGCCCATCCAGAGCCTGGAAAAGGACGAGATGGGGCAGGCCTGCGTGCCCTTCCTCGACAGCCGCGCCTGGCGGCGGACCGCGGTGGTCGGCGCGACCTTAGTTTCCACCTTGGGCGCCAGCGCGGTGATGGCGCGGCTGCTCGAGCCGATGGGTTTCTCGGTTGCGGACGGGGCGATGCTGACCCTGTTTGTGCTGCTGTTCGCCTGGGTCGCCTTTGCCTTTGTCAGCGCGATCGCAGGCTTCGTCCTGATGTGGCGGGCCCGCGACCTGGAGCCGTGGCGGCCCCAACCGATCATCTTCAGCCGCACGGCGCTGCTGATGCCGACCTACAACGAAGACCCCGGCCGGATCCTGTCGGGTGTCCAGGCGATCTACGAAGAGCTGGCGGGCATGGGCGTCTCCGAGCTCTATGACATCTTTGTCCTGTCCGACACTCGTGACGGCGCCATCGCGCAGGCCGAGGCTACCGGGGTGCTGCGCCTGCGTCTCAAGCTGGAAGCGCCGGACCGGATCTTCTATCGCCGCCGCGCCGTCAATCTCGACCGGAAGGCGGGCAATGTGGCCGACTGGGTCGCTAATTTCGGCGCCGGCTACGAGTCGATGATCGTGCTGGACGCCGACAGTCTGATGACCGGCGACACCATCGTTCGACTGACGGCGGCGATGGAGCGCGATCGCAAGGTTGGCTTGATCCAGACGTTGCCGTCGATCATCGGGGCCTCGACCTTGTTCGCCCGCCTCCAGCAGTTCGCCGCTCGGGTCTACGGGCCGGTGATCGCCCAGGGCCAGGCCTGGTGGTCGGGCGCCGAAGGGAATTATTGGGGCCACAACGCCATTATCCGCACGCGCGCCTTCGCCGCCTGCGCGGGCCTGCCGCACATCAAGTCAGGCAAGCCGTTCGGTGGCCACATCATGAGCCATGACTTCGTCGAGGCCGCACTGCTGCGGCGCGGCGGCTGGGCCGTTCGGATGGCGCCGGACCTGACCGGCAGCTACGAAGAAGCCCCGCCCTCGCTGATCGATATGGCGGTGCGCGACCGCCGCTGGTGCCAGGGCAACCTGCAACACAGCGCTGTGCTGGGCGCCAAGGGGCTGCACTGGGTCAGTCGTCTGCATCTGGCCCGCGGTGTGCTGGCCTATCTCACCGCGCCGCTTTGGCTGGCCTTCCTGGTCCTTGGCGGGGTGGTCTGGTTCCAGCAACGCGGCGCGGGTCACGCCCTTGAGGCTTCGATGGCCGGCGCGCTGTTCGCCGCCACCATGGCGCTGTTGCTGATTCCCAAGCTGTTGGGCGCCGTTCTGGTCGCTCGCGACCGTGCGGCGCGGGAAGCATGCGGCGGGGTCCTGGGCCTGGCCCTTAGCGTCGTCGGCGAGGTCGCGTTGTCTGCGTTGATGGCGCCGATCTTCATGCTGATGCACAGCCGCGCGGTGGTCGATGTGCTGCGTGGACGTCACTCGGGTTGGGCGGCGCAACAACGCGACGAGGGACGGCTGAAATTCAAGCGGGCCTGGAGCCGCCACTGGTTGCACACCTTGCTCGGCCTAGGCTGGGGCGGTGCGGCGCTGGCGCTTGATCCAGTGCTGCTGGCCTGGACCAGTCCGGTGACGGTGGGCCTGGTCCTTGCCATTCCACTCTCGATGGCGACCGCGCGGGCCGACGCCGGCGCGGCAAGCCGCAGGCTTGGCCTGTTCATGACGCCGGAAGAGACCGCAGGTCCGGACGTCGCGGCGCGCGCAGCGGGTCTGCGAGCCCAGTACGACGCCGAGGCGCAGGTCAGGTTCGAGATAGACCGGCTGTTCCGCGCGCCCGCGCACGTCTATCGCCCCGAAGTGCAGGGCGTTCCGGCCTATCTGCAGGCGGCCTGAGGCTAGAGCGGCCGCTCGGCGGCGACGTCGTAGGCCGAGAGCTGGCGGTCAGAGACGCCATACGCCGGCCAATGGCTGCGCCAGGTCGCCATGTGCGGCGTTTGGAAATGGGCGTCCAAGGCCGCCTGGTCGCGCCAGGCTTCGAACACCCGGATCAGGCCCGGCTCGGCCACGTCCTCAGCGTAGGAATAGGCGATGCAGCCATCCTCGGCGCGGCTGGCCTCGAGCATGGCCAGCATGTGGGGGCGGAAGCCCGCGAGGTTCGCCGCCGGAACGCGCACCGTCCCGGCGATCAACAGGGTCACGCGCGTTCCAGCCAGGGCTGGCTGATGGCGCGCTTGCCTTCATAGACGTCGATGGACGCCGCGGCCTGCAGGGTCTCGCCAATGGCGTCCAAGCCCTTCAGCATCTTTTCCTTCCGCTGCGCGTCGATCTGGAAGGTGAACTTCTGGCCCGACGGCGAGATCACGCTCTGGCTCTCAAGATCGACGGTGACCATGTGGTTGCCGCCTTTGGCTTCGTCCATCAGCGTCTGGACTTGGTCGGGCGCCAGCACCACGGGCAGCAGGCCGTTCTGGAAGCAGTTGTTGTAGAAGATGTCGGCGAAGCTGGACGAGATCACGCAGCTGATCCCGAAATCCATCAACGCCCACGGCGCATGCTCGCGCGACGATCCGCAGCCGAAGTTGTCGCCGGCCACCAGCACGCCGACGCCCTTGTATTCCGGACGGTTGAGGATGAAGTCGGGCTTCACCTTCCCCTCTTCGTCGAAGCGGAAGTCGTAGAACAGTCCCTTGGACAACCCTTCGCGTTCCACGGTCTTCAGGAACTGCTTGGGGATGATCTGGTCGGTGTCGATGTTGGCCAGGGGCAGGGGAGCGATCTTGGCGTCGAGCTTGGTGAAGGCTTGCATCAGTTCATCTTAGCAGAGGTTTCGGGCAAGGTCTGAGTGATGATCCAGCGGTCTCTGACCTGACCAGTTTCGTCGCCGACGCCGCTGGTCATCAGGCTGGAGCATTCGACCCGGACGGCGATGCCGGTTGGGATATCTATCTCATGACGACAGGCGTCGTCACGGGTCACGGTCATCTTGGCGAAGGCGGCTCGCGCCTCATCGACCCGCTCAGGTGCAATCTTGGCCGTCAGGGCGTTCAATGCCAGGCCGATGCTCTCGCGTGTCGATCCCGGATCGAGCTGCTGGCGCCATGAGATCACGGCGCGTCCGGTCTTGGCGTCGTAGGACTCCAAGGTGAAGCTGGCTTTCGACAAGATGGGCGGACCACCCAGCGGATTGGGCAGGCGATCCTCGTATGGTGTGGCGACGCCAAGTTCGAGGTCGGCGCCTTGGGCGAGCGCGGTCCGTACGAGGTCGCCTTTGGCCAGGGCGTCCACGGTGGCGTCAACCAGGGCGGGGGACACCTTCGCCATGGCCGCCTTTTCGTCGGCGCCGATACCGGCGCCTTGGAGCATCGCGCTAACGGCCGTGCTCACCTGCGGCCGGTTGACGATTTCCTCGGGGGACAGGGTCTCATCGACCGTCATGATCACGGGGACGGACAGGGTGCGAGCGGCTGCCGCCTGCTGCGATGGGCCGGCCTCGGCCTTGATTGAAATCGGGGTGACGGTCAGCCGGTCGCCTGACAGGCTTAGCCGCTGGGTGTTGAGAAAGGTCCAGGCCTGGACCTTGTCGCCGCGCTTGGTCTCCCGCGACTGCTCAACGGTCATCGTCCACGCCGCACCGTCCTGCACCTTGACCGGCAGGCTGTGGGCGGCGACGGGCGTGGCCAAGCTGGCGAGCAAGAGCGCCAGTCTCATTCGACGACGACGCCTTGGGCGATCATCAGGGCCGGAGCGGCCGGAACGCCGGAGCGCACCGTGAAGACCTTGGTGCCTGGCTTTCGGCCGGTACGCACGTCCGAGACGTCGAAGCCGGCGGCGGCGATCCGGGCCTGGACCGCGTCAGGATCGGCGACCCGCCAAGCCAGGCCGCCGAAGCGGTCAGGCGCGTCGGAGGCGGGGGTCTTCAAACTGGCGCCCATCTCGACCACAGCGTCGCCGCAGCGGAAGAACAGTTGCCGCACGCCCCACTCGGCGTTCGACCGGTCAAGCCGCAGGTCGAGGCCGAGCTTGGCGCCGTAGACCGCCAAGGCGCGGTCGGGATTGGCGGTGTTGATCACCACGTGGTCGAGCTGGGTCACCGCGGCGGCCTCGTCGTCCAAGGGTTCGGAGAGCGGCCAGGCCACGCCGTCGCGGGGCGGCGCGGCCAGAAGAATGGTCAGGCCGCCGGTGTCGGCTGGGGTTAGAGACGAAGTCGTCCAGTAACGCTTGCGTCCGTCCTCGTGGGTCGAGCGGACGGGGCCGGGCGCCGAGCCCCGCAACCCGCGCCGGCCGAGCAGCTTGGTCGCCGCCTCGATGTCGGAGACGGTGAAGGCCAGGGCCCATATGCCCTCGCCATGTTCTGCCAGGTGCTTGCGGATGGTGTCGCCGAACGCGCCCTCGCCATGGGGGGTGATCACGTCGAGCGCCATGTTGGGCAGCTGGAACCAGGCGTGCCGCGCCCCGCCGTCGCCGCCGACCCAGTTCGGCTTGCGGCCGAGCAGGGCGGTATAGGCGGCGATCGCGGCGTCGAGGTCGTTCACCGCCAGGGCGACGTGGTCCAGCCCGGTGATCATTGGTCGCCCCACACGGTGTTCAGGGGCTGGCTCTGGTCTTCCTCCCCGGCGAACAGCAGCCGGATGGAGACGGCGGCGAAGGTGGCCGTGTAGAGGCCGAGCAGCACCAGCAGCCCGCCGCCAATCAACAGTCGCATGCGGCGTTGTTGATCGGCGTCGACATATTGTTTGCCGGCGACCTTGAGGCCGACGACCTGGCCATCGAGCAGTTCAGCCTGGATCGGTGTTCCGGGCTTGAGTTGCAGCAGCGGGACGGGGCTGCCGCAGTTGCGCTGCAGGCGGCACTGCAGGATCAGCGGGTAGCCGGTCTCGTCGAGGTCGATGGCGTAGGTCCGGCCGAACGCGCCCACGGTGTCGACGCTCTGCAGCCGGCCATCGAAGGTGCGGGTCTGGCCAAGGTCGGCGATGAACGAATTGACGAGGAACCAGATCCCGGCCGCCAGCACCGGGACGCACATGGCGACCATTGCGGCCTCGACCGGCTTGTCGAACCGGGCGCGCTCATCAAACAGCACTTGGCTTTGACGGACGCGGAAGATCACCGCCAGGAAGCCGACTACCGCGAAGTAAACAACCACCGCCAGCAGCGCTGAGCGGCTAATACCGCCGCCGCCGGTCATGTCGAGATAATTGGCGAGGAAGGCGCCAAGACCCGCACACAGGATGGGAAGCCCCCACCAGACAAGGAAACTGGTGCGGGCGCTCATCATCAGATGAAGTCTCTCACATCGGCGATGTGGCCCGCGATCGCCGCCGCGGCGGCCATGGCGGGACTCATCAAGTGGGTGCGCCCTCCACGGCCCTGTCGGCCCTCGAAGTTGCGGTTGGAGGTCGAGGCGCAGCGTTCGCCCGGCGCCAGACGGTCGGGGTTCATCCCCAGGCACATCGAGCAACCCGGCTCGCGCCAGTCGAAGCCAGCCGCCTTGAAGATGGCGTCCAGGCCTTCTTCCTCGGCCTGGGCCTTCACCAGGCCCGAACCCGGCACGACCATGGCGCGGACGTGCGGCGCCACCAGCTTGCCGTGGACGAAAGCGTGCTGGACCACTTCGGCGGCCGAGCGGAGGTCTTCGATACGGCTGTTGGTGCAGGAGCCGATGAACACCACGTCGATCTTGGCGTCTGTGATCGGTTGGCCGGCCTCCAGGCCCATATAGTCGAGCGCCCGGGCGACGGACGCACGCTTGTCGGTGCTGGCGAAGGCCTCCGGAGCCGGCACGGCGTCGCTGATGGCGATGACGTCCTCAGGGCTGGTGCCCCAGGTGACCAGCGGCGCGATCTTGGCGGCGTCCAGCCGGACTTCGCGGTCGAACACCGCATCATCATCCGAATAGAGCGTCTTCCAGTATGACTGGGCGACTTCCCAGGCGCCGGCCTTCGGCGCGGCGGGGCGGCCCATCATGTAGTCGAAGGTGGTCTGGTCCGGAGCCACCAGACCGGCGCGCGCGCCGCCCTCAATGGTCAGGTTGCAGAGCGTCATCCGGCCTTCCATCGAAAGGTCGCGGATCGCCTCGCCGGCAAACTCGATCACATAGCCGGTGCCGCCGGCGGTGCCGATTTCACCGATGACGGCCAGGGCGAAGTCCTTGGCCCCAACGCCGGGCGCGGGCTTGCCGTCGATGGTGACGCGCATGTTCTTCGACTTCTTCTGCCGAAGGGTCTGGGTCGCCAGGACGTGCTCGACCTCCGAGGTGCCGATGCCTTGGGCCAGGGCTCCGAACGCGCCGTGGGTCGAGGTGTGGCTGTCGCCGCAGACGATGGTCATGCCCGGCTGAGTGCGGCCCTGCTCGGGGCCGACCACGTGGACGATCCCGTTGCGGATATCGCCCATCGGGAAGAACTCGATGCCGTTGTCCTTGACGTTCCGTTCGAGCGTCTGAAGCTGGAGACGAGCCTCTTCATCGGCCACCGCGCCGACGCCGAGCGCCTGGCCTTCAGTGGGGATGTTGTGGTCGGCCACGGCGAGCGTCCGGTCCGGACGACGCACAGGCCGATGCGCTGCGCGAAGGCCCGCGAAGGCCTGCGGCGTCGTCACCTCATGGATGAGGTGCAGGTCAATATAGAGGATCGCCTCGCCGTCTTGTTCGTCGACGACGTGAGCGTCCCAGATCTTGTCATAAAGCGTCTTGCCAACCATGGGCGGCATCTAGTTCCGGCGCGGGGCTAAAGTCCAGTATGCGACGCAATTGCCGATGACGCGGGATCAGTTATTCATAGGTCCATGGCGAACGCCGATTGGGACCTGTTCCAGAGTTTGCACGCGGTGCTCCAGGCGGGAAGCTTGTCGGCGGCCGCGAAGTCGCGGGGGCTGACGCAGCCTACCCTGGGGCGCCATATCGAGGCGCTTGAACAGAAATTGGGCGCGCCGCTGTTCCTGCGCTCGCCGCGCGGCCTGACGCCGACCGACCTCGCCTACCAGCTTCAGCCGCACCTGGCCGAGATGTACGCCGCCGCCGCTGCGGCGATGCGGGACGCTTCGGGCGCTGCCGACTCCCTCAAGGGCGCGATCCGGATCACCGCCAGCCAGATCATCGGGACCGAGGTCCTGCCCACCATTCTGGGGGCGTTCCGGCGCGAGCATCCGGAGATCGACATCGAACTGGTGCTGTCGAACAAGGCCGAGGATCTCTCGCGCCGCGACGCCGATATCGCCGTGCGTATGATGCGCCCTACGCAAGGCGCGCTGGTGGCGCGCAAGGTCGGCGCGCTCGGGATCGGGTTCTACGCCTCGCCCGACTACATCGCCTGTTTCGGCGCGCCTGAAAGCCTCGAGGAGATGGACAACCACACCGTGGTTGGGTTCGATCGCGAGATGCCGGCTCTGGCCGCGCTCGCCGATCTGGAGCTGCCGTGGGAGGTGACCCGCGAGCGTTTCGCCTTCCGCTCCGACAACGACATGGCCCAGATCGCGGCGATCCGCGCCGGGGTCGGGGTTGGCGCCTGCCAGCACCTACTCGCGCGCCGCTATGGCCTGACCCCGGTGCTCGCCAACGCCTTCCATTTCGAGCTCGAGGTGTGGATCGCCATGCACGAGAACCTGAAGGGCCACCGCCGAATGCGCTTGATGTTCGACCACCTGGTCGCCGGCTTCCAGGCGTTCATCGCCGAGGGGCGGCAGGCCTAGAGCATGACGGCGGCCCGCATCCACATCGTCGGCGCATCGTCGTCGGGCACGACCACGCTGGGCGGGGCGCTGGCCGAGCGCCTGGCCTGCCCTCACCTGGACACTGACACCTTCTTCTGGGAGGCGACCGATCCGCCCTTCACCACGAAGCGGCCGGTGGAGGAGCGCATCGCCCTCATGGAGGCGCAGATGGCCGGGCGCAGGTCGTGGGTGATCTCAGGGTCTCTGGTCTCCTGGGGGGAGGTGTTCATCCCCCGCTTTGACCTCGTGGTCTTCCTGCGCGTCCCACCGGAGATTCGTCTGGAGCGACTGCTGCGCCGCGAGCGTGAGCGCTATGGCGCGGCGATCGAGCCCGGCGGCGACATGCACGAGGCGCATCTGGCCTTTGTCGAGTGGGCGCGCGGCTACGATCAACCCGGCTTCCCAGGCCGCAGCCTCGAGCAGCATCGCCATTGGCTCGCGACCCTGCCTTGCCCGGTGCTGGAGATCGACGGGACGCCCAGCCTGGACGATAGCCTCGAGAGGGTGCTGGCGAGCGCCGCCTGACGTCAGCCTCGGGCCACGTGCACGTTGAGGGGCCGCCGCCATGAGCCGCTTGCCTGACTTCCCGGTGGCCGGCGGCTGCGCCTGCGGAGCTATCCGCTACCGGCTGAGCGGGGCGCCATTGGGGATCTATTCCTGTCACTGCACCGCTTGCCAGACCCTGACCGGTTCGGCGTTCAGTCTGGGCATGTCGGTGCTGCGCAAGGATTTCGAGCTGACCGAGGGCGAGCCCGCGACCTGGCTGCGGACCGCTGACTCCGGGGCGGTCATTCCCCAGAGGTTCTGCGCTAAGTGCGGCGTGCGGGTCTTCACAGAGCCGCCCGGCGGTCCGCACTCCCTGACGCTGCGGCCGGGGACGCTGGACGATGCAAGCTGGGTTCATCCGGTCGCGGCCTTCTGGACCAAGAGCGCGCAGCCTTGGATGACCTCGAGGGCGACCAGTTGCTCTACGAGACAAACCCAACCGACTTCGCACCGGTCATGCGCGCCTGGACGGCGTGGGCCGAGGGATAGGCCCTCGCGACCGAAGCTTCACCTTAGTCGCCATAAAGTTGACTTGCCGACCCGCGCCACCGAACGTAGGTTTTTGGTTCCGGTTGGCGGGTGTCCGCGTCCGGTCAAACCTTAGATGAGGAGGTCGACCTTGGTCGGATCCAGAAGAGGTCGCCCGAGTCTGCTCGGACGCACGGCGCAAACCGCCGCCCGCACCGCCGTGATCGCCGGGACCGCTACGGCCGTCTCCGGCAAGGTGGCCGCCCGTCAGGCGGCGGGCGCTGCTCCCGCACCGGCCGCCGCCGAGCCTGCACCGCCGCCTGCCGCGGCCGCGCCCGCCGCCGCGCCAGGGGGATTGACCGATGAGGCGATCGGCAAGCTGCAGAAGCTGGCCGACCTGCGCGCCTCGGGCGTGCTGACCGAGGAGGAATTCGCCGTTCAGAAGGCGCGTATCCTCGGCTGACGGCGAACTCTGTCCTCATAGGACAGCACTTCGGCCAGGATGCGCTGGGCGGGCCCTTGGCGCGCACGGGGCGTCTCCGGCCGGTCAGTAACGCTCCTGATTGGAGTTGTGGCCGACCTGCCGCGTTCGAGACCCACAAACGAAAACGGCGGCCGTGTCTCCACGGCCGCCGTTTGAATATCAGGCTTTGAAGGCTTAGCCTTCGGAAGCTTCGCTCGCCGCTGCGGCGGCCTTGGCGCCGGGGGCCTGTTGACGTTCGGCGATCCGGGCCGACTTCCCGCGACGATCGCGCAGATAGTACAGCTTGGCGCGACGAACGACGCCGCGACGCTTCACTTCGATGGAGTCGATGTTCGGGGAGTGGAGCGGGAACACGCGTTCCACGCCTTCGCCGAACGAAATCTTGCGGACGGTGAAGCTCTCGTTGATGCCGCCGCCTTGACGGGCGATGCAGACGCCTTCGTAAGCCTGGACGCGCTCGCGCTCGCCTTCCTTGATCTTCACGTTGACGCGGAGCGTGTCGCCCGGCTGGAAGTCAGGGATCGCGCGGGTGGCGATCAGGCGATCGGCTTCTTCTTTTTCGAGCTGCTGAATGATGTTCATGGTCGTCTAGTCCTTGTTCACTGGGCTTTACTCGCCCCTTGCCTGTTATTTGGCGGATCGCTGCGCCCAGAGGTCTGGCCGTCGCTCCCGCGTCGCATCTTCCCGCTGCGCCTCACGCCACTTTCGCACTTGCGCGTGGTGGCCGCTCAGCAGCACTTCGGGAATCTCAAGCCCCTCGAATTCCCGCGGTCGCGTGTACTGCGGATGCTCCAGAAGCCCGTCCTCGAAACTCTCTTCACTCAAGCTCGCAGCCTGGCCGAGGACGCCGGGCACGAGCCTTACGCACGCTTCGATCGTCACCAGCGCTGCAGCTTCGCCACCGGCGAGCACCGCATCGCCAACGGCGATTTCCTCGAACCCGCGGCTGTCGAGCACCCGCTGGTCCACCCCTTCGAACCGGCCAGCCAGGACGATCAGTCCAGGCCCGTCAGCCCACTCTCGAACGCGCGCCTGGGTCAGGGGTCTGCCGCGTGCGCTCATGTACAAAAGCGGCCGTCCCCGACGGTCCACGCTATCCAGCGCAGCCGCGATGACGTCCGCTCGCATCACTTGTCCCGGGCCGCCACCCGCAGGGGTGTCGTCGAGGAAGCCGCGCTTATCCTTGGAAAAGCCCCGAATGTCCACTGTTTCCAATGTCCAAAGCCCATGCTCGCGCCAGGCGGTGCCGATCAGGGACACGCCGAGAGGCCCCGGAAAGGCCTCGGGAAACATGGTCAGGACGGTGGCGTCAAAGCTCATGAGGCGGCTTGTGGACGAAGTGACGCAGGTTTTCCATCCTCGCGCGCGGCCGAACGCCACTATGCCGCGCCTTGCCGACTGGAGAGCAAGGGATTAAGCCAAGTCCTTTCGCAGTTGCAGCATTTTTAGAGACCCCATGGAAACGCCGGAAATTCTCGTCGAAACCCTCGCCCTCGAACGCATCGAGGTGAATCTCTTCCGTGGTGTTTCCCCTGAGGACGGCCCCGGCCGGATTTTCGGCGGCCAAGTGATCGCCCAGTCGCTGCTGGCGGCCTATGAGACGGTCGAAGACCGGATCTGCCACTCCCTGCACTGCTATTTCATCCGTCCAGGCGATCCGCGCATCCCGATCCTGTTCGAGGTCGATCGCTCGCGCGATGGCGGCACCTTCACCACCCGCCGCGTGATCGCAGTCCAGAACGGCAAACAGATCTTCAATCTCGCCGCCTCGTTCCAGGTGGCCGAGGAGGGTTTCGAGCACCAGGCCCCGATGCCCGACGTTCCGGGTCCGGAGACCTACGCCGCCGAGGCCGACGCTCAGAAGGCCAAGATGCTGGAAAACGCGTCTGAAGAGATGCGGCGGATGATGAACCGTCCGCGTCCGATCGAGATGCTGGGTCGCGACAACTATGGCTTTGGCCGCAAGCCCAAGGCGGGCGAACCCAAGAGCGACACCTGGATGCGGGCCGTGGCGCCGATCGGCGACGAGGCGCGCATGCATCAAGTGATCCTGGCCTACGCGTCCGACATGAACCTGCTGTCGACCGCGATGCGGCCGCACGGCGTCGCTTGGCAGACGCCGGGCCTGCAATCGGCCAGCCTCGACCACGCCATGTGGTTCCACAAGCCGTCGAACTTCAACGACTGGCATCTCTATACCCAGGACAGCCCCAGCGCTTCGGGCGGTCGTGGGTTCGTGCGCGGCGCGATCTATGACGCCAAGGGCGAACTGGTCGCCTCGGTGGCCCAAGAGGGCCTGATGCGGCTGAAGAAGTAGGACGTGGCGCCGGCCTCGTTGAGGGGCCGGCCACCGATCGTGTGGAGCGCCGAGGGCGCGAGGGTGTAATCTGTCCTGATGGATGATCTGACCAGCGGCCAAATCGAAGCCTTGCGGGATTTGGCGCGGAAGCGGGACGGCGAGCCCGTGCCGTTTGTGAACATCGCCGACGCACGCGCCCTGACCGAACTGGGCATGGCGGAGCGCAGCCGCGAGGGCTGGAACATCACCCCGGCAGGGGCCGCTCTGCTGGCCCGGATGGCGGCCAGCTAAGTCCACACCCAATACCGCTCCTCCTGGCGAAAGCCGGGATCCAGATGGAGTAGTTCAGATGTGGGTTCTACAGGTTCCGAGCTGATCCAATCGACCGCGGACCCATGAGATCTGGGTCCCGGCTTTCGCCGGGATGAGCGGGGGTGAGTTTACTCAATCCCAATCGAGCCTTGAGCTCAGTCCGCTTCCGGCATCGTAGGTTCGTCTTCGATCATCGTGGGCGGGGCGGCGATGATCTTGCCTTCGGCGATCCGCACCTGGGGCACGGCTTCGCGGGTGAAGGGCAGCCACCAGCTGGCGCCGGCTTTCGGCTGGATTTCCAGCAGGTCGCCCGCTCCGAAGTCCTGGACGAGCTTGACCTTGCCCAGCACTTCGCCGGCCTCAGTCTCGACGGTCAGGCCGATCAGGTCGGCGAGATAATACTCGTCTTCCTCGGGCTCGGGCAGGACGTCACGAGTGATGTAGAGCTTCAGGCCGCGCATGGCTTCGGCGGCGTTGCGATCATCGACGCCCTTCAGGCGCGCCACAAGACCGCCCTTCACCGGCCGAGCCGAGGCGATGACGACAGCCGGGCTCCCATCCTGCCGCAGCAGGTTGCGATAGTTGGCCAACGCCATTGGATCGGCGGTGAAGGTGGTGATCTTCAGTTCGCCGCGGACGCCATGGGCGCCCCCGATCTGAGCGACAAGAAGGAGATTGCGCGACTCGTCGCTCATGACCGTGGTTCCAAAACTCGCTCACCCCGACCTTGGCCGGGGCCCAAACTATAGCGCCGCCTGGGTCCCGGCTTTCGCCGGGATGAGCGGTATCGGTATTAGCCTTCGGTCTTTTCGGCGTCGGCCGGAGCGGCTTCTTCAGCAGCGGCCGGAGCTTCTTCAGCGGCCGGAGCAGCTTCTTCAGCAGCCGGAGCTTCGGCGGCGGGAGCTTCTTCGACAACGGGTTCCGGTTCCGGAGCCGGCTGAGCGGCGGCTTCGGCGGCGGCCGCGGCGCGGTCGGTTTCGCGTTGAGCGCGCTCTTCAGCACGTTCCTTGGCCTTTTGACCCGGGACGGCCTTTTGCGGGTTGTTGCCGTGTTCCCACTTCACCAGGCCGGCTTGGGCCAGGAAACGCGCAACGCGGTCGGTCGGCTGGGCGCCCTTGCCGATCCACTCTTGGATGCGCTCGATCTTCAGCGTCACGCGCGTCGGATCTTCCTTCTTCAGCATCGGGTTGTAGGACCCGACCTTTTCGATGAAGCGGCCGTCGCGGGGCGAGTGGCTGTCAGCGATGACGATCGAGTAGTAGGGGCGCTTCTTGGCGCCGCCACGGGCGAGGCGAATCTTGAGCATGGTTAGTCCTTTGTAAGCTCTAGGATTTCTTGAAGGGATTGAGGCCCGGCAAGCCGCCGAGGCCGGGAAGCTTCGGCAGGCCGGACCCGAGGCCGGGCAGTCCGCCCGGTTGGCCGGCGAGCTTGCCGAGTTCTTCCAATTGCTTGGGATCGGGCGTCGGCATCTTGCCGCCGCCCATGGCTTTCAAACGGTCCATACCGCCGCCGCCCATCATGCCGGCCATGCGGGCGAAGCCCTTGCCGCCGTCACGGCTCATCATCTTGAAGGCGTCGGCCATCTGGCGATGCTGCTTGAGCAAGCGGTTGACCTCGGCGACGTCGACGCCGGCGCCCTTGGCGATCCGGCGCTTGCGCGAGGCCTGCAGGATGTCGGGCTTCTTCCGCTCCTGCTTGGTCATCGAGGAGATGATGGCCTGCTGGCGATCGAGGGTCTTGTCGGAGATGTTGGCTTCGGCGAGCTGCTTCTTGGCCTTCTGGACCCCGGGCAGCATGCCCATCAGCCCTTCCATGCCGCCCATCTTCTTCATCTGGGCGAACTGCTCGGACATCATGTCGAGGTCGAACTGGCCCTTGGCCAGCTTCTTGGCCATGGCCTCGGTCTTGGCCACGTCCAGGTCCTGGGAGGCCTTCTCGACCAGGGCGACGACGTCGCCTTGTCCGAGTATCCGGCCCGCGACCCGGCGGGCATCGAACACGTCCAGGCCGTCGATCTTTTCCGAAACGCCGAGGAACTTGATCGGCAGGCCGGTGACCGCGCGCATCGACAGAGCAGCGCCGCCGCGGCCGTCGCCGTCGGCCCGCGTCAGCACCAGGCCGGTCAGCGGCAGGCGTTCGTGGAAGGCCTTGGCGGTGCGAACTGCGTCTTGGCCGGTCAGGCTGTCGGCGACCAGCAGTGTCTCGGCCGGGTTCGCGATCTTCGCGATCTCGGCCGCTTCGCTCATCATCGCCTCATCGAGCGTCGTGCGCCCGGCGGTGTCGAGGATGAGGACGTCGTAGCCTTGCAGGCGCGCGGCCGACATGGCGCGCTTGGCGATGTCGGTAGCCGCTTGGCCGGCCACGATCGGCAGGCTCTCGACGCCGGCCTGGGTCGCCAGCAGGGCGAGCTGCTCCATGGCGGCCGGACGGCGAGTGTCGAGCGAGGCCAGCAGGACTTTCTTACGGTCCTTGACGAGCTTCAGGGCCAGCTTGCCGGCCGTGGTGGTCTTACCCGACCCTTGCAGGCCGGCCATCAGGATCACGGTCGGCGGATTGAGGGCGAGGTTCAGGCCCTCGGGCTCCTCGCCGCCCAGCATTTCGATCAGGCCGTCATAGGTGATCTTGACGACCTGGTCGGCGGGGCGGATCGAACGGATCACCTCCTCGCCGGTGGCCCGTTCCTTTGCCTTGGAGATGAATTCGCGAACGACGGGCAGGGCGACGTCGGCCTCAAGCAGGGCGACACGCACCTCGCGCAGGGCTTCGTCGATATCCTTTTCCGAAAGTACGCCACGCCCGGACAGGCGGTCGAATACCCCGGAAAGCCGATCTGTAAGTGCGTCGAACACGCGGTGAAACTCCTGTCGGCCCAAACGCAATCGACCCCCGTGGACGATCACGTCGACGGGGGGCCTCTCCGCCCTCGTCCTGCATCAGTCGCAGGGGTCGTGGCGGTGGAGGGCGCGAATGCTATGCGCCAGAAGGGCGCGCTTATGCGCCTGTGGACGGATTAGGTCAAGGATTGAGCGTTCTGGCCGCGCCCACGCTCGTCATCCTCCGGGCTCGCGTAGCGAGATCCGAGTGACCCAAGCTGAGTTTCAGAACTTGCTCGGCCGCTTGGGTTCCCCGGATCAGCCTGCGGCTGACCGGAGGATGACGGGCGTGGGCATGGCGCCTTGACGGGCAACCAAATGGTTGCCTATTGTTCGCGCCATGGATGACGTCTTCCGCGCCCTTGCCGATGAAAGCCGCCGCGCTCTGCTGGATGCGCTGTTCGCGCGCAATGGCCAGACCCTGGCCGAGCTGACCGCCGGCCTGCCGATGTCACGGCAGGCGGTGACCAAGCATCTGGCCATCCTGGAAGGCGCCAACCTGATCAGCGTCGTGCGGCGCGGTCGCGAGAAGCTGCACTATCTGAACCCCGTGCCGATCGGCGAGATCGTCCGCCGCTGGGTGGGCAAGTTCGAGGACGTCCGCCTGGACGCCCTGACCGACTTCAAAGAACAGATCGAAACCAAGCAGGAGAAGCGTCGTGCCTGAGCGCGCCCCGAACTTCGTCTATGTCGTCTATATCGCCGCCAGTCCGGAGACGGTCTGGAACGCGCTTATCGAGCGTGACCTGACCAAGGCCTATTGGGAGCACTACAATGTCTCGGATTGGAAGCAGGGCTCGCCTTGGCGGCACGTGCGGCTGGACGAGAGCGGCACGGTCGATCTGATCGGCACGGTCGTTGAGATCGATCCGCCCAGCCGCATGGTCATCAGCTGGGGGACGCCGAGCGACCCGCAGGACGAGTCGCGGCACTCGAAGGTGACCTTCGATATCTCGCCGGTGGGGCCCAACGCCAAGCTGACCGTGACCCATAGCGACTTGGAAGCCGGGTCGGGGATGGCGAGCGGGATGGCCAAGGGTTGGCCGGCGGTGCTGTCCAACCTCAAGACCCTGCTGGAAACCGGGCGGACGCTTGAGGGCAATCTCTGGGATTGAGCGGGTTGGGAAGGCGTGGAGGGGCGTCTTCGCGCCCCTCCACGCCATGCTCCCTAGCTCTGCACGACCCATTCGCCGTTGCCGCCCTTGCAGGCGGTGTGGCGCTGGGTTTCCGGCGCGCCGCCTTGGGTGCGGATCGTCTGGTCGAAGGTGCGGCAGGTCTCGGCGCCGCTGGCATAGGTCTGGCCGTTGCTGACCGGCCTGACGACGCTCTGGGCGACGTAGCCTATCGCCACGCCGTCGCGGCCCGCGAGGATCCAGTCACCGCCGCTGACGCGCGCCACGGCGTCGATGGTTTCGCCAGGGCGCAGCTTGCCGACCACCGGGGCCGAGGTCGAGGGGCCACCGCGCAGATTGACTGTGTTGGCTGACTTGTAGCGGCCGCCGGCGGCGGCGTAGTTCGACACCGGTTCAACGCCGGCGGCGAACCGCATTCCGCTCATCGAAACCGGCGGATAGTTCGAGGATTGGCTGGTGCTGGTCGAGACTACCCGCACATCGCCGGACGCGCCCGTCTGCGGGTTGCTCCAGCTTTGCGAGCCGCCGCGGTCCAGGGCGTTCTGGGCGGCGATCTGGGCCTTCTGCTGGTCGCTGCGCTGCATGCGGCAACCGACATAGGAGCCTGCGGCCGCGCCGGCCGCCGCGCCGAGCACAGTGCCGAGGCCGCGTTCATTCTTCGCGAGGTTGTTGCCGAGCACGCCGCCGACCAAGCCGCCGATCACCGCGCCGCCGGTCTGTTTGTTGCCGCCGGCGTCACAGCCGAAAATCGAGGAGAGCGGATTGCCCTGGCGCATGGTCGGCTGGGCGTAGGCCGAGGCCGGAAGGGCGAGAGTCACGGCCAACAGGGCCGCGGTAAAATTCGATGGGCGCATATGTATTCCTGAACGAGACGAGGGCGCGTCGGGACGAGCGCAACAAGCTTTGCTGGAAAATGCGCGCGGGGGTCGTTTCGTTCCAGGACCCTGGGCCTCTGGGGGCCATCACCATGTGTATCGTCCCGGCGGCAGGCGCCGGGACGAACGCTGAGGCGCCGATCAGGTAGTCGGGAAGCCCTTGTCGCGGAGATAGGCCGTCACATCGACGTCGCGGCCCATCATGTTGCGATAGGCGATCGCCGGGTCGATGGAGTTGCCGACGCTCATGACGTTGTCATGCAGCTTCTTGGCCATCGCCTTGTCGTACATCCCGCCGGGCGAGGCCTTGAAGGCGTCGACCACGTCGAGAGCCAGGGTCTCGGACCACAGGTAGCTGTAGTAGCCGGCCGAATAGCCGTCGGACGCGAAGACGTGGCCGAACTGCGGGGTGCGGTGACGCATGACCACCTGAGGCGGCATGCCGAGCTTGGTCAGTTCGTCGCGCTCGAAGGCGTCGGGATCGATGTCCGCTCCGCCGGCGAGGTGCAGCTTCATGTCGATCAGCGCCGAGGACAGGTACTCGGTGACGTCGAAGCCCTGGCGGAAGGTCTTGGCCTTTTCCAGTTTGTCGACGAGGGCCTGCGGAATCGGCTCGCCGGTCTTGTGGTGCAGGGCGAACTTGGACAGCACCTGCTTGGTCGGCAGCCAGTGCTCGTTGATCTGGCTGGGGAACTCCACATAGTCGCGGGCGACCGCGGTACCCGACACCGTCGGATAGTTCACATTCGAGTTCAGGCCGTGGATGGCATGGCCGAACTCGTGGAACATTGTCTCGGCGTCGTCCCACGAGATCAGCACCGGCTCGCCGGGCGCGCCCTTCACGAAGTTCGAGTTGTTGGAGACGATCGTGGTGATCGGCTTGTCGAACTTCTGTTGGTTCCGATAGGCGTTCATCCAGGCGCCGGAGCGCTTGCCGGTCCGCGCATAGGGGTCGAAGTACCAGAGGCCGATATGCTGGCCGTCGCGGCCCTTGACCTCCCAGATGCGGATGTCGGGGTGAGCGACCGGCAGGCCTGAGACCTGCTCGAAGCTGAAGCCGTAGACCTCGCCCGCGGCCCAGAACATGCCCTCGCGCAGCTTCTCCATCTGCATGTACGGCTTGATCTGGTTCATGTCGAGGTCGTAGCGGGCGCTGCGGACCTTCTCGGCGTAGAAGCGGTAGTCCCAGGGCTCGATCTTGACGCCGGCCTTCTCCTGATCGGCGATCGCCTGCATCTCGGCGACCTCTTCCTTCACACGCGCGATGGCCGAGGGCCAGACCCGCATCATCAGCTCCATGGCTGCGTCGGGCGTCTTGGCCATGGCGTTGTCGAGGCGCCAGTGGGCGTGGGTCGGGAAGCCCAGCAGCTGGGCGCGCTCGTAGCGCAGCTTCAGGATCTTCTGGATATTGGCGTTGTTGTCCTTGGCGTCGCCGTTGTCGCCGCGGCTGTAGTAGGTGCGCCAGACCTTCTCGCGCAGATCGCGGCGCTTCGAATAGGTCAGGAATGGATCCATCGAGGACCGGGTGTTGAGGAAGGCGTACTCGCCCTTGCGACCACGTTCCTCGGCCGCGGTCGCGGCGGCGGCGCGGACGTCGTCGGGCAGGCCGGCCAGCTCGCTCTCGGTGCGCAGATAGAGGACGTAGTCGGTCTCGTCGGCCAGCAGGTTCTGGCTAAAGTTGGTGAACAGGCCAGCCAGTTCCTGGTTGATCTGGGCGACGCGCGCCTTGTCGGCGGGCGACAGCTTGGCGCCGGCGCGCACGAAGCGGTTCCAATACACCCAGGTCAGGCGCTGCTGCTCGGGCGTCAGCTTGGCGCGGTCGTTGTAGACGGCCTCGATACGCGCGAAGAGCTTGGCGTTCTGCAGGGTCTCGTCGCTGTGCGCCGACAGCTTGGGCGACATTTCCTTCTCGATGGCGCGCATCTCCGGGGTCGAGAGCGTGCCGCTCCAGATGCCGTAGAAGGTGTCGACCCGGTCGAGCATGCCGCCAGAGCGTTCCAGGGCCGCGATGGTGTTGTCGAAGGTCGGCTTGGCGCGGTTGTTGGCGATCGCGTTGATCTCGGCCGTGTCGGCCTTCATCGCGGCGGTCAGGGCCGGAACGAAGTCGGCGGTCGCCACCTTGTCGAAGGCCGGAACGCCGCCATAGGGACCGATCCACTCCGCGGTCATGGCGCTGGCGCCGGCCTGGGCGAGTGCGCTGATGGGCAGGGTCGCGGCAGCGGCGAATGCGCCAGATGCGGCAAGGAACGTGCGCCGTTTCATAGGGTCTCCGGAGAAGCTCAAGCGAAGTTGGCCGGACCTTAGGGTCAACCATGCCGCACGTCACATGACGGGCTTGTAATGTGACGTTAGATCGCGCTCAGCGGGACCTGGTCCTGGATCTGCGCAGCCCGCAGCGCCGATTCCCGGCTGATGCGCTCGGCGTCTTCCGGCGTCAGCCCGAAGGTGACGAGCAGGAGCGCCACGACGCGCTCCTTGTGCTCAGGCGTGGCCAGGCCAAGCAGGATGTCGCGCTGAACCATGCGGCTGGTTCCGAACGTCAGGCTGCGGACCGCCAGCGGGTCGGCCGGGCGGAACTCGCCGGCGGCGACGCCCTCGCGATACATGCGGTCGAAGCTCTCTTCCATCGCCGGGGTGCGCCCCAGCCGCGTGGCGTCCAGCCGCATCACGACCCAGCCCCAGGCCGGGTCGTGGCTGACCAGGGCGAAGTGGCTGTGAAGCCGGGTGGCGAGTCGAGAGGACGCCGGGATGCTGGACGGCAGATGGGCGTCGAGGACCGCCATCAGCGCGTCGGTCAGCTTGCGGCGGACCGCGCGCAGCAGGTCCTCCATCGTCGGGAAGTAGTTGTAGAAGGTGCCGCGCGAGACATCGGCGGCGGCTACGAAATCCTCGACCGACGAGGCGTCGGGACCCTTGTCGCCGATGACGACGATGGCCGCATCCAGCAAGCGCTCTCGCGTCTGCGCCTTGCGGTTCTCGGCGGCCGCGGCCCGGGCCTCGAGATTGACCCGCATGGGGCGACGGGGGGCGGTCAGGCTGCCTCGGGGAGGTATTGCTTCACGGCGTTGGCGGCGGCCAACGACAGCGGATCACTCTGTTGTTCCAGGATCTGAATCTCGTGCTCCAGCGCCGCGGTGATTTCGCGATGCGCCAGGGGCGACAGTTCCAGCAGCGCCTTGGTGGAGGCGCGCGCCAGCGCCAGGGCGGTGGCGAGGTCAACCTCGACCCCGATCACCCAGGTCGAGGCCGGATCTTCGGGGGTCAGGTTGTCTAGCGCGCGGGCGGGGAGGGCCATAGGTCTGGGGCTCGGTTCAGGTTGGGCGACGCAGAGCGGCGCGGAGGGCCTGCGTCGAAGGCCGCCCGCGGGCGATACGCACCACACTGTAAAGCTCGGACTGACAAATATGTCAGAATGACGTATTCGTCAATCCGAAATTCCGCAGTTCGGCGAACCGGGGCTGGTTCCGGCCGCATGGACGCCGATCCGCCTGAGGGGTACATTGGAGAGCATGGCTATTGGCGTTTTCGATTCCGGCGTGGGCGGCCTGTCCGTTCACCGTGCGCTCGTGCAGGCGATGCCGAACGCGGACTTTGTCTATTTGGCCGACCAGGCCAATGCGCCCTACGGCGGCCGTGACGGTGAAGAGATCGTCGATCTGACCCGGCGCGGTTGCGAGACCCTGTTCGCCCAGGGTTGCGACTTGGTGGTGCTGGCTTGCAACACCGCCTCGGGCATCGCCTTGCGGCGGCTGCAACAAACCTGGCTACCCGCCTATCGCAAGCAGATCGGCCGCCCGGTGAACATCCTGGGCATCATTGTTCCGACCATCGAGGCGGCCACCGGCGTGCCCTGGGAGCATGAGGCCGAGCGGCGCGGGGAGAAGGTCGAGAAGCTCGACATCCTGGCGGTGTTCTGCACCCCGGCGACAGCCCGTTCACGGGTCTATGAGATCGAGGTCGATAAGCGGCGGCAGGACGTGGCGGTGTTCGTCGAGCCTTGCCCGACCCTGGCGCCGATGATCGAGGCGGGGGCTGGAGCGGTCGAGCTGGCGACCGCCATCGAGGCCCATGTCGCGGCGATCACCAGCCGTATCGGCCGTGCGCCCGACCGGGCGATCCTCGGCTGCACGCACTATGAAATCGTCGCCGACATCTTCCGGGCGGCGCTCAAGCCGGGCACGCCGTTGATCCATCAGCCGGGCGCCACCGCCGAGGCCCTGGCGGACTATCTCGCCAAGCATCCGGAATACCGAGCGGGCGAAAGCGGCTTGCGCCGGTTCCTGACCACCGGAAAGCCCGGCGCCCAGCACACCTTGGTGGAGACTTTCTGGGGCGGGCCGCTGCGCTTCGAAGCAGCCTAGGGAGGTAAGGTCATGCGGTTGCTGTTGGCGGTGATGCTCGTAGCGGCCCCGATGGCCGCCCAGGCTGAAGTGACCGATCGATCGGCCGCCGGTTTCCAGATCCGCCATGTGGTCAATATCTATGCGCCGCAGGCCAAGACGCGCGCCGCGGTCCAGGACATCGGCCGGTGGTGGAGCGACGATCACACCTATTCCGGCAAGGCCAGCAACCTGTCGATCGATGCGGCCGGCTGCTTTTGCGAGAAACTTCCCGGCGGCTTCGTGCGGCATATGAGCGTGGTCTATTCGGACCCCGGCGCGCTGAAGATGTTCGGCGGGCTTGGCCCGCTGCAGACGACAGGCGCCGCCGGCCATCTGGGCTTCGAAGTGGCGAAGGCCGCTGACCCGGCCAAGAGCGTCCTGACCCTCACCTACAATGTCGGCGGCTACGCCAAGGGCGGGCTGGCCGAGACCTGGGCCGCGCCGGTGGACTTCGTGCTCGGCGCTCAGGTCGCCCGCCTGAAGAAATACATCGAGACGGGAAAGCCCGACTAGGCGAGGGCGGTCAGCACGTCGTCGAACCGCGCGCCCTCGACATAGGGCGCCAGGCTCGCGGAGGGCTGCAAACCGGCGCTCATGTCGGCGTCGGCCATGCGGCGCCCGACCTGGGTGGTGATCGGGATCACCCCGCTCCACAGATCGGCTTGCGTCCGCTCGGCACCGTGGTTCGACCCGCCGGACCGACACTTGGCCGACGCCTCCTCGATGAGCATCTCGACCAGTCCGATCTGCTTGATCTCGTTGTCGTGGGCGGGCGGCAGTTCAGCCGAGCGGCCTGGATAGAGCCGGTCGATAAAGGCGCTCATCGCCAGGCGCTTGGCCTCCAATCCCTCGACCTCCCGCGCCCGGCCAAAGACCATCACTGAGCGATAGTTCATGGAATGCGAAATGCCGGAGCGGGCCAGCACCAGCGCGTCCACATGGCTTACGGTCAGGCAGACGGGCAGGCCGCTGGCCTGGGCCTTGATCATCCGGCTCGCCGCCGATCCGTGCCAGTAGAGCTTGCGGCCTTCCCGCCAGTAGGTGGTGGGCGTCACGAACGGCTGGCCTTCCAGCACATAGCCGACGTGGCAAAGCACGCCGGCGTCGAGGATGGCGAACACCTCGGCTTCCTCATAGCTGGCGCGGTCCGGCTTGCGGCGAGCTTTTGACCTAGGGCTGAAGGCGTCGGTCATGGCGGTTCCTTTCGCAGGCCTGCCTAGCCGCCGAGCGGTCTGCTATGTAGATCCAGTTGACGCTAAAGCGCCGAACCACTTGCTGGGGAGATTCACCGCTGAGCTGGGCCGAGATCTATCCATGGCGATCGCCGGAGGCGGGCGCTCCTGTCATCCGCCAGGTCTATGACCAGGTGCGCGACGCCATTATGAGCGGGGCGCTCAAGCCGGGCGGCCGCTTACCGTCGAGCCGGGACTTTGCTGCACGCCTCGGCGTGGCGCGGGCCTCGGTGGTGGCGGCCTATGAGCAGCTCCTGGCCGAGGGCTATGCGGCCGCCCGCGGCGGCTCGGGCACCTATGTCTCTGAGGATCTGTCCGGCGTCGCCGAGCTGCGGCCCGCCGTGGTCGAGACGAGCCGCGCCCCGCCCAGCATTCCGGCGCGCGTTCGCGACCTCGACGAAATCGCCTTGCCCGAGCCAAGGCCGGAAGCGCGACTGTTCGCCACCGGCCGCACTCTGCTGGACGCTCGGGCGTTCGACGCCTGGTCGCGCTCGACCCGCCGGGCGTTGCGGACCTTGGGGCCGGTCCATTTCGGCTATTCCGATCCACGTGGCGACGCCGAGTTACGCGCCGCGATCGCCGATTATCTGCGCGCCGCACGTGGGGTGACCTGCACGCCCGATCAGGTGATCGTCACCGCCGGCGCACAGCATGCCGTCGATATCGCCGTGCGGGTGCTGCTCAAGACCGGCGACAAGGTCTGGAACGAGGATCCGGGCTATCTGGCCACCCGTCACGCCCTGGTCTCGGCCGGCGCCGAGGTCAGCTATGTGCCCGTCGACCGGTTCGGCATGGTCGTCGCCGCAGGCGTCGCCGCCGCGCCGGACGCCAAGGTGGCCTGCGTGACGCCCTCCCATCAGTATCCGCTGGGCGTCACGCTCTCGATGGGGCGCCGGCTGGAACTGCTGGCCTGGGCGCGAGACGCCGGCGCCTGGATCATCGAGGACGACTACGCCTCGGAGTTTCGCTACGACGGCCCGCCGCTGGCCTCGCTTCAAAGCCTCGATGGCGGCGAGCGCGTGATCTATGTGGGGACGCTGAACAAGGCGCTCTTCCCCGGTTTGCGACTTGGCTACGCGGTGGTTCCGCAGGCCTTGGCCGGGGCCTTCGCCAATGCGCGTCAATTGATGGATCGTCAGCCGCCGACCCTCACCCAGGCCATCGTGCTGGACTTCATGCGCGAGGGGCAGTTCGCCGCCCACATCCGGCGGCGGCGGATCGCCTACAAGGCGCAGCGCGACGTGCTCGCGGCCGAATTGTCGGCGCGGTTGGGGGCGGTGATGGAGGTCGAGGTTCCGGACGGCGGCATGCACATGATCGCCTATCTGAAGGGCGATCGCTCGGACCTGGAGGTCGAGGCGGCGGCCGCTGAGGCGGGTCTGTCGGTGCGGGCCATCAGCCGGCTCTATCGCCAGGCTCAGCCCCGTTCAGGTCTGATGCTGGGCTTCACCGGCTTCCCCGCCCGCGCGATGGCGGGCGGGGTCGCACGATTGGAGAAGGCGCTGACCTAGGACGCCGCGGCGGCTTCGGCCGCGATCACGCGGCTGACGGCGTTGACCACGGCGCCGATGCGCAGGGCCGCCTGGATAGAGGTGTTGGGGACGCTGTGCTTCTTCAGTTCGGACTCGTGGGCGTCCAGGCACATGCCGCAGCCATTGATGGCCGAGACGGCGGTGGACCAGAGTTCGAAGTCGACCTTGTCCACGCCCGGATTGGCAAGGATGTTCATCCGCAGCTTGGCCGGCAGGGTCTTGTACTCGCTGTTCGAGAGCAGGTGCAGCGTGCGGTAATAGACGTTGTTCATGCCCATGATCGCGGCGGCGGCCTTGGCGGCGGTGGCCGCTTCCTCGGAGAGGCCAGCTTCGCGCGCGGCGGCGTCGATGGCCTTGATCACTGCGGGCGTGCCGACGGCGTAGGCCGAGGCGACAAACGTGCCCCACTTCTGCTGGTCGTTCAGGAGGGTTTCCGAGGCCAGGCTCGACAGGTTGAGGCTCAGGTCCTTGGCATAGGCGGGCAGCGACTCACGCAGGGCGTCGAGCGACATGGCAGACTCCGAATTCGTATAAAAAGGGGGTCCGGGAGGCGCGGGGAGATCGCGCGCTCCCGGACGAGGCGACGTAGGAGCAGCTCAAGCTCGTGCGAGCTGCTCCCTAAAGGGCTGGAGGACCCTTACGCCGCCAAGGTGTCGCCGCCAACCGCACGGTTGCACGGGCACAGTTCGTCGGTCTGCAGGGCGTCGAGCACCCGCAGGGTGTCGGCCGGGTTGCGGCCCACGTTCAGGTTCGTCACGTAGACGTGCTGCACGACGTTGTGCGGGTCGACCACGAAGGTGGCGCGCAGGGCGACGCCCTCGTCTTCGTTCAGGACGCCGAGCGCACGGGCGAACTTGCCGGAGTTGTCGGCGAAGTTCCAGATGGGCAGGCTGTTGAGGTCCGGGTGCTCCCGGCGCCAGCCGAGCTTGGAGTGCTCGTTGTCGGTCGAACCGCCGAGAACGACCGCGTCACGTTCGTCGAACTGGCTGTTCAGACGCGCGAATTCGGCGATCTCGGTCGGGCAAACGAAGGTGAAGTCCTTCGGATAGAAGAAGATAACCTTCCACTTGCCGGGGAAGGATTCGTTGTTGAGGGTCTCGAAGGCGCTTTCGCCGTTTTCCTCATGACGGTTGAACTTCGGCTTCACACCGACAACCTTGAACTCCGGCAGCTTTTCGCCAACGCCCAGCATGTGTTTCTCCATTTGATTTGAACTGTTCGGCCGAAGCCGTGACGCTGAGATAGGGATCCAACTGGCAAATAGCCAATCGATTGTTTCTGGAACTTGGATAGAAATTTCCTATGTGTTGTCCATGAACCTGCCGACCCTGCGACAGCTGCAATATCTCAAGCTCTTAGCCGAGCATGGCTCCTTCGGCCGCGCCGCCGAGGCCGCGCACGTAACCCAGCCTACGCTCTCGGCAGGCGTCCAGGAGCTTGAGAAAATCCTCGGCGGACCGGTGGTGGATCGCGCGCGGTCGGGCGTGATTCTGACGGCGGTCGGCGAGGTCGCGCTCTCGCGCGCCACCACCATCCTCAACGAGGCCGAGGAGATGGTGCAGTCGGCGCGCAACGCCGGCCATCCGCTGACCGGCCGCTTCCGGCTCGGGGTCATTCCCACCGTGGCGCCCTATCTGCTGCCCAAGGCCCTGCCCCTGCTGCGCGCGCGGTTTCCGAAGCTGCGGCTCTATCTGCGCGAGGATCTGACCCACCGGCTGATCGCCCTGCTCAAGGCCGGCCAGCTCGATGCGGCCTTGATCGCCCTGCCCTACGACATGGCCGGTCTGGCCCATGCTCACGTTTCCAATGATGAACTGCTGGCCGCCCTGCCCAGCACCCATCCGCTCGCCAACGCCGCCGAGGCCCCGCCCTCGGCCATGGAGACCGACGACCTGATCCTGCTGGAAGACGGGCACTGCCTGCGCGACCACGCGCTTGCGGCCTGCGGCCTGCGTCCGCCCAAGGCGACTGGGGAGGAGGAAGCTTTCGCCGCCACTTCGCTGCCGACCTTGGTGCAGATGGTGGGGTCGGGCCTGGGCGTGACCTTCCTGCCGGCCATGGCGGTGGCGGCGGGCCTGGCCGACACCGCCGACGTCTCGGTGATGCCCCTTCAAGCCGACCACCCCAGCCGCGAGATTGTCGTGGCCTGGCGGGCCGGGTCCAGCCGCGCCGCCGAAGGGCGCCTGCTGGCCGAGACCCTTCGCGGGGCCTGAGTCCCTTCTCCTCTCCCCCCTGGGAGAGGAATGGGCCTGCTCTATCCCGCCTTTCGCGCGCGTCTCCTCTCCCCGCCGGGGAGAGGTTGGGTGAGGGGGCTTTCGGCCTTACCGCTTTTGATGATCGCTTTTCAGCAGAGCGCCGCTGCGCAGCGCCCCCTCACCTGGCCTCTCCCGAGGGAGAGGAATGGGTGGTGCGCGCGGGCCCTTTCAAAAACTATCTAAGATATATCTTGAATTCCGATCTGATCGCGATATATCTCGCATATCGACATATCTAAATAGGATCTAAAATGTATCGACATCACATGAAGCGACATGAACACGAACACCGGGCCCGCGGCTCGTTTGGCGGCTTTGGCCGCGGCGGCGAGCGCCACGGACATGGTCCGCGCGGCGGCGGGGGCCGGATCGGCCGCCTGCTTGAGCACGGCGACCTGCGCTTCGTCATCCTGGCCCTGCTGAAGGACAAGCCGGGCCACGGCTATGAGCTCATCCGCGCCCTCGAAGAGCGCACCGGCGGCGCCTACCGGCCCAGCCCGGGCGTGATCTATCCGACGCTGAGCCTGCTGGAGGACGAAGGTTTCGTTCGTCAGACCGGCGCCGAGGGCGGTCGCAAGGCCTATGAGATCACCGACACCGGCTCCGAGGCGCTGGAACGGAACCGGCCTGCGGTGGATGCGGTTTTTGCTCGGTTGGACGAGGCGGCTCAATCCTCGCCCCGGTCTTCGCCGCGCGTCGAGCGCGCCATGCAGAACCTGGCCGTCGCCTTGAGACTGCGACTGCAGGGCGAGCGCCCGACCGACGAACAGATCGACGCCATCGCCGCGGCGATCGACGAGGCCGCCGCCAAGATCGAACGGGTTTGAGCATGGAGACCAAGATGAAATCCAGCGCCACCATGCCCACGGCCGAGGCCCAGCGCTACATGGTGCAACTCTGCAAGCACTTCGGCCACAAGGTCCCGGCCACCTACGAGGGCCATGAAGGCCGGATCACCTTCGAGATGGGGGAGGCGTCGATGCGCGCCTCGCCCGAAACCTTGATGATCGTCAGCCAAGCCGCCGACGTCGAGGGGCTGGACCGGCTCGAAAAGGTCATGGAAAGCCACCTCAAGCGCTTCGCGTTCCGCGAGCCTGCGATGGCCGTCGATTGGCGCCGCGGGGCCTGAGCCCCGCGGACACCTTCGGCGTCTAGTTGATCGCCAGGGCGGACTTCACGGCCCGCCAGTCGACCAGCTTGAAGTTCTGACGCGTGCGCACGGTCGAGGCCGCTTCGCCATCGGTGTCGGCGTCGTCCTGCACCACGATCAGACCCTCGGGGAACGCGCCCACCGGGCCTCCCAGGGCGGCCAGGCCGTCAGTTCCGGTCACCGGATCGGCGCCGGCCCCGCCCACTACAGAGAAGCGGCCGGCATAGTCGGCCTGCGGGCCATCGACCCGCCAGACCGCGAACGCGCTGTCGCCCTGGCTTGACGCCAGCAGATAGGTCTTGGCCCCTTCGCGCAGCAGGGTCAGGCCCTCGACGTCGGGCTTCAGGATTTCGGACGGCGCGCCGGCCAGCAAGGTGCGGGCCGAACCGCTCTTGTGGTCGAGGTTGTAGCGCCAGATCCCCTTGGCCTCTTCGGCGATGAAGAGGGTTCCGGTCGCATCATCGATCACGCAGCCCTCTGACTGCGAGCCGACCGCAAAGGTCCGCGTCAGGATGAGGTTCGGCTTGCCGTCCTGAGCGGTGACCGTGAACTGGGCGATGTCGCCATCCTTGCCGACCATCACGGCGACGGTGTCGCCGCCCAGACGGCCCATGCAGAAGCCGTAGGGCTCGCTCACCTGCACCGGGAACACGCCCCAGGGCGTGACGTTCAGGCTGTCGGGGTCGAGCAGGAAGAAGGCGATGCCCATCCGCTTGCGGTCGCTGGCGCCCACCAGCACCTGCTCGCGGCCGGTGACCGTGAAGCCGTCCCGCAGATCGACATTGTTCAGCGGCCCCTCGGGCAGGAACTGACGGTCCTTGCCGTCCAGGCCGTAGACATAGAGCCCGGCCTGCTTGTCCGTGCCGAAGATCACGCCGCGCGATGGATCGCGCGGGTCGGCCCAGATTTCCGGGTCGTCGGCGGCGTCGCGGACCTGCGTGCCGACCGCCGCCGTTTCGCCGGCGGCGGGGACGGGAACGCCCGTGCCGATGGTCATGCCGGCCGAGTCCGAGACGCTTTCCGGATCAATGGCCGCGCAGGACGCGGTGAGAACAGACATTGCGGCTACTGTCGCAAAACTGATAGAAAATTGCCGAGAAACCGTCACTGGCCCCACTCCTTGCGCAAGATATATCCCCTGCGCTGCAAATCATGCTGTGCGGGGTCGGGTCAACCGTCCCGCGGGTCGGGGAACTAGATGACGAAATTTTCCTTGCTTGCCTGCGCCGCGATCGCGCCGCTTCTGTTGGCTTCGCCGGCCGCGGCCGATGACGCGGCCACGCCGGTGTCCGAGCTGATCGTGACGGGCGAGATCGCCTTCCGCAACCGGGCTCCCGACGTCAATCCGGTGCTCTCCTACGACCTCGAATACTTCCAGCGGTTCGAGCCGGTTTCGGTCGGTGAGATGCTGAAGCGCGTTCCGGGCGTGACCTTCACCTCGGACGTGCTGGAATTCGACGGCGTCTCGATGCGGGGTCTACCGCCCGGCTACACCCAGATCCTGATCAACGGCCGCCGCGCGCCCGGCGGCGAGGGCGACCGCAGTTTCTTCGTCGATCGCATCCCGGCCGAATTGGTCGAGCGCATCGAGATCATCCGCAGCCCCCGCGCCGACCAGCCCAGCGACGGCATGGCCGGCTCGCTGAACGTGGTGCTGAAGGAAGGCGCGACCCTGACGGGCGGCTTCGTCAAGGCCGGGGCCTTGATCAACGAGGACGGCAAGGTCCGTCCCTCGGCGGCTATCGCCTATGCGGGCGCCACGGCCTCGGGCGACACCACATACTGGGCGGGCCTGAACTATCAGGGGCGTCGCAACCCCAAGCAGAAGGTCAGCCTGCGCTATGACGGCGACTTCGGCGACTTCGACAATGTCGAGTACCAGAGCGACACCCGCGACGGCGTGGACATTTCCGGCAACGGCGAGATCACCCACCGGTTTGACGGCGGCAAGCTGCGGGCCTCGGGCCTGATCGTGAACACCAAGCGTGACGAGGACGAGACCTCGCTCACCTACAACGAATTGCCGCGCGGCGATTTCGACGAATTCGAAATCCAGGCCGAACGCATCAAGCAGAAGACCTACGCCCTGGACCTGGACGGCGAGTTCGACGCCGGCCCCGGCACGCTGGGGCTCGACCTCAGCTGGTCGCGCTACAAGGAAGACACCAAGACCAGCGTCGATGTGGGCGAGGAGGCGGACTTTTCCGACCGCGAACTGGACGAGTACGTCGATCTGGACATCAAGGACACCGAGTGGGGCGCCGGCGCCTTTTACAAGTTCAAGGCCGCCGCGGCCGACCTGAAGTTCGGCGTCGATTTCCTGAAAAAGACTCGCGACGGCTCTGAGGTCGAGTTCGACATCGACGACGGCGTCGTCGGCGATCCGGATCCTGCGCCGGGCGCGGTCTACACCGTCGAGGAACGCCGGATCGATCCCTACGTGCGGCTGACGCTCGAGCCGAACGACATGTGGACCTTCGACGCGGGCCTTCGCTACGAGACCGCCAAGCGCGACGTGACCAGCGATCTGGGCAAGGTGTCCAAGGACTCCGACGAACTGAACCCCTCGCTGCACGCGACCTTCAAACCCACCGATGTCGACCAGTTCCGCGCCTCGGTCGCCCGCACCGTTCGCCGGCCGGACTTCGATCTGCTCGCGCCGTATCTGGCCGAGGAAGAGCCGATCGACGACGACGATCTGCGCGGCAACCCGGCCCTCGACAACGAGACGGCCTGGGGGCTGGACGTCGGCTACGAGCGCCGCCTGGGCGCGCGCGGCGTGGTCGGGATCAACTTCTTCTATCGCGACATCAAGGACCTGATCGAACTGGTGGCGACCAGCGAGGTGTCGTCCTCGGGCCTTGGCCGGGTCTACGAGCCGCGCAACGTGGGGTCAGGCAAGACCTGGGGCGTCGAACTCGACTTCTCGACACCGCTGGACGTGGTCGGCCTGCCCAACACCGGGCTGTTCTTCAACTACACCTGGCTCGACAGCGAGGTGAAGGATCCCTTCACCGGCAAGAACCGCCCGTTCACCAACCAGCCCAGCTACGTCTACAACATCGGCTTCGTACACACGGTCCCGACCTGGAACGCCAGCTTCGGCGCCAGCCTCTATGATCGCGACATGGGCTTTGAGACCGGCCTCGATGAGGACGTGACGGTCGACTACGATCCGGACCTGGAGGCCTTCGTAGAGAAGCGTTTCGGCGACCGCTATGTGGTGCGCCTGGCGGCGATGAACCTGCTGGATAAGGAAAAGCGCGAGACCTACCGCACCTATGACGGGGACTCGGTGGACGAAATCCTGGCCAACCGCGCGGCGGGAAAAATCAACGACAGCGAACGCGAGAGCGAACGCTCGGGGGTGCTCTACCAAGTGACCTTCCGCGCGGCGTTCTAGAGGCCGCCCCCCTCACCCGACCTCTTCCCAGCGGGGAGAGGTTAGGTGAGGGGGCCGCGCAGCGGCGCGGGCTGCTTCAGTCCATGAGCTTCTGGCTGAGATACACGTAGTGCCGGGCCCAGCGCTTGGCGTTGAGCTCCGGGTCGGCGTCGTTGGCGTGCCCGCCGAAGGTGTTCTCGTAATAGAGATACGGGTAGCCGAGCGCCTCGAGCTTGGCGGCGAACTTGCGGGCGTGGCCGGGATGGACCCGGTCGTCGCGGGTGTTCGTGGTGACATAGGGCTCGGGGTAGTTCTGGCCGGGCTTCAGGTTCAGATAGCCGTCGTACTTGGCGATGAAGGCGTGGTCTTCCGGCACGTCCGGATCGCCGTATTCGCCGACCCACGAGGCCCCGGCCGAGAGCTTGTGGTAGCGCAGCATGTCGACCAGCGGGCTCTCGACCACCACGGCGTTCCAGAGCTCTGGATGCTGGGTCATCGAGACGGTGGTCAGCACCCCGCCGTTCGAGCGGCCGTAGATGCCGAGCCGGCGCGGCGAGGTGATCCTGCGCGCCTCCAGGTCGCGGGCGACCGCGGCGAAGTCGTCGAAAGCCAGCTGGCGTTTCTCGCGCAGCACCGACTGGTGCCAGGTGGGGCCGAACTCGCCGCCGCCGCGAATATTGGCGATCACATAGGCGCCGCCGTTCTCGAGCCACAGCTTGCCCATCTCCGGGATGTAGACCGGCGGCTTGGCGACCTCGAACCCGCCATAGCCGTACATGATCGTCGGCGTCGAGCCGTCCAGCTTGGCGGTCTTGGGGCGGACCACGAAGTAAGGGATCTTGGTCCCATCGGAAGAGGTCGCCCAATACTGGTCGACCCGGTCGCGTGAGGCGTCGAAGCGGGGCGGCAGGGTCTTTACCTGCTCGGCCTTGCCCGTGGCGCCGTCGGCCAGCCACAGGCTGCTCGGCGTCAGGAAGCTCTCGGCGGCGACAAACAGTTGATCGTCCTGGCCTGAGGTCGAGCGGATGGTGAGCGTGGCGTCCTTGGGCAGGGCCAGGCGGCGCGCCGCCCACTTGCCGCCGGCGAAGTCGTAAACGTCGACCGCGCCCTTGACGTCCTCCAGCAGTTCGACCGCCAGCAGGTTCTTGGTGTCGGCGACGTTCTGAATCGCCTGGCGCGGGCCGGGCTGGAAGATCAGCACCGGCTTCGCATCCAGCGCCTTCGGATCGTAGGCGATCAGGGCGCCGGGGCTGAAGCCGTTCCAGGTTTCCTGCAAGGTGAAGACGATGCGGCCGTCGACATAGGCCTGGTACTCGGCCTTCCGGGGCAGGGCGATGGGGGTGAGCTTGCCGCCTGCATAGAGGCTGTATTCGGATTCAAAGAAGGTGACGCCCCGCTGGACCAGGATACCGTCGACCTTGCCCTCGCCCCGCAGCACCGAGGCGCGGGCCGAAACGTCGGTCTGTTGGCCGCGGAAGATTTCCTGCGGCTGCCCGGTCCGGCCCACGATCTTGATCACATAGGCGTAGCCGGAATTGGTCACCTCGCCGGGCGTCCATTCGCGCCAGGCCACGAGGCTGCCGGAGTCGATCCAGTCCGCGCCCTGCTTGCCCTCGGCCGAGCGGAAACCGCCCTCGACGAAGCGCTTGGCCACGGTGTCGAACTCACGCAGTTCGATCGCGTCGCCGCCGCCGTTGGAGAGATGGACGAGGCAGGTGGTCTCGGCGGGCTTCAGGCAGGTCGCGCCCTTCCAGAACCAGTTGCGCCCTTCGTCGGCCGCCAGCTTGTCGATATCGAGCACGACGTCCCATGCCGGCGCGGCCGTACGGAACGAGGCCTGCGACGTATGGCGCCAGATCCCGTGGGTGTGGGTGGCGTCCTGCCAGAAGTTGTCGACGCCGCCGGCCCGGAAGGTCGGCTGCGGTATCCGGTCGGTGGCGGTGAAGATGGCCCGGCCGTCCTTGAGGAACCGGTCGTAGCGGGCGTCGCCCTCCAGGCGCTTTGCGGTCTTGGCGTTCTGCGCCTCGACCCAGGCCATGGCTCGGGGGGAATCGATGTCCTCAAGCCAGATGAAAGGGTCAGCTGAGGCCTGCGCTGGAGCTGCGTTCGGAGCCTGCGCGCCGGCGCTGGAGGCGGAGAGCAGGGCGCCTGCCAGCGCCACGGAAAGTAGTTTCATGGGCCCCTGGATAAATCGACTGGGCCAGATCTGTCTCGTCAAAGGTGATCGTGCGTCAATTCTCCCCTATATAGCCCCGCACCATGAGCCGTCCGTTCCTGAAGATGAACGGGCTCGGCAACGACTTTGTCGTGGTCGAGGCCCGATCCGCGCCCTTCGCGCCGACGCCCGAAGAGGTGCGCGCGATCGCCAACCGCGAAGGCGGGATCGGCTGCGACCAGCTCGTCTCGATCGAACCCTCGCAGGCCGCCGACGCCAAGGTGCGGTTCTGGAACGCCGACGGCGACGAGGTCGGGGCCTGCGGCAACGCTTCGCGTTGCGTCGGCTGGCTGTTGATGGAGGCGTCCGGCGCCGACCAGGCGGTGATCGAAACTCGCGGCGGCCTGCTGACCGCCACCCGGGCCGGCGACAAGATCGTCAGTGTGGATATGGGCGAGCCCGGTCTCGACTGGCGCCAGATCCCGCTGGAAGAAGAGATGGACACCCGGGGCGTCGAGCTTCAGGTCGGGCCTATCGACAACCCGATCCTGCACACGCCAGGCTGTGTCTCGATGGGCAATCCGCACGTGGTGTTCTTCGTGCCCGACGTCGAAACCGCGCCGGTGCGCGAGGTCGGTCCGATGATCGAGCATCACCGGCTGTTTCCCGAGGGCGTCAATGTCGGCTTCGCGCAGATCGTCAGCCGCGAACGCATCCGACTGAAGGTCTGGGAACGCGGCGCGGGCTTGACCCAGGCCTGCGGCACCGGCGCCTGCGCGGCCCTGGTGGCGGCCTATCGGCGCGGCCTGGTTGACCGCAAGGCGACCCTCGTGCTCGACGGCGGCGAGTTGGTGATCGAATGGCGCGAGGCTGACGGCCACGTGATCATGACCGGGCCGGCCCAGGTCGATTTCACCGGAAATCTGCCGTGAGCGCCGAGCACGACATGCCCGCGAGCGACGCGGTCGAAGGTGGCTTCACCATCGTTCCGCGCGCAGCTTCGCGCGAGGCCGGCGGCGTGGACATCGTCACCTTCGGTTGTCGCCTCAACGCCTATGAGAGCGAGGTCATCCGCGCGCGGGCCGCCGAGGACGGGCTGTCCAACGCCATCGTGTTCAATACCTGCGCGGTGACAAACGAGGCCGTGCGCCAGGCGCGCCAAGCCATCCGCAAGGCGCGGCGGGAAAATCCCGACGCCAAGCTGATCGTCACCGGCTGCGCCGCCCAGATCGACCCGGCCGCCTTCGCGGCCATGACCGAGGTGGACCTGGTGCTAGGCAACGCTGAGAAGTCCCAGGCTGGGGCCTATGCCGACACCGCGCCAGACTTGCCCGACGCTGGCCGTGTGCGGGTCAACGACATCATGAGCGTGCGGGAGACCGCCGGCCACCTGATCGACGGGCTGAAGGATCGCGCCCGGGCCTATGTCGAGGTCCAGAACGGCTGCGATCACCGCTGCACCTTCTGCATTATCCCCTATGGCCGCGGAAACTCGCGGTCGGCCGCGGCCGGCGAGGTCGTCGAGCAGGTCCGCAAGCTGGCGGCTCAAGGCTATCTGGAAGTCGTCCTGACCGGCGTCGACATCACCAGTTGGGGCGCCGACCTGCCGGGCCAGCCGACGCTAGGCCAACTGGTCGCCCGGATCCTGAAGCTGGTCCCCGACCTGCCGCGGCTGCGGCTGTCGTCCATTGACGCGGCCGAGATCGATCCGGACCTGATGCGCTGCCTGGCCGAGGATTCCCGGCTGATGCCCTATCTGCATCTGTCGCTGCAGGCCGGCGACGATATGATCCTGAAGCGGATGAAGCGCCGCCATTCGCGCGGCGACGCCTTGAAGCTGATCGCCGATGTTCGCGCGGTCCGTCCCGACACCGCCTTCGGCGCCGACCTGATCGCCGGCTTCCCGACTGAGACCGAGGAGATGTTCGAGAACACCCTGCGGCTGGTCGAGGAGGGGCAGCTGTCCTTCCTGCACGTCTTTCCGTTCAGCCCGCGTCCCGGCACGCCCGCCGCGCGCATGCCCCAGCTTCAGCGTCCGGTGATCAAGGAGCGCGCCGCGCGCCTGCGCGCCGCCGGCGAGGCCGCGTTGGCGCGTCACCTTGAACGTCAGGTCGGGCGGACGATCACCGGTCTGGTGGAGCGTTCGGGCGTCGCCCGGGCCGAAGACTTCACCGAGATCGTCTTCACCGGCGAGGCGGCCATCGGCTCTATCGTTCCCCTGCGGATCACCGGCCACGATGGCCACAAGGCGGTCGCGGAAACCACCGCGTTGGAAGCGGCCGAGTAGCGATCAGGGGGTCTTGTCGCCGCCGCGCCCCGGAAAGGCCGGCAGCATCCAGCCCCAGAAGATCGCCGCAGCGCGCACCAGGAAGGCTGCGACGAAACCGCCCATGCCGGCCGAGAAGTCGGACAGGCCCAGGGCCTCCAGCGCCACGAAGACGCTCGCTCCGACCAGGGCGCAGCTCACATAGAGTTCGCGCCGCAGCAGCACTGAGGGCTCATCGGCCAGGACGTCGCGGATGATGCCGCCGAAGCAGGCGGTCAGCACGCCCATGACGATCGCCGAGATCGGCGGGACGCCCAGCGCGCTGGCCTTGGCCGCCCCGACCACGCTGTAGGCGGCCATGCCCAGCGCATCGAGCCACAGCAACACCTTCAGCCGCGCCTGGCCGGTCCCGAAGACCCAGACCGCCACCGCCGCCAGCATGCAGGCGATCAGATAATCGGGCCGGGTGACCCAGAACACCGGGGCGTCCAGCAGCAGGTCGCGCATGGTCCCGCCGCCGACGCCGGTCACGGCGGCGAAGAAGCCGAAGGTGACGATGTCATGCTTGCGTTGGGCCGCGGCCATGGCCCCGGTGGCGGCGAAGACGGCCACCGCGGCGTAGTCCAGCCAGATGAAGACCGAGGCGAGAGCGTCCATGCTTCGATCCTCTATCGCGCAACCCATTGACGAGCTAGAAGCGGCTCATGACCGAACCAAAAAAGGGCTGGTTCCAGCGCCTGACCGACGGCCTTTCGCGCTCGTCGAAGCAGATGACGGAACAGGTGGTCTCCACCTTTACCAAGCAACCGCTGGACCAAGCCAAGCTCGACGAGCTGGAAGAGATGCTGATCGAGGCCGATCTCGGCCCGCATTCGGCCGCCCGCATCACCCAGCGCTTCTCCGATGAAAAGTTCGGCAAGAGCGTCGACGAGAGCGAGATCAAGGAAGCTCTGGCCGAGGCCATCGGCGCCGAGCTCGAAAGCCGCGAAGGCCACTTCGATCCGCTGTCGGGACCCAAGCCCTATGTCGTCCTGTTCATCGGGGTGAACGGCTCAGGCAAGACCACGACGCTGGGCAAGATCGCCGCCGATCTCACCAATCGCGGCGCCAAGGTGCTGATCGTCGCCGGCGACACGTTCCGCGCCGCCGCTGTCGAGCAACTCAAGGTCTGGGCCGAGCGCGCCCGCGCCGACTTCATGTCGCGGCCGACCGGGTCGGACGCCGCGGGCCTGGCCTTCGACGCCATCGAGCGGGCCAAGGCCGAGAACTACGATGTCGTGTTGATCGACACCGCCGGCCGCCTGCAGAACAAGCAGGGCCTGATGGACGAGCTCCTGAAGGTGATCCGCGTGGTCAAGAAGATCGACGCCGACGCCCCGCACGAAACCCTGCTGGTGCTGGACGCCACGGTGGGGCGCAATGCGCTGGCCCAGGAAAACATCTTCGGCAATCAGATCGGCGTGACCGGCATCGTCATGACCAAGCTGGACGGCACGGCGCGCGGCGGCGTGCTGGTGCCCGTGGCCCAGGCCTCGGACAGCCCCATCAAATTGATCGGCGTGGGTGAAGGGATCGAGGACCTTCAGCCCTTCAAGGCGCGCGCCTTCGCCCGTTCCCTCGTCGGCCTGGAAGACACATGACGCTATCGCCCACCGCACGGAAATGGGTGCGGGCCGTCGTCGATTTCGGCGGCCTCGCGGCTTTCCTGGTCGCCTTCTTCTATTTGAAATCGGCGGGCATGCCGCAGCAGCAGGCCCTTGTGCAGGCGACCTGGGCGTTGGTCGCCGGCTCGGCGGTCGGGCTGGCGATCGGCTTCGTCGTGGAGCGCAGGATCGCGCCGTTCCCGCTGATCGGCGGGCTCGCGGCGCTGTTCTTTGGGGGACTGACGCTCTTCTTCCATGACCCGCGCCTGTTGAAGATCAAGCCGACGGTGATGAACACCGCCTTCGGCGTCATCCTGCTCGGCGGCCTGGCCATGCGGAAGAACCCGCTGAAGCTGCTGATGGGCGAGGCCATGCAGATGCCCGACGAGGGCTGGCGCAAGCTCACCCTCAACTATGGCCTGTTCTTCCTGGCCCTGGCGGTGCTGAACGAGATCGTCTGGCGCACCCAATCGGAATCCACCTGGGTGCTGTTCCGCTTCCCGGGCCTGCTGATCCTGTCGGTGGTGTTCTCCTTCGCCCAGGTGCCGCTGATGATGAAGTACGCCAAGACCGACGAGCCGCCGCCGCCCCACGTCGAGTAGTTGTCGCGCGCCCCTAGCGCTTGCGCCGCCCACTGACCATCTGTCGTCAAACCGACACCATGGGCCGGTAGGTTCCGGACAAGTCGACAAGCGGGGCGTCAGCCGATGGCCAAGACCAAGTCGCAGGACAAGTCGCGTAAGGGGCTTCCGGCCCTCGATAAATCGCCCAGCCATCTGCTGCATCGGGCGCTCCAACTGGCTCTCGATATCTATGCCGAGGAACTCGGCGTTGGCGGGATCACCCAACGACAGTTCGCGGTGCTGAGCGCCGTCGAGGCCTATGAGGGCCTGACCCAGACCGATCTGGTGAAGATCACCGGCATTGACCGCTCGACCTTGGCCGACATGGCGGCGCGGATGATCGCCAAGGGCCTGCTGGAACGCGAGCGCTCGGCCTCCGACGCCCGGGCCAATGCGGTCAGCTTGACCCAGGCAGGACGCGAGACGCTCGAGGAAGCGCGGCCCAAGATGGCGGCCGCCGACGCCAGGCTGATGCGGTTGCTCTCGGCGACCAAGCGCGAGGCGCTGGTGGGCAGCCTGCGCGACCTGATCTCGGCGGGAGAGCAGACCGGCGCCCCGATCCTCGTGGTTCCCAAGCCCGAGAAGAAGCCCAAGGCCGAGAAGCCCAAGAAGGCGGCCAAGCTGGCCAAGGCCGACAAGCCGAAAAAGAAGAAGCTGAAGAAGGCCGCCTAGGGCTCAAGGCGTGTCATCCCGGAAGCCGTCCGGCGGCTGTCTGGAACCGCCACCCGCAGTCTGTGCCGAGGCCGCGCCGCCTGCCTCTGCTCGGCGCCGCGCTGGCGGCGGCCGGCTCGAGCGAGGCGCGCGGGGAAAGAGCGCGCGCCTCGCTCCCCCGTCAGACCAGGTCGCTTTCCTCGTCGACGGGGGCTTCGTCCTCGTCAGGTCTGGCGAATAGGGACCAGCCAACGAACAGGCCCAAGCCGCCAAGCCCGGAAAATACGAGGCGAGCCGTCAGGCTGAAGGCGTCGGCCTTGCCGAGCGACAGCAGAAACAGCACGCCGCCACCCAGAAGCGCGAACAGGAACAGTTTCAGATGGCGAGGCATGCGACGCCTCCCCGTCCGAACGATTGGCGCGCATGCGAAGGGGGCGGCTGCGCGGCCGCGTAATTGATTGTCATCTTCCATAGTTCCCAGAAGGCTCTGCCCGAGGGGCGAGCTTTTGAAGCCGGATGTGTCTTGGGCTGGGGCTAGGAGGCGGAGGGGGGTTCGCGGGCTCTGAAGCTGGTCTTGGGACGCGCGGCGATCACGGAGGCGCAGGGCGGCGCCAGCGTCTCTAACGCGCTTTCAGTCCGCCGATGCGCGAACAGTGCATCGACGCCGCCGAGGACAGGCAGCGAGACTGGTCCAGGGGCTTCGTCGTTGCGAACTCCCCATGCGAACTGCGCACGCGGCGAGAGATGGTGCGAGTAGTGCGTTGTGCCTTCGATCGACCACTTGGCCGAGCCGTGATCGGCGGCGAATGCGGCGCTGGGAGGCGCCAGCAACCACGTCCATGAAAGGACGAGGAGCACCTGGAGAAGGCGCGCTGCGGGCGTTCTTCGTGCAGGGGTTGCTATCGACGGCACGCAGCCTTCTAGCTCGTCAGCCCCATTGCGGCCAATCACGAAGCGGAGGCTGGCGGAAGGCCAGGCTCGGGCGCGTTTGCCGGGTTTGGCGCCTAAACCCGGATATCCAGGATCGAGCCCGGCCGCAGGATCTTCTCCGGCGGGTCGGCGGGCAGCGACGAGGGCATGCGATGCACCGGCTTTGCGCTCGCCTGAGGCTGAGCTTGAGATTGCGCGGCTGCGCGCGGCTGCGCGGCGACGGCGGGCGCGCCGGTGGCGGCCGCGAAGAAGGCGCGTTGCGCTGCGCCGCGAGCCGAAGGCTGCGCCTGGACCGGTTGCTGGGTCGTCGGAAAGATCGGCGGACGGATCGTGCTCACGGGCGCGCTTTATGGTTAACAGAGCCTTCGCCGAACCTGATAGGCGCCGTCTCAAAAATTAGTTAACGGCCGAATGGTTAATTTCGAGATCCGTTGTGGGGGCGGGGTTTGCGCGCCCGTTAACCATGAAAAACTTGGTTAATTCGCGCTTGGTTAACGCTGGGCTTTCGCCAGCAGATCGCGGGCGGTTTGAGCGGTGAGGGGGCCTGTGTGCTTGGCCAGGACCTTGCCGTCAGCGCCGACCAGATAGGTCTCCGGCACTCCGGTCACCCCCAGTTCGATCCCCGCCCGTCCGTCGCGATCGACCAGCCGCTCCGCATAGGGATCGCCCAGCCGGCCCAGGAAGGCCTTGGTGTTTTCGGGGGCGTCTTTGTAGGCGACGCCGACCACCCGAACGCCTTGCTTCTTCAGATCGACCAGCACCGGATGCTCGATCTCGCAGGGGGCGCACCAGGAGGCGAAGATGTTGACCAGCACCGGGGCCGGCGCGGCGGCGTCCAGCAGGCGGATCGGTCGGCCGGTGTCGAGCGTCGGCAGCACCAGGTCGGGAAGCTGCTTGCCGACCAGTGCGTCCGGCTTCACCTGAGGATCGCGCTTCAGGGAGAACAGGCCGAACAGCAGGCCCAGAGCCACGAGAGCGGCCAGGGGTGCGATTGCGAGCCAGCGGTTCATTTGTCGTCTTTCTCGGCGCGTCGACGCCAGTGGCGCGACTGCGCCAGGGAAAACCAGAGCATCGCGACGAAGATCAGGGCGGTGAGGCCATAGGCGGGCCAGACGAAGGCGGCGTAGGCGCCGGCGTCGAGATCGAGCATGTGTCTAACCCCTGGCCGCGCGCAGGGCGGCGGCTTCGGCGCGGCGGCGCCAGACCTGGGCGCGGATGCCCACCAGCCACAGCGAGCCGAAGGCGGCCATATAGGCCAGGCCCATCAGCAGTAGCGGCCACAGGAACTCGGAAGTCATCGCCGGGCCGTCCTTGCGGAACACCGAGGCGCCCTGGTGCAAGGTGTTCCACCAATCGACCGAGAACTTGACCACCGGCAGGTTCACCGCCCCGACCAGGGCCAGGATCGCGGCGGCGCGTGCGGCCTTCGCCTCGTCGTCCAGCGAGGCGCGCAGCGCCATATAGGCCAGGTAGAACAGGAACAGCACCAGCACCGAGGTCATGCGCGCGTCCCATACCCACCAGGCGCCCCACATTGGTCGTCCCCAGAGGGAGCCGGTGGCTAGCGCCAGGAAGGTGAAGGCCGCGCCGAGCGGCGCTGCGGCCTTGGCCGCTGCATCGGCCAGGGCGTGGCGGAAGACCAGGGATAGGAAGCTCGCGCCGGCCAGGCAGACATAGACGAACATGCTCATCCAGGCGGCCGGGACATGGATGAACATGATGCGGACGGTGTCGCCCTGCTGGTAGTCCTCGGGAGCGGTGAAGCCGAGCCAGAGGCCGGCCATGGCGAGGATCACCGCGATGGCGCCGAACATCGGCGCGGCCCAACGCGAAAAGGCCATGAACCGCTCAGGATTCGACAGGAAGGCCGGCGCCGGGATCATGGGTGCGGATTAGCCTCCGGAGCGCCGCGCTGCAAGAAGAGCCTCGCCGCGGGGCGACAGCCGATAGCCGACCTCCAGGCTCTCGGTGAGCCCCAGGGCCTTCAGTTTTCGGACATCGACCTTCAAGGGCAGGGTCTCACGGCCAAGCCGTGCAGCCAGGTCTGGCGCGCGAACGCCGGGATTGGCGGCGATGAGGTCGAGGGTGGCGCTGGTCCAAGGGGTCTTGGCGTCAAGCTTGGCCAGTCGATGCTCAACGGCTTGGAGGGCGGTTTGCGAGGTGTCTGTACGCAAGGCTTTGCGGGGATCTTCGCCGATCAGCCGAAAGGCGATCCGGTGGATCGGTTCTGCGCCCGGCAGATCGGCCTGCAATGCCTTGAGCGAGCCGTAGCCGGCGCGCTGGGCCTGGCCCTGGTCGATCACGTCGGGTGAGACGATCTCGACCTCATCGATCGCCAGCACGCCGATGGGCGTCGTCAGGGTTCCGCCGGCGCGAACGGTCGGCTTGCGCCACCTGCGGAAGGCCAGGGTGACCTGACCCTCCGCGATGGCCGTCAGGACGGGCGCCTTGAACAGCATCTCCCGTCCATATCACGATCAGCCGTGACCGCCGCCCATCGGGCCGCGACCGCCCATGCCGCGATGACCGCCGCCCTTCATGCCGCCGCGCGGGCCCATGGCGTCGAACGCCTTTTGCTGGCTGGGCGAAAGCTGGGCGTAGAACTTCTTGGTCGCCGCCGCTCGTTGGTCGAACCGGGCCGTGCGTTCCACCAGGCGCGCGCGCTGGGCGTCGAGGCGTTGGGGCGTGGTCATGGCGGCGAATTGCTCGCGTCCGCCGCGTCCACGCTCAGTCGCGCCGGCCGGCGGCTTGCGGGAATCCAGGAAGGCCTTCAGCGCCGGCTCCTGCTCGGGCCGCAGTTGCAAAACCGCGCGTAGGCGTTCGGCATGCTTGGCCGCCATGGCTGCGGGATCCATGTGGCGGCCTCCGCGCGGGCCGCCGGGCGGACCTGCCTGCGCGCCCTGCGGGGGCGCAGGCGGCTGTTGGGCCAGGCTGGATCCGGCGAAGCCGCCGGCCAGGAGGACGCCGCCGAGCGCCAACGGCGCCAATCGGGTCAATTTCATTGTTTCGAACTCCAGTCTTCACATCCCTCAGGAGCTTGAACGAGGGCGGTGGGTGGAATCCGTCGCGACATGGGCGGTTTAGTTTCCCCCTCCCGGATCGTCATGGCCGACCGCTTGTGTCGGCCATCCATAAACACCGCGTCTGGGGACTGTCCTGGCCGGCTTGCGTCTATGGATCACCGGACAAGAGCCCGGTGATGACGATCAGATTGGGGGAACTGAAGCCGCTAGCTCAGGGCGTTGCGGCAGGCCGCGGCCATGGCGATCGGGCCGAGCGCCACGGCGGCGCTGGCATAGGCCGCCAGCAGGGCGAAGCCGGCCTTCCAGGGCAGGCCGCTCGAGAAGGCGTCCAGCGCTCCGCCGCCGAAGATCACCGGCGGCACAAACAGGGGCATCACGATCACCGCCGTCAGCAGGCCGCCGCGTCGGGCGCCCAGGCTCAGCGCCGCACCAATGCCGCCGACGAAGGCGAAGGCTAAGCCCCCCATCAGGGCGCAGACGAAGATCAGCGGCGCGAGGGAGGGCTGGGCGCCGAGCGCGATGGCTGCCAAGGGCGCCGCCAACGCCAGGGGCGCGGCGGTGGCGACCCACTGGCCCAGGCATTTGATCGCGCAGACCAGCTCCAGCGGCACGGGCGACAAGGTGATCAGGTCCAGAGCGCCGTCCTCGTAGTCACGCTCGAACAGCCGGTCGAGGGAGAGCAGGGCCGAGAGCGCCAGCGCGACCCACGCCGCGCCAGGCGCGATGGCCGCAAGTCTGGCCGGTTCCGGGCCCGTCGCCAGTGGCAACAGGGTGGCGACACCGGCATAGAAGGCGACCGACACCAGAGGTCCGCCGCCGCGTCCCCAGGCCAGGGTGACTTCGCGCGAGAGCAGCGCCATGGCGCGGCTCATTCGCCGGGCTCCTGGAAGGCTTCCTCGGGGGCGAGGATCTCCAGCGGCCGGGCGGGAATCGGCAGGGGGTCGTGGACGGCGGCCACGATCATCCCGCCGCTCGCCAGATGGTGGCTCATCATCTCGCCAAACCGCACGCGCCAGCCGGCGTCCAGTGGGCTCAGCGGCTCGTCCAGCAACCAAAGCGATCGGGGCGAGGCCAGCAGCCGCGCCAGGGACAGCCGCCGGCGCTGGCCGGCCGACAGGCGGCGAACTTCCAGGTCCAGCAGACGCGTCAGGTCGAGCACGGCGGCCGCGTCCTGCGCGGCCTGCTCACTTCCGCCGGTCCAGCGGGCCCAGAACGCCAGTTCCTCCCAGGCTGTGCGCGCCGGCTTCTGGCCATCCTGGTGTCCGGCCAGGTGCATATGGTTGGCGCGGGCCTCGCCGGCGTCGATTTCGCCGAACCCGACAGTCCCGGCCTCGGCTTCGACCAGACCTGCTATCGCCCGCAGCAGCGTGGTTTTGCCGGCGCCGTTGCGACCGACCAGGGCCGCGGCCTCGCCTGCTTGGAGCCCCAGGTTCAGGCCCGAAAACAGCAGTCGCCCGCCCCGCCGCAGGGCCAAGCCATCAATGTTGAGCGTCGTGATCACCCGCAGTGCTCTCGCACTGCATGGACGGTTAGGAAACTAGGGGTTATGACGCGCGCGGCCGTCGCCACCTTGGGGGGCGTACGCGGCGCAGGGGCGAACGCTGTGTGTCCGCCTCGAAAAGCGCGCGATCCCCGAAGTGGTTCAAGAGCGGCCGCGAACAGAGGAAGGATCCCTGATATGGCGTCTAACGACAGCCTGAAGACCCGCCGCGAACTTACGGTGGGCGATAAGACCTACGTCTACTACAGCCTTCGCGCCGCGGAGGAAGCCGGTCTTTCGAACGTGGCGCGTCTGCCCGTCTCGATGAAGGTGCTTCTCGAGAACCTGTTGCGTAACGAAGATGGCTCCACCGTCGGCCCCGACGATCTGCAGGCGCTGGCCGCCTGGCTCGACAACAAGGGCTCGGTCGAGCACGAGATCAGCTTCCGTCCGGCTCGCGTCCTGATGCAGGACTTCACCGGCGTTCCGGCCGTCGTCGACCTGGCCGCCATGCGCGACGCCATGACCAGCCTCGGCGCCGATCCGGAAAAGATCAACCCGCTGAACCCCGTCGACCTGGTCATCGACCACTCGGTCATGGTCGACCACTTCGGCACCTCCAAGGCCTTCGGCGAGAACGTCGAGCGCGAGTACGAGCGCAACATCGAGCGTTACCGCTTCCTGCGCTGGGGCTCCTCGGCCTTCAACAACTTCCGCGTCGTGCCGCCCGGCACCGGCATCTGCCACCAGGTGAACCTGGAGTACCTCGCCCAGACCGTCTGGCTGAACGAGGACGCGGGCGAAACTGTCGCCTATCCCGACACCGTCGTCGGCACCGACAGCCACACCACCATGATCAACGGCCTGGCCGTCCTGGGCTGGGGCGTCGGCGGCATCGAAGCTGAAGCGGCCATGCTGGGCCAGCCGATCCCGATGCTGATCCCGGAAGTCATCGGCTTCCGCCTGTCGGGCTCGATGCCGGACGGCGCGACCGCCACCGACCTGGTGCTGACCGTCACCCAGATGCTCCGCAAGAAGGGCGTCGTCGGCAAGTTCGTCGAGTTCTACGGCCCGGGCCTCGCTGGTCTGACCCTGGAAGACCAGGCGACCATCGCCAACATGGCTCCGGAATACGGCGCCACCTGCGGCTTCTTCCCGGTGACCAAGGCCACCATCGACTATCTGCGCGCCACCGGCCGTGAGGCCCATCGCGCCGACCTGGTCGAAGCCTACGCCAAGGCGCAGGGGATGTGGGTCGAGGCCGGCGATCCGGATCCGATCTTCACCGACAGCCTGGAACTTGACCTCGGCTCCGTCCTGCCTTCGCTGGCCGGTCCGAAGCGTCCGCAAGACCGCGTGCTGCTCTCCGACGCCGCCGCCGAATTCAAGTCGGCCCTGGCCAAGGACTTCGGCAAGCCGGAAGGCGAAGCCCGTATCCCGGTCGCGGGTGAGAAGTTCGACGTCGGCCACGGCGACGTGGTGATCGCCGCGATCACCTCCTGCACCAACACCTCCAACCCCTCGGTGCTGATCGCCGCGGGCCTGGTCGCCAAGAAGGCGGTCGAAAAAGGCCTGAAGGTGAAGCCGTGGGTGAAGACCTCGCTCGCCCCCGGCAGCCAAGTCGTCACCGACTATCTGAAGGCCGCCGGCCTGACGAAGTCGCTGGACGCCCTTGGCTTCAACCTGGTCGGCTACGGCTGCACCACCTGCATCGGCAACTCGGGTCCGCTGCCGGAAGCTATCTCCGACGCCGTCAACCAGGGCGACCTGGTGGCCTGCTCGGTGCTTTCGGGCAACCGGAACTTCGAAGGCCGCGTGAACCAGGACGTGCGCGCTAACTACCTGGCCTCGCCGCCGCTGGTCGTCGCCTACGCCCTGGCCGGTTCGATGAACATCGACCTGGCCACGGAGTCGCTCGGCGAAGGCAAGGACGGCAACCCGGTGTTCCTGAAGGACATCTGGCCGACCTCGGAAGAGATCGCCGTGCTGCAACGCAAGCACGTCACCCAGAAGATGTTCGCCACCCGCTACGCCGACGTCTTCAAGGGCGACAAGAACTGGCAGGGCATCAAGGTCGCTGGCGGCCAGACCTACACCTGGGACATGGGCTCGACCTACGTCCAGAACCCGCCCTACTTCCAGGACCTGAAGATGGAGCCGACCCCGGTCGTCGACATCGTCGAGGCCCGCGTGCTCGGCGTGTTCGGCGACTCGATCACCACCGACCACATCAGCCCGGCCGGCAACATCAAGGCGACCTCGCCCGCCGGCGTCTACCTGCGTGAGCACCAAGTGCCGGCCACGGAGTACAACTCCTACGGCGCGCGTCGCGGCAATCACGAAGTCATGATGCGCGGCACCTTCGCCAACATCCGGATCCGCAACAAGATCACCCCGGAAATCGAAGGCGGCGTGACCAAGCACTTCCCGTCGGGCGACGTCATGTCGATCTACGACGCGGCGATGCGCTACCAGTCGGAAGGTCGTCCGGCGGTGGTGTTCGCGGGCAAGGTATACGGCACCGGTTCGTCGCGCGACTGGGCGGCCAAGGGCACCAAGCTCCTGGGCGTTCGCGCGGTCATCGCCGAGAGCTTCGAGCGTATCCACCGCTCGAACCTGGTCGGCATGGGCGTGCTGCCGCTGCAGTTCACCCAGGAAGGCTGGCAAAAGCTGGGCCTGACCGGCGAAGAGATTGTCACCATCCGCGGCCTGACGGAGCTTTCGCCCCGCAAGCAGCTGACGGTGGAGATGTATCGTCCGTCGGACGGCCGCATCGCCCGCTTCCCGGTCCGTTGCCGGATCGATACGCCCACCGAGCTTGAGTACTTCAAGAACGGCGGCGTCCTGAACTACGTCCTGCGCAACCTCGCGCGCTCGGCGGCCTAAGACTGCGCCCCTCCCGGACACGGGAGGGGCGAGACTAACTGGTGGAGGGGGCCCGCCGCGCGGGCCCCCTCCTTCGTTTCCCACCCTTGGCCCTTACGCTGGTCACACCTTGTTGAAGCCCAAACCGCAGGGAAGTCCGCTTTATTGCGCCACGATGCGTAAGGCCGCGCTTTTCAGCCTCCTCCTGTGCGCCCTGCCGCTTTCGGCGACCGCGAAGTCGCCGGTTGTGGTCGAGTTGTTCACGGCGCAGGGCTGCGCCTCCTGTGGGGAGGCCAACGCCTATCTCGGCAAGCTTGCCGAGCGGTCGGGCATCCTCGCGCTCACCTTCCCGGTCGACTATTGGGACTATCTCGGTTGGTCGGACACCTTCGCCAAGCCGGAGTTCACCGAGCGCCAGAAGGCCTATGTGGCGCGCCTGGAACTGCGCGAGCCCTATACGCCCCAAATGGTGATCGACGGCCGCGCCCAGGCCGGCGGCTTGCAGACTGAGAAGGTCGATCGTCTGGTCGCTCAGGCCGCGAAATCGGACACGCCTTCCCCCGACATGGCCTTCATAGGGCCGCGCCGCGTCGATGTCGGCTCCGGTCAGGTGCCGCGCGGCGGGGCCGAGGTCTGGCTGGTGCGCTACGAGCCGCGCGAGCAGGACGTGGTGGTCAAGAAGGGCGACAACCGCGGCCAGACCGTCGCCCACCATAATGTGGTCCGCGAGATCAAGCGCCTCGGCGCTTGGCGCGGACGCCCCACCGCCTATCGCCTCCCCAATGATGGTGAAGACGGCCTATCGACCGTAGTGCTGGTCCAGGCCAAGGGCGGCGGCCGCATCCTGGGTGCGGCCCGGAAGAACTAGGCCGCGCTGCCTTTTCTCCGCTCATCCCGGCGAAGGCCGGGAACCAGGTCGTGGAGCGCAAGATTTCAGAATTATCCGCCAGCATCGGGCTGCATCTGGGTCCCGGCCTTCGCCGGGATGAGCGGATTTGGAATGGCTCTAGGCCGCGCCGGGTTCAGGTCCGTATTTCAAGAAAAGCATAGTCCAGACACAGCGAAGCCCGCGCGGGAGGGGGGAGGGACCGCGCGGGCTTGCATTGGGGTGCTCTACAAAGAAGCGTCGGCTGGCCAAATCCCGCGATCCAGGGGGGCTGGGGGGGCTGTTCAGGATCCGGGACCAGCAGGTTCCGACCAACCGACAATGAGAATATCGGGGGCGGATCAGGCGGGCGCAGGACCGAAATAAGGTCTTTCCAAGGCGGAAGGTTACGGTTGTTTTAGAATCCGCCGGCGCCGTGTCGTTGGCGCAACGTCCATCGCCAGATCGCCGCCAGGCTTCCTTTGGCGAAACGCCGCGCATATGACCAATTGGGCTCGCATGAGTAAGGAGTTCAATAGTTGTCTGCGCAGGAAGCGGTCTCCCAGATTTGGCGACCGGACCATCTGAGGCTAGCGATCGACGCCGCCAGCGTCGCGCTTTGGTCGTGGCACGTCGATACCGACCAATTCACCATGGATGAACGAGCCTTCGAACTGTGGGGCTTGGCCGGGTCGACTGACGTCGCCTTCGAGGAGTTGTCCGCCCACATCCACCCTGCTGACCGCGATCGGGTGCGCGAGGCCTTCACGGCGACCCGTTCGGTGGCTGGTCCCTACGAAATCGATTTCCGCATCATGCTGGGCGACGACGTCCGATGGATTTCAGCGCGGGGTCGGGGCGCGGACGAAGGTATCGTTGATGGAGTGATGTTCGGCATTTTCCTCGATGTGACGGGCCGCAAGCAGGCGGAAGAAGGCCATGAACTGCTCGCCGGGGAGATGAGCCATCGGGTGAAAAACCTGCTCTCCATCGCGGCGGGCTTGACCCGGATCACCTCACAATCCACGACGACGGCCGCCGAGATGGCCCAGTCGCTTACCGAGCGTCTCACCGCCTTGGGACGAGCGCATGACCTGGTTCGCCCCCTCCCGGGCCACCAGGGGAAGGCGGCGCTGCTGGGGGATCTGATTTCTGTCTTGCTGGCCCCCTACGATGATCAGGGCGCCTTCGCCGCCCGGATTCGGGTCTCGGTCCCGCGGATGGGCGTCGGCGAGCGAACCGCCACTACGCTCGCCTTGGTCATCCACGAGATGGCCACCAATTCGGTCAAACACGGCGCCCTGTCGTCAGAGTCTGGAATACTCGACATCTCTAGCACCACGGATGATGACGACGTCTTCGTGGTCTGGGCCGAAACCGGCGGTCCGGCGATTACCAGCATCCCGACCATGGGCGGTTTTGGAAGCAAGCTGATCTCGCGCAGCATAGCCCACGATCTAGGCGGCGCACTATCGTACGACTGGCAGGAAAGCGGCCTCGTCGCCACGCTCCGAATGAGGAAGGACAGGCTAGGGGACTAGCGCCCTTCAGTCCTGAAGCGCTATGCGGTTGGTGGCGCAGGATTGGTGAGGACCACTTTTTGAGCGCCCTGCTCAGCCAGCCCTCGTCTGGGTTGGCGAGCGTCAAAACCCTCTCGGCTCCGATTGTCGAACCCGGTAGATTGGGTCTAGGCTTGGGCCCCATGGCGCTTGATCCGCAATATCAGCCCCCCAAAGCGGCTCCGGTTTTCTTCGAGCGCCAGGAGTTCGGCCGCATTCTCAGCCTCTATGGCCGCATGGTCGCCGCCGGCGAATGGCGCGACTACGGGATTGGCTCTACTACGGAAGCCTGCATCTTCTCGGTCTTTCGCAGGGCCGCCGAAGAGCCGCTCTATCGCATTGAAAAGCGCCCGGCCTTGGCGCGTCGGCAAGGCGCCTGGTCCATCATCGGTCAGGGCGGAATGATCCTGAAGCGCGGTCACGAACTGGAACAGGTGCTGCGGTTCTTCGACAAGGGCCGGTTCAGGGTGGTCGACTAGGCTCGGCCCATTCCTCTCCCTCGGGAGAGGCCAGGTGAGGGGACCGCATAGCGCTCTGAGAGCGCCGGCCCCAGCCCTCATCAAGCGAGATAATAAAAGGCCGGCCCAAACAAAAACCCCGGCGGTTTCCCGCCGGGGTTCGTGGGTCTTGGTCCGGTCTCTGGATCTAGCGGCGGTCGCCGAAGATGCTGAGCAGGAATTGGAACAGGTTGATGAAGTTCAGGTACAGGCTCAGCGCGCCGTAGCTGGTCGCCACGCCCATCGCCGCCTGGTCGCCGCCCATTTGGTAGTAGCTCATCTTCAGTCGCTGGGTGTCGTAGGCGATCAGACCCGCGAAGATCAGCACGCCCAGAACGCTGATGATGAAGCCCATGGCCCCGTTGTTCAGGAACATGTTGACGATGCTGGCGATCACCAAGCCGACGAGGCCGACGATCAAGAAGCTGCCGAACGCGGTCAGGTCCTTCTTGGTCGTGTAGCCGATCAGCGACAGGGCGCCGAAGGCCGCCGCCGTGATCAGGAACGTCGAGAAGATCGAGGCGCCCGTATAAACCAGCGTGAGAACGCCGAGGCCGGCGCCGATCAGGCTGACGATCGTCCAATAGAAGATATTGGCGGTGCGCGGGTTGGGATTGCGCATGGCGAACATGCCGACCAGCATCACGCCCAGCGGGGCGAACGCCACGACGGTGCCGAGCAGCGAGTAGCCGATCTTGCCGTTGGCGCCTTGGGTGAACATCAGGTCGCGAATAGGCGGGAAGTTGCCGGTCAGGAACGCCAGGGCGGCGGAAAGAAGCAGACCCAACGCCACCTTGTTGTAGACGCCGAGCATGAAGCTGCGGAGCCCCGCGTCCACCGACATGTCGGCGCGATCTGCGGGGACCGTGCGCGCGTAGCCGCGGTTGAAGTCGCTCATCAGAAACATGGCCCTTTTCAAAACGCCCTGAGCGGGCGCATTGCCGAATATCGGTGTCCAGGGGCTCGCGCGCAAGGCTTGGTGGATTACGATTGCGTCAGATCATCAGCACCTTAGGTAGTTTCCCCATGATCCGTCTGTTCACCGCCATCTCTGTTCCTGAGGACATCGCCCAAGAACTCCTGGCTCGGCAGGATCGTTTGCCGGGCGCGCGTTGGCGTCCTCAGGAGGCCCTCCACATCACGTTGAAGTTCGTGGGCGAGGTGGCCGAGAATGTCGCCGCCGACCTCGACGCCGAGTTCACCACCCTTGGTGGCGGTCCGCTGGAGCTTCAGCTTCAGGGCGCTGGAGCCTTCGGCGAGGGCGCGGAAATTCATGCGGTCTGGGCCGGCGTCGCCGAGAACGAGGGGCTGAAGCATCTGGCGCGTGGGTGTGAGATCGGGGCGCGCCGAGCTGGGCTGAAGCCCGAGATACGAACCTACAAGCCGCACGTCACCCTGGCCTATCTGCGCCGTCCTAATCCGGCCGACGTAGCAGCCTGGATCCAGGAAAACAACTTGCTGCGCAGCACGCCGTTCCGGGTCACCAGCTTTGGTCTCTATTCCAGCTGGCAGTCGGAGGCCGGCTCCTGGTACCGGCTGGAGCGGGAATATCCGCTGATCTGAGGCGCGGGACCAATCGATATTCGGTGTTTCGCACCAAACCCGCTCATCCCGGCCTTCGCCGGGATGAGCGGGGAAAAGGCGGCGCGTTCGGCTGAATGTCGATCGCCCCTACGCCTCGACCGCGTGGTCCTTCAGGACGCCGAGCGTCACGATGGCCAGGGTTTCCTCGTGAGTGGCCTCAAGCACCAACGGCGGAGCGGCGCCGGCGTCGAGCGCTTCCTTCCAGCGCGGGGCGCAGAGGCACCAGCGGTCGCCGGGTTTGAGGCCCGCGAAGCCATATTCCGGCATCGGGGTCGAGAGGTCGTTGCCGACCATCTTGGAGTAAGACAGGAACTCGGCCGTCATGACCGCGCAGACCGTGTGCAGGCCGAGGTCATGCGGCCCGGTCTCGCAACAGCCGTTGCGGAAGAAACCGGTTACGGGATCGAGCGAGCAGGCGATCAGTTCGCCGCCCAACACGTTCTTGGCGCCTTCGTCATAGCGGGTGGTCATGACGACATCCTAACCCTTATGACTGGGGCTTAGCCATCCTTCCGGAGCCTAGAGATTTGACCGCAAACCGGCCGCGCCGCAGCGCCCTCTACATGCCCGCCGCCAATGCGCGCGCCATCGAGAAGGCTCGCGAGTTGCCCTGCGACGTGGTGATCCTCGATCTTGAGGACGCGGTGGCGCCAGACGCCAAGGACGTGGCGCGGGAGCAGGCGGTGGAAGCGGTGCGGGCCGGCGGCTTTGGCCGACGCGAGGTGGTGATCCGGGTGAACGGGCTGGATACGCCCTGGGGCCTTGAGGACCTAGCCGCCGCCATCAACGCCCGGCCTGACGCCATCCTGGTCCCGAAGGTGTCCAGCGCCCACGACGTGCGGGCCTACGGCGCGGCCGAGGCGGGCGGCGTGCCGCTGTGGGCGATGGTCGAAACCTGCGCCTCGCTGTTCGCCCTGAGCGAGATCGCCGGCGCGGGCGCCGGGCTCGCGGCCCTGGTGATCGGGACCAACGATCTGGCCAAGGAGATGCGCTGCCGGTTGACCGTCGAGCGTGCGGCGCTGGCGGGTCCGCTGTCCCTGGCCGTCGCTGGAGCCCGCGCCCACGGACTTGTGATCTTGGACGGCGTCTTCAACGGCATCGACGACGACGCCGGCCTGGCCCGCCAATGCGACCAGGGCGCGGAGTTCGGTTTCGACGGCAAGACCCTGATCCATCCTCGCCAGATCGAGGCCGCAAACCGCGCCTTCACCCCGGCGGAGGAGGAGGTCGAGTGGTCGCAGGCCATCGTGGCGGCCTTCGATTCGCCGGAAAACGCCGCTAAGGGGGTTATTCGAGTTGAGGGGCGTATGGTGGAGCGATTGCATCTGGCCGAAGCGCGGCGTTTGATCGCCGTCTCGGACGCTATCGCTCGGGCGTGAGGCGTATTTTGAACTTCTTGCTCAAGTCTTCGATCTGTTTTGTTGCGTTGGCCGCAATGGCCGCAATGGCCGCAATGGCCGCGCCACCGGCGTTCGCCCAGGACGCGGTCGATCCGATCGGCGCGCTGCTCGATCAGGCGCCGGCGATGGACGAGGATCAGGCCGAGGCGATGGGCGCCTTGCCCCCACCGCCTCCAGCGCCCCTACCGTATGCGCCGCCGCCTACAGCCGCGCCGGCCTATCCTTACGCCCCGGTGACGCCGCCTGCGTCTACGGCGTCCTATCCCTCCAGAGGGCCGGTCCCCTACACGCCGGGCCCGGTTCCCTACACGCCGCGGCCGGTGGCGCCCTACAATCCCGCGCCGACGACCTACGCGCCCCAGACCTATTCGCGGCCCGCGGCGCCCAAGCTGAGCGCGCCGGTGCATGTGGACGAGTACGACAAGACCCCCGAGGCCCCGCTCAACCCGGTGGAGCTCGGCTACGAGACCCGATTGCGTTCGTCCTTCGCCTCAGCCCAAGGCATGCAAGGGCCGCTCGACGGCGCCTGGACGCTGAGCACGACCGGCGGCCAGCCGCTCTACTCACTGCTGTTCGTCGATAAGGGGCGCGGCCAGCTGGAGGGCGCATGGCGCGATCCAAGGCGGCGTGGCGCGACCGACGCCTCGGGCTTCATGACCGGCGTGCAGCGTATCGGCGCCCAGCTCAGCGCCAGCTTCCAGACGCGGCCGGGGGTGGGGGCCACGACAATCACGCTCAATCCCGCCGCGAGCGGGACCTGGACCGGCGTTCTGGACGAGGCCGGCACCCGGACGACCGTGACCCTGAAGCGGGACTAGAGCCCCAGGGCCTCGCGGGCCGCAGCGAGGGCGGCGTCCAGCGCCGGGCCGTCATAGGCCTGCGCCGGGCTATGGCCCCAGACCGGGCCAGGCCAGGCCGGATCGCCCAGGCGGCGTCCGACGACATGCACGTGCAGTTGCGGCGTCACATTGCCCAGAGCCCCGACGTTCAGCTTGTCGATCCTGAAGCCCAGGGCCCGCACCGCGCGTCCGGCGGCCAGGATTTCGTCGGTGAGTGTGGCCAGGTCCTGGCGGGTCAGGTCCTCGAGTTCGCGCGCGGCCTCGCGGCGCGGGATCAGCACGATCCACGGATAGCGGGCGTCGTCGTGCAGCCGAACATGACTTAGGGATAGGTCCCCCACAGCCTGAGACGTCGCGACGAAAGCGTCATCCAACTCGAACATCGTGCTCTCCGGGGCGCCCCGCGGGGGCGACGAACATGGCGCGGCCTTGGTAGTCGGCGGGGCGGCGGCTGTCACTTGGCCTTGCCGGGGCGCATTTGCGGGTCTAGACCGCCCGCGATTTCCGCACTGCAACCACGGGACAGTTCCATGACCACGAAGAAGCCGATCCGCGTCGCTGTCACGGGCGCCGCCGGCAACATCGGTTACGCCCTCCTTTTCCGTATCGCCTCCGGCGAGATGCTGGGCAAGGACCAGCCGGTCATCCTGCAACTGCTCGAGATTCCGGTCGAGGGCGCCCAGAAGGCGCTGAAGGGCGTTGCGATGGAGCTGGAAGACTGCGCCTTCCCGCTGCTGCAGGACATGGTCCTGACCGACGATCCGAACGTCGCCTTCAAGGACGCGAACTGGAACCTGCTGGTCGGCTCCAAGCCGCGCGGTCCGGGCATGGAGCGCGCCGATCTGCTGAAGGACAACGGCAAGATCTTCATCGCCCAGGGCAAGGCCATTGACGCCGTCGCCGCTGACGACGCCCGCGTCGCCGTGGTCGGCAACCCCTGCAACACCAACGTCATGATCGCCGCCAGCCAGGCCAAGCGCCTGACCGCCGACCGCTTCACCGCCATGGTGCGTCTGGACGAAAATCGCGGCCGCGCTCAGCTGGCCAAGAAGGCCGGCGTCTCGATCAACGACGTGTCGGAACTGTTCATCTACGGCAACCACAGCCCGACCATGTTCGCCGACTTCACCCACGCCAAGATCGGCGGCAAAGCTGCTGCTGACGTCATCGGCGACGAAGCCTGGCTGAAGAACGACTACCTGCCGACCGTCGGCAAGCGCGGCGCGGCGATCATCGAAGCCCGTGGCCTGTCCTCGGCCGCCTCGGCCGCCAACGCCCTGATCGACCACGTGCGCGACCTGACGACCGTCGGCGCCGTCCACTCGGTCGCCATCGCCAGCGAAGGCCGCTACGGCTTCGCCGAAGGCGTCTGGGCCGGCATGCCGGTGAAGACCACCGCCACCGGCTACGACGTCATCACCTCCTACGAGATGGACGACTTCGCCAAGAGCAAGATCGCGATCACCAACGACGAACTCGTCGGCGAGCGCGAGACCATCAAGGACATGCTCGGCTAAGACCCTGCGACGGGTCCCGGCTACCAGTCGGGACCCGGACCGCGCGCCATGGCGTTCAGCTGCTCGATGCGCTGATCGTAGAGCGCGGCCACCGCCCGCGGCGAGCGTCGCGCCGCTTCTTCCCGGATCGCCATCCAATTGTTCTGCTCGGCCTGCAGCAGGTCGTAGGGAACGCCCAGCCGCAGCGCCCGCTGGTAGGCCCGGGCCAGATGCCGATCGGCCGCCGCGAGCGCCGGATCGGAGCACACCATTTCCTCCGCATAGGACGCCGCCCGTCGGCAGTCGAAGCTGGCCTCTTCCAGGCGCTCGGGTTGCGGCTCGATCTCCTCGGGCGCAGGCGCATCGCGTTCCACAGGCTCGGCCGCAGCTGGCGGCGCGCTCGCCGCCGCGGCCCGCGCAAGTTCGGGCGACATCACTTCCAGCGGCGAGCTCTTCGGCGGCGCAGGCATAGGCGGCGGCTGGGCCATGACGATGTCCATCTGGCTCCCCGCATCAGCTGAGGTCGCGGCCGCAGCGACCGGCTTGGGCGAGCTCGTCACGATGTGGGGCTTGGCGGCGAAACCGAGGCCGGCGCCCACTAGGCAAGCTGTCACGACGCCCCCGATCAAGGCCTTGCGGGGGAGGCGCGGGGACGCCTCGTCCGCATCCCGCGCCAGGGTGAGGGGGCGCTCGTCCCCGCCGTCGAAAGTCATCGCCTGTCTCCGCATTTCGAGCGGTAGAGGATCGAGGTCGGCGCTGAATGGTCACTGAACCATCTGGTCGCGCGCCGCGAATAATCGGAATGTGCCGGGCATGAGCCTTGGACCCACGCTTGAAACCGCCCGCCTGATCCTGCGCCCCCCTGCCCCGGAGGACTTCGAGGGCTGGGCCGCCTTCGCCGCGGACGAGGAGATCAATCGTTACCTGGGCGGGCCGCAGCCGCGCGAGATCGCCTGGCGGTCCATGTGCACCATGACCGGCGCCTGGGTGGTCCGCGGCTTCAGCATGTTCTCGATCATCGAGAAGGAGAGCGGCCGCTGGGTTGGCCGGCTCGGTCCGTGGCAGCCCGAGGGCTGGCCGGGCACCGAGGTCGGCTGGGGCGTGACGCGCGAGTCGTGGGGCAAGGGCTACGCCATCGAGGGCGCGACGGCGGCCATCGACTGGGCCTTCGACCATCTCGGTTGGACCGAGGTGGTTCACACCATTGATCCGGGCAACATCAATTCCCAGAACGTCGCCCGTCGCCTCGGCTCGAAGATCCTGCGCCACGCGGTCCTGCCGCCGCCGCTGAATGACTCGATCGACGTCTGGGGTCAGAGCCGCGAAGAGTGGAAGGCCCGCGCGCGCTGATCAGGGCTGCGTCGGCGGGCACATTGTCGCACCTTGCGACGAGTTGGGCGTCGCTCAGCCGTCCCCTCCGCCAGGGTGGGCGCCGCTTACGCCCAGCCCGGCGGTTTCCCTTGGGTCAGCCGGAATTCCGTTTCCGCGCTTATCGCTCTTCGCCTGGTTCCAGCCGCCACGAGGCGTCATAAGGTGAAGCTGCGCCGATGGAGCGTGGGAATGCCTTCCTGACGCGGCGTATCGGTCGCCGGAAGCCTTGCCTTGTTGCCGGGACGACGACTTGGGCAGGTATTCTTCTCGTAGCGGGCGACCCGCGTTATCGGCGCAATGCAATACATATCACGCAGGGTGAGCTGGTTTTTTCTTGGCGTGGCGCGGTTGCCACATCGCGGCGTGGCGCCTATAACCCCGGCCGTTCGTCGAGCCCGGCGGACTTCCCGATCACGCGTTCCGCGGCCTCATGAACATCCACGAGCATCAAGCCAAGTCCGTCCTCTCCGAGTTCGGCGTGGCGGTACCGCGCGGCTATGCCGCATTCACTGTCGACGAGGCGGTCAAGGCCGCGACGGACCTTGGCGGTCCGGTCTTCGTCGTGAAGTCCCAGATCCATGCAGGCGGACGCGGCAAGGGCCGTTTCGAGGGCCTCGGACCAGACGCCAAGGGCGGGGTCCGGGTCGTCAAGTCCGTCGATGAGGTCAAGGCTAACGCCGAGGAAATGCTCGGCCGCGTGCTGGTGACCCATCAGACCGGTCCGAAGGGCAAGCAGGTCAACCGCCTCTACATCGAAGAAGGCGCGGCGATCGCCAAGGAATTCTACCTGTCTCTGCTGGTGGATCGCGAAACGAGCCATGTCTCGGTCGTCGCCTCGACCGAAGGCGGGAGGGACATTGAGGAGGTCGCTCACTCGACCCCCGAGAAGATCGTCACCTTCTCCATCGACCCGGCCACCGGCGTCTTCCCGCACCATGCTCGCGCGCTGTCCAAGGCGCTCGGCCTGAGCGGCGCGCTGGCCAAGGAAGCGGCCACGCTTCTCTCGCAGCTCTACGCGGCGTTCCTCGCCAAGGACATGAGCATGCTGGAGATCAACCCGCTGATCGTCACGGCTGACGATCACCTGCGGGTGCTGGACGCCAAGATCAGCTTCGACTCCAACGCGCTGTTCCGTCACCCGGACATCGTCCTCCTGCGCGACGAGAGCGAAGAGGACCCGAAGGAAATCGAGGCCTCGAAGTTCGACCTCAGCTACATCGCCCTCGACGGCGAAATCGGCTGCATGGTCAACGGCGCGGGCCTGGCCATGGCGACCATGGACATCATCAAGCTCTACGGCGCGGAGCCGGCGAACTTCCTGGATGTCGGCGGCGGCGCTGACGAGCCCAAGGTGACGGCGGCCTTCAAGATCATCATGGCCGACCCGAACGTGAAGGGTATCCTGGTCAACATCTTCGGCGGCATCGCCCGCTGCGACATCCTCGCCAACGGCGTGGTCAACGCGGTGAAGCAGGTCGGGCTGACGGTTCCGCTGGTGGTTCGCCTCGAAGGTACCAACGCCGAACTCGGCAAGAAGATCATCAACGAAAGCGGTCTGAACGTGATCGCGGCGAACGACCTTTCGGACGGCGCTGAAAAGATTGTCAAAGCCGTGCGGGAGGCGAACTGATGTCCATCCTCATCGGTAAAGACACCCGCGTCATCTGCCAGGGCATCACCGGCGCCCAAGGCACGTTCCACTCCGAACAAGCCATCGCCTACGGCACCAAGATGGTCGGCGGCGTGACCCCGGGCAAAGGCGGCCAGACGCACATCGGCCTGCCGGTGTTCGACACGGTCGGTGAAGCGGCCAAGCAAACCGGCGCCGACGCCAGCGTGATCTACGTCCCGCCGCCCTTCGCGGCCGACTCGATCCTGGAAGCCATCGACGCCGAAATCCCGCTGATCATCTGCATCACCGAGGGCATTCCGGTGCTCGACATGGTCAAGGTGAAGAAGGCGCTGGCCGGCTCCAAGTCGCGTCTGATCGGCCCGAACTGCCCCGGCGTCCTGACGCCGAACGAATGCAAGATCGGCATCATGCCGGGCAACATCTTCAAGAAGGGCTCGGTCGGCGTGGTTTCGCGCTCCGGCACCCTGACCTACGAAGCGGTGTTCCAGACCACCAACGTCGGGCTCGGCCAATCGACGGCGGTCGGCATCGGCGGCGACCCGGTCAAGGGCACCGAGTTCATCGACATGCTCGACCTGTTCCTCAAGGACCCGGAAACCGAGTCGATCATCATGATCGGCGAAATCGGTGGTTCGGCCGAAGAAGATGCAGCCGAGTTCATCAAGAATTCAGCCATCAAGAAGCCTATGGTCGGCTTCATCGCCGGTCGCACGGCCCCCCCTGGTCGTCGCATGGGTCATGCCGGCGCCATTATTTCGGGCGGCAAGGGTGGTGCAGAAGACAAAATCGCCGCGATGGAAGCTGCGGGCATCCGCGTTTCCCCCTCGCCGGCGAAATTGGGCGAAACTCTCCTCCAGGTGCTGAAAGGCGCCTGACGGCAACTTAAGTAAGGGCGGTCCGCGCTCGGCTCCTTCGCTCGAAGTCCGTGCCCGGACCAACCCGGGAAATGGACGAAATGGCGGACGACGCAAGTCTGATCAACGAGGTGCTCGCAGAGACCTCCTTCCTCTATGGTGGCAACGCCGCCTTCGTTGAGGACCTCTACGCCAAGTGGGCGGTCGACCCGAATTCGGTCGACGCCTCTTGGCGGGCCTTCTTCTCCTCGCTGCAAGACCGCACCGAGGAAGTTAAGGCCGCCGCCGGAAAGCGGGCCTGGACCAAGGCCGGCGTTCCCGCCGCCCGTCCCGACTGGCTCTCGGCGATCGACGGCCTCTGGCCGGCGGTCGAGGCCAAGGTGGGTGCCAAGGTCGCCGAACGCGCCGCGCCGACCGCGTCGGCCGAATCGGTCCGCGCCGCCACCCTCGACTCCCTCCGCGCGATCATGATGATTCGCGCCTATCGGATGCGCGGTCACCTGCGCGCCAATCTCGACCCGCTGGGCATCGCGATTCCGGAAGGCGACGCCTCGGAACTGGATCCGGCGACCTACGGCTTCACCGAGGCCGACTACGACCGTCCGATCTTCCTCGATTACGTGCTGGGCCTCGAAACGGGCACCCTGCGCGAGATCCTGGCGATCCTGAAGCGCACCTACTGCGCCGACATCGGCGTCCAGTACATGCACATCTCCGACCCGGCCCAGAAGGCCTGGCTGCAGGAGCGCATCGAGGGCCGCGACAAGGAAATCAACTTCACCAAGGAAGGCAAGATCGCCATCCTGAAGAAGCTGATCGAGGCCGAAGGCTTCGAACGCTTCCTGCACAAGCGCTTCCCCGGCACCAAGCGGTTCGGTCTGGACGGTGGCGAGGCCATGGTCCCGGCGCTGGAGCAGATCATCAATCGCGGCGGCGCACTGGGCGTCCGCGACATCGTCATCGGCATGCCGCACAGCGGCCGCCTGAACGTCCTGGCCGCCGTGATGGCCAAGCCGTACCAAGTGATCTTCCACGAATTCCAGGGCGGCTCGACCCTGCCGTCGGACGTCGAAGGCTCCGGCGACGTGAAGTACCACATGGGCGCCTCGTCGGACCGCGCGTTCGACGGCAACAGCGTCCACCTGTCGCTGACCGCCAACCCGTCCCACCTGGAAATCGTCAACCCGGTCGTCCTGGGCAAGGCCCGCGCAAAGCAGGCCTTCACCCTGCGCGACAACCCCGATTCCGGTCGCGCCCACGTCCTGCCGCTGCTGCTGCACGGCGACGCGGCGTTCGCCGGACAGGGCGTGATCGCCGAGTGCTTCACGATCTCGGGCGTGAAGGGCTACCGCACCGGCGGCACCGTCCACTTCATCGTCAACAATCAGATCGGCTTCACGACGGCTCCAGCCTTCAGCCGTTCCTCGCCCTATCCGTCCGACGTCGCCTTGATGGTCGAAGCGCCGATCTTCCACGTGAACGGCGACGATCCTGAAGCCTGCGTCTACGTCGCCAAGGTGGCCACCGAGTTCCGCCAACAATTCGGCAAGGACGTGGTCATCGACATGTTCTGCTATCGCCGGTTCGGTCACAACGAAGGTGACGACCCGACGATGACGTCGCCCTTGCTGTCCCAGAAGATCAAGGACCACCCGTCGACGCGTGAGCTCTACACCCGCCAACTGGTCTCCGAAGGCGTCGCCACCGAGGACGAAGTCGCCGGCTGGATCGGCGAGTTCGACGCCTTCCTCGATCAGGAGTTCGAGGCCGGCAAGGTCTATAAGGCCAACAAGGCCGACTGGCTGGACGGCAAGTGGGCGGGCCTGGCCCTGCCCGAGGGCGACGACCGTCGCGGCGAGACCAGCGTCCCGATGCAGAAGCTGGTCGATCTGGGCCAGAAGATCACCGCGATCCCGACCAGCCTCGACATCCACAAGACCGTCAAGCGCGCCATCGAGAACCGCCGCGCCGCCATCGAGGCGGGCGCCGGCATCGACTGGGCGACCGGCGAACACCTGGCCTTCGCCACCTTGCTGGATCAGGGCTTCCCGATCCGCCTGGCCGGCCAGGACAGCGTGCGCGGCACCTTCGTGCAGCGTCATTGCGACCTGATCGACCAGACCACCGAAGAGCACTACCAGCCGCTGTCCAATCTGCGGCCGGGCCAGGCGCACTTCGAGGTCATCGACTCGGCGCTGTCGGAGGAGGCGGTTCTAGGCTTCGAGTACGGCTTCTCGCTGGCCGACCCCAAGACCCTGACCCTGTGGGAAGCTCAGTTCGGCGACTTCGCCAACGGCGCCCAGGTGGTCATCGACCAGTTCATCTCGTCGGGCGAACGCAAGTGGCTGCGGATGAGCGGCCTCGTGTTGCTGCTGCCGCATGGCTACGAAGGTCAGGGCCCCGAGCACTCCTCGGCCCGTCTTGAGCGCTTCCTGCAACTCTGCGCGGAAGACAACATGCAGGTGGTCAACTGCTCGACCCCGGCCAACTACTTCCACGTCCTGCGCCGTCAGCTGCGTCGCGAGTTCCGCAAGCCGCTGATCGTCATGACGCCGAAGTCGCTGCTGCGGCACAAGAAGGCGACCTCGTCGCTGGCCGACATGGCCGAGGGTTCGTCCTTCCACCGCGTGCTGAACGACGACGCCGAGCGCGGCGTCAACACTTCGGTCAAGCTGGTGGAGCCGGACAAGATCCGCCGGGTCGTGCTGTGCTCGGGCAAGGTCTATTATGACCTGCTGGACGCACGTGAGGAAAAGGGCGTCGACGACGTCTATATTATGCGCCTCGAGCAGTTCTATCCGTGGCCGGTGAAGTCGCTTTCGACGGAGCTTTCGCGCTTCCCGAACGCTGAGCTGGTCTGGTGCCAGGAAGAGCCGAAGAACATGGGTGGATGGACCTTCGTCGATCCGTGGTTGGAACTCACGCTGGAGCGCCTCAAGGTGAAGGCCAAGCGCGCCCGCTATGTGGGCCGCCCGGCTTCAGCCTCGACGGCCGCCGGTCAGATGAGCCGGCACATGAAAGAACTGCAGACCTTCCTCGCTGAAGCCTTCGCCTAGGCTTGGCGAGACCTAAATAAGAACAGAACGAACAAAGAGAGACAGGACTTCCAAATGGCCGACATCATGACCCCCGCCTTGGGCGAGTCTGTTACCGAGGCGACGGTGGCGCGCTGGACGAAGAAAGCCGGCGACGCGGTCAGGAAGGACGAAATCCTGGTCGAACTTGAAACCGACAAGGTGAGCCTCGAGGTCGCCGCCCCCGCGGACGGCGTTCTCGAGTTCATCGCCGCCGAAGAAGGCGCGACCGTCGAACCCGGCGCAGTGCTGGGCCGTCTCGCCGAAGGCGCCGCCGGCGCAAAGGCCGCTCCCGCCCCGGCCCCGGCCGCCAAGAAGGAAGAGCCGGCTCCCGCGCCTGCTCCGGCTCCCAAGGCAGAGGCTCCCAAGGCCGCTCCGGCCGCCGCCGCGCCGCTCGCTCCCTCGGCTCAGCGCATCGTGGCCGAGAACAATCTCGACGGCGGCGCCATCGCCGGCTCCGGCAAGGATGGCCGCGTGACCAAGGGCGACGCCATCGCCGCCCTGGAAGCCCGCGCCAACGCCCCGGCCGCGCCCGCCGCGCCGAGCGCGCCGCGTGAAATCCACGAACGCGAAGAGCGGGTCCGCATGACCCGCCTGCGCCAGACCATCGCGCGCCGCCTGAAGGAAGCCCAGAACAACGCCGCCATGCTGACGACCTTCAACGAGGTCGACATGAGCGCGGTGATGGCCCTGCGCAACCAGTACAAGGACGGCTTCGAGAAGAGCCACGGCGTGAAGCTCGGCTTCATGAGCTTCTTCGTGAAGGCGGTGATCCACGGCCTGAAGCACGTGCCGGACGTCAACGCCGAGATCGACGGCACCGACATCATCTACAAGAACCACTACGACATCGGCGTCGCCGTCGGCACCGAGAAGGGCCTCGTGGTTCCGGTGCTGCGTGACGCCGACGCCCTGTCGCTGGCCGGTATCGAAAAGGGCATCGGCGCCCTCGGCAAGAAGGCCCGTGACGGCGGTCTGGCCATGGACGACCTGCAAGGCGGCACGTTCACGATCTCGAACGGCGGCGTCTACGGCTCGCTGATGTCGACCCCGATCCTCAACGCCCCGCAATCGGGCATCCTGGGCATGCACAAGATCCAGGAGCGGCCGATGGCCGTCGGCGGTCAGGTCGTGATCCGTCCGATGATGTATCTGGCGCTCAGCTACGATCACCGCGTCGTCGACGGCCAGGGCGCCGTGACCTTCCTGGTCCGCGTCAAGGAAGCCATCGAAGACCCGCAGCGCCTGCTGCTGGACGTCTAAGCCCGGCCTTTACGGCAGATCGCATCTAACGGCGGCGGGGCTTCACGCCTCGCCGTTTTGCTAAGGACTGGAAGAGCAAATGGCTCAATACGACGTCATCATCATCGGCGGCGGCCCCGGCGGCTACAACGCGGCGATCCGCGCCGGTCAGCTCGGCCTGAAGGCGGCCGTTGTCGAAAAGCGCGTCACCCTGGGCGGCACCTGCCTCAATGTCGGCTGCATGCCCTCCAAGGCGCTGCTGCACGCCTCGGAACTCTATGAAGCCGCCGCCGGCGCTGAATTCGTCACCCTCGGCATCGACGTGAAGCCGAAGCTGAACCTGGTTCAGATGATGAAGCAAAAAGCCGACTCGGTCACCGCCCTCACCAAGGGCATCGAGTTTTTGTTTAAGAAAAACAAAGTCGAATGGATCAAGGGCGCGGGCAAGATCGCGGGCGCCGGCAAGGTCGAGGTGACCGCCGAGGACGGCTCGGTCAGCGTCCTCGAAACCAAAAACATCGTCATCGCCACCGGCTCGGAGCCCTCTCCGCTGCCCGGTGTTGACGTCGATCAGAACCGCATCGTCGACTCCACCGGCGCCCTGTCGCTGCCCGAAGTGCCCAAGAGCCTGGTCGTCATCGGCGCCGGCATCATCGGCCTGGAGCTGGGCTCGGTGTGGCGCCGCCTCGGCGCCGAGGTGACCGTGGTCGAGTTCCTGGACCGCATCACGCCCGGCATGGACGCCGAGACCGCCAAGACCTTCCAACGCTCGCTGACCAAGCAGGGCGTCCAGTTCAAGCTGGGCTCCAAGGTGACCGGCGCCAAGGCAGGCAAGTCGAGCGTCAGCCTGACGGTCGAACCCGTCGCCGGCGGCGCGGCCGAAACCATCGAGGCCGAATACGTGCTGCTGGCCATCGGCCGGCGTCCGTTCACTGAAAACCTCGGCCTCGAAAGCGTGGGCGTGGAGACCGACAAGCGCGGCTTCATCCCGACCGACCACTTCAAGACCACCGCTCCTGGCGTCTGGGCGATCGGCGACGTGATCCTGGGTCCGATGCTGGCGCACAAGGCCGAGGAAGACGCGGTCGCCTGCATCGAGCTGATCGCCGGCAAGTGGGGCCACGTGGACTACAATCTGGTCCCGAGCGTCGTCTACACCTCGCCGGAAGTGGCCTGGGTCGGCAAGACTGAGGAACAACTCAAGGAGGCCGGCGTCGCCTACAAAGTCGGTAAGTTCCCGTTCAGCGCCAATAGCCGCGCGAAGATCAACCATGAGACCGAAGGCTTCGCCAAGGTGCTGGCCGACGCCAAGACCGACGAAATCCTCGGCGTGCACATCGTCGGCCCGCAAGCCGGCGAGATGATCGGCGAGTATTGCGTGGCCATGGCCTTCAAGGCCGCGAGCGAGGACATCGCCCGTGTCTGCCACCCGCACCCGACCCGCTCGGAAGCTGGCCGTCAGGCTGCGATGGGCGTCGAGGGCTGGACGATGCAGTCCTGATGATCGTACGGCGCGCGCAGGCTGGCGAAATCGCCGCCTGCGCGGCGCTATACGAGCGCGTCCTGCGCGCGACCTTCACCTGGATCCCGCCCGAGCGGCATCAGGGCGCCGACTTCATCGCCGCGGCCCAGGATGAAGAGGTCTATCTGGCCGTCGACGGCGAGCGCCTGCTCGGCGTGGCTAGCCTCTACCGCCCGGACAGTTTCCTGCATTCGCTCTATGTCGAGGCCCGCGGCCTGGGCGTCGGCAAGGCCTTGCTTGATCACGTCGCCGACGGCGCCGATGGTCCGTTGCACCTCAAATGCCAGGTTCCCAACACCCGAGCCCAGGCGTTCTACGCCCGCGAGGGCTTTCGGATCGTCGAGAAGGGCCACGATCCAGGCTCCTCGGTGGGCTGGATTAGGATGAGCCGTTAGCAGCACCACCGCGCCCTTTGCGAAGGGGACGGTCAGGCGTGCGGATGGGCCTTGGCGTAGGCGCTGAGCAGGGCCTCGGCGTCGACCTCGGTGTAGCGCTGGGTGGTCGAGAGCGAGGCGTGGCCGAGGAGTTCCTGGATCGAGCGCAGGTCGGCCCCAGCCCCCAATAGGTGGGTGGCGAAGGAGTGGCGCAGCGCGTGCGGGGTGGCGCTGTCGGGCAGGCCCAGCCGGCCGCGCAGCTTCTGCACCGTAGCCTGGACGTGGCGTGGGCTCAGCGGCCCGCCCCGCTTGGCGCGAAACAGCGGCTCATCGGGTGAGAGGACGAACGGCACGTCGGCCAGATAGATGTCGATCGCCTCCCGTACCGCTGGCAGCACCGGGACGATGCGGGTCTTGGAGCCCTTGCCGAGGATGCGGAGCGACTCGGGCAGCGGGGCGTCGCTGCGCTTGAGCGACAACGCTTCGGAGATTCGTAGGCCGCAGCCATATAGCAGGGTCAGCACCGCCTCGTCGCGGCTGGCCTCCCAGTCTTCGCGGTCAGGATCAAGCGAAGGCTCGGCCATCATGCCGCGCGCTTGGTCCTCGGTGACGGGGCGCGGCGCGCCGGGCCGCACACGCGGCCCGCGCACCAGGGCGATGGCGGCGTTGGGAGTATCCATCCGCCGGTCGAGGAACCGGTGGAACGTGCGGATCGCCGAGAGCGACTGGGAGAGCGAGCGAGGCGACAGCGGCTTGTCGCCCTGGCGCAGATAGGCGAGCCAGGCGCGGACCTCGCCGGCGGTGAGCGTGCCCATCGCGCTGAGGGACAGGGCCTCGCCGCGGTGCTGTTCGAGGAAGTTGATATAGCGACCGCCGGCGAAGGCGTAGGCCTCAACGGTGCGCGGCGAGGCGCGCCGCTCCTTGGCCAGGTGTTCCAGCCAGAGCGCCAGCGCCTGGCGGGCCGAGGTCACAGGACCGGCCACCGCTCCGCCGTGCGTTCCACCACGCGAGCGAGGAAGGCCACCAGTTCGGCGCCCATGTCTTCGGTGAAGCCGTGTTCGTCTTCCGAGCCAAAGGCCAGGAGGCCTTCGCGTGACGGCTCCCAGATGGCCATGCGTACCATGGCCATGGAGCGGATGGATCCGGCGCGCTCGCCGAACAGGCCAAGCGCGGTGGGCTGGAAGCCCATCAGGGCCACGCGGTCATGGCCGATGATCATGTCGATCTGACCTTCGACCAGCATCCGCCAGCCGGCCGGGGTGCGCTCAGGGCCTTCCAGGGCCACGACGCCGGCGGCGAGGCCGAAACGCTGTTGGGATAGTTCGTCCACGCGGCGCGCCAGGTCGGCGTGATTGCGGGACTCGAGCATGTCGACCACCGCGCCGTGGGTCTGGGCCTGGGCCGAGAAATTGGCGCGCGCGGTGGCTTCGATGTGCTTGCGGGCGCTGGACTCGCGGCGATGCGCCTCATGGACCCGGGCCAGCGCCGCCGGCCCGAAGTCGACGACATTGGCGGCGTCCGGCCGCAGGCCGAGCTCTGCCAGCAGGGACGGATCATCCCGCAGGAAGTCGGGGTTGTCGGACAGGAAGCGGCGGACGCCGTCCGGGCCCAGGTGGTGTTCTTTCGCCTGCGCCCCGACGTCCATGCTCAGCCCCCGCTGTCTCTTACAGGATGGACTGACCCGTCTTGGCCCAGTCGCTCATGAACTGTTCAAGCCCCTTTTCGGTTAACGGGTGCTTGAAGAGGTCGGTGAAAACGGTGGGCGGGATGGTGGCGCAATCGGCGCCGGCCAGGGCCGCAGCCGTTACGTGGCTTGGGGTACGGATCGACGCGGCGAGAATTTCGGTGTCGAAATCATAGTTATCGTAGATCGCGCGAATCTCGCTGATCAGGTCCATGCCGTCGGCGCCGTAATCGTCGAGGCGGCCGATGAAGGGCGAGATGTAGCTAGCGCCGGCCTTGGCCGCGAGCAGGGCCTGGGCGGCCGAGAAGCACAGGGTGACATTGGTCTGGATGCCCTGGACCGCAAACTCTGCGGTGGCGATCAGCCCTTCGCGCGTCAGCGGCAGCTTCACCACGACGTTGGGGGCGACACCGGCGAGCTTGGCGCCCTCGGCCAGCATGCCGGCGACGTCGGTCGCGGCGACCTCGGCGCTCACGGGGCCCTCGACGAGGTCGCAAATCTCAGCGATGACCTCCAGCATGGGACGGCCGGACTTGGCGATCAGCGTGGGATTGGTGGTCACGCCGTCGACCAGGCCGGTAGCGACGAGCTCCTTGAGCAGGCCAACGTCGGTGGTGTCGAGAAAGAGCTGCATGGGTGACCTTCTGGTGCGGATTATGCCGCGCTCTTTACCGGTTGCACGGCCGCCAAGCCAGCCTATCTGGGCCGGGCAATGAGCCGCATCGCCTCCGTCCTGCTTCCGATGCCGCTGCCCGAGGCGTTCGACTACGCCGAGCCCGAGGGGATGGAACTGGCTGTCGGTGATCAGGTGGCCGCGCCGCTTGGGCCGCGCCTGCTGCGCGGCGTCGTGGTGGCCCTGCGTGAAGGCGCCGGCGGCAACCGGCCGCTGAAGGTGATCGAGAGCAAGCTCGATTCACCACCCTTGCCGCCGGGTGCGATCGAGTTCGTGCAGTGGGCGGCGCGCTATTCCGTCGATGCGCCTGGTCAGCCGCTGGCTATCGCCATTCGCGGCGCCCGGGCGCCCAAGGCCAAGCCGGAGAAGGTCGTCGAGGTCACAGGCGTCCAGCCCAGCCGCGCGACGCCGGCGCGGCTGAAGGTGTTGGAGGCCGCCGCCGGACAGCAATTGTCGCCCGCCGACTTGGCCCGCGCCGCCGGGGTTTCGTCCGGCGTCATCAAGGGCTTGATCGACGAGGGCGTTCTGGCCCTGCGGATCATCGAGGCCGACGCGCGCTTCGATGCGCCCGACCTGAACCGCAAGGGTCATGAGCTGAACGCCAGTCAGGCCGCCGCCGCCGCCGCGCTGGTGTCGATGGTCGATGAGGGGGGCTTCAACGTCGCCCTGCTCGACGGCGTCACCGGCTCGGGCAAGACCGAGGTCTATCTGGAGGCGGTGGCCGCCGCCCTGGCGCGGGATCCTGACGCCCAGGTTCTGGTCATGCTGCCGGAGATCGCCCTGACCCAGGCGGTGATCGCCCGGTTCGTAGAGCGGTTCGGCGTGAAGCCGGCCGAGTGGCATTCCGACATCGCCCCGCCGATGCGCCGCAAGGTCTGGGATGCGGTGGCGACCGGCGGTTGCCGGATCGTGATCGGCGCGCGTTCGGCGCTGTTCCTGCCGTTCATCAAGCTTGGGCTGATCGTGGTCGATGAGGAGCACGACGGCTCCTACAAGCAGGACGAGGGCTTCATCTACCAGGCCCGCGACCTGTCGGTGGCGCGCGGCAAGATCGAGGGGGCGGCGGTGATCCTCGCCTCGGCGACCCCGTCCCTGGAGTCGCTGCGCAACGCCGAAACCGGGCGCTATCGCTGGCTGAAGCTGTCCTCGCGCCATGGCGTCGCGCGGCTGCCTGAGATCACCCTGATCGACCTGAAGGAGACGCCGCCCGAAACCGGCCGCTGGCTCTCGCCGCCGCTGGTCAAGGCGATGGTCGAGACCTTCGCCGCCGGCGAGCAGACCTTGTTGTTCCTGAACCGGCGAGGCTATGCGCCGCTGGTGCTGTGCAAGGCGTGCGGCGAGCGGATGACCTCGCCCGACACCGATAGCTGGCTGGTCGAGCATCGCTACTCCAATCGCCTGGTCTGCCACCTGACCGGCTTCTCGATGCCCAAGCCCGACAAATGCCCGCACTGCGGGGCCAAGGACAGTCTGACCTCGATCGGCCCCGGCGTGGAACGTGTCGAGGAAGAGGCGCGGATGCTGTTTCCTGAGGCCCGGGTGGCGGTGTTTTCGTCCGACACGGTCTGGGACGCCAAGGAGGCCCGGCGGCTGGTCGATGCGATGGCCGATGGTGAGATCGACATCCTGGTCGCCACCCAGGCGGCGGCCAAGGGCCACAACTTCCCCAAGCTGACCCTGGTGGGCGTGGTCGATGCCGACCTGGGTCTACGAGGCGGGGATCTGCGAGCCTCGGAGCGGACCTACCAACTCCTGGCCCAGGCGACTGGCCGGGCGGGGCGGCGTGACCGGCCTGGGCGGGCGCTGCTGCAGACCTATGCGCCCGAGCACGCGGTCATGCAGGCGCTGAAGGCCCAGGATCGTGACGCCTTCATCGAGGCAGAAATGGCCGAGCGCGAGATTATGAAGCTGCCGCCGTTCGGCCGTCTCGGCGCAATCGTGGTTTCGGGGCCTGACGCCCAGGCGCTGGAGGCGTTCGTGCGGCTGATGGCCCAGGCCGCGCCCAACGCCGAGGGGGTGGAGGTCTATGGCCCGGCCGACGCGCCACTGGCCTTGATCCGCGGGCGACGACGCAAGCGGTTCCTGATCCGGGCCGATAGGAACGTGGACCTGTCGGCCTATCTCGCCACGTGGCGCGCGCGGATCCGGCCCCCCGGCGCGATCCGCGTCTCGATCGACGTCGATCCGTATAGCTTCCTGTAGTCCACCGACGCGTACAGCCCCCAAACTCGTCATCCTTCGGTCAGCCGAAGGCTGATCCGGGGGACCCAAGCGGCCTAGCAGGTCCTGCAACTCAGCTTGGGTCCCCCGGATCGTCTTGCAGACGACCGGAGGATGACGAGTGGAAGTGGTTACTCCGCGGCCTCCGCCGCGGCTTCCGGCGGCGGCACGGTTTCGCGTTCGCGCAGCGGCGCGCCGGGGACCATCAGCATCAGGATGAAGCCCAGCACCAGCACGGCGAGGCTGAAGATCATGCCGTGGACGATGGCGACCGAGAAGCTCTCGCGGATCGTGCGTTCCATTTCGACGGCGACCGGATCGGCGGCGCGGGCGGCGGCCAGTTCCGGATGCAGGGTCTTGTCGAGGGCCATCTTCTGCAGGTCGCCAAGATCCAGCTTGCGGACCTGGGCGGTGGGGTTTTCGGTGGCGTGGCGGTCGAGTTCGCTGGCGAGGCCCGCTGTCAGCAGAGCGCCAAACAGCGCCACGCCCATGGTCGAACCGATCTGGCGGACGAACTGGCTGGACGAGGTCGCCACCCCTAGCCGGTGGAACGGCACGGCGTTCTGGACCGCCAGGCTGAACAGGCTTTGTCCCGGGCCGAGCCCGATCCCGAAGATCAGCAGTCGCCACGCGAGATCGGCGGTCGAGGTGTCGGGACCGATGAAGCAGAGCAGGGCCGCGCCGATCAGCAGCATGGCGCCGCCGCCGATCATGAACGGCTTGAAGTGGCCGGTCTTGGTGACCAGTTGGCCTCCGATGGTCGAGGAGAAGACGAAGCCGCCCATCAGGGCCAGCATGGTCAGGCCGCTCTTGGTGGCTGGATAGCCGAGGCCGACCTGCATGTAGAGCGGCAGGAAGCTCGAGACCCCCATGAAGGCCATCGAATAGACGAAGGCCGCGCCATTGGCGGTGACGAAGGTGCGGTTGGAGAACAGCTCCAGCGGCAGGATCGGCTCGCGAACCTTGGTCTCTATATAGATGAATGCGATCAGCGCCGCGGCCGACCAGGCCAGCATGCCGAGGATCAGCGGCGAACTCCACGGATGCTCGCGCCCGCCCCAGGTGATGGCCAGCAGCAGCGGCACGAAGGCGGCGATGATCAGGGCGGCGCCGATCCAGTCGATGCCGCCGCCGCCGCGTCGCGGCAGGGTGGGCATCTTCCAGAGGATCATCGCGATGGCGGCGGCCGCGAACGGCACGTTGAAGAAGAACACCCAACGCCAGCCGGCGATCAGGTGGCCGGCGATGGTCACGGTGCCATGGTCGGTGAAGAAGCCGCCGACCACAGGTCCGAAGATGCTGGAGATCCCGAACACCGAGCCGAACAGCCCCGAGAACTTGGCCCGCTCGCGGGGCGCGAACAGGTCGGCGAGGATGGCGAATGCGGTGGTGAACAGCGCCCCGCCGCCCATGCCCTGGATGGCGCGGAAGGTGATCAGCTGGGTCATGCCGCCGCCGATCAGCGGCAGGTCGCCGAACTCTCCCGAGAGACCGGCGAGCCATGAGCCGGTCAGGAACAGGCCGATGCCGGTCAGCAGAATGGGTTTGCGGCCGTAAAGGTCGCCTAGCTTGCCCCAGATCGGCACCATGACCGTCGAGGCGAGCAGATAGGCGGTGGTGGCCCAGGCGTAGAGATGCAGGCCCGAAAGGTCGCCCACGATGCGGGGCATGGCGGTGGCGATGACCGTCTGGCTCATGGCGGCCAGCAGGAAGACGATCATCACGGAGATGAGCGTCAGCCGACGCTCCTCGTCACTATGGACGTGCGGCTGGTTCAAATGGCGCTTCCGTAGCGGCCGGAATGGGCCGCCCCTAAATTTATCGTTCTAAATCAAAGTCTCGAAGATCTGACGGGGACGGGCGGAAAAATGTTCACCCGCCCCCGGGATCAGATCCTTAGTGCAGCTTATCAGAGGTTTGCTTGGCGAGGTCGCGTTTCTTGGCGGCGGCGCGACTGGCCATGTTCAACCCCTCGACCAGGCCAGAGAAGGCCATGGCAGCGTAGATGTAGCCCTTCGGCACGTGAACGCCGAAGCCATCGGCGATCAGGGTGGCGCCGATCATCAGCAGGAAGCCCAGGGCCAGCATCACGACGGTCGGGTTGTCGTTGATGAAGTTGGCCAGCGGGTCGGCCGCGACCATCATGACGCCGACCGCGAAGACCACGGCGATGATCATGACCGGCAGGTGGTCGGTCATCCCAACGGCGGTCAGGATCGAGTCGATCGAGAACACCAGGTCGAGCAGCAGGATCTGGATGATCGCCGCGCCGAAGTTCATGGCGATCGGCGATTGCTTGTCGAGGCTGCTTTCGGAGTCCTGGGGATCGACGCTGTGGTGAATCTCGGTGGTCGCCTTCCAGATCAGGAAGAGGCCGCCGGCGATCAGGATCAGGTCACGCCAGGAGAAGGCCAGTTCCCAGGCCGGTTCGCCATGCTCGTTCAAAGCCCCGTGCCAGGGCAGCTCGAAGACCGGCGCGGTCAGGCCGACGATGAAGGCCAGGGTCGAGAGCAGGACGAGGCGCATGATCAGCGCCAGGCTGATGCCGATGCGGCGAGCTTTCTGGCGTTGGTGCTCCGGCAGCTTGTTCGAAAGGATCGAGATGAAGACGAGGTTGTCGATCCCGAGGACCACTTCCATGACGATCAGCGTGATCAGCGCGGCCCATACGGCCGGATCCGCTGCAAGGGTCATAAGGGCTTCCATCGGGGTCCTCTCATTTTTGTTGGGACGACTTTTCTAGCGTATCTCTCGCCGGCCGATAGTGGCCGATCGCGCTTAGACCCTATGTTCGTTGGCCTTTTTGTTGCTTTTGGGGGGCTTGAAACGCAGCGTTTTGATCATATGGACGAAGCTCGATTTAAGCCGGTCCAGCGCCTCCGGCTCGTCCGACTGACCGGCCCAGACCACGCCGTAGTTGAGCGCCCCGTTGATCATGACGGCGAGCGCCAGCGGATCGCCTTCTAGTTCTCCCTCGGCGACGGTGGCTTCCACGCCCGCAATGAGCAGTCCGAAACCGTGGCGGGTGTCCATCTCGTTCCAGGCCGCCCAGCCCAGGACGCTGGGCGCGTCGAGGATCAATATGCGGCGGACCTCGGGCCGGATCATGAAGCCCAGGAATGACAGGCAGCCGGCGACCAACCCTTCGAAGGCGTTCGGCGCCGCGTCGGCGTTGGCTTCGATGACCTGTTCAGCCTCTGCGTGCAGGCTTTCGCAAACGGCGGCGAACAGCGCCTGCTTGTCTGCGAAGTGGTGATAGAGCGCCCCGCGCGTCACGCCCGTGGCCGCCAATATGGCCTCGGTGCTGGTCGCTGCGAACCCATCGGTCGCGAAGAGATTGCGGGCCGCCGCCAGCAGCGCCGTCCGCGTGGCCAGGGCCCGTTCCGCCTTCACGCCCATCATGCGCTCCATTTGACATACAGACAGTTTGTATCCTAATGGCGAAAAGGATCCGATCAAGGGAAAACGCCATGAGGTTCACCGACCGCTACCCGATCATCGTGACGCCAAAGCTGACGGCATGCCGCGCCTTCTGGGTCGCGCGCCTCGGCTTCGAGGTGGTCTTCGAGGCCGATTGGTTTGTTTTGCTGCAAGCCGATGGCGCGAGCCTCGCCTTCATGAGCCCAGATCACCCTTCCGCGCCGCCCGGACCCGAGCCGTTTTCCGGCAAGGGCATGTGCTTCGAATTGCAGGTCGAGGACGCCGCCGCCGCTTTCGACGCCTGCGCGGCGGCCGGGCTCAAGGCGGACTACCCGCTGACCCGCGAGGCGTTCGGCCAATTGAGGTTCGGCTTCTTCGATCCTTCGGGGCTTTGGGTCGATATTGTCGAGCAGGTCGATCCGGCGGCGGGATTTTGGGATCGGTATATGGGCGCAGCCGAGGGGTAGGGAGGGGCGGCGCAAAAACGAATCGGTCGGCGAAACGGGCGCTTAGCGCCCCGCGGCGCCTGTTCTGGCGGCTGATCACGCACCTGATGCCTTAATCGTGACCGTGCCAGCTTGAGACTCTTCTTCTTGGGTCCTCATGGCTTAGTCAGGATTTGAAACATTCCGTAACACGCCACTGGTCTGTCGACCCAAGATAAGACGGCCCGACATCGCTCCGGGGCGGTGGAGCGAATAAGTATCAATGAGTCTTCATGCTGAATTTTTTCAGCTTAATAACCCGGGCGATGCGTATGCATCGTGGTTAGTTTCCACAACCAGCGATTTTCCGTGAGGTTACCGCGATTTTTCGCAAGTAGAGGTCCGGGCGCGAGCTCACATCAAGCTGTGGATAGCCTGGGGACAGTCGCGGCGACCTTCGGACGCACGGGCGTAAAGAGTCTTTTCATCCGTCTGGGGGATGGTTAGTCCTTAGCGCGTTGCGTGGGGAGTTCCTTTAACATGCTGAAACGACCGAGGGCCCTATTGGGATCCCTGGCCGCCGCGGCGGTTATGGCTTTTGCTCCGTTGTCGGGCGCTGTCGCCGACACCTATTGGCAATGCGTTCCGTTCGCCCGCCTGATTTCCGGCGTTCAGATCTATGGCGACGCCTGGACCTGGTGGCGCCAAGCCGTCGGCAAGTACGACACCGGTGTCTCCCCCAAGGCCGGCGCGGTCCTGGTGTTCAAGCCCTCGGGCAAGATGCGTCTCGGCCACGTGGCTGTGGTCAGCCAGGTGCTGACCGACCGCGTCATTCAGATCACCCACGCCAACTGGTCGCGCATCGGCGGGACCCGTGGCCAGATCGAAAAAGACGTCACCGTCATCGACGTATCGCCGGGCGGCGACTGGTCCCAGGTCAAGGTCTGGTACGATCCGGTTCGCGATCTCGGCTCGTCCACCTATCCGACCCACGGCTTCATCTATCAGGACGCCAACGCGGTCCGCATGGCCAGTTCCGGCTTCAACACCGCCCAGAACGCCGCCCTTGCGGTCGCCCAGGGCGCGGCCAGCCAGGTCGCCTCGGTCGTGCGTCCGGGCGCCGGTCCGCTCCACATGCTGGGGCAGGCCGCCGACTCCACCGATCGGATCGCCGCCCTCATCCAGGCCGCGACCCAATCCCAGTCGTCTTCCAGCTCGAACTGATCAAGCGGCCGGCGTTGACGCTCGGCCGTTCGCGACGCACATGAGGGCTCGCCGCTCGCGGAGAGACTGATGCTGAACCTGCTTCGCCGGGCCGCCCGGGGCTTCGTCCCGCTCACCGTCGACGCCAATTGGCGCGCGAGCGACGACATCATCTGGATCGATCTGGTCGATCCCACCCCGGATGAGGAAGCCGCGGTCGAGGCCGCCTATGGCATCGATCTGCCGACGCGCGAGGAAGCCAGGCACTTGGAGCCCTCTTCGCGCCTCTACCAGGAGGCCGGCGCCACCTTCCTGACCGCGACCCTGCTCGCGCGCGCCGAGGAGCCGCATCCGGTCGCCAGCCCGGTGACATTGGTCCTGGTCAACGACGTGCTGATCACCATCCGCTACGAGCCGCTCAAGGCGTTCACGATCTTCGCCGAACGCTGCGCCCATGCGCCGGTCGCCGATGGCGGTGAGGCCGCGCTCGAACTGTTGGACGCCATCGTCGAGCGCTCCGCCGAGGTGCTGGAGCGGCAGTCGAGCCAGGTTCACGAGACCTCTGTCGCGATCTTCAACCGTCCGCCGGGCAACACCTTCGGGCCCCTGCTCAGCGACCTGGCCCGGGCTCAGTCGATCACGTCTTTGGCCCGCAAGAGCCTGGTGTCGCTTAGCCGTCTTTCCAGCTTCGCGGCCTTGGCCACCGAGTTCCAGAAGGATGAGAGCCGCCGCAGCCATCTGATCGCCATCCAGCACGACATTCAGGCCCTGACCGAGCATGCGAGCTTCACGTCGGGCCATATCTCGTTCCTGCTGGACGCGGCCCTGGGCCTGATCAACATTGAGCAGAACAGCATCATCAAGTTCTTCTCGGTGGTGGCTGTGGTGTTCCTGCCGCCGACCCTGGTCGCCTCGATCTACGGCATGAATTTCGACATCATGCCCGAACTGCATTGGGTGATGGGCTACCCCTGGGCCCTGCTGCTGATGGTGATCAGCGGTGTCGCGCCGTTCCTTTGGTTCAAGAAGAAGGGCTTCCTCTGAAGCCTTAACCGTTCGGGAAAAATGGCGCCCAATGGCCATAATTGCGCAACCGTTCCTTAAGCGCGTCGGGCGATTCTGGGGGCTTCCCGAAATCTTCCCCGGTGCGCATGTCCGCTGTCGCCAATCTCCACCGCAGTCTTGATCCCCAGACCCTGCGGCGGACGCTGGAGGCGCATCGGCGCTATTTGGCCAGCCGTACCGGCGGCCAACGTGCAAACCTGGCCTATGCCGATCTCTCCGGGTTCCGGCTCGAGGGTCACGACCTTCGCGACGCCGATCTGACAGGCGTCAAGTTGGGGGGTGCGGGGTTGGCGGGCATCAAGCTCGAGCGTGCGATCCTGTTCGGCGCGGACCTGCGCGACACCGACATGCGACGGGCCGATCTCTCCCACGCCGACCTGCGCGGAGCCTCCCTGCGCGGGGCCAATCTGACCGGCGCCAATCTTTCCAACTGCGACCTGCGCGAGGGCCGGATCGCCCTTCAAGATCGCGACGAGGGCTTTCGCTATCTCGATCACGCCGGTGGCGCGGGGGAACTGAATTTCGCGGTCTTGGCCGGGGCCAATCTCAGCGGGGCGCAGATGACCGGCGCTTCGGCCTTGGCTACCGATTTCACCGACGCTGATCTGTCTGGCGCGCACTTGGCCGGCGCCCGGCTGATCAAGGCCAAGCTGGACGGTGCGAATCTGACTGGAGCCGACGTGGCCGGGGCCGACCTCTCCGGCGCCTCGCTTCGGCGCGCCATCCTGATCCGTGTGGACTTCAGTTTCGCCACCGTGGAGGGGGCCGATCTCTCCGATGTGCTGCTGGCGCCGCCGGCGGTGGTCTATGTCCAGGACCGGCCGCTGCCCCAAGTGATCGCCGCACACCACCAGTTCTGCGAAAGCGACGGCAAGGCCGGCGCGGCCGCGCGGGTGTCGGCGGTCGATTTTCGGCCGGTGCGGACTCTAAGGCGGCGCAAACTCAGCGGCCTGGTCGCCCCGGACTCAATTTTCTTCGGCCTGGATCTCGAAGGCGTCGAGCTCCAGGGCGCCGATCTTTCCCGCTGCGACCTGCGCGGAGTAAACATGCGGATGGCCGATCTGCGCGGCGCCCGGCTGATCGACGCCCAGCTGACGCGGGCCGACCTGCGCGGCGCCTTGCTGGGGCCGCTGGAGATCGGCGGGGATCGGTTCGTTCGAACCGACCTATCCCGCGCCAACCTGCGTCATGCCGACCTGCGCCATGCTCGGGCTCTGCGCGTGCGCCTGATCGACGCCGACCTTTCGGAGGCCAAGATCGAAGATTGCGACCTGACCGGCGCGGAGCGGGAAGGCTAGGATCGTCCCCCGAAGGGAACGATCCCATCGCCGTCTACATCTCGTTGCGCAGCGGCTGCAGGTCCTGCCAGACGGCTTCGCGCTTTTCTGACTTGGCCTTGAAGGCCTCGCCCATGTGCGCGCCCGAGAACATGCCAGTCTGCCAGACCGCGATGTAGTCCAGGCCGTCCTTGATGGTGTGGTCGCGGGCGTAGTTGATCATCACCTTCGAACCGGTGACCGCCAGCGGCGCCTTGGTGGCGATTTCCTTGGCGGTGGCCAGGGCGTGGGCCACGCACTCTTCGTGGGTCGCCAGCACTTCGTTGACCCAGCCGATCTCCTTGGCCTTCTGGGCCGGCATTCGGCGGCCGGTATAGGCCATCTCGCGCACCCATCCCTCGGGGATCAGCTTGCACAGCCTGGGGAAGGTGCCGACATCGGCGGTCATGCCGATATTGATCTCCTGGATGCAGAAGAAGGCGTCGGCGCTGGCGTAGCGGATGTCGCAGGCGCTGGTCATGTCCACCGCGCCGCCGATGCATCCGCCCTGGATGGCGACGATCACCGGAATCCGGGCGTCGTCCAGGCAGCCAAAGCAGTCCTGCAGCCAAAGGATATGGTGGCGCTGCTGCTCGGCGTTGATGTGTCGGTCCTGGACCTGGTTCTGCGAGGTCGATCCGCCGCCGCCGAACACCGCCAGATCCATGCCGGCCGAGAAGTGCTTGCCGGTCGAAGAGATCACGATGGCCCGGGCGCGCGCGTTGTGATCGATGTCTCGAACGATGAGCGGCAGTTCGTTCCAGAACTCCCGGATCATCGAGTTCATCGCCTCGGGGCGCTTGAGCTGGATGTGCGCGACACCGCTGTCGAGGCTGACGTCGAAGCAGGTCCACTCGGTCGAAAAAGCGTCGGTCATTAGAAAGCGTCTCCCAGAGCTTGATGGGAAACATCATCGTCGTGTGACGCTGGGAAAGCCAACCCAAGCGTCGACGAAGCTTCGCTATCCGTACCGCATTTTGCCCAGCGCGGCGGCGACGTCGCGCATCAGGTCGGCGGGCTTGAGGCCAGCCTTCCACTTTTCGAACGACATCACGTTTTCGATCCGCGCATCGACGAAGGTCATCGCCGCCTCGCGGCCGGAGGAGAGCCGGATCGCCAGGGCGGTGGCCAAGATCCCCGAGAGTATGGCCCGCTTGGAATAGTGGTTCTCGTCGGTGGCGGTGTCGCCGGCCCAGCGCCATAGGGCGTCGGCGCTTTCCCAGAGCAGTTTCAGGCCCAGGGTGAAGTTGAGGGGGAGCGAAAGGTAACCCGACCAGCGGCGGACCGCCGCCTCGTCCTCCGCCGCGGCGTCGATGCGTGCGGCCACCGCCGCGCGAATGCGTTCGCGGATCTTCAAGGTCGCCGGATCAGGCAGGGCCGCCAGCGCCCGGGCGTCGTGCCGTCTCGACAGCAGGGCGGCCAGGTCGGCCGGCCCATGAGGCAGCAGAAGTTCGGTCTCGGCCGCGCTCAGCGCGGCGGCCTTTCCCGCCGCGCGGACGGAGGGCCAGGTCCACCCTTGGGTGGCGGTGATGGTCAGTGCTGCATCCAGCACCTGTTGCTCAGTGGCCTCAGCCCAGTCGGTTTGGTTCGCCATGCCTTATTTTAGCGAGCGTTTTTGCGCCTGTCCGCCGTGGACATCACTGAAGTGTTCTGCTATCCCGCCGCGCTCTAACCCGAAGGCCTTGGCGCCGGCGGGTTCAAGGCTTTTGTCCGTTCGCCGCCGCCTGACATCAGGATGGCCGAGCGGGAACGGGTAATAGGAGAGAGACCTCTGGTTCAGATTTTCGTTCGCGACAACAACGTCGATCAGGCCCTCAAGGCGCTGAAGAAGAAGATGCAGCGTGAAGGTTCGTTCCGCGAAATGAAGCGGCACGTCCATTACGAAAAGCCGAGCGAAAAGCGCGCTCGTCAAAAGGCTGAAGCCGTGCGCCGCGCGCGCAAGCTGGCCCGCAAGCGCGCCCAGCGCGAAGGCCTGATCGCCGCGCCGAAGAAGCCGAGCCGGTAAATATTAAGGCCTTAGGCTATAGTTTCGAAGGCCGCGCGGGCAACCGCGCGGCCTTTCGCATGTTTGGCCTAGCAGGTTCACCGAACCGCGATGTTCCGTCGCGCGGCACGAGCCTTGCTAGTTCTAGGGTGCGGACCCACCTACAGTGGGCTTTGAGAGACACTTTTCACGAAGGCGCGTCATGAACCTGCGTAATCTCGCCATTTGGGGCGTCATCGTTGTGGTGCTCATCGGGCTGTACAGCATGATGACCGGCGGCAGTCAGGCGGCTGGCGCGTCCGGCCAGATCTCCTATTCGCAACTGCTGCAGCGGGTGAACGCCGGCGAGGTCAAGACTGCGACACTTCGCGGCACCGCCATCGAGATCAAGGATAACTCGGGCAAGTCGTTCACGGCCATGACGCCCGGCAATCAGGAAGACCTGATCAAGCGCCTGGAATCGCAAGGCGCGGACATTAACGTGAAGTCCGCCGGCGGCGGTCTGCTGGGCCTGTTCCTGAACAGCCTCCCGATCCTGCTGCTGATCGGCGTCTGGATCTTCTTCATGCGTCAGATGCAGGGCGGCGCCCGCGGGGCCATGGGCTTTGGCAAGTCCAAGGCCAAGATGATGACCGAGAACAAGAACCGCGTGACCTTCGACGACGTCGCCGGTGTGGACGAGGCCAAGGAAGAACTGACGGAGATCGTCGACTTCCTGAAGGACCCGACCAAGTTCCAGCGCCTGGGCGGCAAGATCCCCAAGGGCGCCCTGATGGTCGGCCCTCCCGGTACCGGTAAGACCCTGCTCGGCCGCGCTGTCGCCGGCGAGGCCGGTGTGCCGTTCTTCTACATTTCCGGTTCCGACTTCGTTGAAATGTTCGTCGGCGTCGGCGCCAGCCGCGTCCGCGACATGTTCGAGCAGGCCAAGAAGAACAGCCCCTGCATCATCTTCATCGACGAAATCGACGCCGTCGGTCGCCATCGTGGCGCCGGCCTTGGCGGTGGTAACGACGAACGCGAACAGACCCTCAACCAGCTGCGGGTCGAGATGGACGGCTTCGATCCGTCGGAAGCGATCATCGTGATCGCCTCGACCAACCGTCCCGACGTGCTCGACCCGGCCCTGCTGCGTCCGGGCCGTTTCGACCGTCAGGTCGTGGTGTCCAATCCAGATATCGGCGGTCGCGAACGCATCCTGCGCGTCCACATGAAGAACGTGCCGCTGGCCGCCGACGTCGACGTGAAGACCGTCGCACGCGGCACCCCCGGCTTCTCCGGCGCCGACCTCGCGAACCTGGTCAACGAAGCTGCCTTGATGGCCGCGCGCAAGAACCGCCGGATGGTCACCCAGCGCGACTTCGAAGACGCCAAGGACCGCGTCATGATGGGCGCCGAGCGCAAGTCCATGGCCATGACCGAGGACGAAAAGCGCCTGACCGCCTACCACGAGGGCGGCCACGCCCTGATCGCCTTGAACGTCCCGGCGACCGATCCTGTCCACAAGGCCACGATCATCCCGCGCGGCCGCGCCCTGGGCATGGTTATGCAGCTGCCGGAACGCGACCAGCTTTCCATGTCCTACGAGCAGATGACCTCGCGCCTGGCCATCCTCATGGGCGGCCGGATGGCCGAAGAGCTGATCTTCGGCAAGGACAAGATCACCTCGGGCGCCTCGTCCGACATTGATCAAGCCACGCGTCTGGCCAAGGCGATGGTCACCAAGTGGGGCTTCTCCGACAAGCTCGGCGTGGTGTCCTATGGCGAGAACCAGGACGAGGTCTTCCTGGGCCACTCCGTCTCGCGCACCCAGAACATCTCCGAAGAGACGGCCAAGTTGATAGACCAGGAGGTCAAGCGCCTGGTCCAGGAGGGCTTCGATGAAGCTCGCCGCATCCTGACCGAAAAGCTCGAGGACCTGCATACCCTGGCCAAGGCCCTGCTCGAGTACGAGACCCTGAGCGGAGACGAGATCATCAATGCGCTGAAGGGCGTTCCGCCCGTCCGCGACGACGCCGAGTCCAAGCGCGCTTCTGGGCCTTCGGTGGCGGTGCCGATCTCGCCGCGTCCCGAACCGGCCTGAGGCCGCAACGCCTCACAAGCTTGACGCCCTCCCGGCCCCGCGCCAGGAGGGCGTTTTGCTGTCAGCTTCAAGGATCGCCATGTCGAACCGCGTGAAGGTCATGGGCGTGGTCAATGTCACGCCGGACAGCTTCTCCGACGGTGGCAAGTTCCTTGCGCCGGGCTCAGCCCTGGCCCACGCTCGCGCGCTGATCGACGAAGGCGCCGACATCCTCGACATCGGGGCGGAGTCGACCCGGCCGGGCGCCAACCCGGTATCGACGCAGGATGAGATCGCGCGCGCCATCCCATTGATCGCGGCGGTCCGGGCGCAGAGCGCCATCCCGATCTCGATCGACACCATGAAGCCTGATGTAGCCAGGGCGGCGATGGCGGCTGGAGCGAATATCTGGAACGACGTCACTGCGCTCACCCATTCGCCTGATGCGCCCGCGGTCGCGGCCGAGCTGGGCTGTGAGGTGATGCTGATGCATATGCAGGGCGCGCCTCAAACAATGCAGGCCTCTCCCCGCTATGACGACGTGGTGGCTGAGGTGAGCGGGTTTCTGGCCCAGCGCGCCCAGGCCGCAGTCGCGGCCGGGGTTGCGCGCGAAAAGATCTGGCTCGATCCCGGCATCGGCTTCGGCAAGAGCCTGGAGCACAACCTGACGCTGCTCGCCAATCTCCATGAACTGGTCGGGCTGGGCTTTCCGGTGCTCCTGGGCGTCAGCCGCAAAAGCTTCATCGCCGCGATCGATCCGGGCGTATCGCCCGCCCATCGTTTGCCGGGCTCGCTCACGGCGGCCTTGGCCGGCGCCCAGGCCGGCGTCGCCGCGCTTCGTGTCCACGACGTCGCCGAGACCGTCCAGGCGCTGAAGGTCTGGCGGGCGATCGAGGACGCGCGATAGTCTGGCCAAATCAAGCGTCGCAATCGACCGGAGAAAACATGAAGACCTGGATCGCGGCGACGCTGGGCGCCCTTTGTCTGTTGGCGCCGGCGGCGGCCTTGGCGGCCTCCCCCTTTGAGCAGGCGGTGAGCGAAGGCGATTTCACTGTCCCCAACTTCACCTTCAAGTCGGGCGAGACCCTGCCTTCGCTGCGGGTTCACTATCGCACCCTGGGCAAGCCGGTCCGCGACGCCCAGGGGCGGGTGACCAATGCGGTCATGGTGCTGCACGGCACTGGCGGCTCAGGCGCGCAGTTTCTCTCGCCGCAGTTCGCCGACGAACTCTATGGCCCTGGCCAGCCGCTAGATATCACCCGCTACTATGTCATCCTGCCCGACGGCATCGGACATGGCCGGTCGTCCAAGCCCAGCAACGGCCTGCGCGCCAAGTTCCCCCACTACGACTACGACGACATGGTCGAGGCGCAGCGGCGCTTGCTGGTCGACGGGCTCAAGGTCGATCGCCTGCGTCTGCTGATGGGCACGTCGATGGGCTGCATGCACGGCTTTGTGTGGGCGGAGAAGCATCCCGACTTCGTGCAGGCGATGATGCCGACCGCCTGCCTGCCGGTGGAGATCGCCGGGGTGAACCGGTTCTGGCGTAAGGCGGCGATGGAATCGATCAAGGCCGATCCCGCCTGGAAGGGCGGCGACTACACGGCCCAGCCGGCGCTTGGCCTACGCGGCGCGGTCAACCTGCTGCTGGTCATGGGCGCCGCGCCCCAGGCCTGGCAGGCCATCGCCCCGACGCGCGAGGCGGCCGAGGCCTATTACAAAACCCGGCTGGAGGCCGATCTGCCGAACCGCGACGCCAACGACCTGATCTATCAGCTCGACGCTTCGCGGAATTACGACCCATCCAACGGGCTGGAGAAGATCACCATCCCGGTCACCTGGGTGAATTCCACCGACGACCTGATCAACCCGCCGGAGCTGGGTATCGCCGAGCCAGCGGCCAAGCGCCTGAAGAACGGCCGCTTCGTGCTGATCAAGGCGACGCCGGAGACGCGGGGCCACGGCACGCACACCTGGGCCAAATTCTGGAAGCAGGATCTGGTGGAGCTGATCGCCCGCTCAGAGCGCCCCTAGCGCTCAGCCGCGGCCGACGAACGGCATCTTGGTGGCCATGATCGTCATGGACTGGACGTTGGCGTCCAGCGGCAGGCCAGCCATCATCACCACGGCGTCGGCGACCGCCTTCACGTCCATCAACGGTTCGGGCGCGAAGGAGCCGTCAGCCTGGGGCACGCCCTTGGCCATGGCGCTGGTCATCTCGGTCGCGGCGTTGCCGATATCGATCTGGCCGCAAGCGATGTCATAGGGGCGGCCGTCGAGCGAGCTGGCGCGTGTCAGGCCGGTGATGGCGTGTTTGGTCGCGCTATAGGCCACCGAATAGGGCCGGGGCGCGTGGGCGGAGATCGAGCCGTTGTTGATGATCCGGCCGCCGCGGGGGTCTTGGGCCTTCATCATGCGGAACGCCGCCCGGGTGCAGAGGAAGGCGCCGGTCAGATTGACGTCGACCACGCGCCTCCAGGCCTCCAGCGACAGGTCTTCGAGCCGCCCGCCGGCCGAGGCTCCGGCGTTGTTGAACAGCAGGTCCAGCCGGCCGAACGCCTGCGCCGTGGCCGCGAACAGCGCATCGACCTGCGCTTCGTCGGTGATGTCTGTCGGCGCGACCAGGGTGCGGCCCGGCGCATGGGCGGCGGTGATCTCCAGTTCCTCGCGCCGGCGTCCGGCCAGGACCACACGCCATTCGGCGTCGAGCAGGGCGAGGGCGGCGGCGCGTCCGATGCCGGAACCGGCCCCAGTGACGAGTGCGATCTTGTCGGTCATGTCCGCAGCCTAACAGCGTCGACCGTGAGCGGAAGCTGGTCCGCGCGGCCTTTGCGGTTCACCATCGGTGGACGCCTTCGCAAATCCCGATGCAATTGCGACGACGGCGCGCTAACTCGAAGCCATGAATGAAGCGAAAGGCCGCGTCCTGATCATCGCCGGCTCCGATTCCGGGGGCGGGGCAGGCATTCAGGCCGATATCAAAGCCGTGACCATGCTCGGCGGTTACGCCGCCACCGCGATCACCGCGGTCACGGTGCAGAACACCCTGGGCGTGACCGGCATCCATCCGATCCCGCTGGATATCGTCGAGGCGCAGGCCCGCGCCGTGCTCGATGATATCCGCGCGGACGCGATCAAGACCGGCATGCTCGGTGATATCGCCATGGTCGAGACAGTGGCGCGCATCCTCGACAGCGCTCCCTCGGTTCCCGCCGTCATCGATCCGGTAATGGTCGCCAAGGGCGGCTCCAACCTGCTGGCCGCGAGCGCCGTGGATGCGGTGCGCGCGCTGATGATCCCGCGCGCCGGCTTGTTCACGCCCAATGCACCCGAGGCGCAGGTGCTCACCGGATTGCCGGTGCAAATCACCGATGACTTGCGCAGGGCAGGCGAGGCATTGCTGAAACTGGGCGCGGCGGCTGTGTTGATGAAAGGCGGCCATGTCGAGGGCGAGAGCGTCGTCGACGTGCTGATGACGCCGGACGGCGAGACCACCTTCGAGGGCGAGCGCATCCATACCCGCCACACTCATGGCACCGGCTGCACCCTGGCCTCGGCCTGCGCCGCAGGGCTCGCTCAGGGACTGCCGCTGGCCGAAGCGGTCGCACGGGCCTGGGCCTATGTTCACGAAGCCATGCGCCAGGCGCCCGGCTTCGGCGCTGGGCATGGCCCGCTGGATCACGGATGGCTGCTGAGGGGGAAACGGTGAGTGGAGATCTGAAGACGCGGTTGGAGGAGATCGTCCGCGCCACGCCCAGCCTCATGCATGTGATGGCCGTCGCACGCGATCTGGACCTGCCCGATTGGCTGATCTTCTCGGGGGCGATCTATCAGCCGGTGCTGAATCACCTGACCGGCCGCGACCCCGACTACGGCATCAAGGACTACGACCTCGGCTATTTCGATCCATCCGACACCTCCTACGAGGCGGAGGATGTGGTGATCCGGCGGGTGGCGGCGGCCTTCGCACAACCCTTCAATGAGATGGTGGAGGTTCGCAACCAGGCGCGTGTCCACCTGTGGTTCGAGGACAAGTTCCGCGAGCCCTATGCGCCGCTGACCTCCAGCGAGGAGGCGCTGTCGCGGTTCACGACGACGGCGTTCTCTGTGGGGGTGCGGCTGGAGGCGGGCGACGCCCTGACGATCCTCGCGCCTTTCGGTCTTGAGGATCTGTTCGCCCTGCGGCTGCGGCCCAACCCGACACGGCAGACGACCGGCTTCATCCGCACGGCCGAAAGCGCCGTCCGGCGCTGGCCCGAATTGAGCGTGGTGGCGGGCTAAGCGTAGCTGAGGTTCCGGATCTCCATCCTTCTGATGTGCATGCCGCGATGCTCACATCGAAAAGGGGGCGATCGCAAGGACCGCCCCCTTCCCGCTCTCCTGCCAGGGCGCTCTCCAACCCTGGCCGGGATCTAGTGGCTAGCGGCGGCCGTAGCCGTAGCCGGCGCCGTAGCGATCACCGTCGTTCCGCTCCCAGCGAATCCGCGCGGACAGGCCATCGAAACGACGGTCGAGGTCCGCGCGTTCCCAGTTCGATAGACCGTTGGTCCGATAGCGATTTTCCAGTCGGGCGATGCCGCGGAATTCGCTGCGCAAGCGGATGGCCTCGTTGCGGGTGATAGAGCCGTTGCGGATGCCTTGGTCGATGCGACGATCCAGTTGGGCCTGGCGCTGGTTGATATTCATCCAGCCGCCGCGGCTGTCGCGCCACTCGCCGCCACGGTCGTAGCGGGCTTCTGCCGCCGGGCGCTGGTTGTTCGAGTTCCAGCCCTGGGCCGAGGCCGCTCCTGCGGAGAGGGCCAGGACGGAGGCGGCGGTCGCGGCGACAATGGTCAGGGTCTTCTTCATGGTGTTCTCCTTGGTCTTCCGTCCGTGGCCCGAAGCAATCTGTTCCGGGTATGGAGAGACATGACCACGCCGCCCCTGACGCCTATCTGAGCCGCTCGTTGTTTTCGGTTCATCGGCGGGGACGGGCGTCTGAACGCAAAACGCCCCGCTGGGGGCGGGGCGTCGGTCAGGCTTTGGATCGTGGGCCGATCAGGCGGCGACAATGGCTTCCGATGTGGCCGCGCCTGTCGTCGCCGCTTCCGTCAGGGCTCGGCTGATCGCTTCGTAGAGCTTGGCGATCTCGATAGGCTTGGCGACGTGCCCGTCCATGCCGGCCGCCAGATACTCCTCGACCTGGTGCGAAAGGGCGTTGGCGGTCAGCGCCACGATGGGCGTGCGGAACCGGCCCTGCTCGCGCTCGGCGGCGCGGATGGCGCGGGCGGAGTCGATGCCGTCCATCACCGGCATCTGGATATCCATAAGGATCAGGTCATAGCAGCCGTCGCGCCAAGCCTCGAAGGCGGCCTTGCCGTCGGAAACGATGTCGATCTCGATGCCCAGCGAGCCCATGACCGCGGCCAGGACCTGTTGGTTCGTGGGGTTGTCCTCGGCGGCCAGCAGGTGCAGCGCGCTTTCGTCGGCGTCTTCGGCAGGTTGCGCCTGAGGCTGGGCCGCGAGGTTCGGAGCCAGTTCGCCGCGTTCGAGCGGCAATTCGACGATGAACAGCGAACCCTTGCCTTCATGGCTTTCGACGCTGATCAGGCCGCCCATCATCTGGGTCAGCTCGCGGCAGATCGCCAGGCCCAGCCCCGTGCCGCCGAAGCGGCGGGTCGCGGAGTTGTCTGCCTGGGTGAATTTCTCGAACAGGCCCGCCTGCTTCTCGACCGCGATACCGACGCCGGAGTCACGGACCGTCAGCCGCAGCGCGCCGCTATCGGGCGCGACGTCGAAGTGGGCGGAGACTTCACCGTGCAGCGTGAACTTCACGGCGTTGGAAAGCAGGTTGCCGACAATCTGACGGATGCGGTCGGCGTCGCCGCGCCAGGCGCCGCGGGCCTCAGGCGCCACATCGATCTTGAAATCTAGACCCTTGCCCTGGGCGATCACCGAGAAGCCGTCGGCGGTCGGGGCGATGGCGGTCTCCAGATCGAAATCATCGACCAGCAAGGTGAGCTTGCCGGCCTCGATCTTCGACAGGTCCAGCACGTCGTTCAGCACCGCCAGCAGCAGACCGCCCGATTGGCGGATCACGTCCAGGCGCTCGCGTTGCACAGGCGCGAGGTCGCTCATCGACATGACCTCGGCCATGGCCAGCACACCGTTGAGCGGGGTGCGGATCTCATGGCTCATATTGGCCAGGAACTGGGACTTCAGCACATTGGCGGCGTTGGCGGCGTCGCGAGCCTCGACCAACTCACGCAGGCTGCGCTGCAGGGCCTGCTCGCGCTCGTCCAAGTTCGCCAAAAGGTGGTTAAAGCTGGCGGTCAGGCTGCGGAACAGCGGGTCGTCCGCTTCAACCTCCACGGGCGCAAAACTGCCGCTGGCCGCGACGTCATTCATCGCCTCGGACAGCTTCAGGACAGGCGCAATCACCCTGGAGGCGAGTCCGCGGGCCAGGAATAGGGCGACGCCGACGCCGCCGAAGAACAAGGCTCCGGTGAGCGCCACGAACTGAGGCAACAGCGCCGTCAGCGTCGGGGTTTCAAAGGTCATCGACAGTTCGCCGACCTGATCGCCGCCCGACATCACCGGCGTCTTGATCGTATCCAGCGCCTCGGCGTTGGCGGGCTCGGGGCGAGCGTAGACGCTCACGGCTCGGCCGCTGGCGTCGTTCAGCCGGGCCTCGGTGACGCTTGAGTCGTTCGAAAGCGTAGCAATGGAGGCCCTTGCAGCGCCGAGATCCTTGGCGGCCAAGGCCGATGCCGAAGCTCCCGCCGTAATGCTTGAGAGCGCGACGTGCGCTTGGTGGTTCTGCTCGCGCGCGACCGCCCATTGCTGGAGCATGAAGGTCAGGCAAGCCGCCACCAGCACCACTACGGTCGTGATCAGCGCGACGCCCGCGACCCGCGCCTGGAAGGACACGTGATGCACGGCGCCGGTCTTGGGAGGCTGGTCTGTCATAGGGCCCGAATTCCCGTCGAGCCCCCTGCTTAAGCCAATTCTACTAACGGTTCGCTTCCGTCCGGCTCGCCCAAAAGGGGAAAGTGTTGCCTTGACGACACAGGTTCAACCCTCAGGCGATAAAAACTTAGTTAATGGAACATGAATCTTCTAGGTAGAATTTAACCTCTGGTTTACCTTGATTGACATTAGGTTAATTTCCTTTGGAAGGGGTTCCCATGGAAAAGGTGTTTGTCGCGCAACGTGTCGCGACCAAGTTGTTTTCGACGGAAGCGGCTGTTGACCAAGCCATGGTTGAAGCCACCGAACTGCTCGCCGACATGCTGAAGGCTCGCACCGACGTGAATGCGTCGCTGGTGTTCGCCGACGACGTGCAGGTGAAGATGATGGAAGCCCTCAAGGCGCTGGGCGAAGCCCGCACCGCCATGGTCGGCGTCCACGGCGAACTGGCCGAAGCTCAGCTCCGCCTCGGCATCCGCACCAAGCTTGGCTACATGGATAAGCCGCCCGGCCAAATGCGTAAGGCTGAAGCGACGACGATGCGCGAAGTCGGCTAACGCCGGTTTGGTTGCAATAGTTTAACTGGTGCTGCGCTCCTAATAAGGGTTAGGGGCGCAGCATCATGCCGACATCACCGATCGTAATAGGCTTGATCTCCCTCACCTTGGGGATCGCGCTGTTCGCCCTCCTGAAGGGCGGCCCAGCCGAGCGGTTGGGCGGCGCCATGGTTGGCGCGAACCTTTTGCTCTCCGTTTTCGTCGGAAGCTTTCTCCCGCCCTCGGTCGAGACGCTGTTCCGTCTGACGCTCGATGGCCTGACGGCCCTTGGCCTGCTGGTCATCGCCGTTCGCTATGCAAGTTTTTGGCTCGGGGGAGCGATGCTGCTTTATGCGGCGCAGTTCAGTTTGCATGCTTTCTACATGGTCATGTCGCGGTCGGTGGACCTTCTGCACATGCGCATCAACAATCTGAATTTCCTCGGCATTAGCGTCTGCTTGGCGGTCGGTACGATCGTTGGATGGCGGCGTCGAGTCGTGAGCCGCAGGTCGGCCGCCTAGCAATTGCGGCGCAGGCCAAGCGCTGCCTGTCGTCGAAAACTTTCACTTGCGCTCGGGTCGAAACCGGAGTTTCTCCGCTGCGGGCCACACCCCCCCAACGGGGTGCTGCTCATCTGTAAGGATGGGAGACATCGACATGACGACCCTCGCCAAGCCGGCAATGCGTCCGGCGCGCCCTGAGTTTTCTTCCGGCCCGTGCGCAAAGCGCCCCGGATGGAACCCCCAAAATCTCCAGAACGCGGTCCTCGGCCGCTCGCACCGTTCGAAGCCGGGCAAGGCTCGCCTGCAAGAGGCGATCGACCGCACCCGCCAGGTGCTGGAGGTTCCCGACGATTTCCTGATCGGCATCGTGCCCGGTTCCGACACCGGCGCCGTCGAAATGGCCCTGTGGTCGATGCTCGGCCCCAAACCCGTGCAGCTTCTCGCCTTCGAGAGCTTCGGCAAGGATTGGGTGACGGACGTCGTTAAGCAACTGAAGCTTCCCGCCGAAGTCCTGGATGCGCCGTACGGCGAACTGCCGGACCTCAGCAAGGTGCGCGCCGACGCCGATTTGGTCTTCACCTGGAACGGCACCACCTCGGGCGTCCGCGTCCCGAACGCCGACTTCATCTCCGCCGACCGCGAAGGCATCACCATCTGCGACGCGACCAGCGCCGCCTTCGCCCAGGACCTGGACTGGTCGAAGCTCGATGTTGTGACCTTCTCCTGGCAGAAGGCCCTGGGCGGCGAGGGCGCGCACGGCGTGCTGATCCTGTCGCCCCGCGCCGTCGCCCGGCTTGAGAGCTACACGCCGGCCTGGCCGATGCCGAAGCTCTTCCGGATGACCAAGGCCGGCAAGATCGCCAAGGACATCTTCGAAGGCGCGACCATCAACACGCCGTCCATGCTCTGCGTGGAAGACGCCATCGACGCGCTGAAGTGGGGCGCCTCGATCGGCGGCCTGGTCGAGATGCAGCGCCGCGCCGACTCCAATCTCGCGGCCCTGGCCGCCTGGGTGGAAAAGACCGATTGGGTAGACTTCCTGGCCGCTGATCCGGCCTCGCGCTCCAACACCTCGGTCTGCCTGAAGGTGGTCGACGCTCGCGTCACCGCGCTGTCCGATGACGCCCAGGCCGACTTCGCCAAGAAGCTGGCCGGCGCCCTCGAAAAGGAAGGCGCGGCCCTGGACATCGGCGGCTATCGCGACGCTCCGGCCGGTCTGCGGATCTGGTGCGGCGCCACGGTAGAAACCTCCGACCTCGAGGCCCTGACGCCTTGGCTCGACTGGGCCTTCGCCTCGACCCTCGAAGCGCTCCAAGCCGCCTAAACACCTTCGCGTCCTCGCGCCTCCACGCCCAAGAACCGCGTTGCCGAGGACGCCTATCCCTTTATCCGTAAGGACACCCGCCCATGCCCCGCGTACTGATCGCCGACAAGCTCAGCCCCGCCGCCATCGACATCTTCAAGCAGCGCGGCGTCGACGCCGATGTGAAGACCGGCCTTTCCAAGGAAGAGCTGCTCAAGATCATCAACGACTATGACGGCCTGGCCGTCCGCTCGGCCACCAAGGCCGACAAGGACGTCATCGCCGCCGCCCCGTATCTGAAGGTCATCGGCCGCGCCGGCATCGGGGTGGACAATGTCGACATCCCCGCCGCGACCTCCAAGGGGATCGTGGTGATGAACACCCCGTTCGGCAACTCGATCACCACCGCCGAACACGCCATCGCGCTGATGTTCGCGCTCGCCCGGCAGATCCCGGATGCCAACGCCCAGACCCAGGCCGGCAAGTGGCCCAAGAGCGGGTTCATGGGGG
>NZ_JAUXXE010000063.1 GCF_030681155.1 Phenylobacterium sp. | reverse complement strand
GCGGCGATAGCTGTCGAAGGCGAAGCGGCGGTCGCCGGAGAGCTTGGCCAGGCCCGCGACGGTCTCATCGTTGAGGCCAAGGTTCAGCACCGTGTCCATCATGCCAGGCATCGAGGCCCGGGCGCCCGAGCGAACGGAGACGAGCAGCGGATTTGCCGGATCGCCGAAGGTCTTGCCCGTCAGCTTCTCGACGGTGGCCAGGCCGGTCAGGACCTGGTCCTTCAGCTCGGCCGGGTACTGCTTTTCGTTCGAATAGTAGTGGACGCAGGCTTCGGTGGTGATCGTGAAGCCCGGAGGAACCGGCAGGCCGAGCGAGGACATCTCAGCGAGATTGGCCCCCTTCCCGCCCAGCAGGTTCTTCATCGAGGCGTCACCATCGGCGCTTCCGCCGCCGAAGGAATAGACCCAGCGCGACTTGGTCAGCGTATCGGTCGACATTCCTTGAGGCCTCCTTAGCCCGTCACTTGTGAGAAGTCCGCGACCCGTTCCATCAGATCGCGAACCTGCACGAGAAGACGCAGGCGGTTTTCACGTTCCGCCGCGTTTTCCGAATTTACCAATACACCCTCGAAGAAGGCATCCACGGGGCCGCGCAGTGCCGATAGTGCACGCATGGCGCCTGCGAAATCCTCATCCTGCAACGCACGCGCCACTGGAGCCTCGGCGCCGGCGAGAGCAGCGATAAGATCGCCCTCTTCCTTCGGCGCGCCAGGCATGGCGACAGCGGGACCGGCGGGCAATGCGCCCTTCTTCTCTTCGGCCTTCAAGATGTTGCCGGCGCGCTTGTAGCCGGCGAGCAGGTTCGGGCCATCGGCGCCGGTCAGGAAGCCGTCGAGGGCCTCGACCCGCGCGACGATCCGCACAAGATCGTCGTCGCCGAGCGCAAAGACCGCGTCCACCAGGTCGTGCCGCTTGCCCTGATCGCGCAGGGCGACCTTCAGGCGGTCGGCCAGGAAGCTCAGCACCTCGTCGCTCACGACCGCATAGGGGCGGAACTCGTACTGGACCTCGCCTTCCGGCGCCTCGCCGGCCTGGGCCGTGCGGTCGAAGCGGATGTCAAAGTCCTCGTCGGTGGAAACGACGTAGGGCTTGCCTTCCAGCAGCGCGGCCTCGAACTCACCGACATAGGTCTGGAAGACCTCCGACGGCGCGCGCGACTTCGGACCGAGATAGCCCGTGGTGCGGCGGGTCGAGACATAGAGCGCACGGCCCGGATCGACGTAGCAGCGCAGCGACTTGTACCAATCGGCGACCAGCTCGCGCACCGGGGCGCGGGCCTCGGAGCCCAGCAGGATGCGGATCACGCCGAGCGCGGCGCGGCGCAGGGCGTAGGGATCGCGCGAACCGGTCGGCTTCTCGTCGATCGCGAAGAAGGCCGTCAGGGTGTCCAGCTTCTCGGCGATGGCCACGGCCATGGTCACTGGGGTGTCCGGCGCTTCATCGCTGGCGCCCACCGGACGGTAGTGATCGCGGATGGCGTCGGCGACGACGGGGCTGATCTTTTCCTCACGGGCGTAATAGCCGCCCATCAGGCCCTGAAGCTCGGGGAACTCGCCGACCATGCCGGTCGCAAGGTCCGCCTTCGACAGGCGTGCGGCCAGGACCGCCTTGGAGACGTCGGCGCCGACGCGCGGCGCGATAGCTCCGGCGAGGATCTCCAGGCGCTCGACCCGTTCGGCCAGGGTGCCCAGCTTGGCGTGGAAGGTCACGCCGCTTAGCTTTTCCAGGCGCTGTTCCAGGGTGACCTTGCGGTCCTCGTCCCAGAAGAACCGGGCGTCTTTCAGACGCGCCGACAGCACCTTGCCGTTGCCGCGGGCGATTTCCTTGCCGCCGTCGGCCGCTTCGATATTGGCCACGGTCAGGAAGTGCGGGGCGAGCTTGCCGCTCGCCGGATCGCTGACCGCGAAATACTTCTGGTGCGTGCGCATGGAGGTGCGGATCACCTCAGGCGGCAGGTCCAGGAAATCGGGATCCATGTCACCCAGGATCGGGGTCGGCCATTCGGCCAGGCCCGCGACCTCGTCCAGGAGGCCGTCGTCATCGACCAGTTCCAGATTGCGCGCGAAGCACAGGGTGCGCGCGCCATCCATGATCCGGTCCTTCCGCTCCTCGGGGTCGAGGATGACGAAATGGGCCGCCAGCTTGTCGCGATAGCTATCGAAGTCCTTCACCTTGAAGGGCTTGCCCGATCCCATGAACCGGTGGCCCTCGGTGACGTCGCCGCTCTCGATACCGTCGATGGAGAACGGCACGACCTCGCCATTGAATATGAAGACGATGCGCTTCAGCGGGCGCACCCAACGCAGCGTGCCCCGGCCCCAGGTCATCGACTTGGGCCACGGGAAACTGCGGATCACCTGATCGAGGATCTCGGCGACGATCTCGGCTGTCGGACGGCCGGCGCGGTGGATATGGGCGAACCAGACGCCGTCCTTCTCCACCAGCTTGTCACGGGTGAGGCCGGTCGAGCGCAGGAAGCCTTCGATGGCCGCGTCAGGCGCGCCGACGCGCGGGCCCTTGCGGTCCTCATGACGGTCGCCCTGGGCGATCGGCAGGCCTTCGGCGATCAGGGTCAGGCGGCGCGGGCCCGAAAAGGTCTTCAGACCTTCAGGCAGCAGGCCCTCGGCGGCAAGGCGCTCGCGGACCATGCGGTCGAAGTCCCGCGCGGCCTGCACCTGCATGCGGGCGGGAATCTCTTCAGAGAAAAGTTCGATCAGCAGTTGGGGCATGTTCAGGCCTTCACCGTCTCGGCGTCGGACTTCACGGCGTTGCCGCCCTCGTTCTCGACCCAGGCCTCGGCGCACATCTTGGTCAGGTCGCGGATGCGGCCAATGTAGCTTTGACGCTCGGCCACGGCGATCGCGCCGCGCGCGTCCATCAGGTTGAACAGGTGGCTCGCCTTCAAGACGTGGTCATAGGCCGGCAGCACGGTGCGTTGCCCCTGAGGACCACGGCCCTCCAGCAGACGCGGCACCTGGCGTTCCATGTCCTCGAACTGACGCTTCAGCGTGTCCACGTCATAGAGGTGGAAGTTGGCTTCCGACTGCTGGCGTTCGTTCTCCAGGAACACCTCGCCATAGGTCATCGGCGCGGGGCCGTCCGGATCGTTGAACGCTAGGTCCGTGAAGTGGTCCACGTTCTGGATGTACATGGCCAGGCGTTCCAGGCCGTAGGTCAGCTCGCCCGCCACCGGCCAGACGTCGATGCCGCCGACCTGCTGGAAGTAGGTGTATTGCGTGACTTCCATCCCGTCGCACCAGACTTCCCAGCCCAGGCCCCAGGCGCCGACGGTCGGATTTTCCCAGTCGTCTTCGACAAAGCGGATGTCGTGCAGGCGGGTGTCCAGGCCGATCGCCTCCAGCGAACCCCGATAGAGGTCCTGCAGGGTGTCGGGGTTCGGCTTCCGGATCACCTGATACTGGTAGTAGTGCTGCAGCCGGTTGGGGTTCTCGCCATAGCGGCCGTCGCCGGGCCGCCGCGAGGGCTGAACATAGGCCGCACGCCACGGCTTGGGCCCCAGCGCGCGCAGCACGGTGGCCGGGTGCAAGGTCCCTGCCCCTACCTCCACGTCATGTGGCTGTAGAATCACGCAGCCCTGACGGCTCCAATAGTCGTGCAATTTCAGGATAAGGTCCTGAAACGATAGAGGCTTTTTGGCTGACATAGGGCTGGTTTCGCAGGCGCAAAAAAAGTCGGCGGACCATAGGGCCCGCCGACCTTCCCTTCAAGGCGGAAAGCCTTGCTCTATTTGCCTTGGGGTTTGGTGTTGCGCCCGGTCGCCGAGAGCGGCGGGAACTTGGCGCGATTTTCCGGCGTATCGGCCACCGGACCGTTGGTGACACGGTGAACGGTCACGCCACCGCTGTCCACACTGGTCGTCACCTGCAGGCCCGCGCTTTGGGCGGGGGGCGGCGCAGGCGGAGTGGCGGGCTGGGGTTGGCTGGCGGTTTGCGCGTAGGCGGCGCTCGCGCCAAAGGCCATCGCCGCGACGGCGGTGCAGATAGCGACTATCTTCATATCATCCCTCCGAATGGCCCAGCCTCAACCGGGCCGTGCAGATAGATAGCGTCTAGCGGCCAAGTTCGTTCCGCGACGCTGGCGCTTGGCCACCTGCACTCCATCAATGAAGATCATCGGTCCGACGTGGCCGCCACGACGGACCGCTTGATCCTTAGTTGCCGCGCGGCTTGGTGTTCCGGCCGGTCTTGGAGAGCGGCGGGAATTTCGCGCGATTTTCCGGCGTGTCGGCGACCGGGCCATTGGTGACGACGCGGATATTCGACGCCGTGGCCGAGGTGTCGACGCCCGAGCTCATGGCGTCGGCGCTGACAGGCGGGTTGGCCATGGTTTGGCTTGAGGTGTCGCTGCCCATCTGGTCAGCCGACGCCGCCGGGGCCGAAGCCGGAGCGGCTTTCTTCTTGCCTTCGCCAGCATGGGCCCCGCCTGCAAGCAGAGCCATCGCCGCAGTGGCGGTGAGCAGAGTTCTGATCATCATCTCGTCGTCTCCGAATGATGGCCCAGCCCCCCCGCAACCGGGCCGCGCAATCATCAAGCGCTCCGCGGTGGCGTTAGTTCCCGCTGCAAAAAGCCTGCTTCGCGGCGCGCGCGGCGATCACGGCCCCGTGAGAACCCACCCCAATACGGCCAAACCGTGACGCCTGGATCGCCAAAACGCCCTCAAATTGGGCGCCATAACGCCGATCTGCACACCAAATGCACGGGCAGCGCCTTTTCCTTGATCAGAGGTTACCAAGCGCGGCCGCTCGGGCCGCCCCCCGATAGCGTTGTCTAGCCGTCGGAGGGGGAGAAGTGAGCCGTGTCTCCCGGCGGAGCGGGACAACACGAGGGCGCACCCCTGGCTACAGGGCGCGCGGGAGCAGGCGATGAAATTGATCATAGCGATCGTCAAACCCTTCAAGCTGGACGACGTGCGCGAAGCGCTCGTGGGCGCCGGTGTCGAGGGGCTGACGGTCTCGGAAGTCAAAGGCTACGGCCGCCAAAAGGGGCAGACGGAGATTTACCGGGGGGCCGAGTATCAAGTGAACTTCGTCCCCAAGGTGAAGCTGGAAGCGGTGGTCGATGACTCCGCCGCCGGCAAGGCCGTCGAAGCCATCAAGGCCGCCGCCGCCACGGGCAAGATCGGGGACGGCAAGATTTTCGTCCTCAACGTCGAGGACGCAGTGCGAATTCGGACCGGAGAGTCCGGCACGGCCGCGCTCTAGGCGCCGCCGAACTCATCGGGACAAGGGGATCACGACAATGAAGAAATCTGGACTACAAAAGCTGACGGGCTTGGCGCTCGCCGCCATGCTCGCGGGCGGCATACTCGCCCCGGCGGCGGCCTTCGCACAGGACGCCGCCGCACCAGCCGCGGTGGCCGCCGAGGCCTCTCCCGCCACGGCCACGCCCGAAACGCCGGCTCCGATGGCGGCTGAAGCCGCTCCCGCGCCCGCCGCCGAGGAAGAAGCGGCCAAGCCCGCGCTCGACACCGGCGACACCTCCTGGGTCCTGACCTCCACGGCCCTGGTGCTGATGATGACCATTCCCGGCCTGGCGCTGTTCTACGGCGGCATGGTGCGGCGCAAGAACGTCATCGCCACGGTCGCCCAGTCCTTCGCGATCACCGCGGTGATTTCGGTCGTCTGGATGATCGCCGGCTACTCACTCTCCTTCAGCGCCAACGACAATGAAGGGCTGAACAAGGTCATCGGCGGGTTCAGCAACGCGTTCCTGTCCGGCGTGACGATGGAAAGCACCAACAGCCTGGCCGCCACGATCCCGGAATCGGTGTTCGTGATGTTCCAGATGACCTTCGCGATCATCACCCCTGCCCTGATCGCCGGCGCCTATGCCGAGCGGATGAAGTTCTCGGCGGTCCTGGTCTTCACCGTGCTCTGGTCCCTGCTCGTCTACGCGCCGACCGCCCACGCGGTCTGGGGCGGCGGATTCCTCGGCGGTGCTGGCGTGCTCGACTTCGCCGGCGGCACCGTGGTTCACATCAATGCTGGCGTCGCCGGCCTGATCTGCGCCCTCGTGCTCGGCCGTCGCAAAGGCTACGGCACTGACAACATGGCTCCGCACAACCTGGTGCTGACCATGATCGGCGCCAGCCTGCTGTGGGTTGGCTGGTTCGGCTTCAACGCCGGTTCGGCCGTCGGTTCGAACGCCCTGGCCGGTATCGCCATGCTCAACACCCAGGTGGCCACGGCCGCCGCCGCCATCGCCTGGATGGTGATCGAATGGGTCGAACGCAAGAAGCCCGGCATGCTGGGCCTCGCCTCCGGCGCGGTGGCCGGTCTGGTCGCCATCACCCCGGCCGCCGGCTTCGTCAACCCGCAAGGCGCGCTGATCATCGGCCTGCTGGGCGGCGCTGGCGGCTACTTCGGCGCGGTGTGGCTGAAGCGCCTGCTGAAGTACGACGACAGCCTCGACGCCTTCGGCGTTCACGGCATCGCCGGCATCATCGGCGCCCTGCTGACCGGTGTCCTCGCCGACCCGGCCGTCAACAGCCTTGGCGAAGGCGCCAGCCTGATGACCCAGCTCTACGGCGTGGCCATCACCATCGCCTACGCCTCGATCGGCACCTTCATCATCCTGATGATCGTGAAGTACACGGTCGGCCTGCGGGTCAGCGAAGAAGCCGAGGTCGAAGGCCTCGATCTCTCGCAACACGGCGAAGCGCTGCACGACTAGGCCGCGCCTTCACCGATCAACTACGAGCGGGGGTCCTTCGGGGCCCCCGTTTTCGTTTGGGGGAGACAGTTCAGTCCGGCCAGGGGCCGCCCAGGCGGCAGCGACGAACCCACCAACCGGGGCGCATGCTGGCGATACGCTCAGCCAGCGCCTCGGCCTCAATGTCCGAGGCGCAGATGGCGAAGCAAGTCGCGCCCGAGCCTGACATACGGGCAAGCAGGGTCTCGGGCTCGTCCGCCAAGGTCTCGACCACATCACCGATCTCAGGCGCCAGGGCGATGGCCGGGTCCTGCAGATCGTTGCGCATCATGCCCAGCCAGGCGGCGAATTCCTCGACACTCTCGAAGGCGGCGGGCATCGGCGGCAGCGCGACGTCGCCAAAGGCCTTGCTGTCATCCAAGGCGCGGTAGACGGCCGGCGTCGAGACGGCGACGCCCGGATTGACCAGCACCGCCTCGATCATCGGGAGCTCGGGCGAAGGCGTCAGCCGTTCGCCCCTTCCTTCCGCCATAACCGGCCGGCCCCACAGGCAGGCGGCGCCATCGGCGCCGAGCGAGGCGGCGACGGCCTCTAGGGCCTCATCGTCGATATTGATACCCAGCGCAGAGCGCATCAGCCGGAGAGCCGCGCCCGCGTCGCTCGAACCGCCGCCCAGGCCAGCGGCCACCGGCAGGTTCTTCTCCAGCGACAGGCATAGCGGCGGCTGGGGCCCGCGCGCACGCGCCAGCAGGGCGCGGGCCGCGCGCAGAACAAGATTGTCGTCCTCGCCTGCGAGACCGGCCGCGAAGGGGCCGTGAACGCGGAACGACAAGGCGTCGGCGTCGTGGATCACCACTTTGTCGCCGATGTCGGCGAACACCATCAGGCTGCAAAGCGGGTGGTAGCTGTCGTCGCCGGGCGCGCCGACGTGCAGAAACAGGTTTATCTTCGCAGGCGCGAAGGCGACCGTGCTCATGGCGTGAGCCTATGGCCCGGCGACGCGGGACGTCGTAGCTGGGCCTTTGGGTCCCAGGCCGCTGGTCAACTTGGCTTCGACGTCGGCTTTGATCTTGTCGTCAGGATCGAGGGTGAGGACCCGGCGCCACTGATAATCCGCCTCGATCCGGCGGCCGACGCGCCAATAGGCGTCGCCGAGGTGGTTGTTGATCTCCGGATCGCCGGCCTCAAGCTCGACCGCCTGCTCCAGGAACTGCACGGCCTTCTTGTAGTCGCCCAGGCGATAGTGCGCCCAACCGAGCGAATCGATCATCGCGCCGGATTGCGGATTGGCCGCCACCGCTCGCTGGACCATTCCAAGCGCCTCAGGAAGCCGTTCGCCGCGGTCGATCCAGCTATAGCCCAGATAGTTCAGCAGTTCGGGCTCGTCGGGACGCTGCTTCAGCGCGCCCTGGAGGTCGCGCTCGGCCTCCGGCCAGCGCCCAGAGCGCTCATAGGACACGCCGCGCGCATAGAGCAGCCGCCAGTCGGGATTGGGATCATCGCCGATCAGGTTCGACAACACCTGCGCGGACTCATCGTACCGGTCGTTGGCGCGCAGCAGGTCGGCATAGGTGATCCTGGCGTCGCGATCGCCGGAAGAGGCCGCCGCATTGGCCATTTTCAGGGCCGTTTCCGGCTCCTTGGCGTTCTGGAAGCTCCAAGCCAGCTTGGAGACCGCGACCGGATATTCCGGCGAACCGGGCTTGGGCTTGCCATAGGCGGCCCGCGCGGCGTCGATATCCCCGGCGCTCTCCATCAGGTCGCCGACCATGAGCCACGCCTCGTTGCGGGCCGGATCAAGCCGCAGGGAGAGCCGCAGATAGGCCAGGCCCAACTGGTCCTGCTTGGCGGCCAGCATTCCGGCGGCCGGCGCGATCAGCACCTGGGCCGCGCCCTGGCGCAGGGTTGGTTGCGGCGGCGCGCCTTTGCCGGTGGCTGCGCGCGCGCGCGCGCTCGCCAGGGCCTCATCGTTGGGCTGGGCTCGCAAGGCTCGGTCGTACAGGGCTACGGCGTCCGGACCACGTTTGCGGCGCTCCAGGAAGGCCCCATAGGCCAGAACGGCGATGTCGCCCGGGGTGTCGCCGCCGGTCAGCGCCTTGTAATCCGTCTCGGCCTCGTCATAGCGCCGGGCGCGTTCGAACAGATAGGCTTGGCCGAGCTGGCCGAAATAGTCGACGACACGGTCGTTGCGGACTTCCGGCCGGATCAGCGAACCCTCGACGTCGCCGGCCATGGCCGCGGCCCAGGGGGCCAGCAGCGACGCCGCGCCCCGGTGCGGGAAACCGATATTCTCGCCGGCCAAGGCGTCTTGCGCGGGCTTGCCGTCGCCATTGGCCATGAACTCCACGGCCTTGACCAACTGGCCCATGCGCTTGGTGGATTCGGAGGCTTCCTCGCCCTGCGGCGCAAGCTGGGCGGCGCGGGGAATATCGCCGGCCAGGACCGCGGCGGTGAAGGCGCGATCCTGCAGCATATCGCTGGAACCGCCCTCAAGTTCGGCCTTGGCGAAATAGGCTGCGGCCTCCGCGCCCTTGCCGTCGTTCAGCGCCCCCTGCCCAGCCAGGAAAGCGCCGTAGGCCGACCCGCCCATGCCGTCGAGCGCTGGAGGCGTCCACCCAGCCTGCTGCTGTGGTGGCGTGGCGCAGGCCGCGACGAGGGCGAGCGGAGCGAAGGCGACTAGGAGACGGCGCATAGAAAGGAAACTCGGCGCTTTCGAGGGCGAGTTCAAGGCGCCAAGGGACCTGATTGGGGAATGGCGCTTTCGCAGCCGACCTATTCCGAGATCCAGACAAAGCCACCGCCCTGGACGTGACCGAGGCCGGGGAACGGGAAATGGACCGCGTAGAGACGTAGGTCTTGGTCGAAGGCCGCTTGGGCTCTCCTCCCCCGCTGAGCGGAGGAGGAAGCGCCTCAGGTCCTACATGTTCGGGTAGTTCGGGCCGTCGCCGCCTTGGGGCGTGGTCCAGTTGATGTTCTGCGACGGATCCTTGATGTCGCAGGTCTTGCAGTGGACGCAGTTCTGGAAGTTGATCTGGAACTTCGGGTTGTTCCCCTCGGCGTCGTAGAGCACCTCGTAGACTCCGGCCGGGCAAAACAGCCGCGCCGGTTCACCGAACCGGGGCAGGTTCACGTTCACCGGAATGCTCGGATCGGTGAGCTTCAGGTGGGCCGGCTGGTTCTCGTCGTGGTTGGTCGAGGACAGGAAGACCGAAGACAGCTTGTCGAAGCTGAATTCGTTGTCCGGCTTCGGATAGACGATCGGCTTGTAGTCCTTGGCCAGGCCCGTGGACTCGGCGTCCGACTTGCCGTGCTTCAGCGTGCCCCACGGCGACCAGCCCTTGAGAACTGTGGCCATGATGGCGTCGACGCCGCCGAGCATGATGCCGGGGATGGTGCCGAACTTGGACCACAGCGGCTTGAAGTTACGGACGTTCCACAGCTCCTTGGCGATCGACGACTTCTGGTAGGCCTCTTCGTAGGACACCAGTTCGTCGCTGCTGCGGCCGCCCTGGATGGCGGTGAAGGCGGCCTCGGCGGCGAGCATGCCGCTCTTGACCGCGTTGTGACTGCCCTTGATGCGCGGGACGTTGACCATGCCGGCCGAGCAGCCGAGCAGCACGCCGCCCGGGAAGTAGAGTTGCGGCAGCGATTGCGAACCGCCCTCGGTGATGGCGCGGGCGCCATAGGAGATGCGCTTGCCGCCTGCCAGATAGCCGCGGATCGCCGGGTGGGTCTTGAAGCGCTGGAACTCGTCGAACGGCGAAAGCCAGGGGTTCTTGTAGTTCAGGTGCAGCACGAAGCCGATGGCCACGTAGTTGTCCCCGAAGTGGTACATGAACGAGCCGCCGCCGGTGGCGTTGTCCAGCGGCCAGCCGAAGGTGTGCTGGGTCAAGCCGGGCTCGAAGTTCTCGTCCGGAACCTGCCACAGCTCCTTGATGCCGATGCCGAACTTCTGAGGTTCGCGGCCGTTGGTCAGGCCAAAGCGCGCCTGGAGCTGCTTGGCCAGCGAGCCGCGCACGCCCTCGCCGATGAAGGTGTACTTGGCGTGCAGTTCGATACCGGGCTGGTAGTCGGAGCCCTTATTGCCGTCCTTATCGATGCCGAACACGCCGGCGACGACGCCCTTCACAGAGCCGTCTTCGTTGTAGACGACTTCGGAGGCGGCCATGCCGGGATAGATCTCGACACCGAGCGCCTCGGCGTGGGCCGCCAGCGAGCGACAGACATTGCCCAGCGAGGCGATGTAGTTGCCGTGGTTCAGCATCCACTTCGGGAACGGCAGCCACGAGATGTCCAGGTCGCCATGCGGGCCGAGGATCACGAACTTGTCGCGCGTGACCTTGGTCTCCAGCGGAATGCCGAGCTCTTGCCAGTTCGGCAGCAGCTCATTGATGCCGCTCGGATCGATCACCGCGCCGGACAAAATATGAGCGCCGACTTCGGAGCCCTTCTCCAGAACCGCGACCGTAATCTCCGAGCCAGCGGCCTCAGCGAGTTGCTTCAGGCGGATAGCCGCCGACAGCCCCGCAGGCCCGGCGCCGACGATCACGACGTCGTATTCCATCGCTTCGCGTTCAATTGCCTCAGTGGCGATGGCTTCGCTCATGATCCCCGTAACTCCTAATGTGGCCGCGCGGGGTTCCCCGTCCCCTTGTTTCACGCGGCGTTGATCCGTCGCGCGACTTATCCGAAGCTTGTACGAGGGCGGTCAAGCGCGAACTCGGCTATAGACGCCCTTTCAGGACCCAATGACGCAAGCCGCCGCCATCGATCGCACCGCCGAGAGCCTCCTCGCCTTCTGGGCCGAGGCGGGTGTGGACGCCATATTGCTGGATGCGCCGATCGATCGGATCGAGGCCGGCAAGTTTGTCGCGCCCAAACCGCCTGAAAAGAAGCCGCTGCTCGTCGCACCCGTCCGACCGGGCGCGCTGGACGTCGATGGAGCGGTCGCTCAGGCGCGACACGTCGCCGCGGAAGCCCAGGATTTAGAGGCCTTGAAGGCCGCTATCGCCGCGTTCGACGGCTGCCCGCTGAAGCTGGAAGGCGCGCGACAATCAGTGTTCGCGCGCGGCGCGCCGGACGCGCCGCTGATGGTGATCGGCGAAGGACCGGGTCCCGAGGAGGACGCGCGCGGTGAGCCGTTCGTGGGCCAGGCGGGCCAGATGTTGGACCGCATTCTAGGGGCCGCTGGCCTCACTGACCGGGTGTTCATCACAAATACCGTGTTCTGGCGACCGCCCGGTAATCGCACGCCTTCCCCGCAGGAACAGGCGATCTGCGCGCCCTTCCTGGAACGCGCCATCGAACTGGTCGCGCCCAAGATGCTGCTGGTGCTGGGAGCGCCCGCCGCCAAGTCGATGCTAAAGCGCGACGAGGGCATTCTGTCTCTGCGCGGACGGTGGTTCGAGTGGCGTTCGGAGAGCGGGAAACTGGAACTTCCCGTCATGCCGACCCTGCATCCGGCCTTCCTGCTGCGGCAGCCCGGCGCGAAGAAGAAGGCCTGGGCCGACCTGCTGACCCTGACCGAACGGCTTGATCGACCCGACCGTGGAGCTTAAGACTCTCCCATCACGAGAACGAGGGCCACGTCCAGATCGCGCGTAGAGGCGGCCGACGTGGGGAACGCATGCGGGCACTAAGGGGCATGCGGATCGCGGTCTTGACCATGATCTGCTCGGCCATTGCCGGAACAACACAGGCTGCGCCCCAGGTGCTGAGCCCTTGGGACGTGCGACGCTACGTGTCCGCCTTCGAGGCTGTGGACCGGGGCGACTTCATCGATGCCGAGATGCAAAGCGGCGACATCAAGGATCGTTCCCTGGCCGGCCATCTGGCCTTCCGCCAGCTGATGCATCCGAGCGCCCAAAGCGCGAGCTATGAAGACCTTGCCGCTTGGCTGGAAAAGTACGGCGACCTGCCGGGCGCCGAGCGCGTCTATACGCTCGCCCTCAAGCGCAAGCCCGCCAACGCGCCGCCTTTGAAGACCCCTGTCCTTGGCGGCGCTGAATGGCGCCGGGTCGAGGTCGCCGCCCAAGGCGTGGCCGGTCGCGCGCCCGCCGACCGCAGCCGCCAGGCCCGCGAAGCCTTCTATTCCGGCGATATCAAGCGTGCGTTCGACCTCGCGCCAGCCGCCGGCGACCGCTGGATCGCCGGCCTCGCCGCCTATCGCCTGAAGAACTTCGCCCTGGCTGAGAGCTATCTGGGGCAGGTCGCCCGCGATGAGGGCGAGGATCCGTGGATTCGGTCCGGAGCCGCCTTCTGGGCCGCTCGCGCACTCGAGGAAACCGGCGATACGACTCGCGCCCAGGGCTTCATCAAGCTGGCCGCGCGCCACCCGACCACATTCTACGGCATGATCGCCGAGCGCCGCATGCGGCTTCAAGCGATCAGCGACACCCACAACGCACCGACCGGCCAGTTCGTGCCGGCCTCGTTCTCGGCCTCCAGCGCGCCGAGCGCCCACCTGAACCAGTTCATCCGCGACGACGCCCGCGCCCATCGCGCGACGGGCCTGGCCCAGGTCGGCATGCCGGTCGAGGCGGGGCTTGAGCTGCGCGCTGGCCTCGCGCTCGCCAAGACCGAGACCGAGCGTTCGCAGTGGATGGGACTGATTCTCGCCCTCAACGCGCCGCTGACCTCGGACGCCGACGTCGCCACCTCCCTGCCCCGCGGCCGCTCGTTCGTGGAGCCGGACTATCCGACCCCGGTGCTGGAGCCCAAGTGGGGCTTCACCATCGACCGGGCGCTGGTCTACGCCATCGTTCGCCAGGAGAGCCGCTTCAACCCGGCGGTCGTCTCACCGTCCGGCGCGGTCGGCCTGATGCAGTTGATGCCGGAAGCGGCTGCGCGGGCCGCCGGGGACGACAAGCTGAAGGCCGATATGAGCCCGCTGTTCGATCCGGCGTTCAATCTGCGGGTCGGTCAGGACTACGTGACCTGGCTGATGGAGCGCGGGGTCGGCTACGATATCCTACGCACCGTCGCGGCCTATAACGGCGGCCCCGGCACGTTGTTGAAGACCGCCCAGAAGGTCGGCGAAGACGACAGCCTGCTGATCATCGAAAGCCTGCCCAGCCTTGAAACCCGCAACTATGTGGAAAAGGTGATGGCCGGCTATTGGACCTACCGGAAGAAGTTCGGGATGGATTCCAAGACCCTCGACGCCCTGGCCATGGGCGCGAACTTCGTCGACGCGCGGCTGGATCGTTAGACTACCGCCCAATTCGTCATCCTCCGGGCAGCCGAAGGCTGATCCGGGGGACCCACGCGGGCTAACCACATCCGGCGACTCAGCTTGGGTCCCCCGGATCGTCTTTCAGACGACCGGAGGATGACGAGGGGCTGCCTAACTCAGATGTTTGGCGCGGCCGACGTGGCGGCGTAGGTCGGCCAGGGTGGTCGCTCCGCTGCGCCGTAGCGCCTCGGCGGCGATCAGCACACCGGCCAATTTCACGCCGTTGAATCGCTCGATGAAGCTCGGGGGGCCCTCGGCGATCAGGGCCGTTCCGCCCTTCCCCTCCAGGTGGGTCCGCAGAACCTCGTCCCAGCCACGCCGCAGGCGCAGGGTCGGGGGCAGGATCAGCAGCATGTCGCCGCGCGCCCTATCGGTGGCGACGTCCAGGCCGCCTGCCACCCACTCGACACCGGCGTCCTCGCAGATCAGGCCAGTCGCGTCGGCGGAGCCGCCGTCCGCGGCGATCACCTCGCGCACCAGGCCATCAACCGCCGCCGGCACCAGCACCGGCAGCAAGACCTGCATCTCGCGCTCGGAATTGAACGTCGGAATGATCACCGAAAGCATGTCCCTTTGAGGCGGCCGTTCGTCGGCCGCGTCAATAGAGTTCTTGTTTTGTTCCTTCACTGTTCTAGAATGCAACGGTGAGCACATTCACCCAGCAGATCACGGTGCGAGGACGCGGCGCGCGGTCCAACGCCAGCGGGCGCTTCGAGAGCCAGGCGCGCGAGGCTTTCGACGACGGCTGGACGTTGGGGGACGCCGAGCCCCAACAGCTAAAGACGACGCTCACGGCCGAGAAGGCCAAGACGATCATCTCGAAGAACACGAGTCCCGACGTCGGGTTCTCGCGCTCGATCAATCCCTATCGCGGCTGCGAGCATGGCTGTATCTACTGCTACGCTCGCCCCGCCCACGCCTATATGGGCCTGTCGCCGGGCTTGGACTTCGAGAGCCAACTGTTCTTCAAGCCGGAGGCCGGCAAGCTGCTTGAACGCGAACTGTCGGCGCCGCGCTACGAGCCACAGTTCATCCACATCGGCGGCAACACCGATCCCTATCAGCCGCAGGAGCGCACGGCGCGGGTGACCCGGCAGGTGCTGGAGGTGCTCGAGCGCTTCAATCACCCGTTCTCGATCATCACCAAGTCGGCGCTGATCTTGCGCGACATCGACATACTGGCGGCGACGGCGAGCAAGAACCTGTGCCGAGTGGCGATCTCGGTGACGACGCTGGATCGCAAGCTCGCCCGCAGCATGGAGCCGCGCGCGGCCACGCCCGAACGCCGGATCGGGGCGATCAAGGCGCTGGCGGACGCCGGCGTTCCGGTGACGGTGATGTTCGCGCCGGCCATTCCGGGCCTGAACGACCATGAGATGGAGGCGGTGCTCGAACGAGCGGCCGAGGCCGGCGCTCGGGGCGCGGGCTATGTCGCCTTGCGACTGCCGCTGGAGATCAAGGACCTGTTCCGTGAGTGGCTGGCCACCGATCACCCTGACCGCGCCAGCCGGGTGATGTCGTTGGTGCGCCAGATGCGCGGCGGGCTCGACTACGACGCCGAGTGGGGCAAGCGGATGCGGGGCGAAGGGCCGATCGCCGAACTGATGTCGCAAAGATTCCAGCGGGCCAAGAAACGTTATGGCCTGAACGCCCGCTATGACGGCCTGGATCTGTCGCTGTTCAAGGTCCCGCCGAAGGCCGGGGATCAGGGCGATCTGTTCGGGGGGTGACGGAGGTCAGCCCCCCTGCCTCCAGGTTCGTCATCCCCGGGCGATTTTCCCGGGGATCCATACGCACAGACCGTCCTGGTGAATCCCCGACCGCGGAGTCTATGGATGGCCGGCACAATAGGCCGGCCATGACGAACCATGGGGAGATGAATTGCCGCGCTAGCGGTTGAACACCGCCACCAGCTCGATATGCGGCGACCAGAGGAACTGGTCGACGGGCAGCAGCCGGTCGAGGGTGAAGCCGGCGTCGGCCAGGATCCGGGCGTCACGGACGAAGGTAGCCGGGTTGCAGGACACTCCAATCACCCGCGAGACCTTGGAACTGGCGAGTTCGGCGCACTGTTCGGCCGCGCCGGCGCGTGGCGGGTCGAAGAGTACGGTGTCGATGCGCTTCAGTTCGGCGGCGAGGACCGGGCGACGGGCCAGGTCACGGGCCTCGGCGACCACGCCATGCAGTCCGGGCGCCGTGCCAAGCGCACCGATCAGCGAGCGGATCGCCGGGGCGGAGCTGTCCACCGCAAGCACGGGGGCGAGCTTGGCCAGATGGAAGGTGAAGGCGCCGGCCCCGCAGAAGAGGTCGGCGATGCGCTCGGCGCCGGTCGCGGCCTCGACCGCCATATTGGCCATGGCGAGTTCGGCCTCGGGCACGGCCTGCAGGAAGCCGCCTGCCGGCAGGGCGACAGTCGCCTGCCCCATCCGCACGGTCGGTTGGCGGGCGAGATATGCCATTTCGCCGTCCAGCGTGACGCGCGCGAAATCGGCCTCGCCGGCGATCTCGGCCAAACGCATGCGGGCGTCGGCCGACAGGCCGCCGCTCTTGCGTTCGACCCCGCTGATGTCGACGTCGATGCCGGTGTCGGTGAGGGTCACGTGAAGGGTGGGCGCGGATTTCGAATGCTCGAACAGCGGCACGGCCAGGCGGCGCAGCGCCGGCAGAGCCGCCTCAAGCCGCGGGTCGGCGATCGGGCATTCTGCGATGTCGATCACATCCCAGGATTTGCGGCCCTTGAAGCCCAGGCGCGCGGCGTCCTTGCGGCCCGGGCGGGCGTGCAGCGACAGGCGACGGCGGCTGGCCGGGGCCGCAGCGAAGGCCGGCAGGACCTGCGTCTCGATCCGCTCCCGCGCCAGGGTGCGGACCAGGCGATCAACCTTCCACTCCAGATAGGCGCCATGCTCCCAGTGCTGCAGGGCGCAGCCACCGCAGACGCCGAAATGCTGGCAAGGCGGCGTCACACGCTGGGGGCTGGCTTCCAGAACGGCTTCGAGCTCCCGGCGCTGGCCGCCGGCGGCCAGACGCACGCGCTCCCCCGGCAAGGTGAAGGGCGCATAGAGCGGACCGGCCGCAATGCCGTCGCCTTCGCCGCCTACAGCCTCGATCACCACCTCGACGGCGGGGCTGGTCGCCACATCTGCAGGACGGGCTCTATTGGGCCGCCGGGAAGTTCTCATGCTCTAGCTCGTTTTCGTATTCCTGCGCCCCAAAAGCCCAAGCGGGCCAAGGCGCAACGCCACATGAACGAAGATGAACAGGCCGCTCAAGCAGCGTTCAGATTCGTTCAGCCACTCTCTCTACAGCAGGCGAGGCTCCGGCGCCGCCTCGCGAATTACTGGAGATCTACGATGAAACGCGCCCTTACCTTCACCGCCATCGCCGCCATTGCAGCGTCTAGCATGATGGTCCCGACCTTCGCCGCGGCGCAGGGCCGCAGCTATGGCTCGGGCGACGTCTGCCGCGAACAGCAACGCCAATCGGCCAACAAGGGCACGGTGATCGGCGGCCTGTCGGGCGCGCTGCTGGGTGGCGCGGTGGCCGGCAACGGCGCCAAGACCGAAGGCGCCGTTCTGGGCGGGGTTGTCGGCGCGGTCGCCGGCCACCAGATCGCCAAACGCAACGTCCAGTGCAGCTCCTATCCCAAGCGGGTCGCGCGTAGCTCCTACCAGCGCAGCAACTGCCGCTGGGTCCAGGAGCGCTACGAGGGCCGCAATCAGAGCTTTGAAGTTTGCCGTGGGCGCGATGGCGTCTGGCGGCCGAGCGGACGGGCCTAAGGCCCCCTTTCCACCGATCATCCCAACAGGGCAGTAAACAGATGAACTTCCGTTCGACCTTCGCCAAGAGTACCCTCGCGGGCGTCGCCGGCGTCATGGCGCTGAGCGCCGCGGCCTCGGTCCCGACCTTCGCGGCGGCCCAATCGGCCGGCTACTATGGCAATGGCGGCTATTATGATCCCTGCCAGCGCGACACGACCAATCGCAGCACCGTCGGGGCTCTGGTCGGCGGCGCTCTGGGCGCCGTCATCGGTTCGAACGCCGCGGCCCGCAACGCGCGGACTGAAGGCGCCCTGCTCGGCGGCGCGCTCGGCGCGCTGGGCGGCGGCGTTGTCGGCAACCGCTCGGCAGCCTGCAACAACGCCTATCGAGCCCCGCCGCGCGCGGCCTACAACAACGGCGCGAACTACGGTCAGCGCTATGAAAACGGCTACTACGCCCAGTCGAACCAGTATCGTCCCGATCCCTACTATCGCGGCGACAGCTACAACGTGACCAACCAGGCGCCGGCCGCCACCGACGGCTGCAGCCTCGCCGAAAGCCCGATCTACCTGCCTGACGGCCGAACCCAGAAGCGCTTGGTGCGGGTCTGCCCGGACTCCAACGGCAATTATCAGGTCGTCGATTAGGCTTTCGCCTGAACCCTATAGAAAGCCGCCTGCCTCACCGCAGGCGGCTTTTTCGTGGGTCAGATCCTCTGGGCCCAGAGCAGATATTCGTGATTGCCGTCGCCGCCGGTGATCGGGCTGTCGGCGGTGGCCCGGACGATCCAGCCCGATCCGCGTAGAAACTCGACCACATCGTCCAGGGCTTGGGCGCGGGCGGCCTCGTCCTTGACCAGTCCGCCCTTCCCCACATTGTCGGGACCGACCTCGAACTGCGGTTTCACCAGCGCGACCAGGTCGGCGCCGAAGGTCGCAAGGCGCAATGCGGCCGGCAGGACCTTGGCCAGGCCGATGAAGCTGACGTCGGTGACGATCAGGTCCGGCGCCACCGGGATCATGGCCGCGGTCAGGTTGCGGGCGTCGACGCCCTCCAACCCCACCACACGCGGATCGCCGGCCAGCTTGGGATGGAGTTGGCCGCGTCCGACATCGACGGCGTAGACCCTGGCCGCTCCCCGTTCGAGGCTGACCTCGGTAAAGCCTCCGGTGGACGCGCCGACGTCCAGAACCGTGCGGCCTTCGACCAGAACCGGCCATAGCCCCAGGGCGTGGGATAGCTTCAGCGCGCCGCGGCCGACATAGGGATGGGCGGCGACGGCCTCGATGGCCGCCGCCTCGTCCACGAGTTCCGAGGCTTTCGCCAAGGTGCGGCCGTCAACGACGACGCCGCCAGCCTCTATCGCAGCACGGGCCTTGGCGCGGCTGTCGAACAGGCCCCGTTCGACCAGGACGACATCCGCGCGTTTTCGGCCCACTGATTGTTCAGGCCCTTAGGCCTGCTCCTCCTCGAACAGCTTCTTCAGCTCATTCTTCAAGATCTTGCCATTGGCGTTGCGCGGCAAGGTCTCGTGCCAGAATTTCACCTTCACCGGCACCTTGAAGGCGGCCAGATGCTCGGCCACGTGGGCGCGGATATCTTCCTCGGTGGCCGAGGCGCCCGGCTTCAGGGTCACGACGGCGGCCGGCTCTTCACCGAGCGTACGGTGCGGAATGCCGACGATAGCAGCGTCCATCACCGCCGGGTGGTCGTAGATGACGTTCTCAACTTCGATGCAGTAGATGTTCTCGCCGCCGCGGATCAGCATGTCCTTGGCTCGGTCGATGATGAAGCAGAAGCCTTCCTCGTCCACGCGCGCCAGGTCGCCGGTGCGGACCCAGCCGTCAACGAAGGTCTGGGCCGTCGCCTCGGGCTTGTTCCAGTAGCCCTTCACCACCTGCGGGCCGCGCGCCCATAGCTCGCCCACGACGTTCGGGGCCAGGACGGTGACGCCGTCGGCCGGATCGCGGATTTCCAGATCGCTGACCGGAACCGCCGGGCCGCAGCTATCGGGACGGTTGGCGTAGTCTTCGGCGCCGTGGGTGGTGACGGTGGCGCAGGTCTCGGTCATGCCCCAGCCGTTGCCGGGCGCGGACTTGGGGAAGGTTTCCTTGATCTTGCGGACCAGTTCGGGCGCAGACGGGGCGCCGCCGTACGACACCGATTCCAGCGAGGACAGGTCGTAGTTAGCCCGGGCCGGATGCTCGATCAGCTGCCAGGCGATAGTCGGCACGCCGCCGGCCTGTTGGACCTTCTCGCGCTCGATCACCTCGAAGGCGCGGATCACGTCCCACTTGTGCATCATCACCAGCTTGGCGCCGCCAGCCAGCGAAGGATTGAGAACGGCGAAGCAGCCAGTGACGTGGAAGAAGGGCACGGAGATCAGCGACGAGCGTTGCGGCGCGTCAGGGTCGGGTTGGGGCGGCGCTTCGCCGCGACGCAGGAAGGCCCGGGCGCCGGCCACCGCGCCGGCCATGATGTTGGAGTTCACCCCCCGCTGGGTCGCCAGAGCGCCCTTGGGCTTTCCGGTCGTTCCCGAGGTGTAGAAGATCGTCGCGTCGTCGTCGGGCGCGATTTCGACGTCCGGCAGCGGCTGGTCGGGCAGCTTGTGCCAGTCGTTCGCCTGCCCCAGCACGCTCTCGACGGTCACGACCAGCGGGTGGGCGATCTCTTCGCGCGCGCGGCTGACATAGGCGCGGACGAGGTCGGGGCAGTTCGGCAGATGCTCGGTCAGGCGCTCATAACGCTCGGCGTCCATGATCACGACCTTGGCGCCCGAATCGGTCAGGCCGTATTCCAGCTCCGGCCCGGTCCACCACGCGTTCAGCGGGGTGACGATCGCGCCCAGCGAGGCGGCGGCGTAGAAGGCCACCGGCCATTCGGGCAGATTGCGCATGATCACGGCGACGCGGTCGCCCTTCTTGACGCCGTCCGAAGCCAGTTGCGCGGCGAAGGCCGCGACCGCGCGGTAGAAGGCCTCGAAGGTGACGCGCTCGTCTTCATAGACCAGGAACACCCGCTCGCCGTGGGCGCGGCCCAACTCGACAATGGCGCGCAGAGATGGCGGCAGGTTCTTCCAGGTGCGGGTCGGAACGCCGTTGATGACAACGGTTTCCATCTCGGCCGGGGTCCCCGGCGACGTGATCATCGCATGGGCCTGGGCGATGGACATTGCGGGCCAACCGGCGGGCAGCACAGCCTCGGACATGGGCGGGTTCTCCTAATGCTCGCACGGGCATTCACGCGCCCGCGTCGTCGTAGGTGAACAAGCATAACCTAGCGTCAGAGGCAAACGGACGTTTGAAGGTTGGGGTCGTCGAAAGTGCGGGCGGCCCAATGCGCTAAGCCCAGCGCTGTTCACACCCACGCTCATTATCCTCCGGTCGTCGAAAAACGATCCAGGGACCCAAGCAGCCTTGTTAGTTTCGCACCTCGGCTTGGGTCCCCCGGATCAGCCTGCGGCTGACCGGAGGATGACGAGTTTGTGCTTAAACCACGGCCTCAAGCAGCGAGAGTGCGTGCTCCAGCTTGGCTTTCGCCGCTTCCGATTCGGCCAGGCGTTCGCGGTTTTCCTCGACCACTTCTTCCTTGGCGTTGGCGACGAAGGCCGGGTTTCCCAGCTTCTTATTCACGTGGGCGATGTCCGACGCATGGCCGGCGATTTCCTTGGCGAGACGCGCGCGCTCCGCCGCTAGGTCGATGAACTCGGCGACCGGCAGAGCCAGTGTCGCGCCATTGACCACGAACGGGATCGCGCCCTCGGGAGCCGAGGCCACGAACTGCAGCTCTGACACCCGCAGGGTCTGGGCGATGACCGCGGCGTTGGCCTCGAACACCGCGCGCTGGGCGTCGTTCGCTTCAACGACCAGCAGCGGCGGACGGGCCGAATGCGGCACGTTCAACTCAGCCTTCACCGAGCGGCCTTCGCTGACGGCGGCGATGATCAGGCCGATCTCGGCGTCGGCGGCGGCGTCGACCAGGCTTTCGGCCAGATCGGGCCAGCGAGCGGTGATCAGCATCCCTTCAGCGCGGGCGGCGCCGAGGTCTGAAGTCTGCGCCCACAGTTCCTCGGTTAGGAACGGCATGACCGGGTGCAACATCTTCAAGATCACGTCGAGCGCCCAGGCTGCGGTCGCCTGGGTTTCGGCCTTGGCGGCCTCGTCCGCGCCGTTGAGGATCGGCTTGGCGAGCTCGACGTACCAGTCGCAATAGGTGTTCCAGATGAAGCGATAGAGGCCGTTGGCCACATCGTCGAAGGCGCAGGCGTCCAGCGCCTTGGTCATCGACTGGACGGTGCGCGCGGTCTCGCCGACGATCCAGCGGTTGAGCGTATTCTTGACCAGAGCAGGGTCGAAGCCTTCGGCTCGGGCGCACCCGTTCATCTCGGTGAAGCGGGTGGCGTTCCAGAGCTTCGTGCCGAAATTCCGATAACCTTCAATGCGCTGCGTCGAAAGCTTGATGTCGCGCGCCTGGCCGGACATCGCCGTCAGGGTGAAACGAAGGGCGTCGGCGCCGTACTGGTCGACCAGTTCCAGCGGGTCCATGACATTGCCCTTTGACTTGGACATCTTCGCACCCTTGGCGTCGCGCACCAGGGCGTTGATGAAGACGCGGTTGAAGGGCACGTCTCCCATGAAGTGCAGGCCCATCATCATCATCCGGGCGACCCAGAAGAAGATGATGTCAAAACCGGTGACAAGGGTGCTGGTCGGGTAAAACCGCTCCAGATCGCTGGTCTTCTCCGGCCAGCCCATGGTCGAGAACGGCCAGAGGCCCGACGAGAACCAGGTGTCGAGGACGTCCTCGTCCTGGCGCAGCGGTTCGTCGCGGCCGTAGTGCTCACGCGCGGCGGCCTGGGCGGCGGCCTCGGTTTCCTCGACGAAGATCTTGCCGTCCGGGCCGTACCAGGCCGGAATGCGGTGCCCCCACCAGAGCTGGCGCGAGACGCACCACGGCTCGATGTTCCGCATCCACTCGAAGTAGGTCTTCTCCCAATGGCGGGGTTCGAAGACGGTGCGCCCCTCCTCCACCGCCTTGATGGCGGGCTGGGCCAGGGTCTTGGCGTCAACGTACCACTGATCGGTCAGGTAGGGCTCGATGACCGAACCGGAACGGTCGCCGTGCGGAACGGCATGGCGGGTCTTCTCGACCTCGCGCAGCAGGCCCAATTCCTCGAAGGCGGCGATGACCTTCTTGCGGGCGGCGAAGCGATCCAGGCCCTGATAATCCTTGGGGCCGTTCTCGTTGATCTTCGCATCATCCGTCAGGATGTTGATCATCGGCAGATTGTTGCGCTTGCCGACCTGATAGTCGTTGAAGTCGTGGGCCGGGGTGATCTTCACCGCGCCGGAGCCCTTTTCGGGATCGGCGTATTCGTCGGCGATGATCGGGATCGGACGCCCGACGATCGGCAGGCGAACCGCCCGGCCGATCAGATGCTTGTAGCGCTCGTCGGTCGGATGGACCGCGACGGCGGTGTCGCCGAGCATGGTCTCGGGACGGGTGGTCGCGACGACGATCTCGCCCGAGCCGTCTTCCAACGGATAGGCGAAGTGCCAGTAGTGGCCGTCGACCTCGCGCTGTTCGACCTCGATGTCGGAGATGGCGGTCTGGAAGTGCGGATCCCAGTTCACCAGCCGCTTGTCGCGGTAGATCAGCTTTTGCTTGTGCAGGGTGACGAACACCTTGCGGACCGCAGCCGACAGGCCATCGTCAAGGGTGAAGCGCTCACGGCTCCAGTCGCAGGACGCGCCCAGGCGGCGAAGCTGGTTGGTGATGGTCCCGCCGCTCTCGGCCTTCCATTCCCAGACCTTGGCGATGAAGTCCTCACGGCCCATGTCGCGGCGGCTGACATTGCCGGCGGCGGCCAGTTGGCGCTCGACCACCATCTGGGTGGCGATACCCGCGTGGTCGGTGCCCGGCAGCCACAGGGCAGCCTTGCCACGCATGCGTTCGAACCGGATCAACACGTCCTGCAGCGTATTGTTCAGCGCATGCCCGATGTGCAGCGACCCGGTGACGTTCGGCGGCGGGATGACGATGGAGAACGGCTCGGCCGCGGGGTCGGACGTCGGCGCGAACGCACCTGAGGCCTCCCACATGGCGTACAGGCGGGACTCGGCGGTTTTGGGATCGAAGTTTTTTTCAAGCATTTCGATGCGCTGCATACATTTTAGCTTCCTCACGTGGAAGCATGATGAGGCCCTTGGACCAGTTTGAGGTCCGCAGCCCCAGTAACAGACAAGCCGCGCCGAGAGATTTCGGCGCGGCTAAGCTGCTTGCGTAGGTGTTGACGTCCGGTCCTGGGCGCAAGACCCAGGGCGGCGTCCTAGCGTACCTGACCGCGTGCGATGCGTTCGACTTCGCGGTCGACCGTCGCCTGGACGATCTGCGGCAGATTGCTGTCCAGCCACTGCTTGAGCAGCGGGCGAAGCAGTTCGCGCACCACGTCTTCCAGCGTACGGCCATCGGCCGGCATCTGGATCGCGGCCGAGAGTTGTCCGAAAGCGGAGGCCGCGGCGGAGGCCGCTATGGCTCCGACAAGGCCCTCGTTCGCCGACACAGGCGGCGGCTCGGGGACATATTCGGGCTCAGGAACGACATGGGGCGAAGCCGCCGGCTCTTCGCTCACAGTCGGCGTATAGACGTCCAGATCGCCGAGGGTCTCGACCCGTTCGGTCAGCTCGAGCACGCCGTCGTCTTCTTCCTCAGGCTCGGGTTCGAAGACGGGGGCAGCGGCCTCGACCGGCGCGGGCTCAGGCTCGGCCTCGGCGGGCGCGCCTTCGTCAGCCGGCACGTCATCTTCGGAGATGATGCGCCGAATGGAGGCCAGGATTTCCTCCATCGTCGGTTCTTGCGAGGTCTGATCGGACATATGGAGGGCCATCGCTACGAGAAAGAATCCGTCGCGCCGTGGTCGGCGCGACGACGTGATCCTGCAATTTCCACCACCGGGCGCAAGGTCCTATTCGCCCAAGGGATGAATGCTTGCGTCGATTGGTCGCCTAGTTCGGCGCCGCCACCGGTCGAGCCGTCGGCTTCTCGACAGTCTTCGGCGTGGTCACGCCATCGACGATCGCGATCGGCTCCTCCCATGGCACCCACCCCCAGGTGACGCGGAGTTTGCCGAAGTTCGCTTTCGGGTCATAGCGGGTGACGGTGGGAACCAGATTCGGCCCCTCGAGCAGCCCCATCTGGGCCAGCACAAGCGAGGCGGCCACATATTCGTCGCGGCGCGCGGTGACCTGGGCCAGCTCCGCCTGCCGCAGTTCCTGCTCGGCGTTCAGCACGTCGAGGGTGGTGCGCAGGCCGACCTGCTGCTCCTGGCGAGTGCCTTCGGCGGCGATGCGGGAGGCCTTCACCTGTTCGTCGGTGGAGGTGATATTCGAACGGCTGGCGATCAGCTGGTTCCAGGCGCCGGTCAGGCTCTGCATCACCGAACGGCGAGCGGTCTCGACGCCGATGCGGTCGGCGTTATTGCGTTCCATCGCCGCACGGATGCGCGAGGAGGTCAGGCCGCCGGTGAACAGCGGCACGCTTACGGTGGCGCTGGCGGCGACCTCGCGCCCGAACAGATCGCGCTCCCACGGATCGGCAGAACCGTTGACGCCAAGCGAGCCGTTCAACCCGACTGTCGGCATGCGTTCGGCCTTGGCGGCGGCGACCCGCGCCTTGCTGGCCTGTTGCGCGTATTCGGCGGCGCGGATTTGCGGATTGCTCTCTTCAGCAGCCGCAAAGGCCTGAGTCACGTCGGCGGGCAGCAGGGTCGCCAGCGAGGGCTCTGGGGCCAGGTCGCCGGGATTTTGACCGACGAGGGCGGCGTAGGCCGCGCGGCTGATCGCGAGTTGCGCTTGGGCCTGTGTCAGCAGCGATTGGGCGGCGGCAAGACGCGCCTCGGACTGGGCGACGTCTGTGCGCGTGATCTCGCCGACATCGAATCGCGCCGTAGATTCGTCGAGCTGGCGGCGCAGGACGCCGACGTTTTCCTGGCGGATGCGCAAGGCTTCCTGGTCGCGGCGGACATCGACATAGGCCTGGATCACGGCCTGCAAGACACTGGATTCAGTCCGGCGGAGATTCTCGCGGCCAGTCAGAATGTCGGCTTCGGCGGCCGACACGGTCGCGGCGACCCGCCCCCCCGTGTAGAGCGGCTGCGACAAGCTAAGGGTGGCGATCGCGCTATTGGATTCCACCAGATTGCGGCCTTCCGGATCGCGGATGCCGTTCAGGTTGCGGTCCACGCCGCCCGGGCGACGCACTTCAGAGTAACCCACGCGCCCTTGGGCCGAAGCCTGCGGGCGATATCCGGAGCGGGCCTGAACCCAGTTCTCGTCCAAGGCCCGCTGCGTCGCACGCTGGGCCTGGAGGGTCGGGTTGGAGTCGTAAGCGAGCGCGATGGCCTCGGCCAGGGTTTCGGCGGAGGCGGGCGCCGCCAGGCCCAGCGCAAGACCTGCGCTGCAGACGGCGGCGAACAGAGCTCCGCGACGAGTATTGAACATGCTTATCCCCGGGACGGCGTAGAGAGACCGACCCCTATATGACGGCCTATTCGGCGCCGCACTAGTGGCCGTGAGCTTAAGCTTTTGTCACACCCAAATTTCGACGGTGTTTCACCAGCCGCGTCTGAAGCGACCTGGGTTTCAAGCTCGTCCAGGAACCGCCGTTGCAATCAGCCTCAACTTGGCGTTCAGCCAAGGCGCGGCCGTTCACCTAGAAGGCGAATCCCTCAGCCGGTTCAAAGCCCTTGAGGACCGGCGCCATGGCGTCAAACAGCGTGCGACGACCAACACCGTCCTCGGCACGGGTGTAGAGCGCGGCCTTGCCCGTCGGGCCTTCCCGCTCGATCACGCCCAGGCGCCCGCCGAGGCTCAGAGCCGCCAGCCACGAATCAGGAGCCCGGGTGACCGCACCCTCGACGATGATCAGATCGTAGTTCGCGCCAGGAATGGCGCTGAGGTCTTCGGCATCGAATCGCTCGACCGACAGGCCCAGGGTCTCAAGCACGGTCGCGGCGTAGGGAGCGGCGATGGCCAGGGCGCGCTCGCCCGCCATGGGCTTGAGGGCCTGCAGCAGCTTGGAGACTTCGCGCGGACGCAGCAGATAGCGATCCGGCGCGTATTCTACCGCAGCGTCAGCATAGGCTTGGTAGGCCTTGTCGGCTAGGACCAGGCTCTCGCGGGGAATCGCCCGCATCGCGTCGTGCAGACGCACGTCGGTCACGTCGTTGGTGCGGACTTGGCTCTCGACCATGTTGAGCCGGGCGGCGGCGAAATCGGAGGCCATAATTCCTCGACGTAAGAAGGCGTAGGGATACGAAACTTTCGCGCGCTTATAGGTCCGCCGCCGACATGAAGGCAATCGGAGCCTTCAAGAGAGATTGCCGAGCGCGGGACGTTCTGTTAGCGATCCGCCCTCCCCGGCCAAAAGCCGGCGGCGGCCTGATGGCGGAGTGGTTACGTAGCGGACTGCAAATCCGCGCACCCGAGTTCGATTCTCGGTCAGGCCTCCAAACTTTCCCACAAGTTGGCTGTTCACCTTCGGTGCAAACGCCACGGGTCGGTTTGCAAACTCGTCCCGTCACGACGGGCGCGCAGCCTCAGCGCGGCTGCATGCGGATCGCGCCGTCGAGACGCACATCCTCACCGTTCAGATAACCGCAGGTGATCATGGTCTCGGCCAGCTGGGCGAACTCCTCGGCTACTCCAAGCCGCTTGGGGAACGGCACAGAGGCGGCCAGGCCAGCCTTCACATGTTCGGCGGCGCGCCCCAGCAGTGGCGTATCGAAGATCCCGGGCAGGATGGTGTTCACGCGGATCGCCTCGCTTGAGAGGTCACGCGCAATCGTCAGGGTCATGCCGACGATGCCCGCCTTGGAGGCTGTGTAAGCCACCTGTCCGATCTGGCCGTCTTCAGCAGCCACCGAAGCTGTGTTGACGATCGCGCCCCGGTCGCCGTCATCCAGCACGGGCAAAGTCAGCATTCCGGCCGCGCTCTTGGTGATGCAGCGGAAGGTGCCGATCAAATTGATCTGTACAATTCGCTCGAAATTCTCGAGCGGATATTCCTTGATCTCGCCCGTCTGCTTGTCGCGCGACACGGTCTTGGCCCCGCCCCCGACGCCGGCGCAGTTCACCAGTATCCGCTCCTGGCCGTGAGCGGCGCGCGCCTTCGCAAAGGCTGCGTCCACCTCGGTCGATGAACTGACATTGGCTTGGCAAAACACCCCGCCAAGCTCCTTCGCCAGGGCTTCGCCCCGCTCTACGTCCAGATCGAACAGCGCCACCTTCACGCCCTGGCTCGCCAGCCGGCGGGCCGTGGCGGCGCCTAGGCCCGATGCGCCACCGGTGATGACTGCGGAAACGGTGTTGTCGAGCTTCATCTCAGGTCCTCCACGGACCCTTTGTAGACCGGGCCTTCCGTGACGGGAGTCTAGCGCCCAACGTACGCCTTCGCTCGGAGCTGCATTTTTCAGCGAATGCCGATGGAGTCCAGGGCGAGGCGCTTCGACCCTGATAGTCAGATGAGGCTGGGAGCCTAAAGTTCAGGTGGCCTTGAAGCTCCGGCGCCCGCCGAAGCAAGAACGCGAAGTTCTTCCCCGCTCAAAATTCGGAGCGGCTTGCCTGCGGCGATGAGGGCCTCGGCTTTTTGATAGTTCGCGCTACGGCGAATTCCGAACGTGAATGGTCGGGCGGCGGCGACGACAAGGAGCGTGGTGGTCTCGCCGAGGCCCGACATGATCCGGCCGCCGGCGTCAGCCACGACCGCCGGCAACTCTGGGTCGCTGTGACGGCTCATGAACGCCACGCGCTCTCCAGCCAGCGGACCATTTTCCGCAGGCGTTGGCCAAGGCGACCTTGAAGATTTGGCTGCCTGTTTGCGCCACGGGCCCGCCATCCAACCATCAAGGTCGATGCCCGTGTGGTCCATCGCCTTCAGAATCGCCCAGCCAGCCACCCGCGCATCGCTCAGCGCATCGTGGTGGCGATGCTCCAGACCAAGATGCGCCGCCACGACGTTGAGCTTATGGCTTGGCAGATCCGGCCAAGCGTGACGGGCGACCCGAACGCTGTCGAGCCAACGGGCGTCGATCGCTGGAACCCCTGCCTGGGCGCAGGCCGCCCCCAGCGCCGTCCTGTCGAAGTTCGAGTGGGCGACAGCGACGCGGCCCCCCAAGTGGGCCGAGATCATGCCGTGCAGCCGGGCATAGTTCGGCTTGCCACGCACATGCTTCGCACCGATGCCGTGGAGCCGCGTATTGAACGCGTCGAACCTGTCCTCCGGATCGATCAAGCTCTCATAGGTCAGAACTTCCCGGCCCCCCGCGAAGCCGACAATGCCAATCTGGCAGATGCTGGACGTCCGCGAGCAGGCGGTTTCGACGTCCACGACGACGAAATCGAGGTCGAGATCCGTGATGGTTGGGTCCGGTGTCAGGGGAAGCGTCAGATCGGGAGCTGGGCGAAGGCCAAGCCCAGCAGACAGTCGATCCAGCAACTTCAACCTCCCCCCGCCCGCGCCCACGCCTGTGGACGTTGACGACCGTTCACGCAGGAAGCGTTGGTTAGCTGCTCATCGGCGTCAAACCAAGGGCGGCGCGCCGAAAGGCCGCCATGACTGGCCCTGCATCGACGAATTTGGGCAAGCCGACTTGATCGGCCCACCGCCAAAGCGTTGGTCGCGCCAACGCTTTCGCCCGCTAGGTCGATGCGGGCGACGTCTCGAGGAACCGCTCGGCCGCTCCTGAAGACGCGGGGATAACTAGGACCGGGCTCAAGGCGGCGAGGTCGGCGCACCAGACGACGGCCCACATCATCTGGCCGAGCGAACGTCCTCGTCCTCGCCATGATCAAGGCCGCGCGCCGCTAGGGCGATGGCCTCGAACAGACGTGCGACCTTGATCGGCTTGCTGACGTGATCATCCATTCCCGCCGCCTTCAGATCAGTGACCTGATGGACCATGGCGTTGGCCGTCAAGGCGATCACGGGCGTGCGAGGACGACCGCTGGCCCGCTCGCGGGCGCGGATCTCCCTCACGGCTGAAACGCCGTCCATCACAGGCATCTGGACGTCCATGAGGATCATGTCCCATGGCGCGCTTTCCCAAGCGGCGACCGCCTGGGCCCCATCCTCTACGATGGTCGGGCTCACGCCAATCTGGGCGAGCAGCGCGGTCAGCACGGTTCGGTTCACCTCGTTGTCTTCCGCCGCCAGGATGCGCAACGTCATCGACGCCGGTTGCGCCGGTTCATCGTTGGCCGAGGCCTCCAGCCTGTCGCCCACTCGCTCCAACGGCAGGCTAACGATGAAGGTCGAGCCGTCCGCGTCGGTGCTCTCGACCGAGATGGTTCCCCCCATGAGCTCGCAGAGCTCGCGACAGATCGCCAGCCCGAGGCCGGTCCCGCCGTGGCGACGGGTGGTCGTCGTATCCAACTGCTCAAACTTGCGGAACAAACGTGCGCGGTGAGTTTCCAGAATCCCTGGACCAGTGTCGCTGACCGCGACCTGGACCACGCCCCCGACCCTGGCGACCGCAACCCGGACCTCGCCCCGAGGCGTGAACTTCACGGCGTTGGAAATCAGGTTGTAGAGCACCTGCCGCAGCCGGAGCGGATCACCGCGATAGACGCCGGGCGCGCCCTCCCCCATCTCCAGATGCAGCTCCAGCCCCTTGGCTGCGGCCGCCGGTGCGAAGGCGGCGATCGACGCGTGCAACACTTCGCGCAGCTCGAACTCCACGGTCTCGATCTCAAGCCGGCCCGCCTCGATCTTGGCGAGGTCGAGCACATCGTTGAGGATCTCGGTCAAGGCCTCGCCCGAGCGCTGAATGACCCCCAGACGCCCGCGCTGGGCGTCTGAAAGATGATCGGCGGACATCGCCTGGGCCATGCCGAGGACGCCGTTCAGCGGCGTTCTGATCTCGTGACTGATCGTCGCCAGGAAGGTGCTCTTGGCCGCATTGGCGTCCGCCGCCTCGGTTTCCTTTTCGATCGCGGCCTGCAGCGCCAGGGCCATCCGGCGCTCGATATTCCGGCGCTTGAAGGCGGCCTGCAGCACGTAGGTGAAGAAGCCGCAGACGGCGAGCAGAACGAGCAGGATCTCGACCCACACCGCCACCCCGCCCAGCCAGGTAAGGCTGGACATCACGGTGACGAAGCTGACGATCAACGAAGCCGCACCGATCCGGCGCGAAATCACGAACTCGTCGGCCGCGCTGAGCGAGATGGCGCCCATCATGACGAGACCGCCGGCCAAGGCCGTGTGAGAGCCGCCCACGATCAGGGCGAAGGGCAAGGTACAGTAAGCTGCAGTCTGCGCCGCTGTCGCCAGCGCGACGATCACTTCCCAGCGTCGAGCCGGCGCCGGCTGACGCCCCGCCAGATCGCACAGCGCCCAACTGCTTCCGATCATCAGTATGTTGGCCGCCAACCACGCCGCCGCGAAACTCGGGCCCAGCCAGACCCAGGCCCCGACCGCCGCCAAGACGCTCATTGGAATAATGGCCAGCCGGTCGCGCCGACGGAAGGCGATGATCCGCATCCAACTCAATTGCGAGGCGACAAAGTCGCCATCGGTCGCGACCGGCGTGGTGTGGACGCGGGCCGCCCGGCTGCGCCAGACAGACTTCATCGGCGTCACTCCAATCGGTGCAGGCCGATCATAGATCCACGGTTGAGCTTTCCGAGTCGTTAGCCCCCCGAGCCGATCAGTCGAAAAGACGCCGCGCGGGCGATCCGTAAGACTACTTAAGGAGGTGTCCCGAATTTTCGAAACGGCGGCCAAGCGCCACGGTGAGTTCACTCAAAGGAGCTCAGACATGACTTTTGAAACCCTTTACCTGACGCTGGTTGTGGTCTCGTTTTCCACCTTCGCCTTGGTCCTCGGCGGAGCCGGCATCTGGTGCGCCCTGGACAAGGCTCCCGCTCGCAAATGAGCGGTCAGGCGCGCTCGGCCAGCATGGCCATGCGCACCAATTCCGACAGGCTGGCCGCCTTCATCTTGGTCATGACGTTTGCGCGGTAGATTTCCACCGTGCGCGGGCTGATGCCGAGATCGAAGGCGATCACCTTGTTCGCGTGACCGGCCACGAGCCCGTCCAGCACCTCACGTTCACGTCCAGACAGCGACGTGAGCCGGCCCGTTATCTCGGCCACCTCGGCCGCGCCGCGCCGACCCTCCTCGCCGCTCCGCAACGCCGTGGCGATGGCGGCAAGCAGGATGTCGTCGTTGAACGGCTTTTCGATGAAATCGGCGACGCCGGCCTTCATCGCCTCCACGGCCAGCGGCACATCGGCGTGGCCGGTGATCATGATGATCGGCAGGGTGAAACCCTGCGCCTTCAGCCGCCTGACCAACTCGATGCCGGTCATTTCAGGCATGCGTACGTCGGTGACGACGCAGCCGCTGGTGACGTCGGGCAAGGCCTCAAGAAAGGCGATCGCCGAGTCGTAGACACGGGTCTCAAGCTTCGCCGTCTCCAGCAGGAAGGACAGGGAGTCGCGAACGGCTGGATCGTCGTCGATCACATGCACCAGTTCAGCCATCGAGTTCCTCGTCTGCTACGCTGCGCAAAGTGAAATGGAAGCTCGCGCCGCCGCCGGGAGTCGGCTCGGCCCAAATCCGACCGCCATGAGCCTCGACGATCGTGCGCGAAATCGACAGGCCCACCCCCATGCCATGACGCTTGGTGGTTATGAAGGGCTGGAACAGTTGGTCGGCCACTTCCGGGCTGATTCCGGCTCCAGTGTCCGCGACGGTGATCTGGACAAACCCTTCCTCGACCGGGCGGGCGGCGACGTGAAGCTCGCGACGCGGCGAGGCCTCCATCGCGTCGATGGCGTTGCGGATCAGGTTCAGCACCACCTGCTGGATCTGCACCCGGTCGGCCAGGACCAGGTTCACGGCCGGGTCGAGGTCGAACTGGACCCGCACCCCGTGTTCCTTGGCGCCGACCAGGGCCAAGGCGCCGGCCTCCTCGATCAGCTTGGGCAGGCTTTCCAGCCGACGCTCAGTCTCGCCCCGCGAAACGAAGTCCCGAAGTCGGCGGATGATCTCGCCAGCGCGCAACGTCTGTTCGCTGGCTTTTTCCAAGGCCTCGGTGAGGCGGTCGCGCGGGATGTCCTCGGCCCCCAGCAAACGCACCGATCCGCGCAGATAGTTGGCGATGGCCGAGAGCGGCTGGTTCAATTCGTGGGCCAGGGTCGAGGCCATTTCACCCAGCGCCGTCAGTCTGGAGATATGGACCAGCTCCGACTGCAACTCCTGCAGCCGCGCCTCGGTCCGTTGGCGCTCGGTCAGGTCGCGGACGAAACCGGTGAAGAACCGGCCACCCTCGGTCCGCATCTCGCCGACCGCCAACTCCATGGGGAAGGTCGAGCCATCCTTGCGCTCGCCCACCACCACACGGCCCATGCCGATAATCCGGCGCTCGTGGGTCCGGTAGTAGCGTTGCAGATAGCCGTCGTGCGCCTCCTTGTGGGGCGCGGGCATCAGCAAACGGACATTGCGCCCGACCGTCTCGGCCGAGGTCCAGCCGAACAGGCGCTCGGCGGCGCTGCTGAAGGACTGGATGACGCCGAGTTCGTCGATGACGATCATGGCGTCAGGGACGGTGTCGAGGATCGAACTCAGATGGGCTTCGCGGGCGATGAGATCGCGGTTGATCGCAGCGGCCTCGCGCCGGGACCGCTGAAACCACTCCCCGCCCGTGACGATCGCCGCCGCCACGCCGGCGAACACCACCGCGCTGGCGATGTCGGCGCGGCCGAGCGTTTCCACCCGCGTCGCCAGGGCTAATCCGCAGCCGAGCCCAAACAGGGAAGCCAAGGCCCCAGGGGCGACCCCGCCATAGGCCGAGGCCATGACCACCGCGGGCACGAAGACCAGGAAGGCGACTCGCTCGCCCACGACGGGCTGCAGGATCAGGTGCGCGAAGACGCCGGCCGCTGTCGCCAGAATCGCCACGGCGACGCCGGTCCAGAGGTTGGACGCCTTGTTCTGCAGCCTGCGGCTCCTTTGGTTCGCTGGAGAGGTAATAGCCCGACCGATCGTCAACAGGAGTTACGGGATTCCCCTTAAGCGGAAGACACGGATGTTGTCCAAGCCTGGCGGAACTTATCGGTAGCCATGAACTCGCCGCCAGTTGGGTGGCCACAGGGTCACCAGGAGCCTGATATGACCGCCCCCGCCGTAGACGCCACCCTTCATCACCAGCCTGTCGGGGCCTCCGATCAGATCGCCTACGGGTTCGTGAAACTGCTGCGTTTCTGCGCCGACACCTTCTTCGCCAAGCGTTATGGCCACCGCGCCGTGGTCCTTGAGACCGTCGCCGCCGTGCCCGGCATGGTCGGCGCGACCCTCAACCACCTGAAGTGCCTGCGCCGGATGTGCGACGACAAGGGTTGGATCAAGACCCTGATGGACGAAGCCGAGAATGAGCGCATGCACCTGATGACCTTCATCGAGGTCAGCAAGCCCACCGCTTTCGAACGCTTCGTCGTGGTGGCGGTGCAATGGGTCTTCTACCTGTTCTTCTTCGGCCTCTATCTCGTCTCTCCCAAGACCGCTCACCGGGTGGTCGGCTACTTCGAGGAAGAAGCGGTGATCAGCTACACCCACTATCTCGCCGAGATCGACGAGGGCCGCTCCGCGAACGTGCCGGCGCCGCAGATCGCCAAGACCTACTGGGGCCTGCCAGACACCGCGACGCTGCGGGATGTGGTCCTGGTGGTCCGCGCCGACGAGGCTCACCACCGCGACGTCAACCACGGCTACGCCAACGAACTGATCGGCCTGCCGCAAATCCCGGTCGCCCCCTGCCCACCGCATGCGGTGCTGGAACCAACCTGGAAAGCCGCCGCCTAGTCGAAAGGAAGCGTGGGACCTGGGCCGTCGGCCTGGGTCTCGCCGATCTCAGCCATGATCGACACGCCTGCCCCCGCCCCGCTGCTGCTCGTCGACGACGATCCAGCCATCCGCACGTCGCTGAAGTTCGCCCTCGAGATCGAGGGCTATGCGGTCGAGACCTATGCCGATGCCGAGAGCCTGGCCGCCCGCCAGGACCTTCCCGACACCGGTTGCCTGGTAGTCGATTATCAGCTTCCGGGCATGGATGGCCTAGAGCTGGTCGAAACCCTCCGCCGCCGCGCCGTCTCGCTGCCGGCGCTGCTGATCACGACCCAACCAACCCGCCAAGTGCGGCTGCGCGCCCAGCAGGCCGGAGTCGGCATCGTCGAAAAACCGCTGCTGTCGAGTTCGCTGGGCGATGCGGTCGCCAGGTTGCTGGCCCCCTCCGCCCCGCATTAGAGCGAGGTGCGGACCCGGAACAGCTCTGGGAAGAACGAGCCTTCCAACGCTTTAGCCAGATAGGCAGCGCCGGCGCTGCCGCCGGTGCCCTGCTTGAACCCGATGATCCGCTCGACGGTCTTCAGGTGCGCGAAGCGCCATTGCTGGAAGCGGAACTCCAGATCGACCAGCTTCTCGGCCAGTTCATAGAGATCCCAGTAGCGTTCCGGGTCGCGATAGACGCTGACCCAGGCGGCCTCGACGGCGGCGTTGGCCTCGTGCGGCAGACGCAGATCGCGCTCCAGCAGCTCGGCCGGAATATCGAAGTCCCGTCGCGACAACAGCCGAACGCACTCGTCATAGAGACTAGGCTCCGCCAGGGCCGTTTCGAGCACGCCATGGACCTCGGTGGTCTCATGGACCCGCAGCATCGAGGCGTCCTTGGCCCCCATCAGGAACTCCAGCATCCGATACTGGAATGACTGGAAGCCCGAGCTTTGGCCCAGGTGCGGGCGCAGGGCGTGATAGTCGCTGGGCGTCATGGTCCCCAGCACGTCCCAGGACTGGATCAACTGCCCCTGGATGCGACTGACCCGGGCGATCATCTTGAAGGCTGGGCCTAGGTCATCGTCGCGGATGTGCTGACGGGCGGCCGCCAGTTCGTGGATGGAGAGCTTCAGCCACAGCTCGGAAGCCTGGTGGATGATGATGAACAGCAGTTCGTCGTGCTCGTCCGAACGTGGCCGCTGGGCGGACAGCAGGGTGTCGAGGCCCAGATAGTCACCGTAGCTCATGGCCGGCGGGGTATGCAATTTCTCGCTCATGGCGCGGTCATATCGCAATTTCCGCGCCGCAGAACCGGGTTCCTACGCCAGGCGCCCGGGCTCCGGAGCGTAGTTCGGCTGATCGATGGCGATTTGTTCGACGATATTGGCCTTCAGGGCCGCTAGCAGGCCGGGCGTGTCGCGATCCATCGCCCCTTCCCGCAAGCGCGCGCACAGGTCAGCGTTCAGTTCAGGCAGGGAGCCATCTCGGCCCAGCAATTCCGACAGCCGCTGAGTGGCGGCCGCTTCCGCCGCCCCTCCCTGGAGCAGTTCGCGCCGCACGACGCTCAGCGCATTGGCGGCGACCCGGGCCAGGAATGCATCCCGGGGATTGAGCTCGGAGCGAACGCAGTCTATCCAGCCGGCGACGGCGTCTAACAGCTCCTCGGCGCGGGGATGGTCGATCACAGCCCGTTCTCCAACAAGGTGACGAGGTCGATCTCGGTTTCCGACACCCGGCGTCCGATCATCGGCCGCTCGACCGAGACTTCGGTTCCGTTGGCGTAGCTGGCGTACATCATCAGGCACATCACGCCCCACTTCAGCGAGCCGAGGGCTTGCCAATAGAGCACCCGTGACAGCGGGATCTCTTCCCCGCCCGCCGCGACATAGCCGTCCAGCAAGTCGCGATATTCGCCAAAGCCGCCAACCGGGCGGTCGCTGCGGCCGAACCGCCAGGAATTCACGCAGATCCAGCCCAGATCCTCGGCCGGGTCGCCCATGTGCGACAGCTCCCAATCGAGGACGGCGGCGACGCCCTGCTCAGGGTCCACCATCAGATTGCCGTTGCGGAAGTCCCCGTGTAGCAGCACCGCCGGTCGCGGCGGCGGCGGGTGCTTCTTCAGGTGCTGGAAGGCCAGCTCTAGGATCGGGCGCTCTGCGCCGGAATTACGATAGACCTCTTCGTAACGAGCCAGTTCCTCCAGCGCGTCGACAGTTTTGAGACCGGCCGGCGGCGTGGCCGAGTGAATCTGGGCCAGGATCGCCCCGCACTGCCGGGCGAGACCGGGCCGCACAGCATCGAAGCGCGGGTCCGAGACGATCTTGCGGCCGAGGGTCTCGCCGGAGATGCGGCGGGTGATGTGCGCCTCGCCCAGGCCATCCTGCGGGCGCGCCAGATGCACCAGCGGCGCGACCGGGGCGCCGACGGCCGACGCCGCGGTGATCAGAGCCGCCTCGACCTCAAGGGACACCGAACGCGCAGCCTCCGGATCGAAGGGCCCGGAGCGGCGGCGCAGGATCAACTCCTCACGGCCCCGCCCGCCGACCAATGCGAACGCCCACGTCTCCATGCTGGCGCCGCCCGACAGGCGCTGGAGATCGGCGATCTCCGCCCCCTCCCCGCCCAGCGTCGGAGCCAGCCCTTTCAGTGCCTCGAAAACCTCGCCCTGCATGACGTCGCGGCGCCTTCCCACTGATCCGACCTGCCGATTGGGAAGGTCATTTGATCGTGTGTAAACGCCGAAATGACCTGCGCCCACCCTGACCCGGCGGAAGCTGAAACCTGGGTTAGAGTGGTTTCAAACAACTCGAGCGTCGGGACTTCGAGCCGGCGCCAGCCCCCAGGAGGAGACCGCCGTGGACTTCAGCATGCCGCCCGAAATCGAGGCCTATCTGGCCGAGTTGGACGCCTTCATCGAGGCGAAGATCAAGCCGTTGGAGCAGCAGGACGACAACATCCGCTACTTCGACCATCGGCGTGAATACGAGCGTACCGACTGGGACGCCGGCGGCCTGCCCAAGAAGGAATGGGAAGAGCTGCTGGCCAAGGCCCGCAAGCTGGCCGACGAGGCCGGTCACCTGCGCTTCGCCTGGCCCAAGGAGATGGGCGGCAAGGACGGCTCCAACCTGGCCATGGCGGTGATCCGCGAGCACCTGGCCGCCAAGGGCCTGGGCCTGCACAACGACCTGCAGAACGAACACTCCATCGTCGGCAACAACCCCTTCATCCTGATGTTCAAGGAGTTCGCCACCAACGCCCAGTACGCCCGCGACGGCGACAAGCTGTTGGCCGGGCAGATGCGGACCGGCTTCGGCCTGACCGAGCCCAACCACGGCTCTGACGCCACCTTCATGGAAACCACGGCGGTCCCCCACGAGAAGGACGGTCAGCCCGGCTGGCTGATTCGCGGCGAGAAAATGTGGACGACCGGCATGCACGTGGCCACCCACGTGATGGTCTTCGCCAGGACGTCGGGAAAGGACGGCGACGCCACCGGCATCACCTGCTTCATCGTGCCGGCCGACGCGCCCGGCGTGAAGGTCGAGGAATACCTCTGGACCTTCAACATGCCGACCGACCACCCGCGGGTCAGCTTCACCGACGTCTGGGTGCCGGAGGACAGCTACTGGGGCCAGATCGACCGCGGCCTGGGGCTGGGCCAGTCATTCGTCCACCAGAACCGCATCCGCCAGGCGGCGTCGTCGCTGGGGGCGGCGGTGTTCTGCATCGAGGAGAGCGTGAAGTACGCCCGAACCCGCAAGCCATTCGGCAAGGCGCTGGCCGAAAACCAGGCGATCCAGTGGCCGCTGGTGGAGCTGGCGACCCAGTGCGAGATGTTGCGGCTGCTGATCCGCAAGACCGCCTGGGACATGGACAACATGCCCCACAAGGAGGTCGAGAAGCAGCTCTCCGACAAGGTGTCGATGTGCAACTACTGGGCTAACCGCCTGGTCTGCGAAGCCGCCGACCGAGCGATGCAGGTGCATGGCGGCATCGGCTATTCACGCCACAAGCCGTTCGAGCACATCTATCGCCACCACCGTCGCTACCGGATCACGGAGGGCGCCGAGGAGATTCAGATGCGCAAGGTCGCGGCCTTCCTATTCGGCTACCTCGGACCGCGCCGCGCCCTGTTCAAGGACGCCTAGGTCTTCAGCTTCGCGAACATCGCCTTGTGATTAGCGAGGATCTTGGCCGTGGTGGCCGGGTCCTCGTCAGTCGACCAGTTTCCGCGCTCGAAGGTGCCGCCCAGAATGATCCCGTCGCGGCGCGGGAACATGTAGCTCCAGTTCGAGACCAGATTGTAGGTCACCTCGGGCTGCGGGAGCAGAACGACGAGTTGGCCCCGCGCCGGGATCATCTCCTTGTCGCCGAAGAGTTCTCCCGCGCCGAGGCCCGTGCAGTTGAAGATCACCGGTTCCTTCAACGCCTGGAGTTCGGACTGGCTCTTGAAGTCACGCACGACGATGCGCCCGCCGGCGGCGAAGACGTCCTCCATCATGGCCTGAAGGTAGATCGGCGGCTCCACCATCATGCTGTCCCAGTACTGCAGGATCGACCTGCCGAAGGGATGCTCGCCGGCGGGTACGGTCCGACGCTCCGGCGCCAGGGCGGCGAGGCGGTTGAATAGGAAACTCCCGCCCAAATCGTCTTCGTCGAGGGAGTAATTCCGGGTCCACCGCACGCCGTATTCGGGCGCGGAGAGTTGCTGGAAATGCAGATAGGAGAGCTTCGCCGCTTTTTCGAACTGCGTGATGAACTGCGGCGTCGCGTCCTTGGCGCTGAAGACCGACGCC
>NZ_JAUXXE010000045.1 GCF_030681155.1 Phenylobacterium sp. | reverse complement strand
CGTGCGACGCAGCCGAAGCGGCCTGAAAGATCCGAAGCGGCCCACCGGCTGCTTCATCTTCGCCGGTCCCACGGGCGTGGGGAAAACGCTCCTGGCCAAGGCCCTGGCCGAGTTCATGTTTGGCGACGAAGACGCGCTGATCCAGGTCGACATGAGCGAGTACATGGAAAAACACAACATCAGCCGGCTGATCGGCGCGCCGCCTGGATACGTGGGCTACGAAGAAGGCGGCCAGTTGACCGAGAAGATCCGACGCCGCCCGTACTCCGTGGTGCTGTTGGACGAAATCGAGAAGGCTCACCCCGACGTCTTCAACGTGCTGCTGCAGGTGCTGGACGATGGTCGCCTGACCGCTGGTCAGGGCCGTACGGTCGACTTCCGCAACACCATCCTGATCATGACCTCGAACCTCGGTTCGGAGTTCCTCGCCAGCCAGGGCGAGGGGGATGATGTCGAGGACGCGCGGCCGATGGTGATGGACGTCGTTCGCCGCCACTTCCGTCCGGAGTTCCTGAACCGGATCGACGAGATCATCCTCTTCAAGCGGCTCGGCCGCGCGGAGATGGACAACATCGTCGATATCCAGCTGCAGCGAGTCGAGAAGCTGCTGGCCGACCGGCGCATGTCGATCGTGCTGGACTCCGCCGCCCGGCACTGGATGGCCGACAAGGGCTACGACCCGGTCTATGGCGCGCGACCTCTGAAGCGCGTCATCCAGAAGGAACTGGTCGACCCCATCGCCCGCAAGCTGCTCGCGGGCGATCTGGAGGACGGTTCGGTCATTCAGGTCGGCGCCTCGGCCGATGGCCTGGAGATCGGCCGGGCCAAGGTCCACTAAACGACGAACGCCCCGGGGGTGACCCCGGGGCGTTCTTCATTTCTCGACGCGCAGGTGGCCGCGGTCGCTACAGATCCACGCTCACGGCGCGGCCGTTGCGGATTTCCACCCGGCGCATGACGGCGATGTCTGGCCCCGTGCCAGGGGCAATTGGCTTGGCGACGGTGATCACATACCAGGCGCCGTTGGCCAGGCCCGAAAAGCTGAAGCGGCTGCCCGCGTCGCAGACCGTGCGCTTGACGAAGGCCGAGTAGTCGCCGCTGGGGGCGTTCGGCGTGCGGGCGCGGACCTCGTCGGCCGGCAGGGCCGAGCGATCAGGCGACTTGTAGAGGATGGTCATCCGCCGCCGCGTCCATGGCGTCTCGGGCGTCAGGACGACGCCGGCGCCTTCGCAGCTGTAGCGGGTCTGGCCCGACTTGAAGACCAACCGGCCATCCACGCGACCCTGGCCCGGAACGGCCGACCAGGAGAAATCACCGGCGCGGAACGTATTGGCCGAGGGCGGCCCATCGGCGCCGGGCGGCGGCGGAGGCGGGGGACCCAGGGTCGGCGCGCAGGCGGCGACCAGAAGCAGGGCGGCGGAGGCGGAGATAAGGCGGGTGCGTGACATGTCGCGCGCACCTTATGCGTCTGATTGCACCCACGCCAAGAGCTTGGTTGAGCGTGTTCGATCACGCCTGGGTCTCAGTCGTCGCCGCGAACCTTGCCACGCATGGATTTCACCCCGCCTCGGTGCACCTTGGCCTCGACCCGCCGTTTTTTCGCAGCCAGGGTCGGCCGGGTCTTCTTCCGGGGCGGAGGCGGGGGTTCGGCGGCCTGACGAATCAGCCCCAGCAGCCGTTCCAGCGCCTCGGCCCGGTTGCGTTCCTGGGTCCGATGGGTCATCGCCACCAGCACTAACACGCCGTCCTGCGTCACCTTGCGCCCCGCCAGTTTCATCAGCCGGATCGCCACGTCGTTCGGCAACGAGGGCGAGCGCCGCACGTCGAACCGCAGCTCCACGGCGGTGGATACCTTGTTGACGTTCTGACCGCCCGGACCGGCCGAGCGGATGAACCGCTCGGTCAGTTCGTCCTCCGAGAGGCTGATGGTGGGGGTGACTTCGATCACCGGCTTTTCCGATTTCCTCGTTTGATCTACGTTCAGCGCATGCGCGCCGTGACCGCCCTTATGCACGTGACCATTCAAACCGCCCAGGCCGGGTTGGTGGAAGAGGTCGTGCGCTAGGAGCAACCGAGCGTTCGCATTCGACACCAGCCCCGCCGGCGACGGACGGGGCTTTTTTCTTTGGCTCCGTTCTCCGGCCCACCGAGAGACCATGATGAGCCAAGATGAAATCCTGATCAGGGCGTCCGAACCGGAGGACGTGCCCGACCTGACCGAGGCGCTGAACCAGCCGCGCGCCGTCTGGGGGACAATGCAACTGCCCTTCACCAGCATCGCCACTCGGCGCGAGCGCTTCAAGGTGACGTCAGCAAGCCAAACGCTGCTGGTCGCCGTGATCGATGGAAAGGTCATCGGCAGCTTGGGCCTGAGCCGGCGGGAGGGGCGGCGTAGCCATGTCGGCACTTTCGGCATGGCGGTCCACGACGCCTATGCCGGCCGGGGCGCGGGCGCGGCGCTGATCGCCGCGGCGGTAGAGCAGGCCGACCGATGGCTCAACCTGCGCCGGCTCGAACTCACGGTGTGGGCCGACAACGCCCGGGCGATCGCGCTCTATGAACGTTTCGGCTTCGAGCGCGAGGGTCGTATGGGCGACTATGCCTGGCGGGACGGGGCGTATGCCGACGCCATCGCGATGGCCAGGATCAGGAGCTAGCGGGGGCCGAGCAGGCCGCGCAACGACCGCGGGCTTCCAGGGTGATGGTCGAAACCTGGTAGCCCGCCTTCGTGGCGGCGGCGAGCTGGGCCGTGAAGTCCGGTTCGAACTCGTCGGCCGCTCCGCAGCAGTCGCAGATCAGGAACGCGGCCCGGTGGCTCTGCCCGTCGATGCGGCAGGGAACATATGCGTTCAGGCTTTCGATCCGATGCGCAAAACCCAGGCGTTCCAGGAATTCGAGCGCCCGATAGACGGTTGGAGGCTTGGCTGGTTCGCCGTGTGCGCCGAAGGCTGCGATTAGGTCGTAGGCCTTCTGGGGGGAATTGGATTCGAGCAGCAGCTCAAGGACGCGGCGGCGGGGAGCGGTCAGCCGCTCCTGTGTCGCGGCGCAGCGCTGTTCGGCCGCGCCAAGCGCATGGTTCAGCGCCGAGCCCTTGAGGCCCGGATGCACGCCGTCTGGATGATGGCACTCGGCTCCCATGTCCCTTGGCTACCCGCCTCTTGACCTCTCGGCAAGCAAAGGCGCTTGACGGCCGGTTATGTTATCTCATAACAGGAGGTGTTATTTCGTAACAGCGAGGGGCGATTTCAAGTCCCTCGCCTGTATTCTGTTCGAGGCGTCCTCCGAATGAGCAAGTTCCACCTTCTCGCCGCCAGCGGCATCGCGGCCCTGATCGGCACCCCGGCCTGGGCCGATGCGGCGAAGGAGGTCTCGGAGGTGGTGGTCACCGCCGCGCCTTACGTCGTCTCGATGGATTCCTCCACCACCAGCGTCGAGGTGCTGCGCCGCGATGATCTGGACACGGCCCCGGCCGCTGGCCTGGGCGATGTTCTGTCGGGTCTGCCCGGCGTGCGCTCGACCTTCTTTGGTCCTGGCGCCAGCCGCCCGGTGATCCGGGGCCTCGCCGGTCCTCGGGTAATGGTGCTGACCAACGGGGTGGGCATGATCGACGCTTCGGCCCTCTCCCCGGACCACCAGGTGGCGACCGACCCGCAGGAGGCCGAGCGCATCGAAGTGCTGCGTGGGCCCTCGGCGCTCGCTTATGGCGGCTCGGCGATCGGCGGCGTCGTGAATATCATCGACGACCGGATCTCGGACAAGGTGGTGCAGGGTTTCCACGGCCGTATGCTGGCCGCGACCTCCACCGTCGACGACGGCACGACCGCTTCGGCGGCCTTCAAGGCCGGCGTCGGCAACTGGGTGTTCAGCCTGGATGGCCTGCGCCGCGAGAGCTCGAACTACGACATTCCGGTCCCGGCGGAGTCGCGCCGCGCCATGCAGGCTGAGGGCGAGGCCTATCCTGGCCCCAACGCCTCGACCGTGGAGAACACGGCGGTCGACCTCTACGCTTATGGCGGCGGCGTTTCATATGTCGGCGAGAAGGGCTTCCTGGGCCTGGCGGTCAAGCGGACCGACAGCACCTACGGCGTGCCCGGTCATTCGCATGAAGCCCACGACGACCACGATCATGAGCATGACCATGACCACGATCATGAGGAAGAAGAGGGCGGGGTGGTCATCGACCTGAAGCAGACACGCTACGACCTGCGCGGAGGTCTGGACCTGGACCTGGGCATCTTCAACCAGCTCAAGGTGTCGGCGGGCTATGCCGACTACGAGCATGCCGAGCTCGAAAATGGCGTGGTTGGCACGCGGTTCCTGTCGGACGGTTGGGAAGCGCGCGCCGAACTGGTCCAAGTTGAACGCGACGGTTGGCAGGGGGCAGTCGGCTTCCAGGCCCTGTCGCGCAACCTCGACGCCGTGGGTGACGAGGCCTATGTGCCCTCCACCGAAACCAAGGAATACGGGGTTTTCACCCTGCAGCGCCTGGATCGCGACACCTGGGGCGTCGAAGGCGGCCTGCGTCTCGACCATCGCGAACTGAAAACGCCCGACATGTCGCGCGACTTCACTAATGTCTCGGCCAGCATCGGCGCGTTTCTGCGTCCGGCTGACGGCTGGTTCCTCGGTTTGAGCGGGTCGCGCACCAGCCGGGCGCCGACCGAAGCCGAGCTGTTCGCCAACGGCGCTCACGCGGCCACGCGCGGTTTCGAGGTCGGCGATCCGAGCCTCGACTCCGAGGTATCCTACTCGCTGGACGCCACGATCCACTATGGCGCCGGCCCTTGGGAGGCCGACCTCCATGCCTTCGCCGTCAAGTACGACGGGTTCATCGACCTGCGGGCCACCGGCGCCGAGGATCCCGTCAGCGGCTTTGCGATCTACGACTATCTGCAGACCGACGCCGAGTTCTATGGCGCTGAAGCCGAGGTCTCCTACCGCCTGTGGCAGGACGGCGACCGCAGCTTCTCGCTGGAAGGCGCCGCCGACTATGTGCACGGCGAGACCGACCTGGGCGTCCCGGCGCGTATCCCGCCGTGGTCGGTGACCGGACGGGCGGTGTTCGACGGCGGCTGGTGGACGGGCAAGCTGGAGCTGCGTCAGGTCGGCGAGCAGGATCGGGTGGCTGACTTCGAATTGCCGACCGACAGCTACCGCATGATCAACGCCTCGCTCAGCGCCACCCCCTTTGACGACAAGAACCTAAAACTGTTCGCCGAGGCGCGGAATATCAACGACGCCGAGGCGCGCGAGCACGCCTCGTTCTTGAAGGACCTTGCGCCTCTGCCAGGACGCAGCTTCCGGATCGGAGCGGGCTACAAGTTCTGACGCCAGGCGAAGGGGCGGCCCGCCTCTTAAGCGCTTACCTGCGAAGCCTCGGGCCGCCCAGCCAATCGCCTTACCGATCAGGAGCGTGACGAGCAGCAGCACAGGCGGGCTGAGCGACTAGTCGAAACGCGTTTCGGTTCGAGCTGTTCGGACTCCGAAGCAGCCGGCCGTGGATCGTATATGCTAAAGATGCTTGTCGGGCGGGGAGTAGCGTCTTTGAGCGAAGTGAAGGCGGCGATACGATCAGCGACGGGTGGCCGGGATTTCCCGTTCTACAACGGTGAGCCCCTCCGAATTTCCCTGCCGGGTTGGTTGATTGTTCTCGCGACGGCGGCCGGGGGCTTTGCCGGGCTCATGATCGCACCGACGCTGGCGCCTGGGCGGCTTGGCGGGTGGCTCGGGATTGCTTTCTTCGTGGCGCTGCCGCTGCTCGGCCTCCGCGTGGCGGCGGGCAAGTACTGGACCGCCATCTTCCACCGGCCCACCGCCAGGGACATCTGGATCGGCCTGGCCTTTGCGCCCTGCACTCTGCTGGTTTCAGGGATCGTTGCGCTTGGCATGATGCGCCTGGAGCTCACCGCCGCTAATCCCGTCGTTGCGATGATGCATCAGCTTCAAGGAGCTGACCTCGCCCTATCCATCGCGGCGACGGCGCCGCAGCTTCTCGGCGAGGAACTGATCACGATCATTCCTTTCCTCGCCTTGCTGACCCTTCTCACCGCGAGGTGCGGGCTTTCGCGCAGGGTGGCCATCATCGGCGCGTGGATCGGGTCGGCGCTGTTGTTCGGCGCCCTGCACCTGCCGACCTATCAGTGGCATTTGGGTCAGGTGCTGCTGATCATCGGCACGGCTCGGCTGGTCCTGACTGTCCCCTACCTCATCACCAAGAACATCTGGTCCTCGACCATCGCCCACATCACCAACGACTGGCTCATCTTCGCGGTGGTTCTGATCCTGCCCAAGCTTGGGTGAAGAGGAGCTAGCTTGCGACGGGTTCGGCCTTGGGGAAGCTCCACCGGTGCTCGCGCACTTCCGCCCTCGGACGATACAGCCGCACCAGGTAGTTCCATCCTGGGGGCGTTGGCACGCAGTTCGGCGTTTGATCGTCGCATCCGCCGAACTGTATGGCGATCGAGCCGTCGGCGCTCTTCTTGGCCGTGATGCTGTTGATCGTATAGGCGTTTCGGCTGTTCGGTTCGAAATAGCCGGCGGCGTTGTAGACGCTGATCGACCAGAAGCCGTCGACCGGCACATCCTTGACCGTGAGCCGATAGACCGTCTTGCCGTCGTTTTTATCCGGCGTATCGCCAATGTACATCGCCTCGGAGTCGGGATTGCCGCCCCAACCCGCCGCCGCGCCGATCAGTCGGCGAAGCGGATCGACCTCCTCGCGCGACCCGAACGCATGCTCAAAGCTCGACAGGCCCGAGGCGAGCACCTTCAGCGCGTCTCGGGTTCGGGCCAGGCTCGCCTGATCCCAGGCGGGCAGCTCAACCGCCCCAACGCCGGCTTGGCTGGCCGTCACGGCGTCCTGCAGCCGGCGGACTTCATCAAGGTCGGCTGCGTCGGCGGGATCTGCCAGCGTGCGAATGAGCGCAGCGACGTAGCGTGTGCCGATGCTTGCCTTGGTCAGCACGTGCTTGGCTGGCGCGTGCTCTACGCCGTGGGTGTAGTGGTCTTGGTCGATGATCTGCAGTGCCATGTAGCGCACGCCTGCATCTGGCAGGGTGATTGTCACGTCGCCCGCATCGAGGTCGAAGAGCGCCTGGCTATAGAGGGTGTCGCGATTGAGCCGGACGATGTCCTGCTTATCAATCGAAGCCGGTTCCCTCACATGTACGAACTTGCCGAGCGCGCCGTTCTTGGCGAAGCCCACCAAATAGTTGTCGGTTTCGGCGCGGACGAAATTGTCGGCATTTACGATCAGGGACACCTGGGGGCTCCTTGCTGAGGCTTGGGCAGCCCATCAGAGAGGCGACGGCCAGGCGCATCAATCGGCAATAACCCTGACCCTCAACCTGTGATTGCCCGGCAAGCGCAATCTCAAGGCACAAAAAATCCCTCCCCGGGTGGGGAGGGATTGAATGTTGTCCAGCCTTGGATCTGAAGCCTAGGCTTCCTCGGTCTCGTTCGGCGGAGCGCCTTCGCCGCCCTCGAAGCTGCGCGGGGCGCGGCGACGACGGGCCTTGGGCTTTTCTTCACCCTCGGCGGCGGGAGCGACCTCGGCCTTGGGGGCGCGGGGCGCACGCGGCGCTTTCAGGAAGGCGGGCGCATGGCTTTCGCCGCCATCTTCGTCGCGCAGAACCGGGGAGGCGCGTTCTTCGCTGGGGACCAGAGGCGAGGCCTTCGGCTCCACCACGGCCAACGGGTCGCGCTCGGGGCGGTCCTCGCGGTCGCGGCGGTTTTCATAGCGTTCGCCACGCGGGCGATCTTCACGCTCAGTCCGCGGACGGTCGTCGCGCTGGCGATCTTCGCGTGGGCGGTCCTCGCGCGGACGTTCGTCACGAGGACGATCATCACGAGGCCGTTCGTCACGAGGACGATCATCGCGCGGACGGTCGTCGCGTTGACGATCTTCACGGGGACGATCGTCACGGGCGTCGCGCTGGCCTTGTTGACCTTGCTGGTTTTGTTGACCATCGCGCGGACGCTCGTCGCGGTCGCGCCAACGGTCGCGGCTGCGGCCCTCGAAGCGATCGTTACGATCATTGCGGGGGCGGTCGTCGCGCTGGCCGCCCTGACGGTCTTCGCGCGGGCGGTCGTCACGTGGACGATCGTCACGCCAACGCTCGGCGCGCGGCTGCTGGCCCTCGCCCTCGTTGTTGTTGCTATCTGAGTTATAGGCCTCGCCCGACGCTTCGGCCTCGGCGACGGCGGCCGCCTGGGCGCCGCTCTCGTCCTCGAAGTCGATCTCGAACCCGCTGAGGTTCTCGCGGCCGATGATCTCGGCGGCGGGTTTGGTCGGCTGCATGGCGCGCACGACGCGGAAATAGTGCTCGGCGTGCTGCAGGTAGCCCTCGGCGAGCACCCGGTCGCCAGCCGACGACGCGTCGCGGGCGAGCTGCTGATACTTTTCGAAAACGTGCTGGGCGTTGCCGCGCACCTTAACGCCGTCGGGACCGTTCGAATCGAACGACCGGTTCGCGTTTTGCTGCTGCGGCTTGCCGCCACCGCCGCCGCCACGATTGCGGCCGCGCTGGCGCTTCATACCCTTGAAATCTCTCATTCTTTGTGTCCGCCGCCGCTTCGGTCTCGCCGGTAAGCGCGCGGTCTATCCTCTCGCCTTGGTCGGGCAAATCGCCCGTCAGTCCATGTTGAAGACGTAAGTGTTCCCCGTCGTCCGCCCGGACCTTGAGGCGCGAGACACGCTAGGCCTGCGCGCCTGCCGGGCCGGCTGGCCATCCTGCTTTACAGGGCGGCCTCAACCTCTAGCACCGGCGAATTGGGTGGAGACAGGATGAAGACTTAGCGATTCAGGAGCCGGTTTCCAAGGGGTTTTTCACGCCGACCACAACGCGGTCGTTGGTCGACAAGTCCTTGATGGTCCATACGTCGCCAGCGCCGACCTCGTTGAACAGGGCCTCGACCGCATCCTTCTGGTCATAGCCGATCTCTACGGCGAAGAGCCCGCCCGGCTTCAACACGCGCAGGATCTCCGGAGCCAGGTGCCGATAGGCGTCCAGGCCGTCAGCGCCGCCGTCCAGCGCCACGCGCGGTTCGTGGTCTTTCACCTCGGGCTCGAGGGTCTCTATGACCTCGCTGGCGATGTAGGGCGGGTTGGAGACCACGACGTCGAAGCTGGCGTCGGCCAAGCCCTCGGTCCAATTGCCGCGGGCGAAGGCGATCTGATTGGCGAGCCCCAGATTGGCGGCGTTCTCGCGCGCGACAGCCAGGGCTTCGTCGGAGATGTCGGTCGCCAAGCCCTTGGCCCTGGGCCGTTCAGCCAGGATCGACAGCACGATAGCGCCGGAGCCGACGCCCAGGTCCAGGATATGGAAGGGGGCCGTTTCGTCGGGGAACTTCTTCAGAACGTAGTCGACGATCACTTCGGTGTCGGGGCGCGGCGTCAGCACATCGGGCGTGACCGACAGCATGATCTTCCAGAACCCCTTGCGGCCGAGAATATGGCTGACCGGCTGGCGGCGTTCGCGGCGGGCCAGATAGTCGGCCAGGCGCTCTTCCTGCTCAGGCGTCAGGGTGCGGTAGGGATCGGTGACGATGTCGGCCCGGGTCGCCTCGGCGGCGGCCTCGACCAACAGGCGGGCGTCGATGACTGGTCCGGCGAGCCCGGCGGTCTCCAGACGGGCCTTGGCCGATTGCCAAGCTTGCAACAGGGTCAGGCTCATTGAGCGGGCTCCATCGTCGGCTGCGTGCAGGCGTCGCCAACGGCGATCTGTCCCCCGTCGGTGACGTGGACATAGATGCCCAGGTTCATGTGGCCGTAATTGTCGAACAGCGCCTTGACGACATCCATGTCGCGCTCGGCGGTGACAGGATCGACGTGGGTGGCCGCGCAACGGACGATCGGCTTGTACACCTTGGCGCGGGCGAAGCCGACCATCAGGTCGCGTCCGGCCCATTCGTTCTCGATCCAGGCAGGCCAACCCTCGACCAGCACATTGCCGCGGAAACGCAGCGGATCGACCGGCCGGCCCATCTTGGCCTCAAGGTCGCGGATGCTGGCCAGGTTGAGGATCGAGACGTGACCGAGCGGGTGGTCCATGAACCGGTGACCGTCGGCGGAAATGACCTGCAGCGGACCGGTCGCCTCCTCGCCCAGCAATGTGGCCAGCCAGGTCGCGAAGGCCGCGCGGCCGGAATCTTGAGACAGCGATCCGGAGAAGCGGGCTGACCCGGGGCGGTCGCGGTCAGCGTCGCGCTGGCCTCGTCATAAGCCGTACGGGCCTTGGCGACCTCCGGGATGGCGGCCAGGACCGTGAACTTCTGCTTGGGAATAAATCCCGGCGCACAGGGATCGAAACCGGAAGGGCCGTTCTCCACGGCGTACAATCGGTCGCACGGGAAGGGACCCCCGGCGGTCAATTCGGCATGGCTCAGCCGTTCGGGGGTGAAGCCCTTCACGGGGTGGCGATAGAGCGCTGCGATGTGACCGGTCATGGGCCCTGGTACCTGCAAGTCTGGCGGCGGGACAAGCAGCATATGATTTGACCACCCGTGCGGCGAGCCCTTGCGTCTTGGCGACCGCCGCGATTGGATCGGGGCGGAACGCGCGCCGGTCTTGGGTGTTGTTGCAGCTCTGGCGTGAGGTCCGAAGCGTGAAGCGGCCATCAGTTTCGGTAAAAACGCTCGCCTCGCTCGCTAGCAGGGCCGCGCCGTGGGTGGGGCTGGCCGTTGTCACCACCCTTTGGCGTCGTAGCCTGCGCGCCGCGCCGCGGTCCGATCTCGACCTGGAGCCGCAGGCCACACCAGAGGTCTTTGAAGCCGCCGAACCCGGCCGGGGGCGGCTGGCGGGGTCGCCCTACCACATACCCTTGCGCGGCTGGCGAGACATACTCTGGCGAACCTTCAAGGAGATCGAGCGCGATCGGCTGCCGGCAGTGGCGGGCGGGGTCACGTTCTACAGTTTGCTGGCCCTGTTCCCGGCCATCGGGGTGTTCGTCTCGCTCTACGGCATATTCGCCGACTTCGAGGCCATGCACGCCCAGATGTACGAGATGTCGAAGGTCATCCCGAGCGAGGTCGTGAATATCATCGGCGACCAGATGCTGTTGCTGGCGAGCCGCCCGCAGGCCTCCCTTTCTGTCGCCTTCCTGGTAAGCCTGCTGTTGTCGCTTTGGACGGCGAACGCCGGCATGAAGGCGCTCTTCGACGGCCTCAACATCGCCTATGGAGAGCGCGACAAACGCACCTTCGTCAAGCGCACGGCCCTGACCTACGGCTTCACCTTCGCGGCCCTGGTGTTCCTGGTTGTGATGACCGCGATTCTGGTCGCCGCCCCAGTGGCGCTCGCGCGTGTCGGACTTTACGAACTCGCCGTCATTTGGGTCCCGCTACGTTGGATGATCCTGGTGGCCATGGCGGCGGCCGCCTTCTCGTTCATCTACCGGTTCGCGCCCTGCCGGGCCTCGCCGCGATGGCGATGGGTAACCATTGGCGGAACTTTCGCCGCGTGCCTGTGGCTAGGCGGGTCGCTGATCTTCTCCTGGTACATCAATAACATCGCCCATTTCGACGTCACCTATGGCGCGCTGGGGGCGGTGATCGGCTTTATGATGTGGATCTGGTTCTCGGTGATGGTCGTGCTGCTTGGCGCGGAGCTGAACGCCGAGATCGAACATCAGACCGCGCGCGATTCGACCACCGGTCCGGAACTGCCGCTGGGCGCGCGTGGGGCGGTCATGGCCGACAATGTCGGCCGCGCTTTCCACATCGGCAAGTTCAAGGATCAGGCGATCGACGATGGTCGCCGTCAGGTCCAGCGGGTCCGCGGGATCTTGCGCCGTTAGTTGAACTCGTCTTCCAGCGCCGCCAGACGCGCGGCCTGATCCTCGGCGATCAGCGGATTGATCACGTCGTCCAGGGCCTCGCCCTCAATCACCTTGGTCAGGTTGTAGAGGGTCAGGTTGATGCGGTGGTCAGTAACCCGGCCTTGCGGGAAATTGTAGGTGCGGATGCGCTCTGAACGGTCGCCTGAACCGACCTGGCTCTTGCGAGCGTCGGCGCGGGCGGTGTCGAGGGCCTCGCGCTGTTGGTCGTAGAGCCTAGCCTGCAGGACCTTCAGGGCGCGGGCGCGGTTCTGGTGCTGCGACTTTTCCGATGAAGTCACCACGATTCCGGTCGGAAGGTGGGTGATGCGGACGGCTGAGTCGGTCTTGTTGACGTGCTGGCCGCCGGCGCCGGACGAGCGGTAGGTGTCGATACGCAGGTCCGCGTCGCGGATCTCGATCTCGACGTTCTCGACCTCGGGCAGCACGGCCACCGTGGCGGCTGAGGTGTGGATGCGGCCGCCGGCCTCGGTTTCGGGCACGCGCTGGACGCGGTGAACGCCGCTCTCGAACTTCAGTCGGCCAAACACGCCGTCGCCGGTGATCGAGGCGATGATTTCCTTGTAGCCGCCGACCTCGCCCTCGGAGATTGAGTCGATCTCCACGCGCCAGCCATGGTTTTGGGCGTAGCGTTGGTACATGCGGAACAGGTCGCCGGCGAACAACGCCGCCTCGTCGCCGCCGGTCCCGGCGCGTACTTCCAGGATCGCCGAGGCGTTCTCGTCGCGGTCCTTCGGCGCCAGCAGCAGGGCGACCTCGTGCTCCAGCCCCGGCAGCCGGTCGTTCAGCGCCTGGAGTTCATCCTGCGCCAGCGACGCCATCTCTGGATCGCCGGCCTTGGCCATCTCTTCAAGCTCGGGCAGTTCTTCACGCGCGCGGGCGACAGCCATGACGGCGTCGGCCACTGGCTTCAACTCGGCGTGCTCCTTGGACAACCGCACGATCTCGGCGCCTTCGGTGGCCGCGCCCATGCGCGCCTCGATCTCGCGGAAGCGGTCGAGGACCTGATCCAATCTGGCCTGGGGAAGACGCAAGCGGGTATCCAGTCACGGGTGAATGTGGGGACGCTTCTCTAGCGGTCTGGAGCGCCAATGCCAAACGCCCAACGAAAAGGGCCCCCTCCACGCGTGAGGGGGCCCTTCCTGAACCGCTTGCGCGGAAACGTCTTAGACGCGCACGCCCGAAAGCGGGGCGTTGCCGAAGGCACCCAGCTTGACATTGCCGGTCAGGGCGTCGCCGGCCACGGTGGCCGTGAATTCCAAGGTCATCGGCATGGGCTGGCTGATCGAGCTCGACCAGGTCAGGGTGTCGCCATCGACCTTGCCCTCGATGGTCTGCTCGCCCATCCGGCCGCTCGTCGTGCCGGTGAAGGTGTCGCCGCTCGTCTTGATCGAGGCTTCGACCTCTTGAGCGCCCATCGGCGATTGAATCGTGATCTTCCAGTTGCCGTCAGCGGACATGGTGTTTCTCCCTGGTTTTGGATCAGCACCTAACCAAGGCTGCGAACGCGACGCAAGAGGTGACGGGGGAGTCATCTTTGACAAAGTGCGAATTCGAAATTGCGGGCAGCCCCGGGCCTTAGGAGATGTTCTCTCCCAGAGAGAAACCGACCCCGCGTAGAGCGCTGATCAAGCCGACGATCCGATCATAGGCCTCGTTGGCGCCGCTCATCATCTCGGCCGAGGTGAAGACCGCGCCCGGAACGACAAGGCCTCCCGAAATGCGTTCGACCAGGCCCATATGGATGAACATCTCCACATACCGATCCAGCATGTCGCGCGGCACCCCCAGCGACCGCTGCAACTGATCGTCGGTCACGGGCTTGCTGGTGCTGTCGGGGCCGATGTCGCGAAGGCCGGAATAGCGTTCGTCGCCGATCAGGTGCTCGCCGTTCGCGCTCCAGATGCTGGTGAAGACCAGCAGGGCGAACAGGTCGCCGTCGTGCAACTGGGCCAGCGACCGCAGCGCCTTCAGGATCTCCAGCGTCGTGACGCGTAGGACCGCGCGTCGATTGTCCACGGCCTGGCTGGATGGAAGACTCACGACGGCTCCTGAAGTGCGGGGACGATTCAGGCGTCGCCGAAGCTGAAGCCAGCGTTCCGCATTGCAGCCACCATGCCCACCACCCGCGCGTAGAGATCGTTCGCGCCGCTCACCATTCCAGGTTGGGTGAAGACAGCAGAAGGAACCACCAGACCGCCCGGGGTTCGCTCAACGACGCCGTTCGCGATCATCTTTTCGACATAGGACGTCAGGATGTGATCGGGCATCGGCGTCGTGCGGCGCAGTTCGTCGATGGAGACCGGCCGGCGTTGCGTGTCCGGGGGAATATTCTTCAACGGGGCGTATCGATCGTCGCCGATCAGGTGCTGGCTGTTCAGCACCCAGATGGCGGTGAAGATGAGATATTCGATAACGTCGTCGCCGTGGACGGGGGCCATGGCGGTGGAGATACGCACCATCTCATGGGCGACGATGCGTACAATCGCTCGGCGATTGTCTGTGGGAATGGGGGTTACGGTGGTCACGACAAGCACCTCGGAAACACTATCGAGGCCTAGTTAGCGCCCTTAACCGTAACAGTTGGTGAAACCAAATTCGCGCGACGCGAGAATTATTCCGCCGCCTGAAGGGTGTCGTCCTGGGCTTTGGCAAGCTCGGCGGCCCTGGCCTCCACGAGTTCGACGATGTGATCGACCATCTGGCCGTTGTCCATCTTGTGGTCGGGCTTGCCGGCCACATAGATCATGCCCGCGCCCTTGCCGCCGCCGGTGAAGCCGATGTCCGTCATCAGGGCCTCGCCCGGACCGTTCACCACGCAGCCGATGATCGAAAGGCTCATCGGCTGGGAGATGTGCGCCAGCCGCTGTTCCAGGAGTTCCACCGTCTGGATGACGATGAAGCCCTGCCGCGCGCAGGACGGGCAGGCGATGATGTTCACGCCGCGGTGGCGCAGGCCCAGCGACTTCAGGATGTCGAAGCCGACCTTGATTTCCTCCACCGGATCGGCCGCCAAGCTGACCCGGATCGTGTCGCCGATCCCGGCCCACAGCAGCGAACCCATTCCGATGGCGGACTTCACCGTGCCGTTGCGCAGGGCGCCGGCTTCGGTGACGCCGACATGCAGCGGGCAATCGATCGCCTCGGCCAGTTGCTGATAGGCCGCGACGGTCATGAAGACGTCGGAGGCCTTCACGCTAATCTTGAACTCGTGGAAGTCGTTGTCTTGCAGGATACGGGCGTGGTCGAGCGCGCTCTCGACCATGGCGGCGGGGCAGGGCTCGCCGTACTTCTCCAGCAGGTGCGGCTCCAGGCTGCCGGCGTTGACGCCGATGCGCATCGAGCAGCCGTGATCGCGAGCCGCCTGGATGACTTCGCGCACGCGGTCGGCCCGGCCGATATTGCCCGGATTGATCCTCAGGCAGGCTGCGCCGGCCTTGGCCGCCTCGATGCCGCGCTTGTAGTGGAAGTGGATGTCCGCAACGAGCGGGACCTTGGACTCCCGGGCGATGGTCTTGAACGCCGCCGTTGAATCCTCATCGGGGCACGACACCCGCACGATGTCGGCGCCGGCCTCTTCGAGTTGACGGATCTGGTCTATGGTCGCCGCGGCGTCCGCCGTCAGCGTGTTGGTCATCGACTGCACCGTGATCGGGGCGTCGCCGCCGACCTCCACATTGCCGACGCGGATCTTACGCGAGACGCGCCGGTCGATGGCGCGCCAGGGACGGACGTGGGTGTGGTCTTGCACGGTCATGGCCTGGGAAAATAGGGCCTCGCGCGGCAAAACGCGAGGCCGGCGTGTGGATCAGCTGATGTCCTTACCCGGTTCCAGCCCGCAATCGAGCAGGGACTGCCAGACCGCCTCGGCGTTCTCGGCGAACTTGAAGAGATTGAGGTCGTCGGCCGCGACCATGCCCTCGGCGACCATGGCGTCGAAATTGATCACCGAGCGCCAGTAGGTCTCATCGAACAGGACCACCGGGATCGGCGGCGACTTGCCGGTCTGGCGCAGGGTTAGGATCTCGAACAGTTCGTCCAGCGTGCCGAATCCGCCCGGGAATACGACCAGGGCGTTGGCGCGCATGGCTAGGTGCATCTTTCGCATTCCGAAATAGTGGAAGCGGAAGGTCAGCTCCGGCGTCGAGTACGGGTTGGGAAACTGTTCGTGCGGCAGGGTGATGTTGAAGCCGATGGACGGGGCGCCGGCGTCTGACGCGCCCCTGTTGGCCGCCTCCATGATGCCAGGGCCGCCGCCCGTGGCGATCACATTGTCCCGCGGCTTGCCGCTCGACAGGATCGCCCCGCCGCGTTCGGAGGCGATGCGCCCAAATTCGCGGGCGGCGGCGTACCAGCTGGGGTGATTGCCGTTGCCGTTCTCGCCGACCCGGGCGCTGCCGAACACCACAATGGTTGAGCGCACGCCCCAGGCCCGCAGCGCCTCGTCCGCCTTGGCGAACTCCAGCAGGAAGCGCACGCCGCGCATCGAGTCGCCGAGCAGGAAGTCCTCGTCCAGCGACGCCAGGCGGTAGGAGGGGGAAGCCACCTGGGCTGCGTTGGCCAGCTCCCGATCGATTCCGTCTTCGCCTGCGCTCATGATTCTACTCTCTCAACTGACTTGGCCTCCAGCTTCGCCGCGCGGCCGGGGCAATACAACCGCGCCCCCGGCCCGCTCTTGGCGGCGGCGCGGCTAGATGTTCCTCAAAGCTTGTTCTTGAAGAAACGCACGACCTCCCGGTTGAAGGTCTCGTGGAAGGCGGCGCGGTCGAAGCCAGGGGTGGGCGCGCAGATTTCCGGAGCCGCCGCAGCCAGCCGCTCGCCGCAGGGGGCCAGGAAGTCGAAGTGCCGGGCTCCCTCGACGACGTGATACTCCGGCGGCCGCGGAAGAGCCCCGCGGACGGCTTCGGCATAGAAGGGGCTGGGCAGGATCTGGTCATGGCCGGCGCGCCATAGCTGGACCGGCTGGCGCACGCTGGCCAATCCTTCGCGATCAAAGGTGAAACCCAGGGCCGGCGCCGCGGCGACCACCGCCTTGATGCGGGGGTCATGAACCCAGCGGGACGGCAGGCTGGGCGGTTGGAAACCGGCGGAGACCAGGCGGCAGTCATAGAAGCCTGGATGATCGCGGCAGTGCTCGGTCATGCGCGACAGGTCCGGCTCGCCGCCCGCCGCCGCCAGCACCGTGAACCCGCCCGACGAGAAGCCGAAGGCGCCGACCCGGCCAGGGTCCAGGGCGGCGTGGCCGTCCCAGTCCTTCAGCATGTAGTCGACCAGGACATGCAGCTGGCGCGGGCGTTCTGCGACGTCGGCGGCGCGGCTGTGGTCGCGCCAGTTGTCGCCCGTGTGAGTCAGGCTGGCGACGACGAACCCGGCCTGGGCCAGGGCGCGCGCGGTGTCCTCATGCCCGCGAAAGTCGCCGCCCGTGCCGTGGGACATGACGATCAGGCGGCGGTTCTGACCTGGGGCGGTGTCGGTGGGCCGCCAGACGCCGACCTCGATGGGCAATTGCGCGCCGTCAGGGGCGGCGAGCTTTTGGAACACTACGTCCGGCGCGGTCGGCGCTGCGGCGAGGGCAATAGCAAAGGCGAGGGCGGCGATCATAGGCGGGCTCCGAATGGGGAAGGTGTCGAGCGTCGTGCGCCGGCCGTTGCAGGCTCCGCCAGCGGTGTTTCGCCAATGGGCGAACGGGCGCGCGGTGCGGCGAACGGGGGTGCAGCGCGCGAGGCTGACCGCTAGGGTGGCGCATGGCTTCTGACGCATGGCTAGGAACGTGGCGGACCTCGCTGGCGACCGGGTTTGTCCTGTCGACCGCGCTGGGTGTCGTGCTGGGCGTAATCGGGCCGTTCGGAAGCTATCAGGGCGGCGGCCTTGGGGTGCGGGTGCTCTATTGGACAGCCAGCCTTTGGGCCGGCTGGCTGCTGTTTGGGGTGGCGCTCCCTGTCGTGGCTAGATCTGCGGTCCGGCGGCGCTGGCCATGGTGGGCCTGGTTGCCGGCTGCGGTGGTGGTCTTGGCGATCCCGGCGGCGCTTGTCGGCCGGCTGCTGGCGCAGGCGGTCTGGCCTGGCGTCGGACGTATCGGCGCGGTGGAGTGGTATGGCCAGTTTCTGGCGATCAGCGCCCTGGCCAATGGGCTGATCTTCTGGCGAGTGCTGGCTGGTCAGCCTGAGGCGCCGGCGCCCGACTCCGCCGATCCACGCGACCGCCTGCCGCCGGCCCTGGGGCGCGAAGTCCTGTGCCTGCGGATGGAGGACCACTATGTGCGGGTCCACACGCCGCGCGGCTCGGCTCTGGTGCTCATGTCCCTGGGCCAGGCGATCGCCGGCATGACCGACCTCGAGGGCTTGCAGACGCACCGGTCATGGTGGGTCGCCCGGCGCGCGGTCGAGGGTGTTGTCGAGGACGGCCGCAATCTTCGCCTGCAACTGTCGGGCGGACTGGAGGCGCCGATCTCGCGCGCCCGGATCGGCGAATTACGCGCCCAGGGCTGGCTGCCGGATAGCCGGCCCTAGCCGGCGACAGCCAGTTGGGCCTTGGCCGGTTCACGCTGCGCGCCGCTGGCCAGATAGGCGACCAGGGCGGTGCGGAGGTCCTGCAGAATGGCCTCGAACTTGGCGTCGTCGGGCTCCAGCAGAGTGAAGCGGAAGCCTTCAAGGTCGGAGTTGAAGCCTGTGGACAGCGGCACCACGCAGATCCCGGTATTGCCGAGCAGGTGATAGACGAACCGCGCGTCGAGCGCCTCGCCCAGGTGCGGGGCGATGATGGCCTCGACCTTCGGCGCCATAGGCAGACTTTGGCTTGGCGTCAGGGCTCCGGCCCGGAACACCGCGGTCATATAGAAGGCACCGCGGGCCGGATGAATAATCAGCTCCGGCAGGCTGCCCAGCACCTCGACCGAGCGCCGGGCGCGTTGGTCGTAGGCCGAGACCCGGGTCTCGAGATAAGGATAGTAGCGCGGATCGCCCATGACCCGCGGCAGCACCTTCTGCGGAAGGGTGGTGGCGCAGACCTCCAGCATCTTGGCTTCCAGCAGCGACTTGGCGAAGCGGTCGAAGCTCTGGTCCTGGTCGCGGTTATAAATCTCGATCCAGCCGCAGCGGGCGCCGGGCCACGGGAATTCCTTGGAGATGCCGCGCATGGCGATGGCCGGCACCTTGCCGATGACCGAAGCCAGCTTGCGCATGCCGCTGTCGGCATAGGCTAGGTTCGAATAGATCTCGTCGGAGATGACGAACAGGCCGTGGCGCGCGGCGATGTCGACGATCGCCGCGAGCGTTTCCTCCGGGTAGACGAAGCCCGTCGGGTTGTCCGGATTGATGATGATGATCGCGGCGATGTCGGGGTTGCCGATCACCTTGGCCTCAAGATCGGCCAGGTCGGGCTTCCAGCCGTTTTCAGGATCCAGGCGATAGGTGATGTGCGGCGCGCCGGCGTGCGCGGCTTCGGCCGACGAATGGGTCGGATAGGCTGGGTTGGGGCCGATCACCCGCGCCTTGGGATGCAGGGCGCCATAGATGGTCGAGATCGCGTCGCCCAGCCCATTGAAGAACAGGATGTCGTCGGCCGTGATCTGGATGCCGCCTTCGAGATTGCGCTCGTTGGCGATGTAGTTGCGCGCCTCTTCCAGGCCCTTGGTCGGCGAATAGGCGAAGCTAAGGTCTTCGCCCGCCGCCTGGATCACCATCTGCTTGATCCAGTCGGGCACGCGCTCGCCCTTGGCGACCGGGTCGCCGATATTCTCCCAGCGGATCGCTGCGCCGGTCGCCTCGGTGGCGCGAGCCACCTCCACGATCTGGCGAATTTCGTAGCGTAGGTTGTCCGCGCCGGGATGGACGATTTGCGTGCGCAAGAACTGGGTACCTTTATTCTGCGGGGCGCGCCTGCGCCGCCGCGGCTTTCGCTGATCAGTCGCCAGCGGTTCCTAGTCAATGGCGCGTGGCGTGTAGAGGGTGAAAAAGATCCTGGTCAGGACAGTCTGTCGCGGAAGTCGCGATAGTCGAACTCCCGGATCAGCTTCAGGGAGTCTGTGTCGCTGTTCCACAGTGCGATCGCCGGCAGCGGCACGCCGTTGAAGGTGTTGGTCTTGACCATCGAGTAGTGCGCCTGGTCCAGGAACGCGATGCGGGTTCCGGGCGCGGGCCGCTCGGCGAAGACGTAGTCGCCGATGATGTCGCCGGCCAGGCAGGAGGGCCCGCCAAGCCGGATCCTCACGCCCTCCTCGCGCTCGTCCAGCATCGCGGGCCGATAGGGCGCCTCGATGACGTCCGGCATGTGGCAAGTGGCCGAGATGTCGGTGACTGCGACGGGCACAGAATTGTCGAAGGTATCGAGGATTTCGCCGACCAGTATGCCCGCGTCGAGCGCGATCGCCTCGCCGGGTTCGAGATAGACCTCGACCCCGTGGCGCTCGCCGATCTGGCGTAGGAAGGCGATCAGATCCTCACGCTGGTAGTCGGCGCGGGTGACATGGTGCCCGCCGCCGAGGTTCAGCCACTTCAGTTGGGTCAGCGCGCCCTCCAGCTTGGACTCCACCGCCTCCCAGACGCGGCGCAGCGGCTCGAAGTCCTGCTCGCACAGGGCGTGGATGTGCAGGCCATCGACCCCTTCGAGGTGTTCGGGACGAAGCTGCGAGACCGGGAAGCCGAGCCGTGAGCCACGCTGGCAGGGATCGTACTTTTCGACCTCCGACTCGCTGTGCTCTGGGTTCAGACGCAGGCCGATCTCGAACACCTGGCCCTGTTGGCGCGCGGTGGCGATCTCACCCTTGAAGCGCGCCAACTGGTCCGGCGAATTGAAGATCACCGTGTCGGACAGGGCCAGGATCTCGGGCAGGTCTTCGCGTTTGTAGGCGGGGGAGTAGGTCGTCAGCTCGCCGGAATAGTGCTCACGCGCCAGCCGCGCCTCCCACAGACCGGACGCGCAGACCCCGTCGAGATATTCGCCCACGACGTCGGCCAGCGACCACATGGAGAACGCCTTAAGCGCCAGCAGCACCTTGGCGCCGCCCCGTTCGCCGACATCCTTCAGGACGGCCAGATTGCGCCGAACCGCCGCCTCGTCGACGACGAAACAGGGGGATGGCACGCGGCTCAGGTCGAAACGTGCAAATGCGCCGGGCCCGGCCGCCTTTGTTTCCATGTGTCTCAGATCAATCAGAATGCGAGGGGAGAAGGCAGTTCCTTGACCTGCCAGGGCAGCCCGTGCCGATTCAGCATGTCCATGAACGGATCGGGATCCAGCTGCTCCATGTTGAAGACGCCCTCGCCCTTCCACTGGCCGGTCAGCATCAGCGCCGCGCCGATCATGGCCGGGACGCCAGTCGTGTAGCTCACGGCCTGGCTTCCGGTTTCGGCGTAGGCGGCCTCGTGGTCGCAGACATTGTTGACGTAAAACGTCTTCTGCTGGCCGTCTTTCTCGCCGGTGGCGATGGTGCCGATATTGGTCTTGCCGCGTGTCGTCGGGCCAAGCGAGGACGGCTCGGGCAGCAGCGCTTTCAGGAACTGCAGCGGGATGATCTCGCGGCCTTCGAACATCACCGGATCGATGCGGGTCATGCCGACGTTCTGCAGCACTTCCAGGTGCTTCAGGTAGGCGTCGCCGAACGTCATCCAGAAGCGGATGCGCTTGATCTCCGGGTAGAACTTGGCGAGGGACTCAAGTTCCTCGTGGTACATCAGGTACATGTTGCGCGGTCCGACCTGATCGAAGTCGAACGTCTGCTTCTGGGCTAGGGCCGGCCCCTCAATCCATTGCCCGTTCTCCCAGTGGCGCGACGGCGCGGTCACTTCGCGGATGTTGATCTCGGGATTGAAGTTGGTGGCGAACGGGTGTCCGTGATCGCCGCCGTTGCAGTCCAGGATGTCGAGCGTGTCGATCCGGTCCAGCAAATGCTTGTGGGTGTAGGTGGTGAACACCGATGTCACGCCAGGGTCGAACCCGCAGCCGAGCAGGGCCATCAGGCCGGCGTCCTTGAAGCGGTCCTGATAGGCCCACTGCCAGCTATATTCGAACTTGGCCTCGTCCCGCGGCTCATAGTTGGCGGTGTCGAGATAGTTTACGCCCGCCTCAAGGCAGGCGTCCATGATGGCCAGGTCCTGGTAAGGTAGGGCCAGGTTGACCACCAGCGCCGGCTGCACGGCCCGGATCAGCGCCACGGTCGCGCTCACATCGTCAGCGTCGAGCTCGGCCGTCCCAATGGTCACGCCGGTTCTTTGTTTGACGGAAGCTGCCACGGCTTCGCATTTGTGTATCCGGCGGCTCGCCAGTGTGATGTGCGAGAAGACTTCCTTGCACATCGCCATCTTGTGGACGGCGACCGAACCGACGCCGCCGGCGCCGATAACAAGCACCTTACTCATCTGTGACATTCCTAACGCTGAACAAGCTTTCGCATGACCGCCGAGACGCGGCGACCGTGCGAATATCACGATGACGGCCGCTTCGCGAACCACCCTTGTTACCTATAGGGAATGTCCGTTGCGCGACGAACTGATGCACATCGCGCGCGCAGAGGCCCGATCAGGCGCTGAATTGGGTCTGCGGAGGGGCGCCCGATACGGTCGCTAGCCGCCCGTCAGTTTCGAGGGCGAGATAGTGGGCGAGGGCAGCAGGCCCTTGGATTGGCCGTCGACAAACACCTGGAATGCGGTCGCGTCGGTGGTGTCGATGGTCAGGCCGGCCAGGTTCGGCACCCGGTAGGCCTCGCCGGCCGCGAGCTGCCGGGCGAAATAGACCACGCCGCCGCCGCCGCGCACGATAAGCGAAGCTCCCTTCAGGGCCTGGACCGTCACGGTGGAGGTTCCCGGCTGAGCGCCATAGACCGCGCCCTTAGGCGTGAAGGTGGGCGGCAAGGGGCGAGCGGGAATTGCGGCTTCCGGGGCGGTCGGGTTGGCGGCGGACGCCTTGCGTGCGGCGATCACCGCGTCGGACGAACCGCCCGCGGCGGTCGCCTCGGCCAGGCCCGGCGTTTCATAGGGGATCGGGGTGGTCGACTCGACCGGGGCAGGCAGCGGCGCGCCGAGCGACACCGGCCCTGCGGCGGCGCCCAGCTTGGCGCCCGCCATGGCTGATTCCGGCGCCCGATGCGGCGGCGGGGCGTCCTGGCTCATTGCGCGCTGGGCGATGTTCCAAAGAATGATGGCGGCGAGCACCAGCATGCCGGCGCCGACGATCAACGTCAGGCGTGGGTCCTTGGTCTCGCTCACCCCGATCGGCGCGCGCAGGGCGTTGTCGGTGAGCGGCTCTTCGCGGCGGAAACGATCGACGGCGGCTTCACCGTCCAGGCCCAACGCGTTGGCGTAGGCGCGCACATAGCCGACCGTGAACGGGCGTGAGGGCAGCTCGTCGAGTCGCATTTCCTCGATCGCGGCGAGGTAGCTACGACGGATTCGCGTGGTGTCGGCGAGATCTTGCAGGTTCAGGCCGCGGAATTCGCGGGCGGCTTTCAGAGCCGCGCCAACATCGGGGCCAGTGTCCAAGGTAGGCGTCAAGGACTCGTGACGGTTCGCGTCGCGATCACCGTCCATCTGTAAATGCAGACCTGTAACCCCGCCAGTATCGAGCGGCATGGCTACCTAGCGCCCCTTGCTAGAGTTGCGATTTTAAGGCGAAATTACGCGCCGTCGACATTACTGTCTAAACCCTAATATTACGTTGTGGGTATCATCGTAGGCATTGGGATTCAATGCGCTATTCAGACGCGGACCGGTGTTCGCTAACTTTCGCGTCGCGAATTCTAGATGGCCAAATACAATTTACGCGCGAGGGTCTCGATCTCGTTGCGAATAGTCCCCGCTGACCCCCGGATCAGGGTTTGCACGCCGCGCCGCGCGGCTTCCCGATCGCAGGACAGCACCATCTGCTTGACCGGGCCGATACCCGCCGGCGGCATGGACAGCCGGTCGAAGCCCAGCGCCACCAGCACGAACGCTTCGAGCGGCCGGCCGGCCATCTCGCCGCAGACTGAGACCGGCGTGCCGGTTTCCTCGCAGGCCTTCTGGATGGTCTCCAGCGCCCGCAGGGCCGGAGGCGACAGGAAGTCGTAGCGGTCGGCCACACGTGGGTTTCCCCGGTCGGCGGCGAACAGATACTGCATCAGGTCGTTGGTGCCGACGCTGACGAAGTCGGTCATCGGCAGCAGGGCGTCCAGGTGCCAAATCAGCGAGGGCGCCTCGATCATCGCACCGACATCCAGGCGCGAAGGGGCCGGGCGGCCGCGGCGCTGGGCCCAGGCGACCTCGTGATCGACCAGGGCGCGGGCGGCGCGGAACTCGTCCACGCTGGCCACCAGCGGGAACATGATGCGCAGTGGCCGGCCTCGAGCGGCGGCGATCAGGGCGCGCAATTGCAGGCGCAGCAGGGCCGGGCGATCCAATCCCATGCGGATGGCGCGCCATCCAAGGGCCGGGTTCTCTTCGCGCTCGGCCTCCATGTAGGGAAGCACCTTGTCGCCGCCGAGATCGAGGGTGCGGAAGGTTACGGCGCGGTCGCCGGCGGCGTCCATGACCCGGCCGTAGAGCGCGGCCTGGGCGTTGAAGCGCGGCATCTCCTCGGCGACCATGAACTGGAACTCGGTACGGAACAGGCCGATGCCCTCGGCGCCGGTCTCCTCCAGGATGTCCAGGTCGACGTCGAGGCCCGCGTTCATGAGCAGTGTGATCTTGGCGCCGTCGCGCGTGAAGGCGGGCGTATCGCGCAGCTTGGCGAACTCGGCGCGGCGTTGGAGGCGGACTTCCAACCGCGCCTGAAGGGCCTTCACCACGTCGGGGCGCGGCCGCAGATAGGCCTCGCCGGTTTCGGCGTCGACGATGACCGGATCGCCTTCCGACACCCTGTCACGCAGGCCGGTCAGCCGCCCTACGCAAGGGATGTCGAGGGCGCGGGCCACAATCGCGGCATGGCTGGCCGAGGAGCCTTCCTCAAGCAACAGTCCGCGCAGCTTGGTGCGATCATATTCCAGCAGGTCGGCGGGGCCGAGGTTGCGGGCGATGAGGATAGCGTCCTGCGGCAACTCGCGGGGCGCATGGCCGTCGCCCGACAGGTGGCGCAGCAACCGGTCGGCCAGATCCTCGAAGTCGTGCAGCCGTTCACGCAGATAGGGGTCGCGCGCCTGGCCCAGCCGCGCGCGGTGTTCGGATCGCACGCGCTCGACCGCCGCCTCTGCGGTGAGACCATTGCGCACGGCGTCTTCCAGCGAGCGGTTCCAGCCCCGGTCGTGGGCGAACATACGGTAGGTTTCGAGCACCTCGTAGGATGCTTCGACCAGGCCGTGCTGGCCTTCCAGCATGGTGTCGATCTGGGCCTGAAGGCCGGCGATCGCGGTCTTCAGCTTCTCTTCCTCGGCGACCACGTCCTCGGCGAGCAGTTGCGAGGGGGCGACCGGAGGTTCGTGCAGGACTGCAACGCCAAGAGCCAGACCGTCAGCGAACTTGGAGCCGATCAGCCGTTCGGGGCGGTGGGGCGCGATCTCGACGCCCTTCAGTTCGCCTTCCAGCTCGCTGCCGGCGACCATCTCGGCCAGCACCATGGCGACGATCTGCAGGTCTTCGACCTCGTCGTCCGTATAGCCCCGCTCGGTGCGGTTCTGGACGACCAGCACGCCAATGGCCCGGCCGCCGCGCAGCAGCGGCACGCCCATGAAGGCGTGGAACGGATCTTCGCCGGTTTCCGGGCGGTAGGAAAAGGCCGGGTGGTTCGGGGCGTCGGACAGGTTCAGTGGCCGGCCCAGGCGCATGATCTCGCCGACCAGGCCTTCGCCCGGCTTCATGCGGGTCACGTGGACGGCGCCGGGATCCAGGCCCTCGGTGGCGAACAACTCCATGTCGCCGCGCTCGCGTCGCATATAGAGGGAGCAGACCTCGGCGACCATCGAGCGGGCGATGATCCGCACGACAGTGTCCAGCCGCGTTTGCGCGGGCCCGCCGGAAGCAAGCGCCTCGCGAATCTGCCGAAGCAGGCTGCGTTGTCCTCGAATAGCGACGCTGGGCATGGCCATCAGTTGGCTGTTCTCCCTGTCCTTTTTCGCCTCCTAGCAGCTTTGGACGTCGGAACGGAGACGAAAAGCCAGCCCCGCGATTTTGTGAGCTTCACCACGTGGCGTCCGCTGGTCTGGAAGAAGAGCGCCATTTCCAGCCTGCCTAGTTTGTGGGCATTACAATCAAGCCGTCCAGGTTGCTTTTCCGCGCGGGGCTAGGGCGTCACCAGATAGGCGCAGCGCCTGGCGTCGGCGAGGATGTACTCGACCCGCTTCACCTGGGCCGGGGCTAGCACGGTCTGGAAAAGGGCCAGCTCAGATCGGCAAAACCCCTGACAGGCCGCGGCGGCGGCGCAGATCGGACAGTGGTTCTCGATCAGCAGGTAGGCGCCGTCTTCGCCGTGGCTCCATTCGGCCATGTAGCCTTCGGCGGCGCGGATCTGCGCCAGGCGTTCCAGTCGTTGTTCGAGGGTCGTCGCGCCGGCCATTGCGTTGCGATAGCCGATCTCAATGGCTTGCTCGCGGCGCTTGATCAGTCGGTCCATACCCGCCTCGCCGAACTCGGCGCGGACGCCTTCGATCAGCTCGACGGTCATCTGAGCATGGGTGTCGGGAAAACGCTCATGCCCTTTTTGGCTCAGCGACCAGGACCGGCGCGGCCGTCCGACGCCCATCCGCTCAGTGACGTGCTCGACCAGCCCCTCATCGGCGAGCTTTTCCATTTGCAGGCGTGCGGCCTGACGGGAGACACCAAGAGCCTCGGCCAGTCCCTTCGTCTGAAACGGGCCCTTACTCTTCAGGAGCAGGAGGATCTGGTCTGATGGGCTGCGCATTTGACAAACGAATGATTGCAAAATCGACGGGCAGGGTCTAGCTCGAAATATGCAAATCGGGAGTTTGTCAAATGGCGGTCACGACTAAGGCGGACGGAAGTTGGGGCGACGTCATGGCCGATGGCCGGCTGCCCCGGTTTATCCTGATCTGCCTGGGCGTCTGGATCAGCGCCGCCGACTCCCTGGTGACCGCCACCATCATGCCAAGCGTGGGCGCGGATCTAGGCGGCTACGCCTACTTCGGCTGGGCGACGGCCGGGTTCTTGCTGGGCTCGGTGGTGGCGGGCGCCAGCTCGGGCTTGCTTGCACTTCGCTTTGGCCTGCGCCGGGCGACCGCCGCCGCGGCCCTGCTCTACGCGGTGGGCTGCGCGCTCAGCGCCGCCGGTCCCGACATCTGGAGCTTCCTGGTCGGCCGGCTATTGCAAGGCATGGGCGGCGGCTGGGTCGTCGGCTTCTGCTCGGTCGCCATCGGCCTGCTGTTCCCCGACCGCCTGTTGCCCCGGGTCTATGCCGCGATCACCGCCGTCTGGGGTGTCGCCAGTCTGCTCGGCCCGATGATCGGCGGGATCTTCGCGGACCTTGGTGCTTGGCGCGGGGTGTTCTGGCTGTTTGCAATCCAGGCCCTGGGCGTGGCTTGGGCGGCATTCGTCATGTTGCCGCGCGGCGACCAAAACGAGGCCGACAGCCGGGTCGCCTGGCCCCAACTGGCGCTGATCGCGGCCGGCGTCTCGGCCATCGGTCTGGCAGACATGGCCCATGACTTCGCACGCTCGGCGGCGCTGATCGGGCTCGGGATCGCCCTGTTGGCCGCCATGATCTGGGTCGACGGCCGTTCCAGCGTCCGGTTGCTGCCCAAGGGCTCCGGCAGCCTGAAGACCATAGCCGGGGCGGGATTGGCGACCATGTTCCTGCTCACTACGGCCTCGATGGGGTTCTCCATCTATGGTCCAGCGATCCTGCAGACCTTGGCCGGCTTCTCCGCCCTGGCCGCCGGCTATGTGATCGCGGGCGAGGCCGCGGCTTGGACTGTGCTTGGCCTGATTGTCGCTCACCTGACCGGCGCATGGCCGGTGCGGATGATCCGTCTGGGCGCGGTGGTGGCGACCTTGGGGGTGCTGTTCAGCGCCCTGGTCTTCCCCTCGGGTTCGGTCGGGGGCGTGATCGTGGCGGGGCTGTTCCTGGGCGGCGGCTTTGGCCTGTCATGGGCCTTCATGAGCCAGCGCATCCTGGCGGCCCTGCCCCTGGAAGAGCGAGCCATTGGGGCGGCGGCCATGACCACGGTCAGGCTGACTGGCGCGGCCGTCGGCGCGGCGGCGGCCGGTGCGGTCGCCAACCTTGTCGGCTTCTCGGAAGGCCTGTCGGAGGCGACCGCCAAGGCTGCGGGCCTTTGGGTGTTCATCTCGATCCTGCCGGTGGCGATGCTGGGCGTCTGGACGGCCTGGCGGCTGACCGCTCGGCCAGCCTAGGCCGAAAGGGCGCCTGTCATGATCCGTGACAGGCCCTCGGTGGCTTCAGCCCGGGACAGGCGGCCGGCGGCCGCCGCCTGGGACAAGGCGTCGGCCGCGCCGATCACGCCAAGCAACACCGCGCGGGCCTCGGGGCCTGACAGATCGACGAACCTCGACAGGGCCTGGCGGTAGAGCTCGACATATCCGTCGCGCAGTGTCTGGCGGAACTCGTCCATTTCCTCTGTCGCCGACAGGGCCGCAGCGATGGCTCCAAATTCAGGACCGGCCGACAGCACGCAATCGACATAGGCCGCGCTGAGGATCGCGACCGCGCCGTCCAGCGTCGTGGCGCTCACTTCCAGGGCGAGCTTCGCAGCCTGCACCTGTCGATCGTCATAGTGACGATAGAGCGCGATCAGCAGACCGGCCCGCGTGCCGAAGTGCTCGTAGGTGATGGGTTTGGTGACCCCGGCCTGCTCAGCCAGATAGGCGAGGGTCAGGGCGTCGGTGCCGTGCGACCGCACAATAGCCGAGGCGGTCTCCAGTAATTGCAGCCGCCGCTGCTCTCTTGGCATCCGCTTGGCCGACACGACCATCCCTCTGACCCCGGGCGCATCAACGCGCTTGACCGACCAACGGCGCTGCGTATGTTACGAATAGTAACTTACAGATCGTAATATAGCGACGGTTCTAGCGGAGGGGCCCATGACAGCCAAGTCGATTCAACTCTCTCAGCCGACCCCCGATCAGGCGGCGCGCTTCGCCCCGCTCATCGCGGAGCTGATCTGGGCCACCGGTCCGGTCAGCTACGGCTATCAGTTCGGTGACCAAAGCCTGTTGGCGCGGATTGTCGCCGCGTCATGGAGGGAGCCCGACACGTTGTTCGCGGCCTCGGCGGCCACCCTGGCGACGGATGGGGATGAGCTGGTGGGGCTGGAACTGGGCTTTGCGGGGCCCAACTTCTACGTCTTCAAAAACAACCTGGTCGGTCTCGCGGGCGACTTGATCGCCCAGGGCGTCGTGACGTTCGCCGAACTCGAGGGTCTGGCCGAACGCGCCGAGCAGGCGAGCTATTTGAACGCCCACGTACCTGACGACGTCTATTACCTGCATGCGCTTTCGACGCCGGAGCGTCATCGCGGCAAAGGCGCGGGCCGACAATTGCTGCATGCAGCCATTGGGCGGGCGAGGGCCGAGGGCTATCGCGAGCTTCAACTGGACGTCCTGGCCGACAACTCTGCGGTTGGCTTCTATCAAGCCAATGGCCTGCGTATCCTGTCGGAGACGCGCTCGCCCGAGTTGTCGCGGGAGCACGGTTTTCCGAGCGAATACCGTATGGCGGTGACGCTGTGAGCCCGCGCATCCTGATCGCCGGCGGCTACGGCGTCGTGGGCGGACTGATCGCGCGGCATCTCCATGCGGCGGGCCACGACGTCGATCTGATCCTGGCTGGGCGAAATCCCGCGGACGGCGAGGCCTTGGCGAACGAGCTGGGAGCTAGGACAGCCCGTCTCGATGTCGCCGATCCGAGCGGTGACCTCGCAGAAATCGGCGTGGTGGATGTCGTCGTCGCCGCCTTGCAGGACCCGCGAGAGGCTTTGCTGCTCGGGGCCTTGAGATCGGGAGCGGCGCATATCGGCGTTACCCGCACCGCCGACACCATGTCGCCCGTAGCCGTTGCAGCCAGCGCCTTCGCCTCCCGTCCCGTGCTGATGCTGGGCCATTGGCAGGCTGGCGTGCTCACCCTGGCGGCGCAGGTTGCGGCGACGGCGTTCACCCAGGTGGACCGGATCGAACTTGCGGCGCTTTACGACTATGCCGATCCTATCGGGCCGATGACCGCCGGCGACAGCACCGGCTTCGTCGGTCGCGCCCTGACCCGCCGTGACGGGCTTTGGCTCTCGGTGGATGCAGCAGAGAACGCTCGGCAGGTGACGCGGCATGGCCAACCGGCTTTCGACGCCATGCCCATGGGAGTGCTGGATGTTCCTAGTCTGGCCATCGCTACCGGTGCGCCCAATGTCCGCTTCGACCTGGGGACCGGGGAATCTCGTGGGACTCAGGCCGGCGGTGCGGCTTCGCACGATCTCTTCGTCGACATTTCCGGGCAGGTTGCCGGCGGGGCGCTCGAGACCCGCCGGACCGTCGTCTCCGATCCGCGAGGTCAGGCCCACCTGACAGCCTTGGGCGTCATGGTCGGCGTTGAGCGCATTCTGGCTCTCGATGGTGGTCCGCCGGCGAGCGCCGGCCTGAAGTTCCCGGAGAGCTTCATCGACGCCGCCCGGGCCTTGGCCCGTCTGGAGGCCTTTGGCGTATCGATCACCTCTGAGGAGATCTAGGGCCGGCTCGGCAAATGATACCGCCACCCTGGTCGAGCCGGGGTGGCGGAGCAGTTCCTAGAGTTGGTCGAGGCCGAAGCCGGCGTGCAGGGCGCGCACGGCCAGCTCCGTATAGGCGGCGTCGATCAGCACGCTGATCTTGATCTCGCTGGTGGAGATGACCTGGATGTTCACACCCTTGTCGGCCAGTGACTGGAACATCGTCTTGGCCACGCCGGTGTGGCTGCGCATGCCGACGCCGATGACTGAAACCTTGGCGACTTCCTCGTTCACCTGAACGTCTTCGAAGCCGATCTTCTGTTGGTTGGCGCGGACGATCTCGACCGCACGGGCCGCGTCACGCTTGCCGACAGTGAATTCCATATTGGCCGTTGCGGCCGTGCGCGCGTGGCTCTGAACGATCATGTCCACGTTCACATTGGCGTCGGCCAGTGCGCCGAAGAGCTCCGACGACACGCCCGGACTGTCGGGCAGGCCGAAAAGGCTGATCTTTGCTTCGTCGCGGCTATAGGCGACGCCGCTCACGATCCGCTTTTCCATGATCTCTTCCTCGTCGCACACGATGGTGCCTTGGCCGGGCGCTTCGCCGGGCTCAACAAAACTGGACAGCACTCGCACCGGGACGTTCTGGGCCATGGCCAGTTCGACCGAGCGGGTCTGAAGGACCTTGGCGCCGAGCGACGCCATTTCAAGCATCTCCTCATAGGAGATCTTGTTGAGTTTGCGGGCCTTGCTCTCGATGCGCGGGTCGGTGGTGTAGACCCCGTCCACGTCGGTGTAGATGTCGCAACGGATCGCCTTGACGGCGGCGGCGATGGCTACCGCGCTGGTGTCGGAGCCGCCGCGGCCGAGCGTGGCGATGCGGCCGTCGCGGGTCACGCCCTGGAAACCGGCGATGACGGCGACTTCACCAGCGTCCAGAGCCGCAGACAGCTTCTCGGACGGGACGTCGTCGATGCGGGCGCGGCCGTGGGCGTCGTCGGCGATGATCGGAACCTGCCAACCCAGCCACGACTTCGCGGGCAGGCCCATATTGCGCAGGGTCATGGCCAGCAGACCGGCCGTCACCTGTTCGCCCGAGGCGACCACGGCGTCGTACTCGTCGTCCGAAGGCGCAAGGCCGGGCGCGGCGGGGCCGGCGCCATCGGTCCAGGCGACCAATTCATTGGTCTTGCCGGCCATGGCCGAAACCACGACGCAAACCTGGTGTCCGGCCGCGACCTCCGCGGCCACGAGCCGGCCAACGCGCCGGATACGCTCTAGGTCGGCCACCGAAGTGCCGCCGAATTTCATCACTAGCCGAGACAGCGCAAGAGCTCCGCTTGAGAGGGAAGGCTGCGCCTAATAGCGGCGGGAGCCGTGGGGGGCAATGTCTGCCTTTCCGCAGCGCAAAAACAGCGAGTTCACGCAAGATGGCGCCCGTGGCGATGGGGCGCGTCGCATGGGGGCTGGCGCTATTTCATCTGCGGGAGGAAAAGGGGCCATGTCCGTCGCCGCATCTTCCATCGACCCCGAAGAGGTCGAACGTTTTTCCCGCATCGCCGCCGAATGGTGGGACCCGAAGGGCAAGTTCGCCCCGTTGCACAAGTTCAACCCGACTCGCCTGGCCTTCATCCGCGAGCAGGCCCAGGTGCGGTTTGGCCGCGACGCCAAGTCGCTGCGCCCGTTCGAGGGCTTGCGGTTGCTCGACATCGGATGCGGGGGCGGCCTGCTGTGCGAGCCGATGACCCGGCTCGGTTTCCAGGTCACGGGCGTAGACGCCTCGGAACGCAACATCGGCACCGCCAGCACCCATGCGGCCGAGCAGGGTCTTTCCATCGACTACCGAGCCTCGACGGCCGAGGACCTGCTGGCGGCCGGCGAGCAGCCGTTCGACGTGATCCTCAACATGGAGGTGATCGAGCACGTGGCCGATCCGGGCGAGTACCTGCGCAGCTGCGCGCGGCTGATGGCGCCGGGCGGTCTGATGATCGTGGCGACGCTCAATCGCACCCTCAAGGCCTTCGCCCTAGCCAAGGTCGGTGCGGAATATGTGCTGCGCTGGGTGCCGGCCGGCACCCATGACTGGACCAAGTTCCTGAAGCCCGAGGAGCTTCGCAGCTTCCTCGCCGCCGAACCCGTCGCCATGCAGGGGCCGTTCGGCGTCGCCTATGACCCGCTGTCGAGGCGTTGGTCGAGGTCGTCGGACTGCGACATTAACTACATGATGACGGTCACCCGCGACGCGGCGTAAAGAGGCGGCCTGCAGGGTGGTAACCATGCCTTCGATACGCGTGTTGGGTCACGCTTTCCGTGCCTGGCGTCGCAATAAGAGGTGGGCCAAGCACGAGCCCGAGACCCCTTATCTCGCCGACTTGCTCGCCGGCTCGCCGATCTGCTTGCACGTTGGCGCCAGCGACGGTCGCCATGCCTATGTGGTCACCCAGGTCGCGCCCCGGGCGAAGATCCACGCCTTTGAGCCGTCAGCTTTCACCTTCGAAGTCCTGAAGGTCTGCCTTGCCTGGCACGGCATCGCCGGCCAGGTGAAGCTGATCCACGCTGCAGTCTCGGACAAGGCGGGCGAGTTGTTGCTGGTGACGCCGAAGAAGACCTCGGGCCGCATGGGGCGGGCCTTCGCCTATGTGGCCAGCGAGGCGCCGACAGGCCAGGTGCGGCCGGACTTGGAAGACAGCGGCGTCGAAATTCAGCCCACGCCGGTGGTCACCCTGGATGGCTATTGCGAAAGCGTCGGCCTGAAGCGGGTCGACTTCATCCGAATGGACATCGAAGGCGGCGAGCAGAAAGCCCTGAAGGGCGCGGTGCGACTGATCGACCGCGACCGGCCCCACATTCAGATCGAAATCCATCCGGTGATGTTGGAAAGCCGCTTTGGCGGCACGGCCGAGGGCGTGCTCGATTTCTTCCTGTCACGCGGCTACCGGATGTTCTCGCTGAACGCCGACCGTCTGGAAGAGCGCTCGACCCTCGACAACGATCTTCCCTGGAAAGACTACTTCTTCGTTCACCCCAGCCGCGCGCCGGAACTTCCGGATGGTGTCTTCAAGGCCCGCATGGCGGCCTGAGCCCGGGGAATCCGCGATGATGGAACTGCCAGACGATCTGCCGGTCATTGAGCGCCAGGCGGTGCGGGTGGTGGTTCATGACAGCGACGGCCGGGTTCTGTTGTTCCGAACTCGCGACGCCACCGCCCCGGAGTTCGGCGACTGGTGGGAGCTGCCTGGCGGCGGCATTGAAACGAACGAGACCTATCTGGAAGCGGCTCTTCGCGAACTGCGCGAGGAGACCGGTATTGTCGCCGTCGCGAACCAGGTAGGGCCGCCCTCATGGCGTCGGACGGCGACTTTCCGATATCGGCATGGTCGGCGTCTGCAGCACGAGGTGGTGGTTCGGGTCGCCTTGGCGGGGCCCGGTCCCACGGTCGATGAGGCCGAGCGTCTCGACTACGAAAAGGAAGACCACTTCGATTTTCAGTGGTGGACCGTGGCGGATATCGTGGCGAGCGATCAGCGCTTCTATCCGGGCAGGCTGCCGGCCCTGCTTGCGAGCTTCCTCGACGGCCAGCAGATCGACGAGCCGTTCGAACTCTGGTCCTGACGCAACCCGGGCTGCTTGGGGCGCCGACGGCGCGGGCTAGCGTCCGCGCTGGGCGCGTCCTACCTTTATCTGAACAATGATAAGGGAGGAGCCCGCGATGCTGGCCCTGATGATGGATCGGGCGCTGAACCTGCCCTCGATTCTGGAATATGCGGCCGCCTATCACGGCGACCGCGAGGTGGTGACCCGTACGGTCGAGGGGCCGATCCACCGCTATGGTTATAAGGACGCCTTGGTGCGGGCCAAGCAGATGGCCAACGCGCTGACCGATATGGGCGTAAAGCCTGGCGACCGCGTCGCGACGCTGGCTTGGAGCACCCATCGGCACTTCGAGCTCTACTATGCGGTTTCGGGCATCGGGGCGATCCTGCACACCATCAATCCGCGGCTGCACCCCGACCAGATCGCCTGGGTCGCCAACCACGCTGAGGACAGCGTGCTCATGTTCGATATCAGCTTTGGCGACCTGGTCTCCGAACTGGCGCCCAAGCTTGCGACCGTAAAGACCTATGTCGCCATGACCGACCGCGCGCACCTGCCGCCGGAAGCGCCGACCGGGACGCTGGTCTATGAGGAGCTGATCGCGTCGCACTCGCCCGAATTCATCTGGCCGGAACTGGATGAGCGTCAGGCCTCAGGCCTTTGCTACACCTCGGGCACGACAGGTAATCCGAAGGGCGTGTTGTACGGCCACCGTTCGACGGTCCTGCACGCCATGGCGTTGGTCCAGCCTGACGCCTTCGATCTGTCCGCCCGCGACACCGTGCTGCCCTGCGCCCAGATGTATCACGCCAACGCCTGGTGCACGCCCTACGCCGCGCCGTTGGTCGGCGCCAAGCTGGTGCTGCCTGGCCGGCAGTTGGATGGCCCGTCGATCTGCGACCTGGCGGTGGCCGAGCAGGCGAGTTTCCTGCTGGGTGTGCCGACGATCTGGGTCGGGGTGCTCGATCATCTGGACCAAACGGGGCAGAGGCTGACCTCGGTGCGCAATGTCGCCATTGGCGGGTCGGCGCCGACGGCGGCTCTGATGCGCCGGGTGGAGGATCAACTGGGCGCCACCGTCCGGCAGATCTGGGGGATGACCGAGACCAGTCCGATGGGGGTCATCAACACTGCGCTGCCCGCCCACGCTGGCGAGGACGAGGACGCCGCCTATGCGCGCAAGTTGAAGCAGGGGCGGGGCCTTTGGGGCGTAGAGATGCGGATCATGGGTGACGATGGGACGGTCCAGCCGCGCGATGGCGCGAGCGTCGGCGCCCTGCAGGTTCGCGGGCCATGGGTCTCCTCGGCCTATTTCAAGAACGAGGGAGCGCAGGTCTTCCTGGACGACGGCTGGTTCGACACCGGCGACATCGCCACCATCGACCCCGAGGGCTACCTGCGCCTGACCGACAGGGCCAAGGACGTCATCAAATCAGGCGGGGAGTGGATATCGACCCTCGACCTGGAGGACGCGGTATCCTCCCACCCAGCCGTGGCCATGGCTGCGGCTATCGGCGTGCCGCATCCTAAGTGGGATGAGCGGCCGCTGCTGCTAGTCGTCCTGCGTCCGGGCCACACTGCAGAGGCTGAGGCCTTGAAGGCCCACGTGGCTGAACGGGTGGCCAAATGGTGGACGCCCGATGCGGTGCGGATCGTGGCCGAACTTCCGATCGGCCCGACCGGCAAGGTGTTGAAGCGCGAACTGCGTGACCGAATGGCCACTTCAGCCTGAAACAGGCGGCCCGGTGCGAACCGGGCTCGTCCTCCCGCGTTCAATCACCACGTCAGGATTCTGAAGTGGAGCTTGAACTTTGCCGCATAGAAGACCCAAGGGCGTGCTGTCCATGGGATGGGCGTGTCTCGCATCGGCCGCGGCCGGTCGTACCGAGCACGTCGCCACCTCAGACGACTATCCCGACGACGTCGTGCGCCGCGTGCATTTCGAGGCCGGAGGCGGCCTGGGCTGGAAGCTCTCGGCGATTACGACCCCTCGAACCAAGGCCGCGCCCTGGAAGATCGTGGTGGTCACTGGCGCGCCGTCATGGGCGGAGTACTGGGCCCCTGCCTTGGCGGCCTTGCCGCAGGACCGCGAGATGATCGTCGTCGATCGGCCAGGCTACGCTGGTTCAGAGCCGATCGAATATGTCGGTGACATCGCCGTTCAGGCGAGGGCGCTCGCGCCGCTGCTCGACGCAAAGCCGGGTCAGAAGGTGCTGTTGGTCGGGCAATCCTATGGCGCGGCGATCGCCTCGTTGATGGCGGCTGACAACCCGCGCAAGGTCGCGGGTCTGGTGCTGTTGTCGGGCTATTTCGGCGAGTCCGGCCCCACGGCGCGTTGGTTGCTCGACGTGGGATCCAGGCTTCTGAAGGTTATCCCGCGCGATCTGCGCCATGCCGTCATCGAGGTCTCCAACCAGCCTGGGCAGCTAGATGGCTTCCGCGCCGCCTTGGCGAAGCTGAAGGCGCCAGTTCATGTCATCCACGGTGATAAGGACGACTTCGCGCCGATCGAGATCGCCGAACGCCTGGTGGGTGAGACGCGGACCAGGCGTCCCATGCGCTTCGAGCGGGTTACCGGCGCTAATCATTTCCTGAATGACGGCCCTGTCGAACCGCTGCTAGCGGCTCTGGAGGGCTGTATCTCGGTTCAACGTCCTTTCTTCCACCTCAAGCTCCCGCCGTTCCCCAGCCTAGGGTTCTTCAAGCCCAAAGGGCCTCATAGCGCAGCTCACGCCTAGGGATGGCGGCAAGCTTCGCCGCGATCACGATTAGCGCTCGGCGTGGAACCTCACCAATCCGTGAAGGGTTCTGTCCGCTGCTGGGCGGGTGAAGGACGGAGACGATCAAGATGATCATGAAGCTTCTTCTGGCCACGGCCGCCGCCGCTGCATTCGCCCTGCCGGCCACAGCGCAAGAGTTGGGCACGTCAGGCGCCGCAGCGACCGAACCGGGCGCTTCGATGTATGAACCTTCGACCTCGATGGCGGCTCCGGCCAAGGCTGCCAGGACGGGCCTCGCCGCTGATACCGCGGCGCGCGTGGCCGACACGGATCTCGCCATTGGCGGTACGGTGAAAGACTCCGCAGGCATGGATATCGGCAAGATATCCAAGATCGGAAAGTCGGGCGGCCAGACGATCGTAACCCTGTCGTCCGACGGCAAGACCGCCCAGGTGCCGGCCTCCAGCCTGATGAAGTCTGGCGGGGCGCTGGTCTCATCGGAGAGCAAGGCCCAGGTGTGGTCGCCGAAATAGACTGCACCTCCACCTTGTCGATGCAACGGCCCCTGCGGTGACGCCGGGGCCGTTGTTTTTTGAGCCCTCCAGGCCTAACCGGAAAAACCCGCTTGGCCCGCGCCACCTGAACAGCGATAAGGTTCGGAAGACGAAAGCCGCGGACATACCGCGACTTCGATAATTCCGCCCCGAGTGGGCGCTGTTTGGGGAGTTCGCAATATGAAGGCAGCCGTCCTGCGCCAAGTGGGCACGCCGCTTCAAATCGAAGACGTGCAGATCAATAAGCCGGGCCCGCACGAGGTGCTAATCCGCACCAAGGCAGCCGGCCTCTGCCATTCTGACCTGCATTTCATCGAAGGCTCCTACCCGCACCCGCTGCCGGCGGTGCTGGGTCACGAAAGCGCGGGCGTCGTCGAAGCTGTCGGCTCCGAGGTCCGCACGGTGAAGGTGGGCGACCATGTCATCACCTGTCTCTCGGCTTATTGCGGCCACTGTGAATCCTGCCTGACCGGTCACCTGTCGCTCTGCGTGTCGCCCGACACCAAGCGCGACGCCAAGGACGAGCCGCGCCTGATGCAGAACGGCGCTGGCCTGCCGCAATTCCTGAACCTGTCGTCCTTCGCTGAACAGATGCTGATCCACGAGCATGCTTGCGTCGCGATCCGCAAGGACATGCCGCTCGACCGCGCCGCCCTGATCGGCTGCTCGGTGATGACCGGCGTCGGTGCGGCGATCCACACCTCGAGCGTGCGTCCCGGCGAGACCGTGGCCGTCATCGGCTGCGGCGGCGTCGGCCTGGCGGCGATCAACGGCGCGGCGATCGCCGGCGCGGGTCGGATCATCGCGATCGACATGGTCGCCTCGAAGGGCAACCTGGCCCATCAGTTCGGCGCCACCGACTTCATCGACGCTTCGCAGACCGACGCGGTCAAGGAAGTGATCGAGATGACAAAGGGCGGCGTGCACCACTCGTTCGAAGCCATCGGCCTAGCCAAGACCGCGGAACAGGCGTTCGGCATGCTGCGTCGTGGCGGCACCGCGAACGTCATCGGCATGATCCCGATCGGTCAGATGATCAGCCTGCCGGGCTTCGCCCTGTTGGGCGAGAAGCGCATTCAAGGTTCGATGATGGGCTCCAACCGCTTCCCCGTCGACATGCCGCGCCTCGTCGACATGTACATGAACGGCAAGCTGAAATTGGACGAGATGATCTCGCAACGCATCCGCCTTGATCAGGTTAACGAAGGTTTCGCCGAGATGAAGAAGGGCGAATTGGCCCGTTCGGTCATCGTCTTCGACTGATTGCATCACTGAAAACGCAGAATAGGCCCTTCCATCCGGGAGGGCCTATTTTGTGCGTGGAAGCTTAGAGTGCCCACGATATAGATTAACCAAATAAAAATCTCAGTAACCGGGAAACCGGAAGCTCTCTGGCGGGTTTGGCTTTGCGGTGTGGGGCGTTCTTGCGGGGAGCGATTGATGTCGCACGACGAGAACGAGGAGGTTCGGCTGATCGCCGCCCTCTGGCTGGAACGGTTTGGAGAGCCGCCAGCGATGCTGACTGATGCAGACCTGATGTGGCGGGTGCTACGCAGCATGTCGGAGGGGCCAGGCGTGGAGCCTCGGCCCGCGACCGGCAGATTCAACTATTTGTAAGGCGCTGGCCGGGAAGGCGTGAGGCGGTCGGCCCAAGGTCACTCCTAGGCGGACTTCTCCGCCGTCACGGAGTAATTCCAATGAAGCTAGCCCTTATCGCCGCCGGAGCCCTGGCGGCCTCCGCGCTGGTCGCTGGCGGCGCCTTCGCCCAGGCCCCGACTGCGTCGACCGCTCCCGCCGCGGCCCACAGCGCCTCGACGACGAGCCATTCGACCAAGAAGAAGCATCATCATCACAGTAAGGCGACGGCCGCCCCCGCCCCCGCCGCCACCGCCACCACGAAGTAGTCGGGGCAAGCGCGCGAAGTCCGCCCAGGTCTCGCCGATCGGAGAACGATCATGTCCAATAAACTGCCTCTAGTCGCAGCCCTGGCGCTGGCAGCCGGCATCCTCGGGCCTGGCGCCGCCTCGGCGGCGTCCTGCCGTGATGCGCTGGGGCACTTCACGAAGTGCGCCGCCGCCGCCCCCGCCACGGCTCAGCAGTGCCACGACGCCAAGGACAAGTTTGTGAAGTGTAGCGCCAGCAAGAGCGCCCCGGCCGTCACGGCCATGTCCACCAAGAAGTAGGAGGATCTGCCTGCCTGGCGTGGTCCCCCCGCGCCAGGCGAAGGCCCTACTGGACGAAGAAGCCCAATAGAGCGGGGCGCAGATAGTCTTCCATCAGCCCATCGGTCGAACCCGGATTATTGCGCGGGTCGAGCGGCAGGGAAGCATTGAAAACCACCATCACCGCGTGAGCCGCCAGCAGCGGGTCGACCGGCCGGATCGAGCCGTCGGCGATGCCGTCCGAGATCATGCCTGCGAACGAGTGGGTGATCTGGTGGAAGCGCGACAGCATCTGTCGCCGCATCGCAAGCGGAACGGCCGCCAGGGCGTGGTGGCGCAGCATCCGGCCGCTTTCGCCCGAGGCTTGGTGCATGCTCAACGACGCTGTCGTCAGCCATAGCCGCGCCCAGCCAGGTTCGATGTCCGCCGCGCCGCGCTTGGCCTGGTCAATGATGTCGAACGAGCGAGTGAAGCAGGCGACCGCCAGTTCATCCTTGTCGGCGTTGTGGTGGTAGAATGAGCCCTTGGTGACCTTCAGCTCGGCCGAGATCTTGTCGACGGAAGCGCCGCGATATCCCTCGCGATTGATCAGCTTGGTGGCGGCGACCAGGAAGCGGTCGCGCGTCACTTCGTCGTTGAGAGCGTCCGGCGTGCCCAGCGGCATGAGCGGCAGATCGGGCCAGGCCTGGCCCTTGGCGGCCAGGCCCCCGGTCATCACGTCGGCGACGCGGGCGGCGACGCGCGTGTAGTCGTCGGGCTCGTAGGCGCCGATCCAAGTGTCGGACCAGGTGAGTTGGTTGACCACCAGGCGGGCCAGCGCCTGACGGCGTGGCGGTGTCATCCAGGGCATGTCCGGCGATTTGAACAGCCGGGCGATCCGTACATACAGCGAGTTGAACGCCTCGATCAGCGCCTTCGATTGGTCGCCCTCGACCAGGTAGATCTCACTGAAAGGCGCCAGTGGGATATCACCCTCAGCGGTGATCCGGCGGCGGGCCTCGAAATATGCGGCGACAAAAATCCGCAGGCGGTTCGGCGGCGAGGGTTCGGCCTCCGCCTGGGTCAGCATCTCGCCAAACCGCCCCATGGTGTCATGCAGGACGGCAGCCGCGAGGTCTTCCTTGCGCTTGAAGTAGTAGGTGAGGCTGACCGGATGCAGGTCCATCCGCTTGGCCACCGCGGCCAAGGTGAAGCCGCTCATGCCCTGGGCGGCGAAGACCTTGATCGCCGCGGACATGATCGCATCGCGCTTTGCGGCATAGCGTGCGCGGGGCTTTGGGTGGACGGCAGCGGTCAAATCGACTCTCCGCGCGAAGCAGGCTCAGACGAAACACTAGTCCGCATGCGCCGTGGTTGGAAGCTAGCGGCGGATCGCCGTGGTCTTGCCGTCCTGAGGGGCGGCGGCGGCCAATTGACGGACCTCGGCTTGGTCGGTCTGGCCGCTGATCATGCGATCGATGCGGGCCTTCTGGGCGCGGAAGGCGGCCAGTTCGCCGCCGGCTAGGACCGTGCCTTGCGGAACCTTGGCGCCGACCGGATTGACCCGCTTGCCGTGCTGCCAGATTTCGTAGTGGAGGTGGGGACCGGTCGAGGCGCCGGTCGACCCGACATAGGCGATCACTTGGCCCTGGCTGATGCGTTGGCCGGTGCGCACGCCTTTGCCGAAGCGCGAAAGGTGGGCGTATCCGGTCTCGAAACCGCCGGCGTGGCGAATGCGAACCCAGTTGCCATAGCCGCCCCAGCGACGCGCCTCGACGACGACGCCGTCGCCGGCTGCGAACACCGGGGTTCCCGAGCCCGCGCCGAAGTCGATGCCTTGGTGCATGCGGTTGAAGCCGAGGATCGGGTGGCGCCGCATGCCGAAACGGCTGGTCATCCGGGCGTTGTCGACCGGGGTGCGCAGCAGGAAGCCTTTGATGTTCTTGCCGGTCTCGTCGAAGTACTGGACGTCGCCGTTCGCGCGCTCGAAGCGGTAGAACTGGATGCCCTTGATCGAGGCGTATTCCAGGGCTCCGGTCGCGATGGTCTTTCCGCTCTCGGTGATCTTGCGATCGAAGACCATGGTGAACTCGTCGCCCGGCTTCAGGTCGCGGTCAAAGTCCACCTTGTGGGAGAACAGCTTGACCATGCTACCGACCATCGATGAGTTCGCGCCCAGTCGAGCGGCGCTCTCATGCAGCGAGCCGGAGATCTCGCCGCGGGCGACGGTCTGTTCGTCGCGGATCTTCTCTTCCATCTCGCGCAGGCGCATCGCGCCGTCGAAGGTGCGCGAGAGGGTGATGGAGTTGGCGGGGCCGGTGCGCATCGACAGCCCGATCAGGCGGGCCTGACCACGCTCGGTGCGCGGCTGGGCGATGGCGGCGTCAAAGGCCATGCCGGCCTTGATGTGGACCGTGTCCATCGCCGCGGCCAGGGTTTCGACCGCCTTGCGGGCTTCATCGCGCGGCACGCCGGCGCGCTCGACGGCCGATTCAAGCGTCTCGCCAGGCCGGACCTTGACCGGGACGTTCTCTGGCCGCGCGAAGCCGGGCTGGGCTTCGGCCTGGGCGAAGGCGGCATGTTGGAGGGCCGCAATGGCGGCAGGGTCGAGGGGCGGTTTGATGGGCGCAGCGGGAGCGCCGGTGGTCACTTTCCAGCCGATGGCCAGCGCGGCGACACCGGCGACACCGAGCAGCAGGCCGGGAGTAAGCCGAAGTGTCGGGCGTCGTGGATCAAACTCTTGCATCGTGCCCCCGTACTCGCGATGCCCATGGTCAAGCTTAGGCAAGCCTATCCATGATCTAAGCGCATCGAAAACTGGTTAACTGCCCCAGCCCAGCAACGAATTGGCGGGCCTGACTCTCAAGCGGTTTGGTTAATGGAAGGTAATTTTTTCTGTGGCACCGGTCGGGGGTCATTCGCGATGAAATATGCCAACGCGAAGATTCGAACGGCGTCGCTTTAAAGCAGACCAAGCACCAGTTCGGCAGGACGGCACAGCGCCGCACCCTTCGGAGTGGACACGATAGGGCGATTCACCAGGATTGGGTCCATGATCATCGCCGCGATGATCGCCTCGTCTGAGGTGCCGGGATCGGTGAGGCCGAGCTCGACCGCCTTGGTCCCGCGTTCGCGCAGGATCTCGCGCGCGGACACGCCCATCTTCTGCGTCAGACCTTCGAGTTGCTCGCGGGTCCAACCGCTTTTCAGATATTCCACCACCTGCGGCTCAAGCCCCTTTTCGCGGAGTAGGGCCAGGGTGTTCCGCGACGTCCCGCAGGCGGGGTTGTGATAGATCACGATGTCGGCGGTCATGGGGTCTTCTCCACGGCGGAGGTTGTCAGCGGGATATGTGCGCCGTGGCGACGCGCGGCGCGGCAAGATAGCGGAGGCGAAGACGAGCGCCTACCGCCACGGCGCGAAAACCACGGCGGCGCGGGTTCCGCTTACCAGGTCAGTCGCTGGGTTCCGCCGACGATGGTGGCGTCGGAGGCGTCAAAGCCCATGACGTCGGCCGGGCGCGGGGGCAGGGGCTTGGCTCCGGCGGGCCAGGCCTCGGTGACAGCTATGAAGCCGACCTCCAGCGCGCCGGGGCCGGCGGCCTTGAAGTTGAGCTCGAGGCCTTGCGGTGCGAACTGCCAATTGATGCGGGTCTCGGCGCCGGGCGGGGCCAGCTCCTGGACCGGCCTCCCGTTCAGGGTCGCGTCGCCGAGCGGAACGGTGGACTTCAAGACCAGTCCGAGCGTCCGAGCGCCCGGCGGCGGGCTGACCAGCAGGCGTTGGGAGCCGTCCGGCTGTCTGGTCAGAGCGAATGTCGGGGAGGCTGCCTGAACCGGCGTAGCCCGCCCCGCCCAGACCTGGCCTCGCCAGCCCGCAGGGAGGGTAGTCTGGGTGATCTCGCCGCCATCGGCGGTCAGCATCTGGCGGGTCCAGTCCGGAATATCCGGGGTCATGCTGATCCGCGAGGCGCGGTTTTCGCCGGGCTCCACGAAGTAGGCGGCGTGGGTCGCTTGGGGATAACGTTCGTTCCAGGGCGGATCGAGGCGAACCACGGCGACCATGACGAAGCCCAGCATGATCAGAGCCACGGCGGTGACGCGTACGCCCTTCTCGTTCTCGCCGGTGTGGGCCAGCGGCCAAAGCAGCAGCGCCGACAGCCAGACGATGACTGCGAGCAATTCCGGTAGGTCCAGCCCGAGGAAGACGCCGTGCCCAAAGCCCAGCAGCCAACTGACGCCGATCGCCCCCAGAACGGCGAGGACGCCCAAGAACGCCAGGCTGCGTTTGGAGCCCATGGCGGTGATGGCGGCCCCTAGGCCGGCGAGCGCCAGGGGCCAAGCCGCGAGGAAGGCGGTCGGCGGCGCGAGGATCTGAAGCGCCAGCGCGACGAGGGAGCCGGTCGCCAGCACGCCGGCCCAGGATCCGGCGGCGGTTGCCGGGCGGCCAAAGCTGACCGTGGCTAGGATCGTCCCAGCCAAGCCGAGGCCGAGGCCGATGGGGTCCCAGCCGCCAAAGGCCGAGCAGGCGGCGCCAGAGCCAAGCACGATCATGCCTGTCGCCAATCTCGTTCGGCCGCGCCCCGCCGCCGAGGCGGCGATGGCGAGAGCCCCGATGGCCAGCAGGATCAAGGCGATCTCCCACCGGGTCACCTGGGCCAGCAGGTAGCGCTGCTCCATGAAACCGAAGTCGGCGCCCGTCGCTCGGCGAGCCAGCCGGAATAGTACGGCCGACAGCGCGATCAGGTAGAGCGCCGCGCCCATGCCCTGGATCACGTCCAGCCAGGGCAGAAGGCCTTTGCTGCGCGCTCGCCAGGCGCCGATGGCGACAAGCAAGCCCGCAAGCGCCAGGACCGCCCAGCCGACCACTGGTGGGTAGGCGAGCATGTGGCCCGCGAAGGTGTTGGCATAGACCAGGCTTGGCGTCTTGGCGGGCAGCGCGCTGGCGAAGGCGGCCTCCCGCGCGGCGGCCAAGGTCTCTTGCCCGATGTGCTGCAGCGAGCCCTTCTCCAGGTTCGCGGGCGTCGAGGTCGGTGAGTGGTAGTCGAACTGACGCCCGATGAAGGCGTAGTTCAGTCCCGGGACGCCAGCCGCCTTGGAAATGGTGAAGTCGGTGTCGTTGGGCATCTTCTCGTACATGAAGACGGTCAGCGACGAGGCGGTCGGCGAGATCGCCGTCTTGCGGAACAGGTCGATCGTCTCCCCGTTTTCCGCGCCGGTCTGGAACATCTGGGCCCGGCCGCCGCCGCCCCGCGCCTCCATGTTCAGCAGGAAGTCGATCCGCTGGGCTAGGGGATGTTGTTCGAAGAAGGCGGTGGCGCCGAGCAGGCCGCTCTCTTCACCATCGGTGAGCACGATGATCACGTCGCGAGCCGGCTGACCCTGGGCCTTCAGGGCGCGGACGATTTCCAGGGCGGCCGCGACGCCGGTCGCGTCGTCGGCTGCGCCGGGAGAACCGGGCACGCTGTCATAGTGGGCCATGACGGCGACTGCTGGCGCGGTGCGGTCGCGGCCGGGCAGCACGCCGATAATGTTTTCGACCTGGCCGCCGGCGATGGCGATGTCTCTACGCCCCTTGCGTTCGAACAGGGCTTCGGCGCGTTGGATCTGAGGTTCCAGGCCAAGGGCGGTCATGCGCTGGATGAGGTAGTCGCGGACGGCGACGTTCTGAGGCGACCCTATCGGGTGTGGCGCCTTGGCGATGATCTCGACGTCGGGGAAGGCTCGCGCGGCGGAGAAGCTGGTCGCCGGGGCGTTGGCGGGCGCCGGGCTCGGCGGCCGCTCGGCGCTCCAGGCCAGCGCGAAGGCCGCGATCAGGCAGAGAGCCAACGCGATGGATCGTCCCAAGGTGTCGCCTCCCCAGCAGACTGTTGGCCGGGACCCTAACCTGGAACGCGGGCAAAAAGAAAACGCCCGCCGGAAGGAGCGGCGGGCGTTTCGTATTCGGTCGGAAGTGCTTGTCGGCCTAGGCGGCGACGGCGGCTTCCTGCGGGTCGCGCAGCACGTAGCCGCGGCCCCAGACGGTTTCGATGTGGTGCTTGCCGTCGGCGGCCGCGGCCAGCTTCTTGCGCAGCTTGCAGATGAAGACGTCGATGATCTTCAGCTCAGGCTCGTCCATCACGCCATAGAGGTGGTTCAGGAACATTTCCTTTGTGAGCGTGGTGCCCTTGCGGAGCGAGAGCAGCTCCAGCATCTGGTATTCCTTGCCCGTCAGGTGGACGCGGGCGTTGTTCACTTCGACGGTCTTGGCGTCGAGGTTCACGGTGATGTCGCCGGTCTTGATGACCGATTGCGCATGGCCCTTGGAGCGACGGACCACGGCGTGGATCCGGGCGACCAGTTCGTCCTTGTGGAACGGCTTGGTCATGTAGTCGTCGCCGCCGGCGCCGAAGGTCTTGACCTTGGTGTCAATCTCGGCGGAGCCCGACAGGATCA
>NZ_JAUXXE010000039.1 GCF_030681155.1 Phenylobacterium sp. | reverse complement strand
GGCTGACGGCGTCGAGTTCCTTGGTCAGGGCGTCGCCGGCGTCGCGGATCTGATCGTTGAGCTTGGCCTTGGGGAGGAAGGCGGCGGCGAGTTCGTCCGCGACGGTGTCGGTGAATGCCTCGCCTGCCGACAGCAGCCGGGCGATCTCACGGCCGAGCGCGCTATCGGGCTCACCGACATAGTGGGTCCAAAGCTCGAAATTGACCGCCGTGGGCCAGACCTGGTGGGCCTCCATGGCGTCCATGGCTTGTCGCGCCAAAACATAGGCGCCAGGGCCGCGCAGCTTGGTTTCGATGTCGCCCGACATTCTGTCTTTCCCGATCCCGGAGGCTCTGCATTTCGCGCAGAGCTTCAGTACTTGCCGGGAAGCCTAGTCGACATAGCCGAACGAGCAGTTAAGGGCGATCTATTCTGTTGTGGACGGTCGCGGCGGCACACGAAGCAAGAAAGCCGGCGTGTCATTCCCGAAGCCTACGACGCTGTCGCGGTCGTCGTGGTCGTCCCGGCGCGGGCGATCTTCACGGCGAGGAGGGCGTGCATCGCGTTGCGGGCGCTCGTCGCGTTGAGCACGCTCTTCACGTTGCGGACGTTCATCGCGGCGCGGACGTTCTTCGCGTTGCGGTCGCTCTGCGCGAGCCGGAGCCGGAGCCGGAGCCTCGACCGCGGCTGCGGTCGCGACCTCGGACTTTGGCTTGGAGCTGCTGCGAGCCTTGCGGCGGGGAGCGACTTCCTCGCCCTCGCTCGGCGTCGGAGCGACGATGGCGTCCATCGAGGCGACTTCGCCGTGCGGTTCGATGCGGCGCGGGCGCTGCTCGCGGCCGCCGCGATCACGACCGCCACGGTCACGGCCGCCGCTGCGTTCGCGGCGCTCGTCCTTGATGCTGGCGAAGTCAACGCCCTCAAGCACGACTTCTTCCGGGTTCTTGCCGGTCAGCTTCAGCACCTTGTCGATGTTCTTCGCATCGGCAGGCGTGACGATCATGTAGGCCTTGCCGCTGCGGCCAGCGCGGCCGGTGCGGCCAATCCGGTGCACATAGTCGTCGGCGTGGTGCGGTACGTCGTAGTTGAAGACGTGGCTGACGTCCGGAACATCGAGGCCCCGGGCCGCGACGTCCGAGGCGCAGAGCAGCTTGAGCTCTCCCTTGCGGAAGCTCTCCAGCGTGCGCGTACGGGTCGCCTGGTCGAGGTCGCCATGGATCGGCGCAGCATCGAAGCCGTGAGTCTTGAGCGACTTGGCGACGATGTCGACTTCAGATTTCCGGTTGCAGAAGACGATGCCGTTGCGCACGTCGTCGGCGGCGATCAGCATGCGCAGTGCGGTGCGCTTGGCTTTCGGATCGGAGGTCGGCAGGCGCACGATATACTGCGAAATCGTTTCGGCGGTGGTCGCCGGGCGGGTCGCCTCGATCCGAACCGGATCGTTGAGGAACTGTTTGGTGAGCCGGGTGATCTCGGGCGGCATGGTCGCCGAGAAGAACAGCGTCTGCTTCTTCGCCGGCGTCAGTTTGAAAATTCGCTCAATGTCGGGAATGAAGCCCATGTCCAGCATGCGGTCGGCTTCGTCGACCACCATGATCTGGACGCCGGTCATCAGCAGCTTGCCGCGCTCGAAATGGTCCAGCAGGCGGCCTGGCGTGGCGATCAGGACGTCGACGCCCCGATCAAGCTTCAGCTCCTGGTCCCCAAAGGAGACGCCGCCGATCAGCAGCGCCCAGGAGAGGGTCCGCTTCTGGCCCTTGGAGTATTTGTCGAAGGAAGCGGCGACTTGGTCGGCCAACTCCCGCGTCGGAGCGATAACGAGGGCGCGCGGCATGCGCGCCTTCGAACGCCCCGCAGCCAGGCGTTCGATCATCGGCAAGGTAAAGGCGGCGGTCTTGCCGGTGCCGGTTTGGGCGATGCCAAGAACGTCGCGGCCTTGCAGCGCGACGGGGATGGCCTCAGCCTGGATCGGCGTGGCGGTCGTATAGCCGGTCTCGGCCACAGCCAGAAGCGTAGCGGGCGACAGGCCCAGTTCGGAAAATTCGGTCATTCAGTTGCAATGGGGGCGGCGCGCCCGCCCAAAAAAGGAAGTGAGCTTGCAAGCCGCGGCGGCGCGGACGGCGATCGTCACGCGCGGCGGCAAGATACGGCGTGCGAGCTTCAAGTCAAACGCGTTCTGTAGCTAGTAGTTCACAGCGCCCCACGGTTCGGCCCGCGCCAGGGTTAAATCAGCCGTGGTAGGCGGGGGGGCATGGTGAAGACGAGGCCGCTCGACGTCAGGCCGCGACGGCTGGCTCGACCGCCGTCGAGCGTGACGGAACAAAGCGTCGGGCGATCCGCCGACCCATTTGGATCCCCGGAGTCTCGACAAAGACGAACAGTCCCCAGGCGAGCGGGATAACCGCTGCGGAGGTGACGAGTACGGCGAGCGGGAAAGTGATGCCCGAACCGCCGGGCAGGCGCTGAATAGCGTCGTATACCCCCAGGCGGCTCAGGCCGAAGATCACTTGCGGGTGAGCGAGATAGACGCCGAAGCTGATCTTGCCGAGTAACTGCGTGACAGGATTCGACAGGACACCCGGTGGCCGGAGCGCCATGCCCAGGCAGAGAAGGCCGAATGGCGCGCCCCAGGCGGCCATATAGAGGACGTTGCGATACACGCCAGCGTCAGGCCGAGTGAAGATGGGAGCGACGGCCCATGCGACCACCGTCAGGGCCAGGGCCCCGAAGGTCAGATAGCTCCCCAGCCGTGCGGGTGTCAGGCGGAAGAGTTGGAAGGCGATCAGGCCAAACCCGAAATACGGAAGATTGAAGGCGACCCCGTGGACCACGAACGACGGGTTCACCTTCAGCTTGCTTCCGACAATCGCGTAGGCCACTGCGCCCGCGGCGAAGATGGCCGTGAGGAAGATCGCGCGGGGCAAGGTGGTGGCGATTGCCAGCAGAAGCGGAAAGGCCGCGTAGAACAGCATTTCGACGCCGATCGACCACGAGGCCGGCGCGATGCCATCGACAATGTGCGGGCTCATATTGAACACGAACCCGAGGGAAAGGGCGATGTCTCCCAGTGAGGGCATGTCGTAGCCCTGGGCCTTGATGCTCATCAGTTGGACGGCTACGGCGAGGTAGTAGAGCGGCGCGATGCGCAGCACCCGCCGCAGATAAAACTCGGCGGTTTGCGCCTTGGTTGAGAGCTTACCCTCATAGCCGTAAGCGAGGCTGAATGCGCTCACGACGAAGAACAGCGGCACCCCGTAGCCGAAGAACAACTTCATGAATTCGAGGCTGTGAGGCACCGGCGCCTGGGTGAGGTGGATCACATGGAAGATGACGATCGCGAACGCAGCGTAGGCGCGCAGCGACTCCACACCTGGAAGGTGCGGGCGGTAGGCGTGCGAAGCGGCTACGGCCATTTCAATCCCCGTGGCGGTATGGCCGAGCCTAGACGTCGAGGTCGGCGACTGCGAACTCGGCGTTTTCCTGGATGAAGCGGAAGCGCAGCTCGGGCTTGCGGCCCATCAGCGCCTCGACCAGATCCTCGACGCTTTCCTCGGCGCGGGGCAGGGTCACGCGGGCCATGGTCCGTGTGGCCGGATCCATGGTGGTTTCCTTGAGCTGAGCCGGCATCATCTCGCCCAGGCCCTTGAAGCGGCCGATCTCGGGCTTCTTGCCTTTGAACTCGGTGGCCAGCAGTTCCTCGCGGTGCGCGTCGTCGCGGGCATAGATGGTCTTGCCGCCGTGGCTCATCCGGTAGAGCGGGGGCAGGGCCAGATAGAGCCGCCCCGACCGGATCAGGTTCGGCATGGTCCGGTAGAAGAAGGTGATCAGCAGCGATGCGATGTGGGCGCCGTCGACATCGGCGTCCGTCATGATCACCACGCGCTCGTAGCGCAGGTCCTCTTCCTTGAATTTCGATCCGCCCTGGACGCCCAGCGCCAGCATCAGGTCGGTCAGTTCCTTGTTGCCGCCCAGCTTGTCGAGCGTGGCCGAGGCGACGTTCAGGATCTTGCCGCGCAGAGGCAGGATCGCCTGGGTGCGCCGATTGCGGGCCTGCTTGGCCGAGCCGCCGGCGGAGTCGCCTTCGACGAGGAAGATTTCAGTGCCGTCGGTGGCCTGGCCCGAGCAGTCGGCCAGCTTGCCCGGCAGCCGCAGTTTGCGGGTCGCCGAGGCGCGCTGGACGTCCTTGTCGCGCCGGCGCTTCAGGCGCTCTTCAGCGCGTTCGATCACGAACTCCAGCAGGGCCGAGGCGGCCTTGGGCTGGGCGGTCAGCCAGTGGTCGAAAGGATCGCGCAGGGCGTTCTCGACCAGCTTCTGGGCGTCGGAGGACGACAGCCGCTCCTTGGTCTGGCCCTGGAATTCGGGGTTGCGGATGAAGACGCTGATCAGGGCGCCGGCCTGGGAGATCACGTCCTCGGCCGTCAGGATGCTGCCGCGCTTCTCGCCGGTGAGTTCGGCATAGGCCTTCAGGCCGCGGGTGAGGGCCGCACGAAGGCCCGCCTCGTGGGTGCCGCCCTCAGGGGTAGGAACGGTGTTGCAGTAGGACTGCATGAAGCCGTCGGCCTCGCCGAAGCCGGCCGGGGTCCAGGTCAGGGCCCACTCGACGGCGCCGCCTTCGCTCTTGCGTTCGATGCGCCCGGCGAAGGGTTCGGGGGTTACGGTCTCGATGCCCTTGACCCGCTCGGCCAGGAAGTCGGCCAGGCCGTTCGGGAAGCGGAAGGTCGCTTCGGCCGGAGTCTGGTCATGGATGCGCGACGGATCGCAGCTCCAGCGGATCTCGACGCCGCCGAACAGATAGGCCTTGGAGCGCGCCATCCGATAGAGGCGGGCGGGCTTGAAGATCGCGCCTTCGCCGAAGATCTGGGCGTCAGGCAGGAAGCTGATCGCCGTGCCCTTCTTCCGGGTCGGGTTCAGCTTTTCAATGCCGCCCAGCGGTTTGCCGCGGCTGAATGACTGGCGCCACTCGAAGCCGTCTTTCCAGGCGGTGACATCGACGCGCTCGGACAGCGCGTTCACAACGGAGACGCCCACGCCGTGCAGGCCGCCTGACGTCTCGTAGGCCTTGCCGGAGAATTTACCGCCCGAGTGCAGGACGGTCATGATGACTTCAAGCGCCGACTTGCCGGGATGCTTCGGGTGCGGGTCGACCGGGATGCCGCGGCCGTCGTCCTTGACGGTCAGGACGCCATCGGCGTCCAGCCGAACTTCGATCACCTTGGCGTGGCCCGCGACGGCCTCGTCCATGGCGTTGTCGAGGACTTCGGCGAACAGGTGGTGCAGGGCGCGCTCGTCGGTGCCGCCGATGTACATGCCCGGCCGCTTGCGCACGGGCTCCAGGCCTTCGAGGACCTCGATGTCCTTGGCCGAATAGCCGCCAGCCGGCTCCTTGGCTCCCAGCACGACGGGGTCGGGCCGCGGCTCATGGCTTTCGGCCAGCGGCGCGGCGGGCGCGGGATTCAGCGCGTCGTCGAAGAGGGAAGCTTGCGGAGTGGGGGGCTGGGACATGCTGCCGGGAAAATGGAACGATTCGAGACCGCCCCATATGAATCGCCGTCCATGCGAATGCAATGTAGCCAAGCGCCACGCGCCGTCGCGGACTGGGGAAGGAAGCAATTATGAGTGGGCAAAGCACCAAGCCGCTGCGGATCGGCATACTGGGCGCTGCGCGGATCGCACCGATGGCGCTGATCGGCCCGGCGAAGGCGACCGGCGTGGCCCAGGTCATGGCCGTCGCCGCCCGCGATCCTGAGCGGGCGCGAGCCTACGCCGCCGAACACGCGATCCCCAACGTCGCCGAGGACTACGAGGCGCTGATCGCCCATCCAGAGGTAGACGCGGTCTACAATGCGCTTCCCGCCTCGCGACACGCAGACCTGACGGTCGCGGCGTTGCAGGCTGGCAAGCCAGTGCTTTGCGAGAAGCCGTTCGCCATGACGCTGGCGGAAGCCCAGCAGATGGTCGCGGTGGCCGATGCGCGCGGCCTCGTCCTGATGGAGGCGTTCCACTATCGCTACCATCCGCTGTTCGCGCGGGTGCTGGAGATCGTGGCCAGCGGCGAGATCGGCGATGTCCGCCGTCTGGAGGCGGTGTTCTCAACCTCGATCGAGGCGACAGCGACGGAACTGCGCTACGACCCCAGCCTGGGCGGCGGCGCGCTGATGGACCTGGGGACCTACTGCCTGCATTGGGTCCGCACGGTGGTCGGCGCCGAGCCGGAGGTGAGAGCCGCCAAGGCGATGATCGGGGCGACGGGGGTCGATATCTCGACCCAGGCGACCTTGGCCTTCCCGCGCGGCGTCAGCGCCGAAATTTCCTGCGACATGGCCGGCCCGGTTCGCGCCACTCTGGAGATCGAGGGGCTAGAAGGGCGGCTGAAGGTGATCAACCCGCTGGCGCCGCAGATGGGCCACCTGATCGAGGTGAGCGTCGAGGGCGAGGAGGCGCGCCGCGAGACCGTAAGCCGTGATCCGACCTATGACTTCCAGCTTCGCGCCTTTGTCGATGCGGTGCGCGGGGCCGCGCCGGCCCTTACCGGCGGCGCCGACGCGATAGCCCAGATGGCGGCGATGGAAACCATCGCCGCCATGTCCAGGGCTTAGTTCCCCTTCAGGACCAACACTGGGCCGGCGCCGTCCTTGGCGATGTCGGCCTTGCTGAAAGGCAGGCGATGCCAGCCCTTCTTCGAGTAGAGCCAGGTCTGGTCTGCAAAGTGCGGCGAGGCCGGATCGGCCGACTGCGAATAGGACAGCACCGCATCGGCAACCGGTCCCTTGTCGTCGAAGCTCACGACCTGGATGTAGCTGGAGCCGTGATAGGGCACGTAGCCTGCAGCCTGAGCGTTCCAGCGCGCCTGCTGGGCGTTCAGCACGCCGTCGCCGCCTTCGCCGCCGTGAACGGGGATCTTCTGGTCGCCCCGAACCGCGAAGTGGATGGAGCCATAGGACGCGTCCAGCGGGGTCTTCTGGCTTTCGAGCACCTCGACGGCGCCGGCCATCGCGGCCAGCAGTTTGGCCGCGGTCTCGCTGTCGGTCTTCAATCCGCGCGGGGTGTGGACCGGATCTGCCGGATCGAAGGGGGTGACGTAGAGGTTGGGGATCTTCTGGGCCAGGCGCCAGAACTCGACGAAGACGTGGGCGCCGACGCTCTCGTTGTCCATGCGGCGATCCCACTTCGCCAGGACGGCGCAGGCGGTCTTGATGTCGATGGTCTTGCCGGCGGCGGTGGTGGCCGTGGGGCTGGCCCCGCAGGCCTTCAGCGCGTCGTCGAGATATAGATCGGCGGCCAGGTTGCGGTTCCAGAACAGCATGGTCTTCACCTTCTCGATGTCGAAGGTGTTCCCCGCCAGTCCATCCTCGCCGGCCAGGCGACGATCGATTTCGATGATCCCGGAGCGCGTGCGCAGGTTCTGCGGAATAGCCGCCGGGCCGACCAGCGGCGAGAAGGCCGCCATCGGCGCCTTGGCGTTGGCCAGCCAGTAGCTGTCATTGCTGTTGGCGACATAGTCGGTGCGGATCATCGCCGGCATGGTGACGCCGGGCATCAGGCCAGGGGCGTCCCAGTCGCAGGCCGAACGGGCGCCATCCAGCACATAGATCCGGGCCGAGGCGGCGAGGGCGGCCGCTGGGGCGCTGGGCGCGCAATCCTTCAGCTTCTGAGCCGAGACGTTCGGCGTCGCGGTGATGTCGGCGTAGAGCGCATCGCCATGGCGGTCGGCCGCGATGGTGTTGACCCACGGGATGCCGAGCGTCTGCTCGATGACCTGCTTGATCTCGCCCACCGACTTGGCGCGGCTGATCCGCAGCCATGTGTCCGACGAGTTGGAGTTGCCGCGGTTGGCGTCCCGCAGGGCGTAGGCGGTCTTGGTGTTCCAGGTCAGCCCCGCCTGCGGCATGACCACCACCGGGCCGTAGCTGGTGGTGTAGAAGGTGCGGGTCTGCGGGCCGGTGGGGGTTTCGACCGTGACGCTCTTGCGGTCCATCGCATGGCGCTTGCCGTCCACCAGATAGGCGGTGGGATCGGCCGGATCGAGCGCCAGTTCAAACAGCGTGAAGTGGCGGTCTGTCGACACCGTATGGGTCCAGGCGACGTCCTTGTTGAACCCGATCGACATGCCGGGGCCGCCGGCGATGGTCACGCCCATCACGTCGAACTTGCCGGGAATGGTCAGGTGGGTCTGGTAGAAACGGTTGGTGCCTTCCCAGGGGAAGTGCGGATTGCCGAGCACCAGGCCGGACTTGTTGGTGGTGACTTCGCGCCCGAAGGCCCAGCCGTTGGAGCCCAGGCCGATCATCTCGGCCATGTTGGGCAGGCCAAGGCTGGCGGCTGGTTTCAAGGCGGCGTCCGCTGTGGGCGGGACGGCGGCGTTGGTTTGGCGCAGCCACGCGCCTCCGCTGGCCTGGATCATCCGCTCCTCGTTCAGGCGCAGCATGTCGTCGACCGTGATGGGCCGCAGCCAGGCCTTGTCGCCGCACTCGGCCGGCAGCTTGTCCTTGGGCGTGTCGGCCAGATAGCGGTTGAAGCCGGCGACATAGCCATCGACCAGTTCGCGATAATCGGCCGAGCCCTTGGCGCGTCCGGCGCGCAGATTGTCGATGTCGGTGTTGGCCCGGAAGAAGAAGTCGCTTTCCAGGTTCTTGATGTCGGTGAAGGCGATGACAGTGGTGGCGTCTGGCCCGAAGTGCTTTGAGCGCTCGCCGTTCACCGTCACGACCTTGTCGGCGAGCAGGCAAAGGTTGTCCTGGGCGAAGGTGTAGCCCTGGCCATAGCCGATGCCGCGGTAATTCTTGGCGGTGATGTGGGGGATGCCGAACTGAGTGCGGACGACTTGCGCCTCATAGGTCGCCGCCTGGGCGCCGGTGGCCATGCTCGCGCCCAGCACCAGGGCGGCCGTCGTCAGAAACTTCATCGTCATTGCGTTCCCCCTCTTGCCCGCGTGTCTCCGCAAGCTTGGCCGGGGATGACGGCTGATTGAACAGCGTCCGTCAACGCCAGAGGTGGGACGCAAAGAAAAAGGGCCGTGGATCACTCCACGGCCCCTCTGAAATCGCCTCAGGCGGTTTCGATTAGCAGGAATAGTACATGTCGAATTCGACCGGGTGCGGATGCAGTTGCAAGCGCATGACTTCCTGCATCTTCAGCTCGATGTAGGCGTCGATGAAGTCGTCGTCCATGACGCCGCCGGCCTTCAGGAAGCCGCGGTCCTTGTCGAGGTTTTCCAGAGCTTCACGCAGCGAGCCGCAGACTTCCGGAACCTTCTTCTGCTCGCGGGGCGGCAGGTCGTACAGGTTCTTGTCCTGGGCCGCGCCCGGGTCGATCTGGTTGATGATGCCGTCCAGGCCGGCCATCAGCAGGGCCACGAAGGTCAGGTAGGGGTTGCCCATCGGGTCCGGGAAGCGGGCTTCGATGCGCTTGGCCTTCGGCGAGTCGACGTGCGGGATGCGGATCGAGGCCGAACGGTTGCGGGCCGAGTAGGCCAGCTTCACCGGGGCTTCGTAGCCGGGCACCAGACGCTTGTAGGAGTTGGTGGTCGAGTTCGAGAAGGCGTTGATGGCCTTGGCGTGCTTGATGATGCCGCCGATGTACCACAGGCACATCTGCGACAGGCCGGCGTACTTGTCGCCAGCGAACAGCGGCTTGCCGTCGGCCCAGATCGACTGGTGCACGTGCATGCCCGAACCGTTGTCTGCGAACATCGGCTTGGCCATGAAGGTCGCCGACTTGCCGTAGGCCGCGGCCACGTTGTGGATCACGTACTTATAGAGCTGCATCCGGTCGGCCATGACGATCATGGTGTCGAACTTCAGGCCGAGTTCGTGCTGGGCCGGCGCCACTTCGTGGTGGTGCTTTTCCGGCTTCATGCCGAGCTCGCCCATGACGGCCAGCATTTCGCCGCGCAGGTCTTGCGCCGAGTCGACCGGGTTGACCGGGAAGTAGCCGCCCTTAGGACCCGGGCGGTGGCCCATGTTGCCTTCGGCGTACGCCTTGCCGGTGTTGGCCGGCAGTTCGGTCGAGTCGTAGGAATAGCCGGTGTTGTGCGGGTCGGTGGACCAGCGCACGTCGTCGAAGATGAAGAACTCGGCTTCAGGGCCGAAGAACACGGTGTCGCCGATACCGGCCGACTTCACGTAGTTCAGCGCCGCCTTGGCGATCGAACGCGGGTCGCGGTTGTAGGGGGTGCCCGTGTCGGGGTTCACGATGTCGCAGAACAGGCAAAGCGTGGTCTGCTGGTAGAAGGGGTCGATATAGGCCGTGTCCAGGTCGGGACGCAGCTTCATGTCGCTTTCGTTGATCGCCTTCCAGCCCGCGATCGACGAACCGTCGAACATCGTGCCGTCGGTCAGGAATTCCTCGTCCACCAGATCGATATCGAAGGTTACGTGCTGCATCCGACCGCGAATGTCGGTGAAGCGCACGTCGACGTACTTGACGTCCTTTTCCTTGATCTCGTTCAGAATGTCCTGGGCGCTAGCCATTGGTCTTATCCCCTTGAAGAAGTCTCGATAGCCTTGATTCAGACGGCCGCGGCGCCGGTCTCGCCGGTGCGGATGCGCAGGACGTCGGTAATTTCCGAAACGAAGATCTTTCCGTCGCCGATGCGACCGGTACGGGCCGCGCCTACGATGGATTCGAGGGCGGGCTCAAGCTGATCGTCCGAGACAACCACCTCGATTTTGATCTTGGGCAGGAAGTCGACGACGTATTCGGCCCCACGATAGAGCTCGGTATGGCCCTTCTGGCGGCCATAGCCCTTGGCTTCGATCACGGTCATGCCTTGAACGCCCAGCTCCTGCAGGGCTTCCTTCACCTCGTCGAGCTTGAACGGCTTGATGATGGCTTCGATCTTTTTCATGACCAGGTTTCACTCGTGCGACGCCGCCCCTGCGGTTCGGGGCTACGAGCACGCTCCAGCAGCGGGCGACAAGAGGGAGGGGCTTGCGGTTCCGTCGCGGGAGCGTGCGATGATGTTAATGCCGTAATTTTAGTCACAAGGCGCCCAAATAGCGACCAGCGCCGCAAACGCATAGCCCACTTCGTCTGACGCCCATCTTTGGCGTCGGACGAAGGCCGGGAGGGGACGGAAAATGGACGACAGGACACCGGTTCTTATCGGAGCAGGGCAATTCACCTATCGCGGCGAGCCCGGCGCTTCGCCATCTCCCACCGCGTTGCTGAAGATTGCGGCGGAACGGGCCGCCCTCGACGCCGGGCTGAAGCCGGAGGCGTTGGCCGGCATCGACACCTTGGCTGTGGTGGGTTTCACGATCGACGCACCTGGGGGCGGGCGGCTGGTGCCGCACTCCACCAATCCCCCCGCGACGCTTGCGAAGCGGTTGGGCGCCGATCCGGCCTACGCGGTCTATTCGCACATGGGCGGAAACAGCCCGCAGCAGCTCGTGAACACGGCTTGCGAGCGGATCGCCAAGGGCGAAACGCAGTTCGCCTTGGTCGTGGGTTGCGAGTTCCTGGGCTCGGCGACAAAGCGCCTGCAGCGTGGGCTAGGCTTCGCCGACTGGGATGACGCCGAAGACCTGCCCGAGCCGCAGCGCATCGGCGATCCGCGCCCCGGCACCACGCCCTACGAGAACGCCCACGGCATCGGTCGTCCGATCAACTGCTATCCGCTGTTTGAGAACGCCCTGCGCGCCCGCGACGGTCGCTCGATCCCCGATCACCAGAAGCGGTTGGGCGAGTTGTTCGCGCCCTTCACCCAGGTGGCGGCCAAGAACCCGGACGCCTGGTTCCCGATCGAGCGTTCGGCGGAGGAACTGGTCGAGGTCACCGATCGCAACCGCATGGTCGGCTTTCCCTACACCAAGTACCTGAACGCCATCATGGAGGTCGATCAGTCGGCCGGTGTCCTGGTGACGAGCCTTGCGAAGGCCCGCGAACTGGGCGTGCCGGAGGACAGGCTGGTCTATCTGCACGGCTGCGCCGACGCCTCGGACCTGTGGTACCCAATCGACCGCCAGGACTTCCATTCCAGCCCGGCTATGCGGCTTACCGGCAAGCGGGCGCTGGAAATGGCGGATGTCTCGCTGGCCGATATCGGCCATATCGACATCTATTCTTGCTTCCCCATCGCCGTGGAGATCGGGGCCGAGGAACTGGGCCTGGACCTGGACGACCCGCGCGGTCTCACCGTCACCGGCGGCCTTCCGTACATGGGCGGGCCGGGCAACAACTACGCCATGCATTCCATCGCCGTGATGATGCAGCGGCTGCGCGATGATCCCGGGTCCTATGGCCTGATCACCGCCAACGGCTGGTTCCTGACCAAGCAATCGACCGGCGTCTATTCGACCACGCCGCTCAAGGGCCCATTCGAGCGTCAGGATCCGAAGCTGATCCAGGCCCAGATCGACGCCCTGCCGCATCCCGTTGTCATCGAACAGCCAAAAGGTGCGGCCACAATAGAAACCTACACGGTCGTTCACGGCCGCGAGGGCTACATGATGGGCATCGTCGTCGGCCGCGATTCGGAAGGCCGCCGCTTTATCGCCAACACTCCGACCGATGAAGCGACGCTTCGCGGCCTGGAGGCGAGCGAGGCGGTGGGCCGGACCGGAACCGTCGGACGCTCCGAGGACGGCGCGCGCAACATATTTGTACCGGATTGAACTGATGTCCCGTCTCTACCTGATCCGCCATGGCAAGCCGGCCGCCGTTTGGGGCGAAGCCGACGAGGACCCCGGCCTCGATGAGACCGGCAAGACGCAAGCCGAGGCGGCGCGGGATTACCTGATGTCGTTGCCGGAAGCTGATCGCCCCCGGCGGGTGGTCAGTTCTCCGCTGCGGCGTTGCCGCGAGACCGCCATGCCGACGGCGGAGGCCCTGGGCGTTGATCTGGAAATCGACGCCGCGGTCGGCGAAATTCCGACACCGGCCGGCCTTGACGCAGCAGAGCGGCCAGCCTGGCTGCGGGCGGTCTTCCAAGGCAAGTGGAAGGATGTCCAAGGGGATCTGGATTACGAGGTCTGGCGCAGCGACATGGTGCAATCACTGGAGGCCCGTGGCGGGACCGCAGTGTTTTCCCACTACGTAGCTATCAATGCGGTCATGTCGCATCTGGACAGCGATGAGCGCGTTCTGGTCTTCCGCCCCGACCACGCCTCTATCTCGACGCTGGAAGTCAGGACCGATGGCTTGGCCTTGGTGGAGCGGGGGCGTGAGGCCTCCACCGGCGTACTCTAGTTTCATCGTAAGGAGCGGCCGTGCCCGCGCGCAGGATTCACACGGTCGCTGAGATCGCCGCCGCCGACCAGGCCGCGATCGTCGCCGGAACGCCCGGCTCCGAACTGATGGAGCGGGCCGGGGCCGCGGTGGCTGACGCTATCGTCGAGCGGTTTTCCGTCCGGCCCGTGGCGGTGCTGTGCGGCCCAGGCAACAATGGCGGCGACGGCTATGTCGTCGCGCGACTGCTGAAGGCGCGCGGATGGCCGGTGGAGGTGAGGGCGCTCGCCGCGCCGGAAACCCCTGATGCTCAAGCCGCGGCCGCAGGTTGGGATGGCGGCCTTACGCCCTTCGACGGCCCGTTGCATGCGCGATTGTTCGTCGACGCCATGTATGGCGCGGGCCTTTCTCACCCGTTGAACGGGGAGGCGGCGGCGATCGCCGCTCGGCTCGCCGGGCAACCGGAGACGGTTGTGGCTATAGATGTGCCCAGCGGCCTGCCCGGCGACACCGGCGCGCCGCAAGGGCCGGTGGTGCGCGCCGGCCTGACCGTCACCTTCCACGCCAAGAAGCCCGCCCACGTGCTCCTGCCGGGCCGCAGCCTGTGCGGCGAGGTGATCGTCGCCGACATTGGCCTGGAGGAGACGGGCGGAGACCTAGTGGAGAACGGCCCCGAACTCTGGCTCTCCAATTTCCCGTGGCCCACCGGGCTCTCGCACAAGCATGCGCGGGGCCGGCTGGTGGTGATCTCGGGCGAGGCCTGGAGCACCGGCGCGGCGCGGCTGTCGGCGCGGGCGGGTCTGCGGCTGGGGGCGGGAGTAGTGACCCTGCTGTCTCCCACCGAAGCTCTGTCGGTCAACGCCGGCCACCTGGAAGCCATCATGCTGCGCGGGTTCGACACCGAGGCGGAACTGGAACAGCTCGCGGCCGATGTGGACGCCGCGGTGATCGGTCCGGCAGCCGGGGTGACCGAGAACACCCTGGTCAATGTGCTGGCTCTGGCCCGCACGGGCGCGGCCCTCGTGCTCGACGCCGACGCCATCACCGTGTTTCGGGACGATCCGGAGGAGCTCTTCTCGGTGCTCGACGTCGATGACGTGCTGACCCCGCACGCCGGCGAGTTCGAGCGGTTGTTCCCCGGCGTCCTGAAGGACGCCCCGGACCGGATCACTGCGGCCAGGCGCGCCGCCGGGCGCGCCGATGCGATCATCCTGCTGAAGGGGGGCGACACCGTCATCGCCGCGCCCGACGGCCGAGTGTGCGTGAACGCCCATGGTTCCCCTTGGCTGGCCACCGCCGGCTCCGGCGACGTGTTGGCCGGCTTCATCGGCTCGCTCATCGCCCAGGGCATGGAAAGCTTCGAGGCGGCCTGCGCCGCGGCCTGGATCCACTCCGAAGCCGCCGACCTGCATGGGCCAGGCCTTATCGCCGAGGATTTGCCTGGACTAGCGCCCAGCATCCTGCGTCGCCTGTACGAGGGGCGGGATATCTAGGGCTGTGGCCAAGCTCGGCGGCGCGTGATACGCGGCCGGCGACATGACGTCGAACTTCCAACGCGCAGCCGTTCTTCAGGCTATTGGCCGCCCGGTATTCATCGGGCGGGCGATTATGCGCGCACTGGGGGGCGTCGAGGTCTAGGGGCAGGCAAACCCGACGATCTTTCCAAAACCCCTTCCGGCGACGGCGGGGGTTTTTGCTTTCAGGGCCCCTGATCTTGCGTCGGAGACTTCCTTCAGGAACCTCCATGACCGCGCTTACTCCCGAACTCCTGGCCGCGCTGGCGCTCTTCGCCTTCGTCTCCTCGATCACGCCTGGCCCGAACAACACCATGCTGATGGCGTCGGGCGCCAATTTCGGCTTCCGGGCCAGTATTCCGCATCTGCTGGGCGTCAGCGGCGGCTTCTTCGTGCTGGTTGTCGCGGTCGGACTTGGCCTGGGCGGTTTGTTCTCGGCCTATCCTGAGCTGCACGACGTGCTGTCGGTGGCCGGTGGGCTCTATCTGCTGTGGCTGGCCTGGAAGATCGCGACCTCGAAGGGGATGGCGACCAGCGGCGGCTCGGGCAAGCCGCAGACGTTCCTCCAAGCGGCGGCCTTCCAGTGGGTGAACCCCAAGGCCTGGGCGATGGCGCTCGGCGCGGTCACCGCCTACGCGCCCCGCGAGCACTACGTGGCGAATATCGTGGCGGTCTCCCTGATCTTCGTGGCCATCAACCTGCCGTGCGTGATGAGCTGGACCGGGTTCGGAGTCGGCCTGCGCCGGTTCCTGGACAAGCCGGCCGTGCTGCGCGGCTTCAACATCGTCATGGCGCTGTTGCTGGTGGCCTCGCTGATCCCGCTGGCCTTGGAGTTGCTCCAGTCCTGACGGGCGTCCCGTCGCGCCTTTTGGCAACAGGCTCGATCGGTGACTTGCTTTCGAGGGGCGCTACATCCTATGTGGCCCTCGGAACGCGGGCGTGGCGGAACTGGTAGACGCACTAGATTTAGGTTCTAGCGCCGTAAGGCGTGGAGGTTCGAGTCCTCTCGCCCGCACCAATCATCAAACAGACGGCGCCGGCTTCGGCGCGCCGACGGTGAGTTGGTTCCGCACCTGGTAGGTGAGGAAGCCGTCTTGCGCATGCGGCGTCAGCAGCGCGCGCAGGTCGGCGTCGAATTCGGCGCTACGCGCAGGTCCCATCTTGCGGCGTGTCCAGGTTCCCCTGGAGTGCTCGGCGTCGATGAACGCCTCGATAGATTGGGTGACGGTCGAGGCGATCGTCTCGCGCGCCGTGATTGTCATCCAGGCTTCGTGCGCGCTGGCTTCGGCGGCGAAGGTCTGGCGGTCATAGGTCCCGCCCATACGGCTTATCCATCGACGCATCAGCTCGGGCCACTCGCGCGCCCAGGGCGGATCGCTGGCCTCGTCGCCGCCGACGATGACCATAACGCCGCCTTCGGCCATCTCCGTGCAAAGCCGGGGGAACAGGACCTCGTGGTCCATCCAGTGGATGCTGACGCCCGCCACGACCAGATCATATGGCCCGGAAAGCGGCGCGGCTTCGGCCGTCGACACCATCCGATATTTGCATGGGCGCCGGCGTCCAACTCGCGCCCGACGGCGATCATCGGGGTGGCTGGATCAACGGCCTCGACCTTTGCGAACATGTCTGCCAGCGGCCGGGCCAGTTTGCCCGGACCACAGCCGAGATCCAGCGCACGGTTGCGGTTCGGGGCGAGTTCGCCAAGGCGGCGGAAGAGCTCCGGAGGGTAGGGCGCGCGATTCGCATAGGCCCTGGCGACGTCGAGGTCGTTGAACGCTTGTCCGCGCGTCGGGTCCGTCTTTGCGATGGACTGGGTCATAAAGCTCGCTTTCCGAAGCCGTGCTTGGAGCCTAGGGTTCGGAAACACCGTCGGAAAGCGCCGTCTTTGCGCTTGGACTGGCGCGTGCGAAATGACATAAGAGCGCCCGCTCGCCGCCGCTTGTTCGGCGGCGACCATCGTTTCACCCCTAGGGCGGATCTGCTGGCGCGAGGTAGCGCCGCACTCCGGAATTTCGAGAATGTCGATGCAGATCGTTGAAAAGTCTGGCGAAGGCCTGAGCCGCGTCTACGGCGTGACCGTCCCGGTCGCGGACCTTAACGAACGGCTTGAGGCGCGGATCGTCGAGATCACGCCGCAGCTCAACATCAAGGGCTTCCGTCCTGGCAAGGTTCCGGCCGCCCACGTCCGTCGCCTGCACGGTAAGGCTCTGATGGCCGAAGTGGTGGAGCAAACCATCACCGAGACCACCCAGAAGGTGCTGGAAGACAACAAGCTGCGCCCTGCGGGCGAGCCTGACCTGAAGCCCGAGGGCGACATCGCCCAGGTGATCGACGGCAAGGCCGACCTCTCCTACGAGATCGCTGTCGAAATCATGCCGGACTTCGAGCCGACCGATTTGACCAAGATCGCGCTGACGCGTCCGGTTTACGAGCCGACCGACGCTGAAGTCGAAGAGGCCGTCGAAGAGCTCGGCAAGCAAAACCTCACCTACGAGCCGCGCACCGGCAAGTCGGTGAAGGCCAAGGACGGCGACCAGATCGTGATCGACTTCGTCGGTCGCATCGACGGCGAAGCGTTCCAAGGCGGCACGGCCACCGATTCGGAGCTGGTGCTCGGTTCGGGTCAGTTCATCCCGGGCTTTGAAGAACAACTGGTCGGCGCCAAGGCCGGCGACGAAGTCATCGTGAAGGTGGCTTTCCCCGCCGACTACCAAGCCGCCAACCTGGCCGGCAAGGACGCCGAGTTCACCACCACGGTGAAGGAAGTCCGCGCCCCGGTGGAATCGAAGATCGATGACGCCATGGCCGAGCGCCTGGGCATCGAGAGCCTCGATAAGCTCAAGGAACTGCTGAAGACGAACCTGGAGTCGCAGTACGCCGGCGCCTCGCGCTTCAAGCTGAAGCGCGCTCTGCTGGACGTGCTCGACGAGCGCCCCGACTACCCGCTGCCGCCGAAGATGGTGGAAGCTGAGTTCGCCGCCATCTGGCAGCAAGTTCAGCAGGACAAGGAACGTGGCGGCCTGCCGCCGGAAGATTCCGAGAAGTCGGACGACCAGCTGCAGACCGAGTACCGCAAGATCGCCGAGCGCCGCGTGCGCCTCGGCCTGGTCCTCGCTGAGATCGGCCGCGCCAACGAAGTGCAGGTCACCGAGCAGGAACTGCTGGAAGCCATGCGCGCCGAAGCCATGCGCTACGGCCAGCAAGCCCAGCAGATCTTCGACATGTTCCGTCAGAACCCGAACATGCAGGCTCAGCTTCGCGCCCCGATCTTCGAGGACAAGGTTGTCGACCTGATCGTCAACAAGGCCACCGTGACCGACGAGAAGGTTTCCAAAGAAGACCTGCTCAAGGAAGACGACATGCCGGACGGCTACGGCGCCTAAGCGTCAAAAAACGTCTGCCGAACCATCAGAATCCCTCCCCGAACAGGGGAGGGATTTTCTTTAGGACCATCGGTCACCTTGCGTTGGCCCCTCCGCCACGCGATATCGGTGGGGAACGCGGCTCTGCGCGCAGAGTCGACCAATCCAGAGAGGCTTTCTTCTATGCGTGACCCGCAGATCACCGCGCTGAACCTGGTGCCCATGGTCGTGGAGCAAACCAGCCGCGGCGAACGCGCCTTCGATATTTTCTCCCGCCTGCTGAAGGAACGGGTGATCTTCCTGAACGGTCCGGTCGAGGACGGCATGTCGGCGCTCATCTGCGCCCAGCTGCTCTATCTCGAAGCCGAGAACCCCAAGAAAGAGATCCAGATGTACATTAACTCCCCTGGTGGAGTGGTGACGTCGGGCCTCGCGATCTACGACACCATGCAATACATCAAGTCGCCGGTGGTGACGCTCTGCATGGGCATGGCCGCGTCGATGGGCTCGTTCCTGCTGATGGCCGGTGAAAAGGGCTCGCGCATCTCGCTGCCCAACGCCCGCATCATGGTCCACCAGCCGTCGGGCGGCTACTCGGGCAAGGCCTCCGATATCGAGCGCCACGCCGAGGACATCATCAAGACCAAGCGCCGCTTGAACGAAATCTACGCCAAGCACACCGGCCGGACCTATGACGAGGTCGAGGAAAAGCTCGACCGCGACACCTTCATGACCGCTGAGGAAGCCAAGGAGTGGGGCCTCGTCGACCACGTCTACGAGACGCGCTCGGACGACTAAGGCCGATGCCGGCGCACATCCTGGTGGTGGGCGGCACAGGCATGCTTTCAGAACTTGTGGAGGCGCTCGCCAGCGACGGCGGGCGCCTTTCGCTTTTGTCGCGCCGGGCCTCGCAGGCGTTTGGCGAGTCCGGCTTCGATTGCGACTATCATGACCAGCAGGCGTTCGCCGCTGCGCTCACCGCTGCTGTCGAGCGTTCAGGGCCGGTGGATCTGGCCATCGCCTGGTTCCACACCCTGAAAATCGCCGCGCCCCGGCTGCTTGCCGAGCAGGTGCAGGGGCGCCTGTTCCAGGTCCTGGGCAGCGCCACCGCCGACCCGGCGCATCCTGATCGCCTGGAGCGGGCCGCCGCTGTGGCCGCCGACCTTGCCGATTGTCGGCTCCGGCAGGTGGTTCTTGGGTTCAAGGTAGCCGATGGCGCCTCGCGATGGCTGACGAACGCCGAGATTTGGCGAGGGGTGCTGGACGCGGTCGTCAGCGACCGGCCGCTGACGATCATTGGGCAGGTCGAGCCTTGGTCGGCTAGGCCTTGAGGCGAGCGGCGACGATGGCGATCAGCGCCTGGCGCGCGGCCGGCAGGCTGACGTCATAGCGGTCGAAGTCCCCGCCCTCGGCCGCGCGTAGGTCGGCGAACAGCCCGGCTGGGTCTTCATGAAAGTGCAGGAAGGCCTTGGACTTGCGGTAGAAGACGCCGCGCTTCTTTTCGACCATGCCCGGAAGCGTGCGCAGTTGGGCGATCAGGGGCTCCAGCCCGTCCAAAGCCTGCGGACCCGCGTGCTTCATGCTGTGGCTCAATCCTCGCGGGGATACTGCATCGGCCGCGCCAGATAGTATTCGGCGGCCGGCAATCCGTCGCGCGCTTCCACGGCGGCGTTGAAGACGCGCTCATCAAAGCCGCCGCGTTCAGCTCGTTTGGCCCGCCGGCGCGCCTCGATCTCGCCCGGCGTCACGCCGCTCGCCTCGGCCAGGGCGGCGATCACCTCCATGACGTCCGCAAGTTCGTCGATGAGGTCGGCCCGGCCGGTGGCCGCGCCGACCTCCTGCGCCTCTTCGACCAGCTTGTCCTTGAGCGCGGCGATGAACTCGGCAGCATTCAGCCGGCGGTCGAAGACCTGCAGCCCTTGGGCGCGCATGATGGCGGGCAGACGGTCGCGGATCAGCTTCTGGACACGAAAGCGCATCCTTACTGGACGTCGTCGTCGGCCGGAACGCCGCCTTCGCCTTCCCAGGCGCCGATCGCGCGGGCCTGGCTGCGGCTGAACTTCAGGCGGACGCCGGCGCCAAAGCCGCCGCTCTCATCGATAAACACCGCGCCCAGCTCCTCCAGCGCCCGCCGGGCCGCCATCAGGGCCTCATTGTCCTCACTGTGGACGGCGCGCTTGGCCTCCAGGCGGCGGATCGCGGCCAGGTCCAGGCCAGAGCGGATGGACAGCTTGGTCTGGCTGACGCCGGTCAGGGCGCGGGCGGCGGTGATCTGGGGGCCGGTGATCATGGGCGTGTCGTGCTCCGTCATCGAGGTGACCGAGCCAGCTATGTCAGGGCTTTTCCTTGAAGACCTGGTAGCCAGCCTCGTCGGCTATCGCCAGCATCTCACGATCCCCGCTGGTGTCGCCATAGGCGGCCGCCAGATGGATGTCGGGGCCAAACACCGCCTGCAGCCGGCGGACCTTCTCCGGCCCCCGGCAGTTCGCGCCCACGAAACCGCCCGCCACGCGATCATGCTCGTCGAAGGCCAGTTCGGTGCCGATCAGCAGGTCGGCGCCCAGCCCGCGCGCAAATGGCGCGACGACGATGTCAGGCGAGGCGGTGACGATCACCAGCTTGGCCCGGCGTTGATCCCAGCGCCGCCAAGTGCGGACCGCGTCCGGCCGCAGCAGGCGAGGGGCCATGATCTCGGCGAACTGGCGCGCCTCGGCCTCCAACTGCTCGCGCGGCACGCCGGTCAGGTACTCGCGCACCGCCGCGGCCTTGATCCGCCCGCGGTTGCGGTGGCCGAGATAGGAGATCGCGGCGGGGATCAGCTTGACCAGGCCGCGATTGTAGCGGGCCGGGCCCGCTCGCCACTTCAGGAAGGCGGTGAAACTGTCGCGAACCGTTAGAGTGCCGTCGAAGTCGAAGGCGACGACGCCCGCGTCCTCGATGTGTTCGTTCAAGGATTCGATGGGCGAGGCTCCTATGCGCCGTAGATTTCGCCTGGCCATACTACCCCCAACACGCCGCCCCGGCGCGTGTGTCAACTTCAAGCCAAGCCTCGCGACGCCGTTTCGGCCTTTGGGGAGGAGCCGGTGCGACATCAGCGACAGCTCACTTGCACCGCTTTAACCGGTTCCCATCTAGAGATTCGGATAGGCTCGCCATCGGGCGCCGCGACACCATTTGTCACTGAGCACCGGCGAAGGCTTGTGATCGTGTCTCGGATCGGGGAATGTCAAGGATTAGACAACCCCGGGCGCGTATCCTGTATTGATGGCGTTCAGGGACGCCTCCGGGCCGAGCGATGACGATAATGCGTCGATGTCGTCGAGAGAGTGAGAAACGACCATGACCAAGGCCGCAAGCGGGGACTCCAAGAGCACTCTTTATTGCTCTTTCTGCGGCAAGAGCCAGCATGAGGTCCGCAAGTTAATTGCGGGCCCGACCGTGTTCATCTGTGATGAATGCGTAGAGCTGTGCATGGATATCATCCGCGAAGAACACAAGATTTCCTTCGTGAAGTCTAAGGACGGCGTGCCAACGCCCAAAGAGATCCGCGAAGTTCTCGACGATTACGTGATCGGCCAAGACCACGCCAAGAAGGTGCTGTCGGTCGCCGTTCACAACCACTACAAGCGTCTGAACCACGCGACGAAGAATAACGACGTCGAACTGGGCAAGGCGAACATCCTGCTCATCGGCCCGACCGGGACCGGCAAGACGCTGCTGGCCCAGACCCTGGCCCGAATCATCGATGTTCCGTTCACGGTCGCTGACGCCACGACCCTGACCGAAGCCGGCTATGTCGGCGAAGATGTCGAAAATATTATCCTGAAGCTGCTCCAGGCCGCCGACTACAATGTCGAGCGGGCTCAGCGCGGCATCGTCTACATCGACGAAGTCGACAAGATCAGCCGCAAGTCGGACAACCCCTCGATCACCCGCGACGTGTCGGGCGAGGGCGTCCAGCAGGCGCTGCTGAAGATCATGGAAGGCACCGTCGCCTCCGTGCCGCCGCAGGGCGGGCGCAAGCATCCGCAGCAGGAATTCCTGCAGGTCGACACCACCAACATCCTGTTCATCTGCGGCGGCGCCTTCGCCGGGCTCGAGAAGATCATCTCGGCGCGCGGTCAAGGCACCTCGATCGGTTTCGGCGCGAAGGTGTCGGACCCGGACGAACGCCGCACGGGCGAAGTCTTCCGCCAGGTGGAGCCGGACGATCTGCTGCGCTTTGGCCTGATCCCGGAATTTGTTGGCCGTCTGCCGGTGATCGCCACCCTGGACGACCTGGACGAACCGGCCCTGGTGAAGATCCTCACCGAGCCGAAGAACGCCTTCGTGAAGCAATACCAGCGTCTGTTCGACATGGAGAATGTCGGCCTGACCTTCACCGACGACGCGCTCAACGCGGTGGCCCGCAAGGCCATCATCCGCAAGACCGGCGCGCGCGGCCTGCGTTCGATCCTGGAAGGCATCCTGCTCGACACCATGTACGAGCTGCCGACCTATGACGGGGTCGAAGAGATCGTCGTCAACGCCGAGGTCGTAGAGGGCCGCGCTCAGCCGTTGGTCATCTATGCCGAGCGTCGAGACAAGGGCGGCGCGGCTTAAGAGCCGGGACGTCTGAACATGATCAAGGCCCCACGGACCGGTTCCGTGGGGCCTTTTTCTTTGCGTGATCCACGATGACCTACGTCGCCCCGCCTTGCGACCGCGGCGTGGTCGCGACGACGGAGGGACGCACGGGCGCGGCGAAGGGGCCGCTGGTCCTGATCGGAACGGTCCTGGGGTCGAGCCTGGCGTTCATCGACGGCTCAGCGGTCAATCTGACACTGCCCGTCATCCAGCGGGAGCTTGGCGGCGACGCCGCCTCAGCGCAGTGGATCATGAACGCCTATCTGCTCTTTCTCGGCGCCCTGGTCCTGGCGGGCGGGGCGGCGGCGGACCGCTATGGCCGCCGCAGCGTGTTCGTAGTCGGGGTGATCATCTTCTCGTGCGCCTCAGCCCTCTGCGGCCTGGCGCCAAGCCTGCACCTGCTGATCGCATCGCGAGCGCTTCAGGGCGTTGGGGCCGCGATGCTCGTTCCCGCCAGCCTGGCCATTCTCGGAGCATCCTTCGACAAGGAGGGCCGCGCCAAGGCGATCGGCATATGGGCGGGGGCAGGGGGGCTGATGAGCGCCATCGGACCGGTGCTGGGCGGTTGGCTGACTGACACGGTGAGCTGGCGGGCCGTTTTCCTGATCAATCTGCCGCTGGCGGCGCTGGCGATCGGGTTCATCCTGGCCGGTGCGCGCGAGAGTAAGGCGCCCCAGGCCGGGCCGATCGACTGGGCCGGCGCCTTGAGCGTCACCTTGGGCTTGGCCGCCATCACCTGGAGCCTCACCGAAGCGCCGGCGCGCGGCTTCACCGCCGAGCCGGTGATCGCCGGCTTGCTGCTGGGCGTCGGGGCCTTGGCGGCCTTCGTCGTGATCGAGCGCCGAGCCGAGAGCCCGATGGTTCCGCTCTCGCTGTTCAGCTCGGCGACATTCGCCGGGGCGAACGGTCTGACTTTCCTGCTCTACGCCGCGTTCGGCGGCGCATTGTTCCTGCTGCCGTTCCAGTTGATCGACGTCCATGGCTACGCCGCCGCCAGTGCAGGCGCCGCCTTGCTGCCGCTCTCTATCGGGCTGGCGGTTCTGTCGCCGTTGGCCGGGGCGATGACCGCGCGGGTCGGCGTTCGCCTGATGCTGACCGTCGGTCCGTTGCTGGCGGCCGGAGGCTTCGTGCTGCTCGCTGTCAGGGCCGGTGAGGCCAGCTACTGGAGCGGAGTCTTCCCCGGCCTGACCCTATTGGCCGTCGGAATGGGCGTCGCTGTCGCGCCGTTGACGGATGCGGTGCTGGGCGCCGCCCCGGCCGCCTATGAGGGGGCGGCGTCGGGTGTGAACAATGCGACGGCCAGGATCGGCGGGTTGGCGGCGGTGGCGCTTGCCGGATTTGTGCTGGCGATGGGCGCAGGCGACGGCGCGGCGTCGGGCCTGGCCCAAGGCTACGAGGCGGCCATGAAGGTCGCCGCGATGGCGGCGGCTGCGGCGGGTCTGATAGGGGCCGTGACGATCAGATCGACCGCAGCCAAGAGCGACTAGGCCGCGGCTATTTCGCGGGGGCGGCGGGCGCGCGCGGCTTCATCCGTTCCATCCAGTCCAGCGTCGTCAGCCAATAGCGGTCTGTTCGCGCCAGGAAGCCGTCGCTGCGGCGCGCCTCGATCCAGCCATCGAGCAGGTTGAGCAGGTCGGCGTCTCCCTTTCGGATCGCAAAGGCGTCGGCCGTGCCCGCTAGCGGGTCGCCGGCGACCACGATATATTTCTCAGGGCTTTTCGCCGCGATCAGGCGCGGGATGGGCGCCTTGTATGCCAGGCCCATGACCGCCCCGGACTCCAGCGCCCGCTCGGCGGCGATCAGGTCTGGGAAGATCTCGATGGTGGCGAGCGGCAGCCGGGCCTTGGCCAAGTCGGCGGCCGGCGTGCCCGCCACGGCGCCGATGATCGTCCCGGCCTTGTCCAGATCGGCGAGCTTGTGGGCGCCGGCGGTGACGATGCTGACCTCGCTCTCGCCATAGGGACGGGTAAACCAGGCCTGGCGCAGGCGATCAGGCTCGATGGCCAGGGAGGCGGCGATCAGGTCGCAGTCCCCCTTCGCCAGTCGGCCCATCATGTCCTCATAGGTGACCGGCACGAATTCAGGGGTCAGATTGAAGTCTGAGCTCAAACGCTTGGCGACATCGACCTCGTGGCCGATCCAGTGTCCGCGGGGGGTCTTGATCGCGTAGGGAGCGGTCTCGACGATGCAGACTTTCAGGGCGCCCCGCTTGACGGCCGCGTCAAAGGTCTGTGCTCCCGCCGATCCGGCCAAGAGAGTCAGCCCCAGGATGGCGCTCGTAAGCAAACCGTGCCGCATGTGGAAACCTCGCCCAGCTCTCCCATGATGTGAGTTCGATTGGGCGCCGATGACAAGGTCTATTCTCAACGTAAGGATGTTCGCGTTAGGGTGTTGATCAGCGTTAGCGGAGACCACCATGCGCGTCGGCTTGATGATTACGGCGACGATCCTCGGGCTATGGGGCGCGGCGCCTCCTACGGTCGCCTTAGCCGACTCCTACATTGACTGTTCGTCCAGCGGCTATGGCCGCAACTACTGCTCGGTGAACACCCGCGGCCGGGTGTGGCTGGATCGCCAGTACAGCAACGATCGTGGCCCATGCATTGAGAACCAGACCTGGGGCCAAGACGGGCGCGGCATCTGGGTGGATCGCGGATGCCGTGGGCGTTTCCGGGTCGAGGATCGCTACTCAGGAGGCGGCAAGGATAAGGACAACACCGCCGCCGTGGTCGGCGGACTGCTGATCGGCGGGCTGCTGCTCGGGGCCTTGGCGGCAAACTCCAAGAACAACAACAACGACAACGGCAGCGGGTCTTCCTGGAGCGGGGATTCCCGCCGTGCGGTCGACAGCTGCTCGAACGAGGCCATGAGCCAGGCCTCGCGCTATGGCTCGCGGGCGCGGATCGACCGCATCACCTCGGCCCGCGCGCAGAATCGCGGCTATTCGGTTCAGGGCTATGTCGCCGCCGACGTCGGGCCGCGGACCGTGACCTACAGCTTCGACTGCGACTTCGATGGTCGCTACGCCAATGTGGAGCTGAACTAGATGCGCGTGCTCGCCGCCGCGGTCCTGGCCATGGTTGTGGCGCTTCAGGCTGGTTGCGACCGGTCGGCCGAGCCGGCCAAGCCGGTCCCGTCGCAGCCGGTGGCCGCCCCTGTGGCTGCAGGCGTCCCAACGCCAACGCTGGCGGCTCCGCGCGGCAAGTTCGATGCGATATCCACTACGGCGATGGGGGTGACTGGCGACCTGAGCGCCACGGACGCCGGTTTCGCTTTTTCGCAGGGACAGATCTACGGTTTGGAAGGCGTCGGCACGGCCAGCGGCGCAGATCCTTACGCCGACACCAAGGCGAGCTTCTCAAGTCTAATCAACGTGCCCGACGCCGCGGTGTTGGACGTTTTCCGCGTCACCAAGGAAGATCACGCCCAGGCACGCAACGGCGGCTTCTGTGGCGCGGCCCCGACGACCTTCATCGTGACCCACGAAGGCGTGGATAGCGGCGGCGCTCCGGCCTTGTTCCTGGTCGCCTTCAACGGCGCGAGCCCGCCGTCGGTAAACTCTCCCGAGAACGAGCTTTGCGGGACGTTCATGTACGCCCCGTCGGCCGGGCCGCCCGCGACGAAATAGCCGTGAATTCCGCTGGCCCCGGCGCGACGAGGCGGCTTTGAGGCGCTAACAGGGGGAGGATTCTCGAACCAGAGGCCCTCCATGCGTCGTCGTCCGCTGCTTTCCATCGCTCTCGCCACGGCTTTCAGCCTCGGCGGCTTCGCCGCGCGGGCGGCTGAGCGGGTCGATCTGCTGATCCTTGACGTGACGGTGATCGACGTGGCGACGGGCGCCTTGTCGCCCAAGAGCGCTGTCGCGGTGCGTGGCGGGGACATCGTCGCCGTGGCGCCGACTGCAGCGGCCCGCAAGACCTACACCGCGTCTCAGGTTGTTCAGGCCGGCGGCCGCTTTGTGATGCCGGGGCTCTGGGACAATCACGTCCACTTTGGCGGCGGGCCGGATCTGATTGGCGAGAACAAGGCGCTCCTGCCGCTCTACCTCGCGCATGGCGTCACGAGCGTGCGCGACGCCTCCGGCGACCTGCCGCAGGATGTCTTGGCGTGGCGCGGCGAGGTGGCCTCCGGCAAGCTGCTTGGACCGACGATCTATAGCTCCGGACCCAAGATCGAAGGCCTCAAGCCGATCTGGAAAGGAACCCTCGAGGTTGGAACCGAGGCCGAGGTGGACGCCGCCCTGACCAAGCTGCAGGGCCTGCGCGTGGACTTCGTGAAGGTGACCGACAACACCCTGAAGCCGGACCTCTTTCTCTACACTTTGAAGCAGGCGAAGGCCCGAGGGCTGACGACCTCGGCGCATATCCCGGCCGCGATCACCGTGGAGCAGGCGAGCCAAGCCGGTCTCGGCTCGATCGAACACATGGGATACGCGCTGAAAATGGGTTCGCCGCAGGAGGCGCAGATCGCCGCCGACGTGGCCGCCGGCCGGATCACCGGAGCCGAAGCCACCGCACGCACCCTGGCGACGTTTGATGAAGCCACCGCCATCGCCGCCTATCGCGGCCTGGCGGCGCGGGGAACCTTCGTCACTCCGACCCTGAACGGCAGCCGCATCACCGCCTATCTCGACCAGGACAACCACGCCGCCGATCCGTACCTCGCCTATATCGGCCCTGGCCTGAAAGGCACCTATGCTTGGCGCGTAGAGCGAGCGGCCAAGGACGACGCGGCCGCCATCGCCCGTCGCCACGCGATCTATGAGAAGAACGTCTCGCTCCTGCCTTTGCTGCAGGGAGCTGGGGTCTCCATCCTGGCTGGCACCGACGCCGGCTTCCTGAACTCGTTCAACTATCCGGGTATTGGCCTGCACGACGAGCTTCAGGTGTTCGTGGACGGCGGGCTGACGCCGCTACAGGCTTTGCAAGCTTCCGTGATCAACGGCCCGCGGTTTCTGGGCAAGACCGAGCACTACGGCGCCGTGGCCGCAGGCAAGACCGCCGACATCCTGATTCTGGACCAGAACCCACTGGCCGACATCGCCGCTACGCGGAAGATCCACGGTATCGTATTGAAAGGGCGGTACTTTGATCGCACGGCCCTGGATGAAATGCTGAAAAACGCTCGCGAACAGGTCGCAAAAGGGGAAGGCGCTTGAGTATCGGGCGCCACACTTCCTAGACAGAACGCCGCAGCCTTTTGCCGCCACGCTTGAATGCGCAGCAGAAGCGTCCACATAAATGAACCAACAAGCCGCCAACCAAGGCGGACGGGTCGTCCGACTCAGACGCATCGTCTGATGTGACCACGGCCCGGGGGCCGAGCCTGACTCCCCAACAGGCCGGCAGGAGTTGAATGCATCATGTCCGAGATTAAGACCCTTCCCATTCTACCGCTGCGGGACATCGTGGTTTTCCCGCATCAACCGGTGCCGCTCTTCGTGGGCCGGGAGAAATCCGTACGCGCGCTCGAAGAGGCGATGCGGGGCGAAGGCAAGCAGATCCTTCTGGCCACCCAAAAGGACAAGGACGACGACGATCCGTCGCCCGAAGCCATTTATGACGTCGGTGTGGTCGCCACGGTTCTGCAGCTTCTGAAGCTGCCCGATGGCACTGTGAAGGTGTTGGTGGAAGGCAAGGCTCGCGCCGGCATTTCCCGCTTCACCGAACAGGAAGAGTTCTACGAAGCCGAGATCGCCTTCATTTCCGAAGACGGCGGAGCGTCGGCCGAGGCCGAAGCCCTGTCGCGTGCGGTCGTCGAGCAGTTCGAGAACTACGTCAAACTGAACAAGAAGGTGCCGCCGGAAGCCCTGGCTTCGATGCCGCAAGTCGACGCGCCCGGCGAACTCGCCGATCGCATCGCCAGCCATCTGTCGGTGAAGATCGCTGAAAAGCAGAGCCTGCTTGAGGTCTTCAACGTCGTGAAGCGCCTGGAGAAGGTCTACGCCCTCATGGAGGGCGAGATCAGCGTCATGCAGACGGAAAAGAAAATCCGTAACCGCGTGAAGCGCCAGATGGAGAAAACCCAGCGCGAGTACTATCTCAACGAGCAGATGAAGGCGATCCAGCGCGAGCTGGGCGAGCAGGACGATCAACGCGACGAACTGCTCGAGCTGGAAAAGCGCATCAAGCGCACCAAGCTGACCAAGGAAGCCCGCACCAAGGCTGATGCGGAGCTGAAGAAGCTGCGCAACATGAGCCCGATGTCGGCGGAATCCACCGTCGTGCGGAACTACCTCGACTGGCTGCTCTCGATCCCGTGGGGCAAGGCGAAGACCAAGACTATCGACCTGGTGAAGGCCGAAGAGGTCCTCGACCGCGACCACTATGGTCTGGAGAAGGTCAAGGAACGCATCCTGGAGTACCTGGCCGTGCAGGCCCGGACCGGTTCCCTGAAGGGGCCGATCCTCTGCCTCGTCGGTCCTCCGGGGGTGGGTAAGACTTCGCTGGGCAAGTCGATCGCCGAGGCCACGAACCGTGAATTCGTCCGGGTCTCCCTGGGCGGGGTGCGTGACGAGGCCGAGATCCGCGGTCACCGCCGGACCTATATCGGCTCCATGCCGGGCAAGATCATCCAGTCGATGAAGAAGGCCAAGTCGACCAACGCCTTCTTCCTGCTGGATGAAATCGACAAGATGGGTTCCGACTATCGCGGCGACCCGTCCTCGGCCCTGCTTGAAGTGCTGGATCCGTCGCAGAACTCGACCTTCGCGGACCACTATCTCGAAGTAGACTACGATCTGTCGCCAGTGATGTTCGTCACCACGGCCAACAGCCTGAACATGCCCCAGCCACTGCTGGACCGCATGGAGATCATCCGCATCCCCGGCTACACCGAGGATGAGAAGGTCGAGATCGCGCTGCGGCATGTGCTGCCCAAGCTGACCAAGGACCACGGCCTGACGGCCGAGGAGTTCGTGGTGCCGACCGAAACGGTGCGCGACCTGATCCGCTACTACACCCGGGAAGCCGGCGTCCGCTCGCTTGAGCGGGAGTTGGGCAACCTGGCGCGGAAGACGGTGCGTGACCTGGCGCGTGAAAACGTCAAGTCGATCACCATCGACGCCGAACGGCTGGCCAAGTACGCGGGCGTTCAGAAGTATCGTTACGGCGAGACGGACGAGGAAGACCAAGTCGGCATCATCACCGGCCTGGCCTACACCGAGTTCGGCGGGGACATCCTGACCATCGAAGCGGTCAAGATGCCCGGCAAGGGCCGCATGTCCATCACGGGTAACCTGAAGGATGTGATGAAGGAGTCGATCTCGGCCGCGAATTCCTATGTTCGCAGCCGCGCGACCCACTTCGGCATCGAGCCGCCGATCTTCGAGAAGACCGACGTGCACATCCACGTGCCGGACGGCGCGACGCCAAAGGACGGCCCCTCGGCCGGCGCGGCGATGGCCACCGCCATCGTCTCGGTGCTGACGGGCATCCCGATCCGCAAGGACATCGCCATGACGGGCGAGGTCACCCTGCGGGGCAGGGTGACGGCCATTGGCGGTCTGAAAGAGAAGCTGCTTGCGGCCCACCGTTCAGGCGTCAAGACCGTGCTGATCCCGCAGGAGAACGTGAAGGACCTGGCTGACATTCCTGAGAATGTGAAGTCAGCCCTGGAGATCATCCCGGTCTCCAACGTCGACGAAGTCCTGGCGCAGGCGCTGATTCAGCCCCTGACGCCCATCGACTGGAACCCAGCCGACCAACCGCCGGTATCGGTTGCGGTCGATGACGCTGGCGACGAGGCGGTCATCACCCACTAATCGGTGGAAAAGTGAGGTAAATTCAGGCGGCGCGGGTATTTCCCGCGCCGCCTTTGTTTGACGCGGGGGAATCGCCCGCCATAATCGCGCGACGCGAAGCAGCCTCGCGCTTCCGCGAGAGGTTCGCGGTTTGAGATAACGGGCTGGGAGAGACAAACAATGACCAAGGCCGAACTCGTCACGGCGATTGCCGATAAGGCGGGCCTGAATAAGGCGCAGGCGAAGGACGCGCTGGAAGCGTTCATCGACAGCGTCACCGAGTCGCTGAAGGCGGGACAAGAAGTTCGACTCGTCGGTTTCGGCAGCTTCGTGCCTGTGAACCGCGCCGCTGGCACCGCGCGCAACCCGCGTACCGGCGAGACGGTTAGCCGTCCGGCTTCGAAGACCGCGCGTTTCCGCGTCGGCGAAGGCCTGAAGGGCTCTTTGAACTAAGGCTTGTGCAAGCGGTCTTAGCATTCAGGGCGGCTTCCGTACCCGGAGGTCGCCCTTTTCGCTATCTATAGGCGCGCCATTTTTGGCGCGATCGGGCGGCTAGCTCAGTTGGTCAGAGCACCTGGTTTACACCCAGGGGGTCGGGGGTTCGAGCCCCTCGCCGCCCACCATTCTTCGCCCACGCGTGGGCCCGGCTCGTAGGTTACGCTTAGGGCGGGCCTTGCCAAGAAGTGTCCCTCAAATGCGTTACCGACCGCTCGGCAAGACCGGCCTGATCGTCTCAGAGATCGGGCTCGGCTGCGCGAGTTGGTGGGGTCAGAAGGCGTTTGACGAGCGCCAAGCCGTGAAGCTGGTGCATGCGGCGCTGGACCATGGCGTCACGTTCTTCGACACCGGCGCCGCCTATTCGGGCGGGGCGGCCGAGCCGAGACTGGGCCGAGCGCTCAAAGGCCGGAACCTGGACAGGGTCGTGGTCGCCACCAAGGCCGGGACGCGGCATGACGGCCGCCGTGTGATCCGTGATTTTTCCCTTGAGGGCATCGAGGCGAGCGTCGAGCGCAGCCTGCGCAACCTTGGCCTTGAGACGCTGCCGCTTCTCCAGCTCCATGGACCGGCGGCGGCTGAACTCGATGACAAGATGCTGGCCATGTTGGGCGGTCTGAAGCGCCGCGGGCTAGTACAGGCGCTGGGCGTCAACAGCTTCGACCCGGCCCTGATCGAGCATGTGGTCGGCCTACCGGTCTTTGACGTGGTGATGGTGGACTACAATGTCCTACGCCCCGAACGCGCGCCGCTGATCGCCAGGGCGACGGGGCAGGGGAAGGGCGTACTGGCCGGGATGGCGCTGGCCATGGGGCACGCCAATCGCCAAGTCCTTCGCCTGCGCGCGCCGAGGGATGTCTGGTATGCGCTGCGGGCAATGAAGAACCATCGGGCCGATGTCGCCAGAGGTGCGCGGTTCGGGTTCTTGTCGCAGATCCCGGACATGACGGCGGCGCAGGCGGCGCTCGCCTATGTGCTGTCCGATCCGAATGTGTCGTGCGCCGTGGTGGGGACCACCAGGATGGCGCACTTGATCGAAAACCTGGACGCCTCAGGAATGACCCTGTCGCGGGAGGTGCTGGATCAGATAGCGCGGGCGCAAGGTTAGGAGGCGGCTATGGCGACTGAGGAGCACTTCCTGCGGCAAGCGATCGACCTGGCGCTCGCCAATGTACGCGACCACGACGGACGTCCCTTCGGCGCGCTGGTCGTGAAGGACGGCGAGGTGATCGCCACGGGGGTGAATGAGATCGGTGCGACGGGAGATCCGACGGCCCACGCCGAACTCTCCGCGATCCGCAAGGCCGCCCAGGTGCTGGGCGCCCCGCGGCTGGACGGGTGCGTCGTCTATGCGAGCGGGCAGCCATGCCCGATGTGCCTGTCGGCCATGTACCTGACTGGTGTGAGCGCCGTCAGGTTCGCCTACTCCAATGAAGATGGAGAGCCGTTCGGGCTTTCGACCGCGACGGTGTATGCCGAGCTCGCCAAGCCACTCGAAGATCAGGCGCTCGACGTGCGCCACCAACCCGTCGGCGCCGACCAAGAGTCTCCCTATGCGGCTTGGCGATTGCTTCGCCCTTGAGGCCGAACCGAACCTAGTTTGGATTTTTAAGGCGTTGTGACCGCGTCTCGTTTGGGATTTCATCGCCTGAACGACGCCGGTCACGGCCTCCCAGCCGAAAACCAGGCGCCGCACCAGGGAGGATCGAATGGCTGACGGCGCCATGAAGCTGGCCGACGAAGCGCGGGCTCGCGCCTACTCAATGCCGCTTGAGGAAATGCATCCGGGCGATCCGGAGCTGTTCCGAACCAACACCCACTGGCCCTATTTCGAACGCCTGCGGCGGGAGGACCCCGTCCACTACTGCGCCGACTCCGAGTTCGGGGCTTATTGGTCGGTCACCAAGTACAACGACATCATGGTGGTCGACACCAACCACGGGGTCTTCTCGTCGGAGGCCGCGCTCGGCGGCATCACCATTCGCGATGCGCGGCCGGACCTGCGCAGGCCAAGCTTCATCGCCATGGATCCTCCGCGCCATGACGTGCAGCGCAAGACGGTCAGCCCGATCGTCTCGCCGGCGAACCTGCACATGATGGAGCCGATCATCCGCGAGCGGGCGGCCAAGATCCTGGACGCCTTGCCGAGGGGCGAGACCTTCGACTGGGTTGACCGTGTGTCGATCGAACTGACAACCCAGATGCTGGCGACCCTGTTCGACTTCCCCTTCGAGGAGCGGCGCAAGCTCACCCGCTGGTCGGACGTAGCGACCTGCATCCCGATGCCGGGCGGGATCTGCGAGACAGAGGATGAGCGTCAGGCCGAACTCATGGAGTGCTTGGCCGAGTTCACAGAGCTCTGGAACCAGCGGGTCAATGAGCCGCCGCGCGGAGACCTGATCTCTATGTTGGCGCACGGCGAGGCTACGAGGAACATGACGCCCGACGAGTATCTCGGGAACATCATCCTGCTGATCGTCGGCGGCAATGACACCACCCGCAACTCGATGTCCGGCGGCCTCTACGCCCTCAATCAGAATCCCGAACAGTATGACAAGCTGCGCGCCGATCACTCGCTGATCACCTCGATGGTGCCCGAGATCATCCGCTGGCAAACGCCGCTCGCCCATATGCGCCGGACGGCGACCGAGGACTTCGAACTGGGCGGCAAGACCATCAAGAAGGGCGACAAGGTCGTCATGTGGTACGTCTCGGGCAACCGCGACGACGAGACGATCGCCGAGCCCGAGCGCTTCATCATCGATCGCGAGCGACCCCGTCAGCATCTCTCTTTCGGTTTTGGCATCCACCGTTGCGTCGGCAATCGGCTGGCGGAAATGCAGCTCCGCGTCGTCTGGGAGGAGATCCTCAAGCGGTTCGAGCGGATTGAGGTGGTGGAAGAGCCACGCCGGGTGCGGTCCAGTTTCGTGAAGGGCTACGAGACCCTGCCGGTTCGGATCGTCGCCTGAGCGGCAGGCGCCCTGACGCCAGGGCGCCCTTTTCCTCGCCCGCGAGAGGCGTAAGCTCCCTTGAAAGAACAATGATTATCCAGGGAGAAAGAGCATGGCGGTCGATTTGACCCCCCTCGATCAGGCTTTGGAGAGCGCCCATTTGCCGGCGTTGTCGGCGGCCCTGGTGCATCTGACGGGTGATATGACCTGGCTGCGGCCAGAGTGGCGGCCGACCTACATGCCGCTCTCGCGTGGCGAGACAGGCGTGTCCGAGGCCGAGCAGGCCAAGATGCGAGCGGCCGCCAAGATCGCGATCACCGACTATCTGACCGGCAAGCGGTCGATGGCGCCGATACCAGGGCCCGAAGCCGTCCGCCAGATGATGAGCTTCGTTGCCGGCGCGGACATTCCCGACGGCTATGGCGAGTTTCTCACCGATGAGCTTGCGCTCGATGGCCACAGTTCAAAAGACCCGCAATGGTCCTCGCCGCAGCTCAAGGCCGCGGCGCGGCGCCTGAACGTCTTGGTCGTCGGCGCCGGGATGTCCGGCATCCTCGCGGCCATCCGTTTGACCCAGGCCGGCGTGCCATTCGAGATCGTGGACAAGAACGCCGATGTGGGAGGCACCTGGCTGGAGAACACCTATCCGGGTTGCCGGGTGGATTCCTCCAATCACATGTACTCCTACAGCTTCGAGCCGAACCACTTTTGGCCCCAGCACTTCTCCACCCAGCCCGTGCTGCTGGACTACTTCCGCGGCGTCGCCGCTCGCCACGACGTCAAGAAGCACGTCCGGTTCGAAACCACGGTCGAGGAAATGGTCTGGGATGAACCGCGCGCGGTCTGGAAAGTGCGGCTGAAGACCCCGTCAGGGATCGAGCATGTCGAAGCCCAGGCGGTCATCACCGCTGTCGGCCAGCTCAACCGGCCCCGCTATCCCGACATCAAGGGGCGCGAACGGTTCGCGGGCGCGGCCTTCCATTCGGCCGAGTGGCGGCACGACGTCGATTTGACTGGCAAGCGGGTGGCCGTGATCGGCACGGGAGCCAGCGCCTTCCAGTTCGTGCCGGAGATCGCGAGAAAGGTCGGCAGCTTGACCGTGTTCCAGCGCACGCCGCCGTGGGGTTTCCCGGTGGCGCACTATCACGAGGACGTGCCGGCCGGGATGAACTGGCTGATGGAGCACGTGCCGTTCTACGACAAATGGTACCGCTTCTGGATGTTCTGGACCGTAACCGATGGGCTGTTGCCGATGGTTACCGCCGACCCCAATTGGACCGGACCGTCGACGGCGGTCAGCGAAATGAACTTCGGCTTCCGCGAGATGATCGCGCAGGCCATAGCCGCCCAGGCGCCAGATCGTCCCGACTTGATCGCCAAGGTGATCCCTACCTATCCGGTCGGCGGCAAGCGGTCCTTGCTGGACAACGGCGTGTGGATCGAGGCGCTGAAGCGCGAAAATGTCGAGCTGGTGACGGAGGGCATCTCCGAAATCACCCCGCAGGGCATCGTCACCGTCGATGGCGAGAGCCGCGAGTTCGACGTGATCATCTACGGCACCGGCTTCTACGCCTCGAAGTTCCTGTGGCCGATGAAGATCATTGGCCGCGACGGCGCGGACCTTCATGCCAGCTGGGATGGCGACGCTCGCGCCTACCTGGGCATGACGACGCCGGGCTTCCCCAACCTCTTCATGATCTACGGACCGAACACCAATATCGTGGTCAATGGCTCCATCATCTTCTTCTCCGAATGCAGCGTTCGCTACATCCTCGGATGCCTGAAATTGCTGGCCGAGACCGGGGCGGCGGCCATGGAGCCGAAGCAGGACGTTCATGACGCCTTCAACGCCAAGGTCGACGCGGGCAACAGCCTGATGGCCTGGGGCGCGCCGCAAGTGACCAGTTGGTACAAGAACGAGAAGGGCCGGGTGAGCCAGAACTGGCCCTTCGCCCTCGTGGACTATTGGCGCGCGACCTTGGCACCGGATCCGAAGGACTTCGTACTTACCAAAAGCGCCGAACTGGTCGGATAAGGGAAGGGACGACATGAGCGAGTTGCAAGGCGGCTGCGCCTGCGGATCTGTGCGCTACAAGATCACCCAGCCGCCCATGGCGGTCGGGGTCTGCCACTGCCGACAGTGTCAGTACAGTTCCGGCGGCGGGCCGAACTACGTCGCGCTCGCTCCGCGTACGGCCTTCGAACTCACCAAGGGCTACCCGAAGGGCTTCAAGAGTCCCGGCGGCAGCGGCTCGGACGTCGAGCGAGTGTTCTGCCCCGAGTGCGGTACGCCGCTCTATTCGGACCCATTGGCCATGCCGTTTCTGGCCGTGAAGGTCGGCAGCCTGGATGATCCGGGGGAGCCGTCGCCGGCCATGCACATCTGGACCGCCGAGGCGCCGCCCTGGCACCAGCTCACTCCGGGCCTTCCAGCGTTCCCACAGGGTCCGCCCGGCTAGCGGTCGGCGCTCAACAGGCTATAGCTGACCTCTGCACTCGATGAGGTCGACTATGTCCCTGAAGCTCAACGTCATCGTTTGCTCCACTCGCCCCGGCCGGGTCGGGCTTTCGATCGGCCGGTGGTTCGAGACCTATGCGAAGGCGCATGGCGGCTTCGAGGTCGAACTGGTCGATCTCGCCGACTTCGACTTGCCCGTCTACGACGAGCCGCACCACCCGCGGCTGCGGAAGTACGAGCACGAGCACACCAAGGCCTGGAGCGCGAGCGTCGAGAGCGGCGATGCGTTCGTCTTCGTGACCCCGGAATACAACTACGGCCCGCCGCCTTCGCTGGTGAACGCGATGAACTATCTGGTTCATGAGTGGGGCAACAAGGTCGCGGGCTTTGTCAGCTACGGCGGCGTTTCAGGCGGGCTGCGCGCGGTCCAGGCCGAGAAGCTGATGCTGACCAGCTTCAAGATCATGCCTTTGCCCGAGCAGGTGACGATCCCGATGTTCCCGCAACACCTGGACGCTGAGAAGACCTTCACGCCGAATGACCTGCATGAGACTTCGGCCAAGGCGATGCTGGACGAACTGGTGCGCTGGGGCGGCGCACTGAAGGCGATGCGCGCGGCGGGCTAGGCGCGCCGGCGCTTCAACAGGCGGTCGATGAGAACGAAGGCCAATCCCATCGCCAGGAAGAAGCCGCTCATCGCCGCCATGTTGGCCACCACCCGGGCCAATCCAAGGTTGGAAACGTCGAGGAACGGATAGGGATAGAAGCCCGAAAGCGGCCCACGGAAGATGCTGTAGAGACCGTAGACGAGCGGGAAGGTCAGCCACGGCAGCACCGAGCGCCAGCGCAGGGCGCCCTTCGGGGTGAACAGCAGCCAGTCGATGAGGAAGAGCGCGGGCGTCACATAGTGCAGGGTGGTGTCCGCCACCCATTGCAGGCCCTGCGGATTCCACAGGCCTTGCAGGATCACGATGTAGGTCGCCGCCGTCACCGATGTGTAGAGCACAACGGCGGTGCGTACCGAGGGCTTGGCGAAGAAGCGCCCAATGGGACCGCCCGGAGCGACCGCTGGGGCCGAAAGGGCGACAGCCGCCAGCAGATTGCTCAAGATGGTGAAGTAGCTGAGGAAGTTGATGGTGCGCGTGGCTAGCGCCTCGCCGCTCTGTCCTCGCACCATCAGGAAGTACTGCAGCAGCAAGCCGAACCACACGACGAGCGCGGCGACCGAGCGATAGGTTTTCATGGCAGCGCACCTCAAGCTGAGCAGTGATGCAGGATCGCCTCCCGGCTGGAATGGTCAAGCCCGGCGGAACCGTGGATGGTACAGGGAGTTGCGGCGAGGGGAGTAGCTGATGGCCGGGGACTCACGCTTCGCGATCTACGCGGCCGCCGCGGGGAATCTCGCCATCGCAGCCAGCAAGTTCGCCGCCTTCATGTTCACTGGCAGTTCGGCCATGCTGACTGAGCCCTGATGATCTTGGCCTTGGGCGGCGCGTTCTCGATCTCCGAGGGCTTTCTCAAGATCATTAACCCCGAGCCGTTGACCAAGCCGTGGATCAATTTCCTGATGCCGGGCGTGGCCATCGGTTTCGAGAGCGCCTGGTTCGCTGTGGCCTGGCGTGAGAGCCGCAGGAAATCCTCGCCGGGGTGACCATCGATTTCGACGACGATCTGCCCGGTGGCGAGATCGAGCGCGCGGCCCAGGATTTGAGCGAGAAGCTGCAACTGGAGCATCCCGAGATCGCGAGACTGTTCCTGCGGCCAGGAGAGGCTGCTACCAGGGCGTCTTGATTGTGAGGGGGAGGGTGGCGCGAATGACGGGACTCGAACCCGCGACCTCCGGCGTGACAGGCCGGCGCTCTAACCAACTGAGCTACATCCGCAGACCGGCTGTTCGCACCCCGGTTGGACCGGAACTTGAACCGCTGAGAAGCGAAAGAAGAAATGGCGCGAATGACGGGACTCGAACCCGCGACCTCCGGCGTGACAGGCCGGCGCTCTAACCAACTGAGCTACATCCGCGTGACGGCTACGTCGCCGCGAGGGGCGTCTGATATGACCCGACTTGAATCGTGTCAACGGCCATCTGCAAATGAAGGCGAGAGGGCCGTGCATAAGATCGCCAATTACACGGCGCGGGCGGAGTCCGGACCGGGTGGGGGCGGAGAGCCGGGCGTCAAACGGGTGACAAGGCGTTCTTCAGGTCTAATGCGAGGGCCAAATCGCCGCTAGGCACTCCAAAAGGCGCTTTCAGTTGAGAGTGATTATTACTAGCGCCTCTAGGTGCGAGTGAAGGTAATCGCGCGGCAAACGGGCGTTTTCCAAGGCGTGGAAAGGGCTTGAGCCTCACAGACGCGTCGAAATTTTCACCCGATGCTATTTATGTGGCGCTGCGATACCAACGGTCGCACCACGCCGTTTGAACCCTGCGCAATGGTGGTCTAGAAGGGCGCGCGACTCCTTCGAGGATTCCATGAACGCCTTTCTTTTGCAGTATCTGCCCATCGTGATCTTCCTGGGGATCGCGGCCGTTTTGGGGCTCGCCTTCCTCGTGGCGTCAGCGACGCTTGCGCCGTCGGCTCCCGATCCGGAAAAAATGTCGACCTATGAGTGCGGCTTCAACGCGTTCGATGACGCGCGGATGAAGTTCGACGTCAGGTTCTATCTGGTGTCGATCCTCTTCATCATCTTCGACCTTGAAGTGGCCTTCCTGTTCCCCTGGGCCGTGGCGCTTATGAAGCTGCCGCAGGACGTGGCCCAGTTCGCCTTCTGGTCGATGATGTCCTTCCTGGGCATTCTGACTGTCGGCTTCATCTACGAGTGGAAGAAAGGCGCCCTGGAATGGGAGTGATCGTTCCCGCGGGTTCGGCCGGCCGTACGACGGTCGAGGGCTACGACCCCAAAGTCCACGACCCGTTCTTCGACGGCGTGTCGAGCGAATTGGCCGACAAGGGCTTCATCACTGCGGCCGCTGACGACCTGATCACCTGGGCGCGCACCGGCTCGCTCATGTGGATGACGTTTGGCCTGGCCTGCTGCGCCGTGGAAATGATGCAGGCCTCGATGCCGCGTTATGACCTGGAGCGCTACGGCTTCGCGCCGCGCGCCTCACCGCGCCAGTCGGACGTGATGATCGTCGCCGGCACGCTGTGCAACAAGATGGCCCCGGCTCTGCGCAAGGTCTACGATCAGATGCCGGAGCCGCGCTACGTCATCTCGATGGGCTCGTGCGCCAATGGCGGCGGCTACTACTATTTCAGCTATTCCGTCGTGCGCGGCTGTGACCGGATCGTTCCGGTCGATATCTATGTGCCCGGTTGCCCGCCCACGGCTGAGGCCCTGGTCTACGGCGTTCTGCAGTTGCAGAAAAAGATCCGCCGGACGGGGACGATCGAGCGATGAGTTGGCCCGTCACCGAGGACGCCCTGCAGGCGCTGGGCAACGAGATCGTCACCTCCGCGGCCGGCGCTGTCGCCGGCTATGATGTGGCCTATGGCGAACTGACCCTCACGGCTCCGGCCAACCGGATCGTGCAGGCGTTGACCCAATTGCGCGATCAGTTCGGTTTCGAGCAACTGATCGACCTTTGCGGGGTCGACTATCCGGACCGCATCCAGCGGTTCGACGTGGTCTACCACCTGCTGTCGCTGACCAAGAATTACCGCTGCCGCCTGAAGATCCAGACCGACGAAGACACGCCGGTTCCGACCATCACGGGCGTCTATCCGTGCGCCGATTGGTTCGAGCGCGAGGCGTTCGACATGTACGGGATCTTCTTCGAAGGCCATCCCGACCTGCGCCGGATCCTGACCGACTACGGCTTCCACGGCCATCCGCTGCGCAAGGACTTCCCGATGACGGGCTATGTCGAGCTGCGCTACGACGATGAGCTGAAGCGCGTCGTCTACGAACCGGTCAAGGCCGTCGAATATCGAAACTGGGACTTCCTCTCGCCGTGGGAAGGCGCCGACTACGTGCTGCCTGGCGATGAGAAGGTGGCCGGGGCCGGCGCGCCCCAAGCGGGAGGCACGAAGTGATGGCTGACGACGCTTCGACACCCGTGACCATTCAGGAAACCCCGGTCCGCAAGTTCAACATCAATTTCGGCCCGCAGCACCCCGCGGCCCACGGCGTTCTGCGCCTGGTCCTGGAGCTGGACGGCGAAGTCGTGGAGCGGGTCGATCCGCACATCGGCTTGCTGCATCGCGGCACCGAAAAGCTGATGGAGTACCGGACCTACCTCCAGAACATTCCGTACTTCGACCGTCTCGACTACGTGGCGCCGATGAACCAGGAGCATGCGTTCTGCCTGGCCATCGAGAAGCTGCTGGACCTTGAGGTTCCGATCCGCGGCTCGATCATCCGGGTGATGTTCTCGGAAATCGGCCGGGTCCTGAACCACCTGCTCAACGTGACGACCCAGGCGATGGACGTCGGCGCGCTCACCCCGCCGCTGTGGGGCTTCGAAGAGCGCGAAAAGCTGATGGTGTTCTATGAGCGCGCTTGCGGCGCTCGCCTGCACGCCAACTACTTCCGTCCCGGCGGCGTCCACCAGGATCTGCCCGAGGCGCTGGTCAACGACATCGGCGACTGGGCCGACGCCTTCGCGCGTCCGATCGGCGACATCGACAAGCTGATCACCGGCAACCGCATCTTCAAGCAACGCAACGTCGACATCGGCGTGGTGACGAAGCAAGAGGCGATCACCTGGGGCTTCTCCGGGGTGATGGTGCGTGGCTCGGGGATCGCCTGGGACCTGCGCCGCAACCAGCCCTACGAGTGCTACGACGACTTCGAATTCGATATCCCGCTGGGCGTGAACGGCGACTGCTATGACCGCTATCTCTGCCGCATGCAGGAGATGCGCGAGTCCGTGCGGATCATCCAGCAATGCGTCGCGCGGCTGAAGAAGACCCCCGGTCCCGTGATGACCGAGGACAACAAGTTCGCCCCCCCGCGTCGTGGTGAGATGAAGCGTTCGATGGAAGCGCTGATCCACCACTTCAAGCTCTACACCGAAGGCTTCCGCACGCCGCCGGGCGAGGTCTATTCCTGCGTCGAAGCCCCCAAGGGCGAGTTCGGCGTGTTCCTGGTGTCGGACGGCACCAACAAACCCTATCGCTGCAAGATCCGCGCGCCGGGCTATCCGCACCTGATGGCCATGGATTGGATCAATCGCGGCCACATGCTGGCCGACGTCTCGGCGATCCTCGGGTCGCTGGACATCGTGTTCGGGGAGATCGACCGTTGAGCGCGCCTGCCTGCATCAGCCCGTTCGACGTGGCCGAGGCCCAACTCGAGGCCTACAACGCCCAGGATCTTGACGGTCACTGCGCCTGCTTCGCCGACAACATCGTGGTCGCCGATTTGAACGGCGCGGTGACGATCAGCGGCATCGCCGCCTATCGCGCCAAGTACGAGCAGGTTTTCGCGGACTTTCCGCAGAACCATGCGGAGTTGCTGAACCGCATCGTGGTCGGGAACAACGTCATCGACCACGAGCGGGTCAAGCGTTCGCCTGACGCCGACCCCTTCGAGGTCGCCGCCATCTACACCATCGCCGACGCCAAGATCGTCCGCGTCGACTTCGTGAAGTGAGGATCGCTTGAGCGTTCGCCGCCTCTCCCCGAACCAGCCCGCGAGCTTCAGCTTCTCGAAAGAGAGCCTGGAGCAGGCGCAGTGGTGGATTTCGAAATACCCGGCCGGCAAGCAGCAGTCGGCGGTGATCCCGATCCTGTGGCTGGTCCAGAAGCAGGAAGGCTGGGTCTCCGAGCCCGCCATCCGCGCTGTCGCCGAGATGCTCGGCATGGCCCAGATCCGGGTGCTGGAGGTCGCGACCTTCTACACCATGTTCATGCTGGAGCCGGTCGGCACCCATGCGCTGGTCCAGGTCTGCGGCACCACGCCGTGCGCCCTGCGCGGCGCGAACGAGTTGCTGGCCCACTGCAAGAAGCGGCTGGGTCCGAAGGATCATCGCTCGGCCGACGGAAAGTTCTACTGGCAGGAAGTCGAGTGCCTGGGCGCGTGTTCGAACGCGCCGATGGCGATGATCAACGACTATTACTACGAAGACCTGACGGTCGAGAGCTTCGACAAGCTGCTCGACGAGTTCGCCGCAGGCCGCACGCCGGCGCCTGGCTCGGTCACTGGCCGTCAAGGTTCGGCGCCCGAAGGCGGGCCGCTCGTCCTTATCGATCCGTCGCTGTATGACGGCAGCCGCGCCAAGCCCATCAAGTCACTCCCGAACGCGCCCAAGCCTACCAAGGGCGCCACGGAGCCGGCGGCGTGAGCAGCATGATTTTCGTCGCGGGCGTTCGCCCTGCGCAAAAGGGAGTGTAGGGGCCTTGGTCGGCATCCTCGAAGACAAGGACCGCATCTTCACGAACCTCTACGGCGTCCATGATTGGGGCCTAGAGGGCGCGAAGGCGCGCGGCTGCTGGAACGGCACCCGCGAAATGCTGAAGCAGACCCCTGAGTGGATCTGCGATCAGATCAAGGAATCGGGCCTGCGCGGACGCGGCGGCGGCGGTTTCCCCACGGGTCTGAAGTGGACCTTCATGCCGAAGGCCGAAAGCGAGCGACCGCACTTCCTGGTCGTCAACGCCGACGAGTCCGAGCCGGGGGCCTGTAAAGACCGCGAGATCATCCGCAACGATCCGCATCTGCTGATCGAGGGATGCCTGGTGGCCAGCTACGCCATCCGCGCCCACACGGCCTACATCTACATCCGCGGCGAATACGTGCATGAGCGCGAGCGCCTGGAAGCGGCGATCAAGCAGGCCTACGAGGCCAAGCTGATCGGCAAGGGCAACGTCCACGGTTGGGACTTCGACCTCCACGTCACCCACGGTGGCGGGGCCTATATCTGCGGCGACGAAACCGCGCTGATGGAAAGCCTGGAAGGCAAGAAGGGCCAACCGCGCCTGAAGCCGCCGTTCCCGGCCGGCGCCGGCATCTACGGCGCGCCGACCACCATCAACAACGTCGAGTCGATCTCGGTCGTCGGCACTATCCTGCGCCGCGGCGCGGACTGGTTCGCCGGCTTTGGCCGTCCCAAGAACTCGGGCATCAAGCTGATGGCGGCCTCGGGCCACATCAACAAGCCCTGCGTGGTCGAAGAGGCCATGTCGATCCCGATGCGCCAGGTGATCGAAGACCACTTCGGGGGCGTGCGCGGCGGTTGGGGCAATCTGAAGGCCGTTATCCCGGGCGGGATCTCGATGCGCATGATCCCGGCCGAAGAGGCCGAGGTCGCGCTGATGGACTTCGACGACCTGGCCGGTCGCCGGTCGGGCCTGGGCACCGCCACCATGATCGTGATGGACAAGGACGCCGATCTCGTCCGGGCCATCGCGCGCGCTTCGTACTTCTACAAGCACGAGAGTTGCGGCCAGTGCACGCCGTGCCGTGAAGGCACCGGTTGGATGTGGCGGGTGATGGAGCGCATGGCCACGGGCGAGGCCGAGATGAAGGAGATCGATCTCCTGCTCGACGTCGCCAGCCAGGTCGAAGGGCACACCATCTGCGGTCTGGGCGACGCTGCGGCGTGGCCGATCCAGGGCCTGTTCCGCCACTTCCGCCACGAGGTCGAAGAGCGGATCACCAACTACCGTATCGGCAAGCCGCACGTGCAGGGCGCGACCCTGGCGGCGGCGGAGTAACGGCATGCCAAAAGCCACAGTCAACGGCGTCGAGGTCGAGTTCGAACCCGGTATGACGGTTCTGCAGGTCGCGGAACTGGCCGGGGAAGAGATCCCGCGCTTCTGCTATCACGAACGTCTCAGCATCGCCGGCAACTGCCGGATGTGCCTGGTCGAGGTGAAGCCTGGTCCGCCGAAGCCGCAAGCTTCGTGCGCGCTGCCGGCCGCCGAAGGCAACGAGATCATCACCAACTCGCCCATGGTCAAGAAGGCGCGGGAAGGGGTTATGGAGTTCCTGCTCATCAACCACCCCCTCGACTGCCCGATCTGCGACCAGGGTGGCGAGTGCGATCTGCAAGATCAGGCCATGGGTTATGGCCGCGACGACAGCCGCTACGCCGACAACAAGCGTGCGGTCGAAGAGAAGTATATGGGGCCGTTGATCAAGACGGTCATGACCCGCTGCATCCAGTGCACACGCTGCGTCCGCTTCATCACCGAAGTGGCAGGCGTGCCGGACATCGGTCTCATCTCTCGCGGCGAAGACGTTGAAATCACGACTTATCTGGACAAGTCGGTCGCATCCGAACTGTCCGCCAATGTGATCGACCTCTGCCCGGTCGGTGCGCTCACCTCCAAGCCCTACGCCTTCAACGCCCGTCCGTGGGAATTGAAGAAGACCGAGAGCGTGGACGTGATGGACGCGCTGGGCTCGTCGATCCGCGTCGACAGCCGCGGCCCGGCCGTGCTGCGGGTGCTGCCGCGCCTGAACGAAGACATCAACGAAGAGTGGATCAGCGACAAGACGCGCTACGCGGTCGATGGTCTCTCGCGCCAGCGCCTGGACCAGCCGTTCCTGCGCAAGGGTGGCCGCTTGCAGCCCGCGACCTGGGCCGAGGCCTTCGACCTGATCGCCTCCAAGGTGAAGGCGACCACGCCCGAGCGCGTCGGCGTCATCGCCGGCGACGTCCAGGACGCCGAATCCATGAAGGCGGCGCTCGACCTGTTCGGCGGCCTTGGGGTTAAGAACCTCGATTGCCGCCAGGACGGCATGGCGCTGGGCGCCGGCCCGCGTGAGAGCTGGCTGCTGAACTCCACCATCGCCGGCATCGAAGAGGCCGACGTCATCCTGCTGGTCGGGACCAACCCGCGCGTCGAGGCTCCGGTGTTTAACGCCCGCCTGCGCAAGCGCTGGCTGGCCGGCGCGCTGCGCGTGGGCGTGATCGGCGAGCAGGCCGACCTGACCTATAGCTACGACTATCTCGGCGCCGGGCCGCAGACCCTCTCGGGCCTCGCGCGCGCCAAGAACGACTTCGTCACCGCCCTGAAGGGCGCCAAAAACCCGGCGATTATCGTCGGCGCCGGCGCTTTGGCGCGGGCTGACGGCGGGGCCGTACTGGCGGCCGCCGCCGTCGCCGCCAAAACCTTCGGCATGACCTGGAACGTGCTGCACTCGGCCGCCGCCCGCGTGGGCGGTCTCGACCTGGGCTTCGTCCCGGGCGTGGGCGGCAAGAGCGCCGGCGAAATGGTGGAGAAGGGCGCGCTCGACGTGCTGTTCCTGCTGGGCGCCGACGAAATCGACGCCAAGGGCTCGGACGCCTTCACGGTCTACCTCGGCACCCATGGCGACGCGGGGGCCCACCTGGCCGACGTGATCCTGCCGGGCGCCGCCTACACCGAGAAGGACGGCATCTACGTCAACACCGAGGGCCGGGTTCAGTTCGGTTATCGCGCGGTGTTCCCGAAGGGACAGGCCAAGGAAGACTGGTCGATCCTGCGGGCGCTGTCCGAACGCCTCGGCGCCAAGCTGCCTTACGACACCCTGGCTCAGCTCCGGGCCAAGTTGTTCGCCGATCACCCAAGCTTCGGCCAGGTCGACTATGTGGCCGGTCCTGCCGGTGCGGCTTCGCTGGACTTCGGGCTGCTGGGTTCCAAGGGCGAGCTCTCCGACGCGCCGTTTGCGAGCGTGGTGAAGGCTTTCCATCTGACCAACCCCATCGCGCGCTCCAGCGTGACGATGGCTGAGTGCGCCGCCGTGGCTTCCGGCGCCGCCAAGATCGCGGCGGAGTAGGGGCATGGACGCTGTCGCCAACACCTTCTGGACCACGCCCGGCGGTTGGACCCTGATCACGGTCGCCCAGATCATGGCCGTGATCCTGCCGCTGCTCGTGGCCCTGGCCTTCTTCATGCTGGCCGACCGCAAGATCTGGGCCGGCGTGCAGATGCGCAAAGGCCCGAACGTGGTCGGGCCCTTCGGCCTGCTCCAGTCCTTCGCCGACTTGATCAAGTTCGTGCTGAAGGAAATCGTCATCCCCGACGGGGCCGACAAGTTCGTCTTCCTGCTGGCTCCGGTGCTGACCTTCACCCTGGCTCTCGTGGGCTGGGCGGTGATCCCCTTCGCGCCGGGCTGGGTGGTCGCCGACATCAATGTGGGCGTGCTGTACCTGTTCGCGATTTCGTCGCTGGGCGTCTACGGCATCATCATGGGCGGCTGGGCTTCGAACTCGAAGTACCCGTTCCTGGGCAGCCTGCGATCTGCCGCGCAGATGGTTTCGTATGAAGTCTCCATCGGCTTCGTGATCGTCACTGTGATCCTGCTGGCCGGGACCATGAACCTGCAGACCATCGTGCAGCAGCAAGCTGGCGGCTTCTGGAACTGGAACGTCTTCGGCGGTCCGGGCCTACAGAACCTGCCGCTCGCCCTGGTGATGATCCCGATGGCGGTGATCTTCTTCATCTCGGCCCTGGCCGAGACCAACCGTCCTCCCTTCGACCTACCGGAAGCGGAGTCGGAGCTGGTGGCCGGCTATCAGGTCGAATACTCGTCCTCGCCGTTCCTGCTGTTCATGATCGGCGAGCTGATCAACATCGTGCTGATGTGCGCGTTGATCTCGCTGCTGTTCTTCGGCGGCTGGCAGGCGCCGATCGACTTCGGCTTCGTCCACACCTGGCCTGACACGGTGCAGAGCTTCTACGGCCTGATGTGGTTCGTGGTGAAGATCTGCTTCTTCTTCTTCCTGATCGCCATGGTGAAGGCCATCGTGCCTCGCTACCGCTACGACCAACTGATGCGCCTGGGGTGGAAGGTCTTCCTGCCGACCTCGCTCGTGGCGGTCATCCTGGTCGCGGCCTGGCGGGTCTTCGGACCGGGCGGCGCATGAAGATCCTGATGTCCAGCCTCCTCCTCATTTCCCTCTCGGCCTGCGCCGGGCCGACCGGCGGACCTGATCCGCTGGGCGGCGTGGCCAGCTACGATGCGCTGAAGAACGCGCGCGCGGCTTGCGTGGCCAAGGGCGGCGAGTTGGTGCGGGACGACCTGAACTCGGGCAAGCGCATGTCCGACTTCGCGTGCAAGAGAAAGTAACCGCGAGATGATGCAGCGGATTTCACAAGCGGTTCGGGGCGCGGCCCTGATGGACTTCGTCGGCGCCTTCGGGCTGGCGATGCAGTACATGATCAAGCCGAAGGCGACCGTGCAGTACCCGCACGAGCGCGGCCCGCAATCGCCGCGTTTCCGTGGCGAGCACGTGTTGCGCCGCTATCCCAACGGCGAAGAGCGTTGCATCGCCTGCAAGCTCTGCGAAGCCATCTGCCCTGCCCAGGCCATCACCATCGAGGCCGAGCCGCGGGACGACGGCAGCCGCCGCACCACCCGCTACGACATCGTCATGGTGAAGTGCATCTACTGCGGCTTGTGCCAGGAGGCCTGCCCGGTGGACGCCATTGTCGAGGGCCCGAACATCGAGTTCGCGGTCGAGACGCGGGAAGAGCTCTACTACGACAAGGAGCGCCTGCTCGCGAACGGCGACCGCTGGGAACGGCAGATCGCTAAGAATCTGGAACTGGACGCGCCCTACCGGTAAGAACCCGGGCGCGATTCCGAGACGAACCATTGTCGTTTTCGCGGGCCTCCGGCCGGCGCAGGCGACTTAAGTAACTAAGGGGCTGAGAAGAGCCGTCATGGCCTTGGCGATCGCATTTTATCTGCTGGCGGCGGTGACCGTAGGCGCCGGGTTCGGGGTGATTTCATCCCGCAACCCCGTGCACTCGGTGCTGTTCCTCATCCTCAGCTTCTTCTCGGCCGCGGGCTTGTTCGTGACCTTGGGGGCCGAGTTCCTCGCAATGCTGCTGGTCGTCGTCTACGTCGGCGCGGTCGCGGTGCTCTTCCTGTTCGTCGTCATGATGTTGGACGTCGACTTCGCCGCCCTGCGACAGGGCTTTGCACGCTACATGCCGCTAGGCGGCCTGGTGGCGGGCATCTTGGCGGTCGAGATGATTGTCGTGGCGAGCGCAGTGGCGACCGAGGGCGCGACCAAGAACGCTCCGATGGTGCATGGCGATGTGTCGAACATCGAGAGCATCGGCCGGGTGCTCTACACCGACTACGTCTACTTCTTCCAAGCCGCGGGGCTGGTGCTGCTGGTGGCCATGATTGGCGCCATCGTGCTGACCCTGCGCCATAAGCCGGGCGTTCGCCGTCAGGTCATCATGGATCAGGTCGCCCGCGAGCCGAAGACCGGCATGCGCATCGTCCAGATCAAGTCGGGCGAGGGGATCGACCAATGAGCATCGGGCTCACCCATTACCTCGCGGTGGCCGCGATCCTGTTCACCATCGGGGTGTTCGGGATCTTCGTGAACCGCAAGAACATCATCGTCATCCTGATGTCGATCGAGCTGATCCTGCTCGCCGTGAACATCAATTTGGTGGCCTTCTCGGTCTATCTTCACAATGTCACGGGGCAGATCTTCGCGATGTTCGTGCTGACCGTGGCGGCCGCTGAAGCCGCCGTCGGCCTCGCCATCCTTGTCACCTTCTTCCGTAACCGCGGCGACATCGCCGTGGACGACGTCTCAGTGATGAAGGGCTGACGGACCTAGACATGACACCGCAGTCTCTCATCACCACCGTGGTCTTCGCGCCGCTGATCGGCGCGATCGTGGCCGGCCTGTTCGGCCGCCGCATCGGGAACATGGCGTCCCAGACCGTGACCACCGGCCTGCTTATCCTGGCCGCCGTCCTCTCGTGGACGATCTTCGCACAGTGGACCTGGGGCGGCCTTGAGCCGTTCACGATCCAACTGCTGCCGTTCATCAATATCGGCGAATTCCAGTCCAACTGGTCGATCCGGCTCGATGGTCTGTCGGCCGTCATGTTGGTGGTCGTGACCAGCGTCTCCTGCCTCGTCCACGTCTATTCGTGGGGCTACATGGCCGAGGACGACAGCAAGCCGCGGTTCTTCGCCTATCTGTCGTTGTTCACCTTCGCCATGCTGGCGCTGGTGACCGCCGCCGACTTCATGCAGCTGTTCTTCGGCTGGGAAGGCGTGGGCCTGGCGAGCTACCTGCTGATCGGCTTCTGGTTCAAGAAGCCCACCGCCAACGCCGCCTCGATCAAGGCCTTCGTGGTCAACCGCGTCGGCGATTTCGGCTTCGCGCTCGGCATCATGACCGTCTTCTGGATGTTCGGCACGATCCAGTTCGCCGAGATCTTCCCGAAGGTTCCCGAGTTCGCCAATCAGGGCTGGTGGTTCGCCGGTTCCTACTGGCACGCGGTGGACCTGGCCTGCGCGCTGCTGTTCGTCGGCGCCATGGGCAAGTCGGCCCAGTTCTTCCTGCACACCTGGCTGCCGGACGCGATGGAGGGCCCGACTCCGGTTTCGGCCCTGATCCACGCCGCGACCATGGTGACCGCGGGCGTCTACATGGTCTGCTTGCTCTCGCCCATGTTCGAGTACGCGCCCTACACCAAGCAGATCGTCACCCTGATCGGCGCCGTCACGGCCCTGTTCGCGGCCACGGTTGGCCTGGCGCAGAATGACATCAAGCGGGTCATCGCCTATTCGACTTGCTCGCAGCTCGGCTACATGTTCTTCGCCGCTGGCGTAGGCGCCTATCAGGCGGCGATGTTCCACCTGTTCACCCATGCCTTCTTCAAAGCCCTGCTGTTCCTCGGCGCCGGCTCCGTGATCCACGGCATGCACCACGAACAGGACATGCGGAAGATGGGCGGCCTGTGGAAGTACCTGCCGATCACTTACGTGGTCATGACCATCGGCACCCTGGCGATCACCGGCTTCGGCATCCCGAGCCTGCACCTGGGCTTCGCCGGCTTCTACTCGAAGGACACCATCATCGAGAGCGCCTTCGCGGCGGGCCAGCAGTTCGGCGGCGTCGCGTACTTCGCCTTCGTAATCAGCCTGTTCGCGGCCGGCCTGACGGCGTTCTACTCCTGGCGCTTGGCCTTCATGACCTTCCACGGCACGCCGAAGTGGGCTCATGACGATCATGGTCACGATCACGGCCATGCGGCCGACGATCACGCCAGCTCGGCGCAGATCGAGAGCCATGACGAGCCGCTGCCGAACGGTCACGACGACCATGGCCACGGCCATGATCACAAGCCGCACGAGAGCCCCTGGATCATGCTCGTTCCGCTGATCCTGCTCGCCTTTGGCGCGGTGGCGGCCGGCTATGTCTTCGTCGACCACTTCGTGGGCGAGGGCTGGAAGGACTTCTGGCGCGGCGCGATCTTCAATGGCGCGGACAACCACATCTTGGAGCACGCTCACCATTCCCCGACCTGGGTGAAGTGGGCGCCGCTAGCGGTGTCGGCGGTCGGCTTCGGGATCGCCTACTACGTCTACATCATGCGCGAGGGCCTCGGCGCGGCGCTCGCAGCTCGGAAGGGGCCGCTCTGGACCTTCCTCTACAACAAGTGGTTCTTCGACGAACTCTATGAGGCGACCTTCGTGCGTGCTGCCAAGTTCCTGGGCGACCTGTTCTGGAAGGGTGGCGACCAGAAGATCATCGACGGCCTGGGCCCCGATGGTGTGTCGGCTCTGTCCTACAAGCTGGGGCGGCGAGCTGGCCGTCTTCAGAGTGGGTACGTCTACCACTATGCGTTCGTGATGCTGCTCGGCGTGGCGGGACTGTTGTCCTACGCGCTCTGGGCCTGGGCTTAAGGGGAGGGCGATCCAATGACCGGCATTCTCTCCCTCATCACCTACTCGCCGCTGATCGGCGTCGCGGCGATCCTGCTGCTGCAGGCGCTCCGTCCGGCTGACGATCCCAAGACCATCAACGCGGTCAAGTGGATCACCCTGGTCACGACGCTGGCGACCCTGGCGCTCTCCGTCCTGCTGGTGGCCCAATACGACCCCGCCAATCCTGGCTTCCAGTTCGTGGAAGACCACGCCTGGTTCGCGGGCCTGCACTACCGCATGGGCGTCGACGGGATTTCGATCCTGTTCGTCCTGCTGACCGCCTTCCTGCTGCCGATCTGCATCGCGGCCTCGTGGAACACCATCGAGAAGCGGGTGCCGGCCTATATGGTCTGTTTCCTGGTCCTCGAGACCCTGGTGATCGGCGTGTTCTGCGCGCTGGACCTGGTGCTGTTCTACCTGTTCTTCGAATTCGGCCTGGTGCCGATGTTCCTGATCATCGGCATCTGGGGCGGCAAGCGGCGGGTCTACGCGGCCTACAAGTTCTTCCTCTACACTCTGCTGGGCTCCGTCCTGATGCTGGCGGCGATCCTGTTCATGATCGGCTCCAGCGGGACCAGCTCGATCCCGGAACTGATGACCTACAGCTTCGCGCCGGAGGTGCAGACCTGGCTCTGGCTGGCGTTCTTCGCCTCGTTCGCGGTGAAGATGCCGATGTGGCCGGTGCACACCTGGCTGCCCGACGCCCACGTTGAGGCGCCGACGGCCGGTTCGGTGATCCTGGCGGGCATCCTGCTGAAGATGGGCGGCTACGGCTTCCTCCGCTTCAGCCTGCCGATGTTCCCCCAGGCCTCGGACTACTTCGCGCCGCTGGTCTTCGCTCTGTCGGTCATCGCGATCGTGTACACCTCGCTGGTCGCCTTCCGTCAGACCGACATCAAGAAGCTGATCGCCTATTCGTCGGTCGCTCACATGGGCTTCGTGACCATGGGGATCTTCGCCGGCAACGCCCTGGGCGTGCAGGGCGCGATCTTCCAGATGTTGAGCCACGGGGTGATCTCCGGCGCGCTCTTCCTCTGCGTCGGCGTTGTCTATGACCGGATGCATACCCGCGAGATCGCCTTCTACGGCGGGCTGGTGAACCGGATGCCTTGGTACGCGGCGACCTTCATGCTCTTCACCATGGGCAATGTCGGTTTGCCGGGCACGTCGGGCTTCGTCGGCGAAATCACCACCATGGTCGGGGTCTATGAGATCTCCACCTGGACCGCGGTCGTGGCCGCCACCGGCGTCATCTTCTCGGCCGTCTACGCCCTGAGCCTCTATCGTCGGGTCATCTTCGGCGAGATCACCAACCCGGCGTTGGCTGACATCACCGACCTCGACTGGCGTGAGGTGGCGATCTTCGCCCCGCTGATCGCCATGACCCTGTACCTCGGCGTCTATCCGGCCGCCGTCTTCGATCTGACCCAAGCCTCGGTCGACAACCTCGCCGCGGTCTACCGCGCGGCCATCGGCGGGTGAGGGGACCTGTAAAGTCATGATCTTGTCAAACGACCTCGCTCTCGCCGTTCCCGAACTGATCCTAGCGATCTCGGCGCTTGGCCTCCTCGTCGTCGGCGCTTTCGCGCCGCGGCAGACGGGCGCCTTGGCCCTGGCCGCCATGGGCGCTCTGGCGCTGGCGGCCTGGGCCGCCGCCGTCGGTCCGATCGGCCGCGGCTTCTCTGGAGGCATGATCTCCGACCAGGCTTCCGCCTTCGCGAAGGTGGCGATCTACATCGCCAGCGCCGTGGCCATCCCGCTCGGCCAGAAGTGGTTCGAGCGGAAGGCGATCCGGAACTTCGAATTCCCGATCCTGATCCTGCTCGCCGCGCTGGGCATGGGCATGATGGCCTCTGCCGGCGACCTGATCTCGCTTTATATCGGCGTCGAACTGCACTCTCTGGCGCTTTACGTCCTGGCCGCGATGCACCGCGAGGACGCCAAGGCCTCGGAGGCTGGTCTGAAGTACTTCGTGCTCGGCGCCCTGTCCTCGGGCCTGCTGCTCTATGGCTCGTCGCTGATCTACGGCTTCGCCGGCTCGACCAAGTTCGACGACATCGCCGTGGCGGTGCAGGCGGGCGCGGGCACCGGGGTTCTGTTCGGCCTGGTGTTCCTGATCTGCGGCTTGGCCTTTAAGGTCTCCGCCGCGCCGTTCCACATGTGGACGCCGGACGTCTACGAAGGCGCGCCGACCCCGGTCGTGGCGTTCTTCGCGGGCGCGCCGAAGCTGGCGGCCATGGTGCTGCTGGCACGCGTGCTGTCGGAAGGCTTCGCCGGCGCCGCCGATCAATGGCGCCAGGTTCTGGTGCTGATCGCGCTGCTGTCGATCTTCGTCGGCGCCTTCGTCGGCCTCGCCCAAACCAATCTGAAGCGCCTGTGGGCCTATTCCTCGATCGCCAATATCGGCTACGCGGTGCTCGGCCTCGCGGCCGGCAACGCCGAGGGCATGCAGGCCATGCTGGTCTTCATGGTGCTCTATATGGTCGACGTGACCGGCTTCTTCGCCTGCCTCACCGCGCTGTCGCGCGAGGGCCGTCCGATGGAGACGATCGACGACATGGCGGGCCTGTTCAAGGAACGTCCGGCGATCGCCCTGGCGATGTCGGTGTTCTCGCTGTCGGCTTTGGGCCTGCCGCCGTTCTCCGGCTTCTGGGCGAAGTTCTACGTCTTCAAGGCCGCCATCAATGTCGGCGACCCGATGATCCAGATCGCGGCCGTGCTCGGCCTGGTCGGCAGCGTTGTGGCGGCGTTCTACTATCTGCGGCTGATCAAGGTGATGTGGTTCGACCCCGCGCCGAGCGGCACCGACGCCATTCCGGGCGAGGCCAAGGCCGTCGCCATCGGTGCGGCGCTGTTCTCCTTCCCGGTCGTGCTGGGTGCGCTGGTCTTCCTTGACCCGCTGGCCAAGGCGGCGGCGGCCGCGTTCGGGCTCGCCTCCTAGGTGGGCGTCCACCCGCCGATCGAAGCCTACGACGAACTGGACTCCACCAACGCCGAGGCGCGTCGTCGCGCCGAGGCGGGGGAGGGCGGTCCGGTCTGGATCACGGCGGCGCGGCAAACGGCGGGACGCGGGCGACGGGGACGCGCCTGGTCGACCAACACCGGCAATCTCGCCGCTACCCTGCTCTTCACGACGGCCAAGCCGGCCGGCGAGGCGGCGCAGTTGTCGTTCGTGGCGGCGCTGGCCGCCGCCGAACTGGCCGACACCTGCCTCGGCCACGGCGCGGCGCGTCTCAAATGGCCGAACGACGTGCTGGTCTATGGCCGCAAGGCGGTCGGGATACTGATCGAATCCGGCGCGCGACCCGACGGGACGCTGTGGATGGCGGTCGGAATCGGCATCAATCTGGCTCATGCCCCGCAGGACGTCGAACGTCCGGCCACGGCCTTCGCCGAGCATATGGCGGTCCCGCCCCCCGCGCCGCTCGACGCCCTTGAAGTCCTGGCCGGCAGCTTCGAGCGTTGGCGAGCGGCGTGGGAGCGGGAGGGATTTGGCCCCATCGCCGCGGCCTGGACATCCTACGCCCATGGTTTGGGCCAACCCTGTGAGGCGCGGTTGCCGAACCAGACGCACCGGGGCGTGGCCGAGGGATTAGATGCTGACGGCGCCCTGCGTCTTCGGCTCGATGACGGCGCGGTCCTGAGGATCACCGCCGGCGACATCTTCTTTGGGGAGGCTTGAACCCGATGCTTCTGGCGATCGAACAGGGCAACACCAACACGCTCTTCGCGGTCCACGACGGCGAAAGCTGGATCGCTCAGTGGCGGGCGGCGACCGACGCCAGCCGCACGGCCGACGAATATGCGGTCTGGCTGTCGCAGCTGCTGAACATGGCCGGGCTGCAGTTCGGGGTGCTCACGGCCTGCATCATCTCCAGCGTCGTCCCGCAGTCGATCTTCAACCTGCGCAACCTGGCCAGACGCTATCTGCACGTCGAGCCGCTGGTGATCGGCGAGAACGCCGACCTGGGGATCGAGGTTCGGATCGACAAGCCCTCAGAAGCCGGGGCTGACCGGCTGGTCAACGCCCTGGGCGCGCACATCGTCTATCCGGGCGACCTGATCGTCATCGACTCCGGGACGGCCACTACCTTCGACGTCATCGCTGCGGACGGGGGGTTCGAAGGGGGGGTGATTGCGCCCGGGATCAACCTATCTATGGAGGCGTTGCACTCGGCGGCGGCGAAACTGCCCCGGGTCGCGATCCAGAAGCCCCAGCGTGTGGTCGGCAAGGATACGGTCGGCGCCATGCAGTCGGGGGTGTTCTGGGGCTATGTGGCCCTGATCGAGGGGCTGATCGCCCGGATCAAGGCTGAGCGTGAGGCTCCGATGACCGTCGTCGCCACGGGCGGCGTGGCTTCGCTGTTCCACGGGGCCACCACGGCCATCGATCACTTCGACCCGGATCTGACGATCCGCGGTCTTCTCGAGATTCATCGCCGGAACGCGGCGACAAGGACGTAATGAAAGCAAAAGACCAAGACGAACTCGTTTTTCTGCCGCTCGGCGGCTCGAACGAGATCGGCATGAACTTCAATCTCTACGGCTACGGCCCGCCGCATGCGCGCAAGTGGATCGTAGTCGATCTGGGCGTCACCTTCGGCGACCAGACGACACCGGGCGTGGAGATCATCCTGCCCGACCCGGAATTCATCCGCGAACACGCCAAGGACATCCTTGGCATCGTGCTGACGCACGCGCACGAGGATCACATCGGCGCTGTGGCGTGGCTGTGGCCGCAACTGCGCGCGCCGCTCTATGCGACGCCGTTCACCGCCTTCCTGCTGCGCGAGAAGCTGCGTGAGAACGAGGACTGCGCCGACGCTCAGATCACCGAGGTGCCGCTCGGCGGCAAGGTGACGCTCGGCCCGTTCGAGATCGACCTGATCACCCTGACCCACTCGATCCCCGAGCCGAACGGCTTGGCGATCCGCACGCCGCTGGGCACGATCCTGCACACCGGCGACTGGAAGATCGATCCGGATCCGGTGCTGGGCTCGACAACCGATGAGGCGGCGATCGTCAAGTTGGGCGACGAGGGCGTTCTGGCCATGGTCTGCGACTCCACGAACGTCTTCGTGGACGGCGAGGCTGGATCCGAAGCCGACGTGCGCGACGCGCTGGCCGACCTGATCTCCGGGCTCCGAGGCAAGGTCGCGGTGGCCTGCTTCGCCTCCAACGTCGCGCGGATGGACAGCGTGATCCGGGCCGCCGAGGCGGCCGGTCGTCGCGTTTGCCTGGTTGGACGCTCGATGCACCGGATGGCGGCGGCGGCGAAGTCCGTTGGCCTGTTCGTGGGCATCAAGGACTTCCTGACAGACCAGCAGGCCGGGGCTGCGCCCGACAACGAGGTGCTGTTCCTCTGCACCGGCAGCCAGGGCGAGGCGCGCGCCGCCTTGTCGCGGATCGCCGACGGCACCCACCAGCATGTGAAGCTGGGCGCGGGCGATTCCTGCGTGTTCTCCTCGCGGGTTATTCCGGGCAACGAGATCCCGATCCGCAACCTGCAGAACCGCCTCGCCGACCGCGGCGTGCGGCTCTACACCGAGCGCGATCACCCCGGTATCCACGTCTCCGGCCACCCGTGCCGCGACGAGCTGGCGCGGATGTATCACTGGGCGCGGCCGCAGATCGCGGTGCCGACCCATGGCGAACGCCGCCACTTGCTCGAGCACGCCGCCTTCGCCAAGGACCTGCAGGTCCCGCAGACCGTGGCTCCGCGCAACGGCGACATGGTCCGCCTCGCGCCCGGCCGGGCTGAGATCATCGACGAGGTTCCGGCCGGCCGCATCTATGTCGACGCCGGTGTCCTGACGCCGGAGAACGGCGACGCCCTGCGCGAGCGCCGTCATGCGGCCTTCAATGGCGTGCTGGCGGTGTCGGTCGTACTCGATGGGCGCGGCAAGATCGTCTCGGGTCCCCTGGTCCGCGCGCTCGGCCTGCCGGCCGATGACGACTATCCGATGGACGAGGTGCTGGACGATCTGGCGGGCGAGGCCCAGCAGGCGTTCGGCCGTTTGAAGGGCGACCAGCGCGATATCGACAGCGAGGTCGAGACCGCCCTCTCGCGCGCCGTCAAGAAGGCCAGCCAGCGCGTCTGGGGCCGCCGCCCCGTGGTCGAGACGACCGTGCTGCGGGTCTAGAGGCAGGCGCCGTTACGTGATCTCGCGTACGGTGATGGAGAGGTCTATACCCAGGTCATGATCGGAAGATTGAACCATGTCGGGGTCGCGACCCCCTCCATCGCCGAGTCCGTGAAGCTGTATTGCGACGTGCTGGGCGCCATCAACATCACCGAAACCAAGGCGATGCCGGAGCAGGGCGTCTATGTCTGCTTCGTGGACCTGCCCAACAGCCAGATCGAGCTGATCGAACCGCTGGGTGACGATTCGCCGCTCGTCGGGTTCCTTGCGAAGAACCCGGCCGGCGGGCAACACCACGTCTGTTTCGAGGTGGCCGACATTATCGCGGCCCGCGACGACATGCGGGCCAAGGGCGCGACGGTGCTAGGTACGGGCGAGCCACGGATCGGCGCGCACGGCACGCCGGTGATCTTCGTCCATCCGAAGAACATGGGCGGGGTCCTCGTTGAACTGATGGAAGCCCCTAAGGAAGCGCACTGATGACGGTTTTCACTGGGATCGCGATCTACTTCACCATCTGGTGGACCGTGCTGTTCTCGATCCTGCCGCTGGGCGTGACGAGCCATGCCGAAGCGGGCATCGACCCCGGCGACGGCGGCGATCCCGGCGCACCGGTGGACCCCAAGCTCAAGCGCAAGTTCATGACCACCACCATGATCGCCACCGTGCTGTGGGTGATCCTGGCCCTGGTGCTGCATTTCAAGCTGATCCAACTGCCCGACGTGCCGCGTAGCTGGCGCTAGGCGCCCAAGGCTGCGGCGGCTCGCTCAAGTTTTGAGCGGCCGGAGGTTTCGCTGGGCGGCTTCGTCGAAAGCGGCGCTGCACCCAATGTAACTCACGTTACTTGTGGTGACAGACACGGGCGGCCTTCGGGGCGCCGGTGGCGTTTTCCCCGAACTTGGAGGCCGTCCAAAGGTTGGGCGGCCTTCTTTTCGCTCAGCTTCATTGCCAAGCTCGCGAACCAATGGCTATCAGAGCCGTTCAAGCAGCTCATTGGGGCTCTTCCTACCATATGCGCTTTTCCAGATTTCTGACGCCGCTCGCTGGCGGGGCGGTCCCCGCGTGAGCGTCCAGGCGACCAATGGGGCTTCCGGACGGGCGCCTCCCTTCGGCCAATGGGAACGCTCGGTGGCCGCGCGCTACCTGCGGGCCAAGCGCAGCCAGGGCGGCGTGGCGCTGATCTCGGTGATTTCCTTCATCGGCATCATGCTGGCCGTGGCGGTCCTGATCATCGTCATGAGCGTGATGAACGGCTTCCGGGCCGAATTGCTGTCGCGCATCCTGGGCTTCAGCGGTCACCTTTATGTCGCCGGCGGCGTGCTGAACTCGCCTGACCGCGACATGGTGGTGAAGAAGATCGCCGACCTGCCCGGCGTCATCCAGGTCACCCCCGTGGTCGAGGCCCAGGCCATGGCGCTCGGCAACGGCCAGATCAGCGGCGCCATCGTGCGCGGCATCACGCTGTCTGACCTGAAGGCCACCAAGATCGTATCCGGCAACATCACGCGTGGCACCATGGCGGGGTTCGGCGAGGGTGAGTACGGCGGCGAAATGATCATGGTCGGGGATCGCCTGGCCCAGACGCTGGGAGTCGGCCCTGGCGACGAGCTTAGCCTTGTCTCGCCGACCGGCGGGGCGACTGCGTTCGGCGCAACCCCGCTGCGCAAGACCTACACCATCGCCGGCACCTTCACGGTCGGGATGAGCGAATACGACCAGGCGTTCATCTACATGCCGCTGGAACAGGCCCAACTGTTCTTCGGGCGGGACACCGGGGTCGACTACCTGGAGATCAAGCTCCAGGACCCCGACAAGGCCATCGCCATGAAGGCGGACGTGGCGCGGGTCGCCGGGCCGGGCGCCTTGCTCACCGACTGGACCGAGAAGAACTCGGCCTATTGGGGCGCGCTGAAGGTCGAGCGGAACGTGATGCGCCTGATCCTGATGATGCTGGTGGCGATCGCGGCCATGAACATCATTTCTGGCCTGGTCATGCTGGTGAAGAACAAGGGCCGCGACATCGCCATCCTGCGCACCATGGGGGCGGGGCAGGGCTCCATCCTGCGGATCTTCTTCATGGCCGGCGCATCGGTCGGTGTTCTGGGCACCTTGGCCGGCCTGCTGATCGGCTCGCTGTTCTGCATCTTCATCGGTGAGATCCAGCAGTTCGTGGAGTTCGTCACCGGTGCGGAGGTCTTCAACTCCGACATCTATTTCCTCACCCGCATCCCAGCCAAGATCGACTGGCAGGAGGTTGGGGTGATCACCTTCTGGGCGCTGACCATGTCGTTCCTGGCGACCTTGCCGCCGGCCTGGCGCGCCTCGCGTCTCGATCCGGTGGAGGCGCTTCGCTATGAGTGATCCTGTCCTTTCGATCCGTGGTCTCAGCCGCACCTATAAGAGCGGCGACAAGACCCTGACTGTCCTGAACGGCGTTGATCTGGACGTTAAGCCCGGCGAGATCGTCGGGCTGATCGGCCCTTCTGGTTCGGGCAAGTCCTCGCTGCTTCACGCCGCGGGTCTGCTTGAGCATCCTGACGCCGGCCAGATCATCATCGAGGGGCGGGACTGCTCCGATCTCAGCGACCGCCAGCGCACACGGGTGCGGCTGGCCACCATCGGCTTCGTCTATCAGGCCCACCATCTGCTGGCCGAGTTCACGGCCCTCGACAATGTCGCCCTGCCGCAGATGATCGCCGGACGCTCGCGCAAGGCGGCCCGGGCGCGGGCCGACGAGCTGCTGTCGAGCCTTGGCCTGGCTGAACGCGTCAACCACCAGCCGGCCCAGATGTCGGGCGGCGAGCAGCAACGCGTTGCGATCGCGCGAGCCCTGGCCAACTCGCCGCGTTTGCTGCTGGCGGACGAGCCGACCGGCAACCTTGATCCGAACACGTCGGGCGCGGTGTTTGAAAGCCTCTACGAGCTTGCCCGCAGCCAGGGTGTGGCCGCGCTGGTCGCGACCCACAATCTGGAGCTTGCCCGGCACATGGACCGGGTCGTGGCGCTGAAGGACGGGCATCTAGAGCCGCAGACGCTCTAGGTGTGGACCATCTGATACGCCGCGTTCGTCGCTGCGCGACGCCCCTCAGCTGACCTCTTCCCAGGGAGAGGTTCGGAGAGGGGGAGGCGTCGTCGCGCCACAGGCCCCTTCAACGAACCTCCCAGCGTACAAATCCATCCTCATAATTATCCACAAGACCGCTTGACGGATGAGAACAAAACAAGAATAAGAACGAACCAAGAACTTCCACAAGAGAGTGCTGATCATGGTTCGTCTAGCTCGGGAATCGCTGGCCTTTATGTCGGTCGCCGGCTTTGTGTGGATGATGTGTATGGTCGCTCAGTTGGCGGCTTAGCAGCGGGGGTTTGGCGGTGAGCGATGCGGTGAACGACGGCTTCGTCCACCTGCGGGTCCGCTCCGCCTATTCGCTGCTGGAAGGTGCGATCAAGGCCGACAAGGTCAGCAGTCTGGCGGCGGCGGCGGGAATGCCGGCCGTGGCCCTGGTGGACCGGGCCAATCTGTTCGGCGCGCTTGAATTTTCTGTCTACAGCAAGGACGCGGGGGTTCAGCCGATCGTCGGCTGCGCGCTCCCGGTCACTGGGATCGGCGGCGGCCAAACCGAACGCTGGGCCAAGGTTCCGACCATTGTTCTGCTGGCCCAAAGCGAGCAGGGCTATCTCAATCTCAGCGTCCTTTCCTCCTATTGCTACCTTGAGGCCGATGGCAGCGAGGACGTTTCGGTCCCCTGGCAAAAGGTGGTCGAACACAACGAAGGTTTGATCCTGCTTTCGGGCGGGGTCGATGGACCGGTCGATCCGCTGCTGGCCGCTGGCAAGATCCCGGAAGGCAAGGCGGCGCTAGCTGAAATGGCGCGCGTGTTCGGCGACCGGTTCTATGTCGAGCTACAGCGCCATGGCCTGCCGTCGCAGGCGGCGGCCGAGGGCGAACTCGTCGCCTTCGCCTACGACCACGATGTTCCGCTGGTCGCGACCAACGACATCTATTTCGCCAAGCAGGAGATGTACGCCGCTCACGAGGCGCTGCTGTGCATCGCCGACGGCGCTTTCATCATGCAGGACGAGCGTCGGCGGGTGACGCCGGAACATTGGTTCAAGCCGGCCGCCGACATGCGGGCCTTGTTCGCCGATCTGCCGGAAGCCTGCGACAACACGCTCGATATCGCCCGCCGCTGCGCCTTCATGGTCAAGAAGCGCGACCCCATCCTGCCGCGCTTCGACACGGCAGGCGGTCGCTCCGAGGCCGACGAATTGGCTTATCAGGCGCGCGAGGGGTTGAAGGCTCGCATCGCGCGCGGCCAGGCCAGCGCCTTCCCGCCGGAGGAATACGAGGCGCGGCTGGAGCGGGAGATCGGGGTCATCTCCAATATGGGGTTCCCCGGTTACTTCCTGATCGTGTCGGACTTCATCAAGTGGGCGAAGGATCACGACATTCCGGTCGGGCCGGGGCGGGGCTCCGGGGCTGGTTCGCTGGTCGCCTATTCGCTGACCATCACCGACCTTGATCCATTGCGCTACGGCCTGCTGTTCGAGCGGTTCCTGAACCCCGAGCGGGTGTCCATGCCCGACTTCGACATCGATTTCTGCCAGGAGCGGCGGGAAGAGGTGATCTCCTACGTGCAGCAGCACTACGGCCGCGACCGCGTGGCCCAGATCATCACCTTCGGTACGCTCCAGGCCCGCGCCGTCCTGCGCGACGTCGGCCGGGTGCTGCAGTTGCCGCTAGGCCTGGTCGACCGGCTGGCCAAGATGGTGCCGGCCAATCCGGCCAATCCGGTGACCTTGGCCAAGGCCATCGAGATCGAGCCGCGCCTGAAACAGGCCAAGAAGGATGACGAAGCGGTTTCCCAGCTGCTGGACGTCGCCCTGCAGTTGGAAGGCCTCTATCGGAACGCCTCGACCCACGCCGCCGGCGTGGTGATCAGCGACCGGCCGCTGACCGAGCTGACGCCGCTCTATCGCGATCCGCGCTCGGAGCTGCCGGCGACCCAGTTCAACATGAAGTGGGTCGAGAGCGCCGGGCTGGTGAAGTTCGACTTCCTGGGTCTGAAGACCCTGACCGTCATCGACCGGGCGCTGAAGTTCCTGAAGAAGCGCGGTGAGATCGTGGACTTCGCGACCCTGCCGCTCGACGACGCGCCGGCCTACGAGGTGATGTCCAGCGGCGGCACCGTGGGGGTGTTCCAGCTTGAAGGGCAAGGGATGCGCGACACCCTGCGGCAGCTTCGCCCGGGGTCCATCGAGGACGTCACCGCGGTCGTTTCGCTCTATCGGCCAGGCCCGATGGACAACATCCCGGCCTTCATCGACTGCAAGTTTGGTCGTCGTGAGATCGACTATCTGCATCCGACCCTTGAGCCGGTGCTGAAGGAGACCTACGGGATCATCGTCTACCAGGAACAGGTGATGCAGATCGCCCAGATCCTGGCGGGCTATTCGCTCGGCGAAGCCGACCTTCTGCGCCGGGCGATGGGCAAGAAGAAGAAGGAGGAGATGGACCTCCAGCGGGCCCGTTTCGTGTCCGGTGCGTCCGAGAAAGGCGTGCCCGCCGAGCAGGCCGGGTCGATCTTCGATCTCGTCGACAAGTTCGCCGGCTACGGCTTCAACAAGAGCCACGCGGCCGCCTACGCCTATGTGTCGTATCAAACCGCCTGGCTGAAGGCGAACGCGCCGGTCGAGTTCTTCGCGGCCTCGATGAGCCTCGACATCTCCAACACCGACAAGCTGGCGGTGTTCTACCAGGACGCCAAGCGCTTCAAGGTGAAGGTCCGCAGTCCCGACGTGAACCGCTCGGGCGCGGACTTTGAGGTCGAGAACGGCGAGGTTCTCTATGCGCTCGGCGGGATCCGCAATGTCGGCCTCCAGGCGATGGAACACGTGGTGGCGGTCCGCAACGAAGGCGGCCCGTTCAAGGACATCTTCGACTTTGTCGAGCGGGTGGACCCCAAGCAGGTCAACAAGCGCGCGTTCGAGACGCTGGCGCGGGCAGGGGCGTTCGACTCCATCCATCCCAATCGCGCGCAAGTCTTTGGGGCCGCTGACTTCCTGGTCGCCTACGGCCAGTCGGTCGCCGCGCAACGGAACTCAGACCAGCAAGACTTTTTCGCGGCTGGCGACTTCCAAGTCGAAGCCCAGAAAAAGAAGATGCCGAAGAGCGATCCGTGGACCCCGGTCCAGCGGCTCGACGAGGAACTGGCGGCGGTTGGCTTCTATCTGTCGGGGCACCCGCTGGACGACATGGTCGAGGCGCTGCGTCGTCGCCGGACCGACCTGCTGGCCGAAGTGATCCCTAAGGCCGAGGCCGGCGCCGAGGCGTTCCGGATGGCCGGGGTCGTGCGTCGCAAGCAGGAACGCGCCTCGCAGTCGAGCGGGGAGAAATTCGCCTTCGTCACCTTGTCGGACCCGACCGGTGAGTACGAGGTGCTGTTCCCGCCGGAGTCGCTGCGCAAGTGCCGCGACATGCTAGAGCCCGGAATGGCGGTCTCCCTGAAGGTGCGGGCCAAGGCTCGCGACGGCGAGGTGCGGTTCTTTGGCGATGATTGCGAGCCGGTCGACAAGGCGATCGAGAATGCGGTCGCCGCGCTAAGAGTTCACTTGGTCCCGCGCAGCACCGAGATCGAGGCGATCAAGAAGCGGCTGGGCGTCGCCAATCCACGCGGGGGCGAGATCATTCTGGTGGCCGCCATCGAAGGCGGGCGCGAGGTGGAGATGAAGCTGCCTGGACGCTTCACACTGGATGGCGCGGTGCGCGGAGCATTGAAGACCTCGCCCGGCGTCTCGTTCGTCGAAGACCTCTAGGCCGGTGCTGGGGCACATCTCTTTCGGCGTGCGCGACCTCGCCCGAAGTGGAGTGTTCTATGATGCGGTGCTGGCGCCGCTCGGCTGGGTTCGGCTGTGGGATAGTCCCCGAGGTCTAGGCTATGGGCCGCCCGGCGGGGGCGAAAAACTCAACCTGTTTCCTTACCTAGACGCGCGAGCGCCAGGTCCAGGGTTCCACCTGGCCTTCGATGCGCCAGATCGTGATGCGGTGGATGGCTTTCATGCCGCGGCGCTGGCCGCGGGGGGAACCGATCGCGGCGCGCCAGGGCCACGACCGGACTATGGCCCGGCCTACTACGCGGCCTTCGTCACTGATCCGGACGGCTACCGGCTGGAAGCCGTCCACCAGTAAGCAACGTCACTTGCCGTAGGGGCTGATGTAGCCTGGCGGTTTGGGCGCGCTGGGATAGCCGTTGACGCCGCCGCGGTTGGAATAGACCGACTGCGGCTCGTAGGGCCGGAAGCGGTCGGGACCCACGGTCGGCGGCGGTTGTGGAGCGGAATATGTACGCGGCGGGGTGTAGCGCGCGGGCGGTGGCGGCGCGGTATAGGTCGGCGCATAGGTCGGGCTTGGCCTTAGCGTGCCCGTCGGTTGCCCGAAGGTGCCTTGCGACGGAACCAGGGTCCCGCCGGCCAGGAAGGCCAGTCCCGCGCCGAGCACTATGATAGGTGTCATTTTGATCCTCCGACCACCAGAGAGTGAACTGGCGGCGCAGGCTCTGCAAGCGCCGGGCCGGCGCCAAAGCAGGGCAAGGCTTGCATTTTGCGCGGCAAACCCCTATTTGCCCGCCTCATTCCACACGTAGGCGTTTGGCGACGCGCGGGGAGAAATCCCGCTCGTATCCATTCCGGTCCTCCATCAGGAGGGTTTGCCTGCGGAGGTTAACCGGAAAAAGGACGAAAAAGCCTATGGCGCTTCCTGAATTCTCCATGCGTCAGCTCCTGGAAGCTGGCGCCCACTTCGGCCACCAGACCCACCGCTGGAACCCGAAGATGGACCGCTACATCTTCGGCTCGCGGTCGAACATCCACATCATTGACCTGTCGCAGTCGATCCCGCTGCTGCACCAAGCTCTCGTCAAGGTGCGCGAAGTCGCCGCCGGCGGCGGTCGCGTGCTGTTCGTGGGTACTAAGCGCCAGGCTTCCGAGCCGGTCGCCATCGCCGCCAAGCGCAGCGCCCAATACTATGTGAACCACCGTTGGCTGGGCGGCACGCTCACCAACTGGCGCACCGTGTCGGGCTCCATCCAGCGTCTGCGTGAGCTGGAAGGCCTGCTGGAAGGCGAAGGCCAAGGCCGTTCCAAGAAGGAACTGCTGCAGATGACTCGCGAGCGCGATAAGCTCGAGCTGAGCCTCGGCGGCATCAAGGACATGGGCGGTATTCCGGACCTGATGTTCGTGATCGACACCAACAAGGAGTCGATCGCGATCCAAGAGGCTCGCAAGCTGAACATCCCGGTCATCGCTATCCTGGACACCAACTGCGATCCGGACGGCATCACCTATCCGATCCCAGGCAACGATGACGCCGCGCGCGCCATCCAGCTCTACTGCGACCTGATGGCCGACTCGGTCCTCGACGGTCTCGCCGCCGGCCAATCGGCCTCGGGCGTCGACCTGGGCGCTTCCGTCGCGCCGATCGAGCCGACTCTGGCGCGAGAGCTCACGCCGGAGCCCCAAGCTGCCGAAGCCGCCTCGGAGGCTCCGGCCGCCGAAGCTCCGGCCGCCGACCAAGCCTAAGCCTGAGACGCTTCGGCGTCTCACCGGTTGACGTCAAACGATCATGGCCGGGCCCCATAAGGGGTCCGGTCAAACCATTCCGACTAGAAGGAGCTGACTATGGCGGAAATCACCGCTGCGCTGGTCAAGGACCTGCGCGAGAAGTCCGGCGCCGGCATGATGGACTGCAAGAAGGCCTTGCAGGAAAACAACGGCGACATGGAAGCAGCCGTCGATTGGCTGCGCACCAAGGGCCTGTCCAAGGCCGCCAAGAAGTCTGACCGCGCGGCCGCCGAAGGCCTCGTGGCCGGCAAGCTGAGCGACGACGGCAAGACCGGCGTGCTGATCGAGCTGAACGCCGAGACCGACTTCGTGTCGAAGAACGATCTGTTCCAGACCGCGGCCCGCGACTTCGCGGCCATCGGCCTGGAAATCGAAGGTGTGGACGCCATCACCGCGGCGAAGACCGCCAAGGGTGAAGTCGTCAGCGACGTGATCACCAACCTGATCGCGACCATCGGCGAGAACATGCGTCTGCGTCGCTCGGCTCGCCTGTCGGTGAGCGAAGGCGCCGTCTCCCTCTACCTGCACAACGCGCAGGGCGAAGGCGTCGGCCGTCTGGGCGTGCTCGTGGCTCTGGAAGGCGCTGGCGATCAAGCCGTGCTGAAGGATGTCGGCCGCAAGATCGCTCTGCACGTGGCCGGCACTCCGACCCCGCCGCTGGCGCTGAACGAGGGCGACCTCGATCCGGCCGCCGTCGAGAAGGAAAAGAAGTTCCTGACCGACCAAGCGCTGGAATCGGGCAAGCCCATCGGCGTCGTCGAGAAGATGATCGAAGGCCGCATCCGCAAGTGGCAGGAAGAAGTGGTGCTGCTGAAGCAACCCTTCGTCATGAACCCGGATCAGACCATTGAGCAGCTGATCGCTGAAACCGCCAAGGAAACCGGCTCGCCGGTGACCGTGAAGGCGTTCGTGCGCTTCGCCCTGGGCGAAGGCGTCGAGAAGAAAGTGGACGATTTCGCCGCCGAAGTGGCGTCGATGACCGGCCAGGGCTGATTTAGCCCAAATTGAGTGCCCCAAGGGCGCCGTGCGTTCGACGCGCACGGCGCCCTTGGTTTATGTAGTACAGCCCAGATTCTCGACGGATGCCGCCGATGCCCGAAGCCCAGCCCCGCTACAAGAAGATCCTCTTGAAGATGTCGGGCGAGGTCCTGATGGGCGACGCGCTGTTCGGCATCGACACCAAGACCATCGAAGCGGTCGCCGAGGACATCAAGGAAGTCGTCGAACACGGCATCGAACTCTGCCTGGTGATCGGCGGCGGCAACATCTTCCGTGGCGTTTCGCTGGCCGGGAAGGGGATGGACCGCGCCAACGCCGACTATATGGGCATGCTGGCCACGGTGATGAATGCGCTGGCGCTGCAGGGCGCGTTGGAAAAGGTGGGGGTCTATACCCGCGTACAGTCGGCGATCCCGATGGACGCGGTGTGCGAGCCCTACATCCGCCGCCGCGCGCTGCGCCATCTGGAAAAGGGGCGGGTGGTGATTTTCGCCGCCGGGCTCGGCGCGCCGTTCTTCACGACCGATACGCCCGCGGCCCTGCGCACGGCCGAGATGGGCTGCGACGCGCTCTTCAAAGGGACCAGCGTGGACGGCGTCTATACGGCCGACCCCAAGAAGGACCCGAGCGCCCAACGCTACGAAACGCTGAGCTATCAGGAAGTGCTGGCCAAAGACCTGCGGGTCATGGACGCTTCAGCCATCGCCCTGATGCGAGACAACAAGACCCCGATCGTGGTGTTTTCTATCCGCGAGCGGGGTAATTTCCTCAAAGTACTAAAGGGACAGGGCGTCTTCACCACCATCGCCTGACGCCTGGTCCAGACACACTAGAAATACGGGAGAAGCTCCTATGGCTGCTGCGGAAAAGCCGGTCCTGGCTCGTTACAAGGATCGTATGGACAAGGCCATCAGCGCCCTCAAGGACGAGTTCGCGAGCCTGCGCACCGGACGTGCGACGGCTGGCCTGCTCGACCAGGTCATGGTCGAGGCCTATGGCTCGTCAGTGCCGATCAACACTGTGGCGTCGGTCAGCGTGCCTGAACCGCGCTCGATCAGCGTCAGCATCTGGGACCGCGCCATGGTGATCCCGATCGAGAAGGCGATTCGAAACGCCGGCCTCGGCCTGAACCCGGTCGTGGACGGACAAAGCCTGCGCGTGCCGGTTCCGCCGCTGACGGAAGAGCGTCGTCGGGACTTGGCTAAGATCGCCGCGAAGTACGCCGAGCAGCAGAAAATCGCCATTCGCAACGTTCGACGTGACGCCAACGACGACCTGAAGAAGGCCGAGAAGGACAGCACGATCACCCAGGACGAACAGCGGCGTATGGAAACCGAGGTTCAGAAGTTCACCGACGAGTCGATCAAGCGCGTCGACGAAGCCTTGAAAACCAAAGAACAAGAGATCATGCAGGTTTAATCGTCCTAGATAGGCGGGAGGACGAACGGGAACCCCATGGCTACGGTCGATCAAGAGCAGCCCCAGGCGCACGCGCCCTTGCACGTGGCCATCGTCATGGATGGCAACGGGCGCTGGGCGAAGCGTCGCGGTCTTCCGCGCTCGCTCGGCCACCGCGCTGGGGTCGAATCGCTCAAGCGCACTGTGGCCGCCGCGCCGGACCTCAATGTCCGATGGCTGACGGTCTTCGGGTTCTCGACCGAGAATTGGAGCCGCCCCGCCGCCGAGGTCAGCGAGCTGATGGCGCTGCCAAAGCGCTACTTCGAGAGCGACCTTGCGCGGCTTGAGCGCGACGGCGTGCGTGTCCGGGTGCTGGGCCGGCGAGAAGGGCTCTCGGCCGATCTGGTGAAGATGCTGGACGAGGCCGAGCGCCGTACCGCCCACAATGACAAGTTCTTCCTGCAGATCGCCTTCAACTATGGCGGCCAGGCGGACATCGTCGAGGCGGCGCGCAAGTTCGCGGCCGAGGTGGCGGCCGGTCGGGCCTCGCCCGGGGACCTCGACGAGGCGGCTTTCGCTGCGCATCTGTCGACTGGGGCCGGACCTGCGCCTGACCTGGTGATTCGCCCCTCCGGCGAGCAGCGGCTATCCAACTTCCTGCTGTGGGAGTCGGCCTATTCCGAGTTCGTGTTCCAGGATGTTCTCTGGCCGGACTACGGCGCCGAGCACCTAGAGGCGGCCATCGACGAGTTTTACAAGCGCGAGCGGCGATACGGCGGCGCCGTGGCCGATGATGTCCTTGCCACCGGCTAGACGTTTCGACTGGTCCAATCTGGCGATCCGCGTCGCCTCGGCCACGGTCCTGGTGCCCGCGGTGCTGGGTGCTGTCTGGTTTGCCGACTATCCGGGCCTGAGTTGGCTATTCCTGGTGCTGGTCGCGGTCGCGGTCGCGCTGCTGGCCATCGAATGGGGTGCGATGACCGCGCCGCATGCGCCGATCCGGGTTTCGACCGCCCTGACCGTGGCGATCCTGGCGGGGGCGTTCTTGGCGCACTCCGGTCATATGCCGTTGGCCTGGGGGGCGGCGGCTCTTGGCGCTCTTGCCGCCGCGCTGGTTGCGCGGGGTGTCGCCGAACGGCCCACCAACGCTGCATTTGGCGTGATTTATCTGGCCATTCCCGTCATCTGCCTGGTGTGGCTGCGCTGGATGCCGGAAGGCCGGCAATGGACGGTGCTGCTGTTCGTGGTCGCATGGTCGGCGGACATCGCGGCCTTCGCGGTGGGCAGCGCGCTTAAGGGGCCGAAGCTGTGGCCTCGGTTCTCCCCAAACAAGACGTGGTCCGGGTTCATCGGCGGGCTCATCGCGGCGGCTGGCGCTGGCGTGGCGATGGCCGCATTCAGCGACATCGTACTCAGCCTGCAGGCCGGCGCCCTGATCGGTCTGGTCGGCGGTCTGGCGACCATGGCCGGCGACCTCTGGGAATCGATGCTCAAGCGCCGCTTCGGCGTGAAGGATTCCGGCGATCTCATTCCGGGCCATGGAGGATTGCTTGATCGGGTCGATGGGTTGATGTTCGCCGCCGTCGTCTTGGCCGCCGCCCGCCTGATCAACCATCTGGGATGGGCAAATTGACTCTACCGCGTCGCGTCAGCGTTCTGGGTTCTACAGGCTCGGTCGGGGTTTCCACCCTGGACCTGCTGGACAAGGCCGGTGCGGAGGTCGAGGTCTCGGCGCTGACGGCGGGCAAGAACGTAGAACGTCTGGTCGAGCAGGCCCTTCGCTGGCGGCCGAAGTTGGCGGTCATCGAGGATGAAACCAAGTACGACGAACTGCGGGCACGCCTAGCCGGCTCTGGCGTCGAGACGGCTGCTGGTTCAGGCGCGGTGGCGGACGCGGCCGCTGGCGACGCCCAATGGGTTATGTCGGCCATCGTTGGGTTCGCGGGCCTGGCGCCGACCATGGCGGCGGCCAAGGCCGGCGCCGTTATAGGCTTGGCCAACAAGGAAAGCCTGGTCTGCGCGGGACCCTCGCTGCTTCGAACCGCGAAGTTCGCGGGCGGGGCGGTGATCCCGGTCGATTCGGAGCACTCGGCGATCTTCCAAGTGCTGGATCCGATGAATGCCCAGCATGTGAGCCGCCTGATTCTGACGGCCTCTGGCGGCCCGTTCCGAGGCTGGACCATGGAGCAGATGGCCCATGCGACGCCGGAGCAGGCGGTCGCCCATCCGAAGTGGGACATGGGCGTAAAGATCTCCATCGACTCGGCGACGATGATGAACAAGGGCCTCGAGATGATCGAGGCGGCCTATCTGTTCGCGATGCCGGCCGAGCGGGTGGACGTCCTGGTGCATCCCCAGTCCATCATCCACAGCCTGGTGGAATACGCCGACGGTTCGACCCTGGCCCAACTGGGCGCGCCGGATATGCGCACGCCTATCGCCTGCGCCTTCGCGTGGCCTGATCGCCTGCCTTGGCCGGCGCCGAAGCTGGATTTGGCGTCGATCGGCCAATTGACCTTCGAAGAACCCGACCTGCGCCGTTTTCCCGCCTTGAAGATCGCCAAAGAAGCATTGGCGGCCGGTGGGGCCGCGCCCGCGGTGATGAACGCCGCCAACGAGGTCGCTGTGGCCGCCTTCCTTGACCGCAAGATTGGGTTTCTCGATATTGCCACCACGGTGGCCGAGACGCTTGAACGCGTGGACGCTCAGGGCTTGGCCGCGGCAACCGATGGCGACACGCTCGAAACCGCGCGGCACACAGACTCGATCGCTCGCCGTGTGGCCAATGACGTCGTCAGCGGCCTGACCCGCTAGGGTCCTGGAGGACTACCGCCTGTGATCGACTTCATCCTCACCGCTCTAACGTTCGTGGTTCCCTTCGTCCTGGTGTTGGGACTGGTGGTGACCATCCACGAGCTGGGCCACTTCCTGGCCGCCAAGAGCTTTGGCGTGGCGATCGACCGGTTCTCCATCGGCTTTGGCAAGGCGATCGCCTCATGGACTGACAAGTCGGGCGTCGAATGGCGGGTCGGCTGGATCCCGCTGGGCGGCTACGTCAAGTTCTCAGGCGACGACAACGCCGCCAGCGTCCCCGACAGCGAAAACCTGGCGAATCTGCGCCGGGATATCGAGGCCGAGGAGGGACGTGAGGCGGTCCTTCGCTACTTCCATTTCAAGCCGCTCTGGCAGCGGGCCATCGTGGTGGCCGCCGGACCATTCGCCAACTTCGCCCTGGCCATCGCACTCTTTGCCGCGCTGTTGCTGGCGTTCGGCCAGTACGTCCTGCCGCCCAAGATCGCCGCCGTGCAGCCGGGCAGCCCGGCCGAGCGGGCCGGATTCCTGCCTGGGGACTTGGTCCTCAAGGCCGAGGGCCGCCCTATCAAGGGTTTCGATGAACTCGCGCAGCTGGTCCAGGTGCGCGCCAATGTCCCGACCGACTTCGTCGTCGAGCGGGCAGGGCGAGAGATCGAGATTGTCGCCACGCCTGAGTGGGCTATGCGCACCGACCAGGTCGCGGGCGAGCGCCGTCAGGGCATGCTCGGCCTGTCGCCGGCGCAATCCAAGAACGACTACATTCACGTTCGCTACAACCCGATCCAGGCGGTGGCCGGCGGGGTAGAGCGTACTTGGCGGACGCTTGAGACAACGGTCTACTATCTCGGCCGCATGGTGACCGGCCAGGTGGCCGCCGACCAGCTCAGCGGACCGCTGGGAATCGCGCGAATCTCAGGCAAGGTGGCCCAGGCTGGCGCGGAGGGTGCGCCCGACGTCGGGAGTATGATCCTCGGCGGCGGCGTTAATCTGCTCCAACTCGCTGCGTTCATTTCGGTGAGTATCGGCTTCATGAATCTGCTGCCAGTCCCTGTCCTGGATGGGGGGCACCTGCTGTTCTACGCCTATGAGGCGGTGGCCCGCCGGCCGGTGGCGGCCAAGGTGCAGGCCGCCGGTTACCGTGTGGGGCTTGCGCTGCTGCTGGGATTGATGTTGTTCGCCACCTGGAACGATCTGCAGCAGATGCGTGTGTTCAAAATCCTTGGCGGCGTGTTCTCCTGACCCGCCCATTTCCGTTGACGGCTGATACGATGCAAAGAACCCGCGCCAATGGCGCCGCGCTCGCCTCCGGCCTCGCCCTGTTGATGGGATCGACGGCGCTCACCTTGCCTGGCGCCGCGCTGGCGCAGGAGGCTGCTCCAACGCCGGCTGCACCGGCCGCTCAGGCCGCGCCGCAGGTGCAGGGCCAGCAGTCGGGCGTGGTCCAGCGGATCATCGTGCGCGGAAACGAACGGATCGAGCAATCGACCGTGCTGTCCTACCTGCCTATCCAGCCGGGCGAGGTCCTGGACCCGGCCAAGGCTGACTTGGCGCTGAAGACCCTGTTCCGCACCGACCTGTTCGCCGACGTGAAGATCGATCTTCAGGGTTCGGACATGATCGTGACGGTCGTCGAGAACCCGATCATCAACAAGGTGGTCTTCGAGGGGAACTCCGGCCTCAAGGAAGAAAAGCTTCGCGACGAGGTCAGCGTTCGCCCGCGGGGCATCTTCACCCGCGCCAAGGTGCAGTCTGACGTTCAGCGCATCGTCGAACTCTATCGCCGGTCGGGCCGGATCTCGGCCACCGTCACGCCGAAGATCGTCGAACTGCCCCAAAAGCGCGTCGACCTGATCTTCGAGATCAATGAAGGCCCCAAGAGCGGCGTGCTGCGCGTCAACTTCCTGGGCAACAAGGAATTTTCGGACAACGACCTGCGCGACGTCGTCGTGACCGAGCAGTCGAGCTGGTACAAGTTCTTCTCGACCAACGCGAACTACGACCCGGACCGGCTCGAGTACGACAAGGAACAGCTGCGTAAGCACTACCGCAACCGCGGCTTCTATGACTTCCGCGTGGTCTCGGCGATCGCCGAGCTGGCCCCGGACAAGAACGGCTTCGTGATCAGCTACACCCTCGACGAGGGGCAGGAGTACAAGTTCGGGAAGATCTCGGTCGAAACCGAACTCCAGAAGCTGGACAAGGATGTCCTGTTGCAGCTGGTCCCGATCCGCTCGGGCGAAATCTACCAGGACGAAAAGATCGAGGCGGCGACCGACTCGCTGACCTTCGCCGCCGGCGCCGCCGGCTTCGCCGCCGTGGACGTGCGTCCGCGCTATGTCGCCAACCGCGAGACGGGCCTCGTCGATGTGGTGTTCCAGGTTCGCGAAGGACCGCGGGTCTATGTCGAGCGCATCGACATCACCGGCAACACGCGCACGCTGGACTCCGTCATTCGCCGTGAACTGAACATCGTGGAGGGCGACGCCTACAACCGCGCTCTGGTCGATCGTTCGCGCAACAATGTCCGCGCCCTTGGCTTCTTCAAGGACGTAAACATCGAGGAAATGCCAGGCTCGGCGCCTGACCGGACCGGCCTGCGAGTGCAGGTTGAAGAGCAGCCCACGGGCGAACTCTCCTTCAGCGCCGGCTATTCGTCCGTCGACCAATTGGTGCTCGACCTGGGCGTGACCGAGCGAAACTTCCGTGGTCGCGGCCAGAGCGTTCGAGCTCGGGTGTCGGTCGGTTCGCTGCGTCAGCAGATCGACTTCGGCTTCACCGAGCCGCGGTTCCTGGGCCGCGACCTGGGCGCCGGCATCGACCTTTACTCGTACCGCTACGACCTGACCGAATACACGTCCTACAAGACCGTCACAGTCGGCGGGAACCTGCGTTTGGCCTTCCCGCTGACGCTGAACTCGCGGATGTCGACGCGCTATACGCTCCGGCAGGAAGACGTCCAGATCGACGATTCCTACTGCGATCCGGCCGCGCCGTTGGTGTCGCGCTCGATCTGCGACCAGCGCGGCGAGTACCTGACGTCGCTGATCGGCTACACCTATCTGTACGATCGCCGGAACGACCCGATCAATCCGACCCGTGGCTTCCGCTTCGACATCAGCCAGGATCTGGCGGGTCTGGGCGGCGACGTGAACTATATCAGCACCGAAGTGACTGGCGGCTGGTGGCACGGGTTCAACAAGGACTTCATCTTCAGCCTGACCGGCCAGGGCGGTTACATCGCCGGCTGGAACGGGGACACCATTCGGGTCAACAGCCACTTCTACAAGGGCGGCAACACCTTCCGCGGCTTCGAAACCGCTGGTATCGGCCCGCGTGACACCAACTTCGGCCGCTCCGACTCCTTGGGGGGCCGTGCCTATGCGATCGGCACCGCCGAGCTGACCATTCCGACGTTCCTGCCCGAGCAGTACGGCATCAAGGCCGCGCTGTTCAGCGATGTCGGTACGCTCGGCCTGTTGGATGACGAGTACAAGCTGAAGGCCGACGGCACTGTCGACCCGGCCATCAAGGACGACCTGTCTCTGCGCGCCACCGCCGGCCTGTCGATCTTCTGGCGGTCGCCGATGGGCCCCATCCGATTCGACTTCAGCCAAGTTTTGGCCAAAGAAGACTACGACAAGACCGAAACCTTCCGGTTCTCAACCTCAACCAGGTTCTAATATCTCCTCATGACGATCAAAGCCCTAGTTGCGGCGACCTGCGTCGCCGCCATCACCGCGTCCGTGTCGACGGCGGCCTTCGCCCAGGCCGCGGCTCCAGCCGCCGCCCCGGCGGTCAGTCATGGCCCGGCGCTTCCCGGCGTTTGCGTGATCTCGCTGGAAGGCGCGATCACCGGTTCGACGGTCGGCAAGTACGTGCAAACGCGCCTGCAGCAGATCGCGACCCAGGTTCAGGCCGAACTGAAGGCCGAAGAAGCCGCCCTTCAGAACGAAGCCAAGACCCTCGAAGGTCAACGCGCCTCGCTCGATCAAGCCACCTTTGAGACGCGCGCCAACGCCCTGCAAACCAAGGCCAATGCTTTCCAGCGCAAGGCCCAGCAGCGTGAGCGCGAACTCGGAGCCACCCAGCAAAAGGCTCTTGGCCGCGTCGGTCAGGAACTCGACCCGATCATCCGTCAGGTTTATCAACAGCGTCAGTGCAGCCTGCTGCTCAACCGCGACTCGGTCGTCATCGCCAATCCGGCGATGGATATCAGCCAGCCGGTCGTCACCGCCCTGAACGCCAAGATCACCCAGTTCAACTTCGACCGGGAACGTCTGGACCAGGCGGCGGCGCCCGCGCAAACTCCGGCGCCCGCGACCCGCAAGTAGGGCGCGACTCGCGATAAAGGCGGGTCGAGCCGAAGGATTTCGATGCCCGACCCCCGTTTCTTTGAAGACCTTGGCCCTGTCACGCTCGCCGAGCTCGCGAGCCTGACAGGCGCCGAACTCCTGGCGCCTGACGATGGCGCCCGCCAGGTGCGCGCCGTCGCTGTCCTCGCCAGCGCCCAGCCCGACACGATCAGCTTCCTTTCAGACCGAAAGCACGCCGCCGAGCTCGCCAGCTCAAAGGCCGGCGCGGTTTTCCTAACCCAGCGGGACGCCGATCTGGCGCCTGAGGGCTGCGCGGCGCTGATTACGCCCGTTCCCCAGGCGGCCTATGCCGGCGCGGCCAATCGCCTGCATCGGCCCAGACGCCATCTGGGCGATCAGGCCGTCTCGGCCGACGCGGTTTTTGAGGAGGATGTCGTCCTCGCCCCCGGCGTGGTGGTCGGCCCTGGCGCGCGGATTGGCGCGCGTACGCTGGTTGGCGCCAATACCGTCATCGGTCCGGGCGTCACCATCGGCCGAGATTGCGTCATCGGCGCCAATGTCACCCTCGGCTTTGCGCTGCTCGGGGACCGGGTTCGGATCCTTGCCGGCGCGGTCATCGGCGAGCCAGGCTTCGGGGCGGCCGGCGGGACCAAGGGCGTGGTGGATATCCCCCAACTCGGCCGGGTGATCCTGCAGGACGGGGTCACGGTCGGCGCCAATAGCTGCATCGACCGGGGCGCTTTCGACGACACGTCGATCGGTGAGAACACCAAGATCGATAACCTAGTGCAGATCGCCCACAACGTCCGGGTGGGTCGCAACTGCGTCATGGCCGCCCACACGGGGATATCTGGCAGTGTCACCATCGGGGACGGCGCAGCCTTTGGCGGTCGCGCCGGGGTCGCCGATCACGTCAGCATCGGGGATGGCGCACAGGTTGCGGCCGCCGCGGGCGTGTTCCGTGATATTCCCGCCGGAGAAACCTGGGGCGGATTCCCGGGCCAACCTATTCGCCGCTGGATGCGTGAAGTCGCGTGGCTCTCTAGATCGGCCAACCGCAAGGGAGCGGACAAATGAGCACTGATGTGGCTGAGGCCGAGATTTCGATCGATATCGGCGAGATCATGGAGCGGATCCCGCACCGCTACCCCTTTTTGCTGGTCGATCGCGCCGAGGCGTATCGCCAGAATGAATCGATTGTCGGCATCAAGTGCGTGACCATCAACGAGCCGTTCTTCCAGGGGCACTTCCCGGACTATGCGGTGATGCCAGGGGTCTTGATCGTCGAGGCGATGGCCCAGACGGGCGCCCTCCTGATGTCCAAGTCGCTGAACGTCGACCGGGCGGGCAAGACCATCCTTTTCACCTCGGTCGACAACTGCAAATTTCGCCAACCCGTTCGCCCGGGGGACGTGCTGAACATGCACGTCAAGGTCCTGCGGGTGCGGGGCGGCCTCTTCAAGTTCCAGGGCAAGGCGATGGTTGGCGACAAGACCGCCGCCGAGGCCGAGTTCGCGGCCATGCTGGTGGAAACGCCATGAGCGTCGAGGTTCACGCCAGCTCCGTCGTCGATCCGAAGGCGGAACTCGCCGACGGCGTCGTCATCGGCCCGTTCTGCTCGGTCGGCCCCGATGTGAAGCTTGGCCCGCGCACCAAGTTGATGTCCCACGTGGTCGTCGATGGCCGCACTACGGTCGGGGAGGACAATGTCCTCTATCCGTTCGTGATGCTGGGCGGCCCACCGCAGCACACCGCCTACAAGGGTGAGCCGACTGAGCTGGTGATCGGCGATCGTAACCTGATCCGCGAACATGCGACGATGAACACCGGCACGGTCGGTGGCGGCGGCGTCACACGGGTCGGGTCGGACGGCCTGTTCATGATCGAGAGCCATGTCGGCCATGACTGCGTGGTTGGCGATCAGGTGATCCTGACCAAGCAGGCGACCCTGGGCGGGCACTGCGACATCGGCGACTATGTGATCGTCGGCGGATTGGCGGCGATTCACCAGCGTACCCGCGTCGGGCGCCACGCCATGGTCGGCGGCCTGGCCGCCGTTGTGAAGGACGTCATCCCCTATGGCTCGGTGTGGGGCAACCACGCCCACCTGGAGGGCTTGAACCTGCTGGGTCTCAAGCGCCGGGGCTTCAGCCGCGAGACCATCAACATCATGCGGGCGGCCTATCGGATGCTGTTCGCCGACGAGGGGACATTCCAGGAGCGGCTCGACGACACGGTCGAGACCTATTCGGGAACCCCGGAGGTGATGGAAATCATCGACTTCATCCGTGCGGACGCCAGCCGGCCGCTGTGTTTGCCGGTGCGGGAGATCTAGGACGTGCAGAAACTGGGGCTCATCGCAGGTGGCGGGAATCTGCCTGTCGAGATCGCGCAGCATTGCGAACAGTCCGGACGACCATTCTTCATCGTACGGCTAAAGGGTTTTTCCGGTCCGGACATCGCCCGCTATCCCGGCGCCGACATCGGCCTGGCTGAGCTCGGCAAGTGCTTCAAGGCGCTGAAGCGCGCCGGCTGCAAGGCCGTGACCCTGGTCGGGACGGTCGATCGTCCGGACTTCAAGTCGCTGACCCCCGACCTGAGGGGCCTGATGGCCCTGCCGAGCGTCATCGCCGCCGCCCGCAAGGGCGACGACGCCTTGTTGCGCGCCCTGGTCGGGGAATTCGAGAAGGAAGGCTTCTCGGTCGAAGGCGCCCATGAGGTGATGGGCGACCTGACGCTGCCGGTGGGCGCGCTGGGCCGTGTCACGCCCAACGCCCAGCAAATGGCCGATGTCGAGCGGGCCCTGAAGGTCGCGCGCGCCGTCGGCGAATTGGATGTGGGGCAGGGCGCCGTGGTTTGCGAGGGCCTGGTTCTCGCGGTCGAGGCGCAGGAAGGCACCGACGCCATGCTGCGACGGGTGGCTGAACTGCCCCGAAACCTGCGCGGTGCTCCGGACGCGCCACGCGGCGTGCTGGCCAAGGCGCCCAAGCCGATCCAGGAGACCCGCATCGATCTGCCGACCATCGGCCTCAACACCATCCACAGGGCTGCTCAGGCGGGCCTGGCAGGGGTTGCAGGGCAGGCCGGGGGGCTGCTGGTGCTCGACCGCGACGCCGTGATCGAGTTGGCCGACGAGCTGGGCCTGTTTGTGGTGGGCGTGGAGCCGTCGACCGCGCCGTGACCAAGCCGCTGTGCGTCATGCTGGTGGCCGCGGAGGCCTCGGGCGATGATCGAGGGGCCGGTCTGGCCCGGGCGTTGAGGCGACGCCTGGGAGATGGCGTGCGGTTTGTGGGCGTCGGTGGCGCACGCATGGCCGCCGAGGGCGTGCAAAGCCCGTTCGATATCTCCCAGCTGTCGATCCTGGGCCTGCTGGAAGGCCTGCTGGCCTATCGGCGGGTGATGGCGCGGGTCGAGGACACCGTGGCCCTGGCGGCCCGCGAGAAGCCCGATGTGGTGGTGCTGATCGACTCCTGGGGCTTCACCCTGCGCGTAGCCCAGCGCCTGCGAAAGCTCGATCCGAAACTGCCGCTGGTGAAGTACGTAGCGCCTCAGGTCTGGGCGACCCGGCCGGGCCGCGCCAAGACCCTGGCCGCCAGCGTCGACCATCTGCTTTCGATCCACGTGTTCGACGCGCCTTATTTCGAGGCCGAGGGTCTACCGACGACCTTTGTGGGCAACTCGGCGCTTACGCTCGATTTTTCGGGTGCAGACGGCGAGCGGTTGCGGCGAGAGCTGGGCGTGGCGCTCGACGTCCCGCTGCTGCTTGTGCTGCCGGGTAGCCGGCCAAGTGAAATCTCACGAATTTTACCGCCCTTCGCAGACGCCGTGGCGATCCTGAAGGCGAGCCACCCAGACCTGGCCGTGGTCATCCCGGCCGCTCCTACCGTCGCCGAGGCCGTGAAGGCCCAGGCCGGAGGTTGGGCGCACATCGTCGAGGGCGAGCGCGGCAAGCTCGACGCCATGAAGGCCGCGACCGTCGCGCTGGCCTGCTCGGGCACGGTGACGACGGAAGTGGCGATGGCCGGCGTTCCGATGGTGGTGGGCTACCGGCTGGGCAATCTCACCCACGCCATCCTCAAGCACCTAATCCGCACGCCCTACATCACGCTCTTCAACATCGCCGCGAAGGACTTCGTGGCGCCAGAACTCGTCCAGGACGATTGCAACGGCCCAGCACTGGCGCGTGAAGTCGCCAAGCGTCTGGACGATCCCGAGCTGCGCCGGCGCCAGGTCGAGGCGCAGGCGGCTGCATTGCTGAAGATGGGGCGCGGTGGGCCAGACCCCTCCGAGGCGGCCGCCGACGCCGTCCTCACGCTGCTCGCCAGGCCCGCCTAGTCGACCGTCGCGGCCGGCAGGAAGTACTTCTCCAGAGCGGGGGAGGCGGCGACAAGATGAAGCTCCATCGCCTTCGGCGCCGCGTCTGGAAGCTGCAGGACCTTCAAGGCGGGGTTGAACCGCTTGGCCAGATAGGCGTCCAGCTCGGCCTGCGAGTCCCAGATGTCGACGGTGTGGAAGCCGGCATCGTCGAAGTAGGACATATGGAGCAGGCATCCCAATGGCGGGGCGGCTTCCCAGCCTACCTGCGCGCGCACCGAGTCGTAGTCTTCGCGGCTGACATTGGGCTCGTCATACGTGACCATGAGCGCCATCACTGTGCTCCTGTCTTGCGACCCGGCGTTGGCGCCGGGCAATCAACACTACGAGCGCTACGGCCCATTGCAATGTATTGGTGTGTGTTGGGGTTGAAATCACACATAAAAAAGCCCCGCCAG
>NZ_JAUXXE010000005.1 GCF_030681155.1 Phenylobacterium sp. | reverse complement strand
ACCGAGAACATCGTGCGGATGTTCTGCTTCTCGTACTCATAGAAGTAGTCCTCGACCTGCCGCTGCACCGCGACGGTCCGGTGCAAGGTGGCGCCGGCCGGAAGCTGGAACTGCACGATCGCCCCGCCCTGATCTTCGGTCGGCAGGAAGCCGGTCGGCAGCCGCAGGAACAGCCCGGCCAAGAGCAGCACCACCGCGCCGTAGATCAGCATGAAGATGAGCTTGCGATCCTGGATCCATCGCACCGTCTGCTTGTAGCGGTCGGCGAGACGCTCGAAGCCCTCATTGAACCAGGTTGAGGCCCCGTGGATGGCGCGGGCCGCACCCGGGAACCGCCGACCAAAGCCGCTCTCGTGCAGCTCGTGCTCGGCCCTCTTCTGCTTGAGCAGGGTGGCGGTCAGGGCCGGGCTGAGCGTTAACGCCACGAAGGCCGAGAGCACCATCGCTGCGATGATCGTCAGCGAGAACTGCCGATAGATCACGCCCGTCGACCCGCCGAAGAACGCCATGGGCAGGAACACCGCCGACAGCACCAAGGCGATGGCCACCAGGGCCATGCTGATCTCCTTCATCGAGGCGATGGTCGCCTCGCGGGGAGTCATGTTCGGGTCCTCGGCCATCAGCCGCTCGACGTTCTCGACCACGACGATGGCGTCATCGACCAGCAGGCCGATGGCCAGCACCAGGGCGAAAAGCGTCATGGTGTTGATCGAAAAGCCGGCGATGTAGAGCACGCCAAATGTGCCCAGCAGCACCACCGGCACCGCGATCGCCGGCACCAGCGTCGCCCGCCAGCTTTGCAGGAACACGAACATCACGATGATCACCAGGACGATGGCCTCGGCCAGCGTCTTGACCACCTCGGTGATCGACAACTTGATGAAGTCGGTGGTGTCGTTGGCGTAGGCGTATTTCAGGCCCGCCGGAAACGACTTGGCCGCCTTCTCGACCTCGGCCTTGACCAACTCAGAGGTCTTCAGCGCGTCGGCGCCGGGCGCCAACAGAATGGCGAGGCCCGCTCCGGGGTGCCGATTGACCCGGCTGCGGGCGTTGTAGTTCTCCTGGCCAAGCTCCACGCGCGCCACGTCCGACAGCACCACCGCCGAACCGTCCTGCTGGCTCTTGAGGATGATCTTGGCGAATTGCTCGGGCGTCTGGAGGCGCGATTGGGCGGTGACCGTCGCGTTCAGCATTTGGGTGTCGGGCTGCGGCTGTCCGCCCAACTCCCCCGCCGCGACCTCGGCGTTCTGGTTCTGGATGGCCGTGACCACATCGCCCGGCGTCAGCTGATAACTGGCGAGCCGATCGGGATTGAGCCAGATGCGCATCGCGTACTGCGAGCCGAAGACGTTGGTGTCGCCGACGCCCTTCACGCGTGACAACGGGTCTTGCAGGTTGGACACCAGATAGTCGGAGACATCGCCGTTCGACATCCGGTCGGTCTCGTCATAGACGCCGACGATCAGCAGGTTGTCGGGATTGGATTTCCGAACGACCAGCCCCTGCTGCTGCACCTGGCTCGGCAGCCGCGAGAGCGTCTGGCTGACCTGGTTCTGCACCTGCACCTGGGCGATGTCGGGATCGACGCCCTTCTCGAAGGTGGCGGTGATGGTGACCTGGCCGCGCGAGGTCGATGAGGAACTGAAATAGAGCAGCCCGTCGATCCCGGTCAGGGATTGCTCGATGACCTGGGTGACGCTGTTCTGGATAGTCTCGGCGGAGGCGCCGGGATAGCTGGCCCGGACCGAGACCTGGGGCGGGGCGACATCAGGATACTGGGCGACCGGCAAACCCAGGATGGAGCCTGCGCCGGCCATCATGATCAGGATTGCGATCACCCAGGCGAAGATCGGGCGATCGATAAAGACGCGGGAAAACATGAAGGTCAGCCGCCTCCCGCACGGGGAGAGGCGCCGGCCTTGGGCGGTTGAATGTTCTGCGGCGCGCTCGCAGGGACCGGTCGCAAGGCCTTTTCAGGCTGAACGTTCGCAAGTCCCTGGGTAATCACCCGATCGCCCGCCTTCAGCCCGTCGGTGACCACCCAGAACTGGCCTTGGGTGCGCGCGGCGGTGATCGTTCGTTGCTGGGCCTTGTCGCCGGCGCCGACCAGATAGACGCTCGCCCCCCCCTTCGGATCGCGCGAGACCGCCTCCTGCGGAACCAGGAAGGCCGCGGTGTTGATCGCAGGGGCGAACACCGCCCGGACGAACATTCCGGGAAGCAGCGTTCCATTCGGATTGGCGACGCGCGCCCGCAGGGTCACCGTCCCCGTTGCTGGATCGACGACGGCCTCGGCGAACTCGACCGTGCCGGCCTGATCGTAAGTGCTCCCGTCCTCTAGCTTGAAGCGCACGGCGGCGCTGCCGGGAACCAACCCGCCCGACGCCAGGGCCTGACGCAGGGCCAGAAGCTCGCCGCTCGACTGCTGAACATCGATGAAGATCGGATCGAGTTGCTGAATGCTCGCCAGCGGGTCGGTCTGGCTGGAGGTGACCAGCGCGCCGACCGTAAACAGCGACCGGCCGATCCTGCCGCTGATCGGTGCGGGGACGGTGGTGAACCGCAGATTGATCCGCGCGGTCTCGAGCGCAGCCTTCGTCTGGGCCACGGTGGCGGCCGCCTGAGCGGCTGCGGCGACCGCGTTCTCATAATCCTGCTGGCTGACCGCTTCGATCGCCGCCAGCGGCTTGTTTCGGTTCGCCAGCGCCTGGGCCGCGCGGAGGTTGGCCTCGGCGCTCTGCACGTTGGCCTGCGCCTGGTTCACAGCCGCCTGATAGAGGCTGGGATCGATCTGGTAGAGCGGCTGGCCGCGCTTGACGACCGATCCCTCGGTGAAGAGCCGCCGCTGGATCACACCGGAAACCTGGGGCCGGACTTCAGAACTTTCGGAGGCGACCACCCGTCCCGGAAGCTCGCTCACCAGATCGACGCGGCTGGGTTGAACGACGACATATCCGACCGCAATTGCGCCGCCATCGGGGCCCGCGTGATCGCTAGGCTTCGCGCCGCATGCGGCGAGCAGGCTCAAGGCGCCGAACGCCAGCCACGTGGACGCTCGGAGGCGAGGCTTCCTACGCTCGATAGCCAAGACGCGTCACCTCATCGATTGTCGGCAGGGATAGAAGTTCGCTACTGCGAAAAAGCTCCACCAAGCTGGAGGGCCTGACGATGCAGCAAGTTGTTCGACCGGGTCTGGCGTCGATCCGCTCAGGTGTCACTGGGTTGGGCAACCGTATCCACCTCGGGCCATGCCACAGACGGGTTTGAGTACTGAGCACCCGATTGATGCTCAACTCAACTGGGTCTAGGCCCTAGGCCTCGCACGAAGATGACGCGAGATAACTGACCTGACACACGCCGACGCAGATCTGCGACACTCGGGATCAGCCCTGCTCCACCCTAGCCAACACCTCGTCAAATCCCGGGGCGTCGATCCCAGAGATAAAGGCGGCGAGCGACATCTTGCCAAACGCGTAAGCGGTCTCGGGCGAGCCGGACTTCAGCCGTCCATCAGCCACGGCCGCGCGGAATTCGCTCGGGGAGAAGGCCGCCAAACTCCGGTCTTGAGCCATGGCTGAAGCACTGGCGAAACTCCCAAGGACGATACAGCCGTATGAGAGCCTTGTGAGCAGGCCGATGACTTGAAGCCTCGCCCGCAGGCGCCCGTGTGGGGCGTGGCCAAGAGCCGCCTCAAGCAGGACGTCCTGCAGCTCTGGCGTCTGAGCAAACTCGTTGGTGAGGATCGCGAGATCGACCAGGCGATCATTGGCCCACGCCAACTCCCAATCGATCAGCCACAGTCGACGCCCGTCGAACAGGATGTTCCGCGGGTTGGGGTCGTTGTGACTGGCGACCAGTGACGCCGAATCCCAGGGAAGGCTCGCAGCGACACGCGCTAGGCCTTCGGCGTGCGGACCAAGCGCGCCGGGTGGGAACAAACCCGACTTGGCCAGAGACGTGAGCATCGCCTCGATCACCACGGGATAGTCGCCGATGATCGGAAAGCCTGGAGCCGTCTGCACCTCAGCCGTCAAGGCGCCTAGCTCGCGCACCAGACCCGGCGCACCGCCCGGATGCTCCGAAAGCGGGCGGCCAGAGACGAAATCCATGATCGCCACGCCAGCTCCCGCATCGGCGTAGTGGAGGGCTGGAGCAACCGCCACAGCAGCGGCGGCGGCCATGCATGCGAAGCCGCGTTGGCGGTCCTGAAACGCCACGCGTTCAGGCTCGATGCGCAGGACATACGTCCGATCGGCGACCTCGAACCGCAAGATCTGGGCGCCGGAGACCCCGCCAGAGATCGGCCGAAAGCCTCCAATCTCACGAGCGCCGAACGTGGAGCGCAAGGCGCTCCGGACATCGTCGCGGCGCGGAGCCGCAATCAATTCGAACTCTCCGGCCATGCCTTTTCCCCCGCCGCGCGTTCAGCCGCGCCTTCCGGTCGTTGAAGTCTTCGCCGGACGGGCAGCCTAGCGCGAGCTTGGACCCAGTAGCGCGGTGATTTCGAATACCGGCGCGCGCAGGTCGCTTGCCTCCGACCGGCTGGTGCGATGTTCATGTCCCATGAACGATGATCAGAGCCCCGCCGCCTACCCAGATGACGCCTTCGCGGCGATCGCGCCGCTGGTTCGCGGCGAGACCGCCGTCTGGCTCCGCGACCCTGGCCTGGGACTCACCGTCGACGCCGCGCCGCTGAGCACCGACGAGATCGCCGAAGCCCGCGCCAGGTTCATCAGGTTTGAGCCCGTGCTACGCGCCCTGTTCCCCGACAAAGACTGGGACGGCCAGATCCGGTCTGATCTGGCCGACTATCCCATGTCTTCAACACCGGGTCTGTTGGTGAAGTGCGATCACGCCCTGCCGATGGCCGGGTCGGTTAAGGCCCGGGGCGGGGTTTACGAACTGCTTTGCTATGTCGAAGAACTCGCGCTGGATCGGGGCCTGCTTGGACCAGGCCAGTCCCTGGAGACCTTGCTTGCGCCGGCGAGCCTGGCCGTGCTCGAGGCCCATCGCATCGTCGTCGCGAGCACGGGAAATCTTGGCTTCGCGATCGGACGTGTGGCTAGAGCGCTTGGCTTGCAGGCCGAAATCCACATGTCCCACGACGCCAAGACCTGGAAGAAGGAACGGCTGAGAGCGATCGGCGCCACGGTCGTGGAGCATGACTGCGACTATACCGGCGCGGTGGCCCGCGCTCGTCAGGCTGCAGTCGCGGAAGACGCCTACTTCATCGACGACGAAGACTCGCGCCGCCTGTTCGTGGGCTACGCCGTCGCGGCCGCCGAACTGGCCGATCAGCTTTCCGCGCGGGGCCTGACGATCGGCCCAGGCCGTCCGCTCATCGTATACTTGCCATGCGGAGTGGGCGGCGCGCCCGGCGGGATCACCGCCGGCTTGAAGCAGATCTACGGCGAACACGTCCTGGCCGTTTTCGTTGAACCGGTCGCGTCGCCCTGCGTCTTTGCGGCCTTGGCTGTGGGGCAAGGCCGGCCCATCAGCATTTACGAATTTGGCCTCACGAACGACACCATCGCCGATGGTCTAGCTGTCCCCTCGGCCTCGCCCTTCGTGATGCAGGCCATCGGTCGCAATATCGACGCGGTCGTGGGGGTCACCGACCAGGCCATGGTGGATTGGGTGCGCCGGGCCTGGGCCCAGGCTGAATTGAGGCTAGAGCCTTCAGGTGCCTCCGGCTTCGCCGCGCTCGATCCGTTCAACAGCCGGGCGCGAGCCGCCGGTGTGATCGACAGCGACGCAAAGCCTGTCCATGTCGTCTGGACCACAGGCGGCTCGCTGCTGCCGGAAGCCGAGTTCGCCGCCCTGCTGGCGCCCTAAAAGCAGGCAGGTCAGCGCCAGGCGAACACTGGCTGCTCGAGATCGGCTACGCGGGTGATGCGCCCGGCGACCAATTCCCGAAATTGGTAGATCAGCGCCGCTGTCGGGGCGTGGATGTGCTGCTCGCCGACCCGCATGCGGACCAGTGGGCGCGGACTCTCCGGGATCACCTCGAAATCCACGGCGTCATCGCCGAGGATCTGATCGAGCCGGAACCGGTGCGCCGAGGCCACTTCCTGCGGATTGAGCCGCATGCCGCTAGCGTCATCCAGCCAGGTGATCACGGGACTGATCGCGTAGCCCGAGCGGGTTGGATAGTCATCGAGCACGCCCAGCACATCGTGAGCGGGCACTTCCAGTCCCAGCTCCTCATGAAGCTCGCGCAGAGCCGCTTCCTCCAGGGTCTCGCCGGGATCGCAGCGGCCGCCGGGCAAGGCCCATTGCCCTGCATGCGCCCGCATCTGAGCCGCTCGCCGCGTCAGCAGGAAGGCCACCTCGCCCGAGCCGTCATCGGCCTCGACCAGGGTGATCGCCACCGCCGCGCGCTTGAGGTCCACGCCCTCGTGCGCGATGCGGGGAAAGGCGCGGCAGCGCGCGGACAACACCTCACGCACCGCCGAAGAGAATGGGTAGCTCATCGCACCTGGGTACCTTGAGTGCGGTGGATCCGAAAGCCCGGCCGGCGCCACGTCAACGCCGGCCGGAAGCTCGGTCAGGCCGGCTGGCGATCCGAAACCGTGACGCGCTGGGCGCCGCGCAGCAGGCACTCCTCCGCCTGGCGGTTCACGGCGTGCACCATCTCGGCGACGGTCGGGATGTCGTGGATGAGGCCCTGGCTCTGGCCGACAGTCCAGATGCCGTCGTCGGTGTCGCCCTTGCCCATGACGTTTGTGCGGCCCCGGATACCGGCGACTAGGTGGCGAACGTCGTCGATCGTCTTGGTCGCGTCCTGCTGGATTCGCACCACCTCCTCGGAGACGGCGTTGCGCGCCACGCGGCTGGTGTTGCGCAGAGTGCGATTGGTCAGCAGCGTATCGCGCTCGGTATTCTCGACGATCTTGCGCTTCACGTTCTCATGGATGGCGCACTCCTGGGTCGCCATGAAGCGGGTGCCCATGTTGACGCCGTCGGCCCCCAGCGCCAGCGCCGCCGCCAGGCCGCGGCCATCGGCCATGCCGCCCGAGGCGATGACCGGCACATCAACCGCATCGACGGTCGCCGGCAGCAGCACCACCAGGCCGACGTCGTCCTCGCCCGGATGGCCGGCGCACTCGAACCCGTCGATCGACACCACATCGACGCCGTAGCGCACGGCGGTCACCGCATGGCGGACCGAAGTGCATTTGTGGATGACCTTCACCCCGTTGGCCTTGAAATCGGGCAGGTGATCGGTCGGGTTGCGTCCCGCGGTTTCGACGATCTTGATCCCGGACTCGATGATGGCCTGCCGGTACTCGTCGTAGGGAATGGGATTGAGCGACGGCAGCAGGGTCAGATTGATGCCGAACGGCTTGTCGGTGAGATCGCGGCAGCGCTGAATTTCTTTCCAGAGCTCCTCGGCCGACGGCGAATGGTGCGCGACGATGAAGCCCAGCGCTCCTGCATTGGCCACAGCCGCCACCAAGGGCGCATGGCCGACGCCGGTCATTCCGCCCATCACAATGGGCGTCTCGATGCCGAACATGTCCGTAATGCGGGTGTTGATCATGAGTTTGCCGTCCCTAGAATTATCTTTGAAGGCCGCAGCTAGGCCTCTTGGTAATGGCCCGAGTATTCACGCTCCCCACCCCGGGCCGCAAGGTCCGACCGGTCGAACAGGCTGATCAGTCGTGAGCGACTGAGCCATTCATCGATCTGAAGACCAGCGCTCGCGACATCCACTGACCCGTCAGCATGTGCTTCGCGAACGGCTCGCAAGCCACCCAGCCAGCAGGCGAGCGTTGACCGGGCTACCCGTTTGCCGCACCACCGAACGATGACCGACGTGACCCGCCTCAAAGGCCCGATGGCCGCCCCGGCAAGTGGCCGAGATCCCCAATCAATGGTGATCCTGCTGCACGGCTATGGCTCGAACGGCGACGACCTGATGGGGCTTGTCCCCTACTGGCGGACCAGCCTGCCCGACACAGTCTTCATGGCGCCCAACGCCCCGGAGATCTGTCCCGGCGCGCCAGGTGGCTATCAATGGTGGTCGTTGACCGATCTTGGACGCGAGAGCCGCGCGGCGGGCGTGCGACAGGCCGCCCCACTGGTGAACGCCTTCATCGACATGCACCGGGCCGCCTACGACATACCCAACAGCAAGGTGGCGCTTGTGGGGTTCAGCCAGGGCGCCATGATGGCCCTGCATGTGGGGCCGCGGCGATCGGAGGCCCTTGCTGGGATCGTCGGTTATTCAGGCATGCTGGCTGATCCAGACGCGCTGCAGACCGAAGTGAAGACCAAGCCGCCCCTGCTTCTGGTCCACGGGGACGCTGACCCGATGGTGCCCTTCACCGCCATGGGGCAGGCGGAGGCCGAGTTCAAAGCCATGGGGTTCGAAATCAGCACCCATGCCTCGCGAGGTCTCGGCCACAGCATCGACGAGGCCGGACTGCGACTGGGCGGCGACTTCCTCGCCCGTGTTTTGCGCGGTGCTGGCTAAGCGACGCTGTTCCACACACGTCTGTGTCCAAACCTCACCTGGTCTAAAGCGACTTTGAAAAAAAGACCTCGGGAGTCGACTGATGAGGTTGAAGGCGCAGTGTTCCCACAGGCTTGAAACCGTTAGATTGTTGCCAAGCTTGAGGTTCGGCCTCATCGGCCATGCTCGACGTCATCAACATGGCCGCTCCCTCGTGGCGCATCGCAGCTTCCCACTCTTGGAGGAGCATCACTAGCGGCGCAGGCGGTGAGGGACGCGGACGAGAAGGGATTTTCACAGGCCGCGGGCTGGGCCCGAGCGGCTCTCGGCTGGGCTCGAGCTCAGCAGGGCGAGCCCGCGGAAGGCATAGAATTGATCCGCCGGGCCATGGACGACCTGACAGCGATCCAGACGCGCGTATCCATGCCGTGGTTCCTGACGCTGCTGGGCGAAGCCCAGGCGGTGGACCGGCAGTATGATCAAGCCCTCGCGACCTTCGGCGAGGCCCTCACCATCAATCCTGAAGAGCGACTGTACAGACCGTACACCCTGATCAACCGTGGCGAACTACTGGCCCAGACGGGCGAACGCGATCTGGCCGAGCTCGATTTCCGCGCGTCGGTCGACGAGGCGGGAAGCATGGGGGCCAATGGCTATGACCTGCGCGCTGCCACGGGCCTAGCCCGATTGTTGTCAGCTCGCGGAGCGACAGAGGAAGCCGCTTCCCTCCTGCGCCGTCGACTGGAAGCCTCCATCACAGGTTTCGACACGGTCGACATCGCGGCGGCGCGAGCGCTTCAGACCGACCTCTCCCGCTAGGTGGCCAAGCCTCGTTCAGGCGGATGCTCAACAGTAAAGAGAACTCGTTTCCGGTGAATGACAGGTCAGTTGAAGTATAGATTCCGCTTCGGAGCTGCCGCCTGACGCTACCGACATCCTCTTTCGGGTTCCGGAACGCATAAAGCCCCCAGCTGTTGAGCTGGGGGCTTTATGAGATGCTTGGGTGCGGGGACAGGATTTGAACCTGTGACCTTCAGGTTATGAGCCTGACGAGCTACCGGGCTGCTCCACCCCGCGGCAAAGCTATGGTGTAGTTATCGTGATTGAAGGGTTGGACGTTTCATCCGTTTTGTAGACCTGGCGGCGACCTACTCTCCC
>NZ_JAUXXE010000058.1 GCF_030681155.1 Phenylobacterium sp. | reverse complement strand
CGGCGACGCTCGGCCACGTTCTGGATCGGGCCCTTGCCGTCGATCGGTTCGCCGAGCGGGTTCACGACCCGGCCCAGCAGACCGCGGCCGACCGGAACGTCCACGATTTCCGACAGACGGCGAACATCGTCGCCTTCCGAGATCGCGCGGTCGTCGCCGAAGATAACGACGCCGACGTTGTCGCTTTCCAGGTTCAGAGCCATGCCCTTCACGCCAGCCTTCGGGAACTCGACCATTTCGCCCGCCTGGACGTTGTCGAGGCCGAAGACGCGGGCGATGCCGTCACCGACGGACAGAACCGAACCGACGTCGGAGACGTCGGCTTCTTCGCCAAAATTGGCGATCTGCGACTTGAGGATGGCCGAAATCTCGGCGGCGCGGATGTCCATGGCTTACGCTCTCTTCAGGGCGAACTTGAGGGAGTCGAGCTTCGAACGGAGCGAAGCGTCGAACAGACGGGAACCGACCTGCACCTTGATGCCACCCAGAAGGGAGGGATCAACGCGGGTCTCGATTTCAGGGTCCTTGCCGAGCGCGGTTCGCAACGCGGCGGCGACACCCTTGGATTGGGCTGTAGTCAGAGGGACGGCCGTGGTCACTCGAGCGGAAACCGCGCCACGCGCGTTCGCCGCCAGTTCCTCAAAGCCGCTGATCGCGTCGAGCAACGCCGAGGCGCGGCCATTGACGGCCAACAGTCCCAGGAATTTCCGAGTGATCGGATTGAGCTTCGCCTTTACGGCCAAGGCGTCGAGCGCCTTGCCCTTATCCTCGGCGCTGAACGCCGGGGAGGCCAGCAAGGACCGCAGGTCTTTGCTGTCGGCGCACATAGATTTCAGCGCCTTCAGGTCGGCCTCGACGGCCGCCAGTTTGTTCTCATCGTTCGCGAGATCGAACAGGGCAAGGGCATATCTGCCGCCCACATTCGAAGCCTTGGAATCGTCCGCCACTTATTTATCCGCCCGGTGCGCGCAAAAAGCCGCTGTGAAGGAACTCCTCACCGCGACCTAAAGGCTTGAAAGCGCTTGGAAAAGCACAATGGCCATCGAGACTGGAAAAGCCCCTGGCCCGAAGCCGCGCGCCTGATAGCACGCGTTTTTGGGCGCCGCAACCGAACGGGCCGCGACACCTTGTATTATCCGGCATTGATAATCGGGGCTGGCTTTCGGAACACAGCCGAACCGGCGGCTAGAACCAGGCCCTCCGACGACAGCAATCGACCGTATGCGAAGACCAGAGTGCGGGTCGCCCGCTCGACCTGGGCCTCGAGCGTGACGCTCGCGCCCGGCGCTGCGACCACACCGTAGTCTAGAGTAAGAGAGACCGGCTCGGCGCCGGCGCCGGCGACCTCGGCCAGCACGGGCTCAAGCAAACTGGCCGCAGCGGCTGGCGCGGCGGGCAGGACGGTTTGGCGGCGAAGGATGTCGTCTGTCATTGGTGGCGGTCTCTTACGTGCGTGCGCGCCGCCGTCAAAGGGCCACAACGGTTACAGCCAAGAAAAAGGCGCCGGGAGACAAAGCTCCGGCGCCTTGGAGTAGCAGGCTCGACAAGACTGGCGGCTGGGAGGCGCGCCGGGATTGAGCGCGAACCTGGGACCGAAGCCTAGTTGTTGGCGACCTGTTGGGCCGGCAGGGCCACCACGTTGCACTGCTCGATCTTTTCAGCTTCGAGCTGCTTACGGGCGCCGCCGAACGAGGCCACGGCGCCAACGCTCTTCGCCAGTTCCTTACAGGTGGAGGTGGCGTAGGTTCGCGAGGACGGCGCGGCGGCCAGGCAAACGTCGCCTTCACACATGAAGACAGCGCCACCAGCGATGAGCTTGGTTTTGGCCGCGACCGGGTTTTGCAGTTTCGCGGTGATCGGATCGTCCGCAAGCGCCGCGCCGGCGAAAGAGACGGAGACAAGGGCGGCGCAGGCGGCCGCAAGGGTACGGAGCTTCATGGAAAGCCCTCCAGCGTTTCGGGGAGAAAAGGCGAACCCATGCGGGGCTCGACTTGGTTCAATCCGGAAATTCAGCGGCCGATATCCCCATCGACCACACGAGCTGAACTAAGCAACGCTAAGATAACACTGTTAAGATCGACGGCAACCGCTTTTTTCGCAGTGCAGCTATGCGGAAATGCAGGGATGCATAACCGCGTTCGACCACCCATGTGATCGCGGCTTTTCCCGGCGGCGGCCGAAACCAGCTAGCCGGAGCCGGCCCGAGGCGCTGGGCACGGCCGGGTCAATACGGAGCGGGACTGGCGACGTCCAGTGAGGACCATTGTCGCACCAGGCGGGCTAGAAGAACGGGCCTACCCGGAAAACCATGCTGATGACCGCCGCTATTCCGATGATCAATAACAGCAGGGCGGTGATGAGGGTCATCGAGGGCGGGAACGGGCTTTCCCCGTGCAGATGCCCCTCCGCCACCATCTTGCGGCGCTCAGCCCGCAGGGCCAGCATGAACTGCGCCTGGTAGATAATCCCCACGATCAGCATAGCGATGCCCAAGGCTACCAGGGCCACCCCGAAGTTCCGGGGCGCCACAGCGCTTTCGATGACATTGTTCTCACGCAGCTTCTGGAACACCTGGAAGATCGTGAAGCCGAAGCTGATCAGCGACAGCGACGTGCGTATCACAGACATCAGGGTGCGGTCGGCCGACAGCCGGGTCCGCTGGAACGACATGCCGGTACGGCGCAGCGACATCTCCGTCCGGTCGTCGGACAGGCTGGTGCGGTGTTCCGACAGGTCGGTCCGGTGATTGGAAAGCCCGGTGCGGTACTTCGAAAAGGTCACGGACGCGGCGTCGGCGTCACTCTCATCAACCACCGGGATCGGTGGGACCGGCTGGCGGCTCCACTTCGGCGCGTTGGATTCGGGAGAGGTCGCCATGAACAATGCGCTCCGCAACTAAAGGCCGCCGCTTGCCGGAACTGTGCGGCCCCCACCCTCAGCGATCTATCCGGTGTCCACCTCACTCCGACCTCGGTATCGCCCCCGAGCCTGACACCACGCCCTGGCGCCGCCTTTCCACCACAGAAGGGCGTTAAGGGGGGCTACGGCCGCTGTCGTTCACATCTCGTCAACCTTGTCGCGCGTCTGGTCGCGCTAAGTTATCTCTCGAGGCCCCGGGCGGGGTAATCGGCGAATCTTTTAGGACGACACATGGCTAAACCAGGACCGGGCCCTCGCCGGCCGGCCCAGCGCACTCCGCTACAGGCTCTCCTATATTGGACGGCCGTACTCGGCGTGTGGGCGCTCATCTTTGTGGCGGCCTTCTTCGCGGTCTTCGCCAGCGACCTGCCGGACACCTCCAAGCTTTATGACGTCGAGCGCCAGCCCTCGATCTCCTATCTCGACCGTTCGGGCGCGATGGTGGCGGTGCGCGGCAGCCAGTACGCGCCGCCGATCGACCTCGACAAACTGCCGCCATATGTGCCGAAGGCGTTCATCGCCATCGAGGACCGGCAGTTCTACTACCACTTCGGGTTCAACCCCTGGGGCATCATCCGCTCGCAGATCTACAATCTGCAGAACAAGGGCGGTCCGCTGCGCGGCGGCTCGACCATTACCCAGCAGTTGGCGCGAAACCTCTTCCTGACCACGAACCAGAACTATCGGCGCAAGGCCCAGGAGCTGATCCTGGCCGTCTGGCTGGAGGCGAAGTTCACCAAGAAAGAGATCCTCGCCCTCTATCTGAACCGGGTCTATTTCGGCGGCGGCGCCTACGGCATCGAGGCGGCCTCCCAGCGCTACTTCGGCAAGCCCGCCTCGCAGCTGACCCTCGGCGAAAGCGCCTTGCTGGCCGGCATGATGAAGGGGCCAAATCGCTACTCACCGGTTTCGGCCACCGACCGCGCCGAACGGCGCGCAACCATCGTCCTCGACGAAATGGTTCGCACCGGCGCGATCACGCCCCAGGAGCGCGACGCGGCTTTCAAGACCCCGGTGCGGGTCAATCCGACCCTGGCCAATCAGCGCGCCCAGTACTTCACCGACTATGTTGACGATCAGGTCCGCAGCCTGGTCGGCGAACCCACCGAGGACCTGGTCGTCGAGACTACGCTGGACCTGCCGATCCAGGCGGCCGCCGAGCAGGCGATGCGCAAGGGCATCGCGGCCGGCAAGGGCCAGGGCGTCGAGCAAGGCGCGCTGGTCGCCATCGATGGCGAGGGTCGCATCCGCGCCTATGTCGGCGGCGCCGACTACACCGAAAGCCAGTTCGACCGTGCGACCACCGCCCGCCGCCAGGCGGGTTCGGCTTTTAAGCCCTTCGTCTATCTGGCGGCGATGGAAGCGGGCCGCACGCCGTACGACATGGTGGTCGATGAACCGCTGAAGATCGGTAACTGGGAACCCCGCAACTATACGAATGACTTTCGCGGCCCGATGACGCTGCAGACCGCGCTGGCCCAGTCGATCAACACCGTCGCCGCACGACTGGCCAACGAGGTCGGCACCGGCAATGTGGCCGCCGCCGCCAAGCGGCTCGGCATCAGTTCCCACATCCAGCTTGATCCCTCGATGGCGCTGGGCGCCGTCGAGGTGAGCCCGCTGGAGATGGCCCAGGCCTACGCGCCTTTTTCGAACGGCGGCTTCCTGGCCAAGGGCTACGGCATCCAACGCATCCGCACCGCCAGCGGCAAGATTCTCTATGACCACAGCGTGGAAAAGAACGCTCGCCAGCAGGTGATCGGTTCGCCCGCCCTGCAGTACATGAACCAGATGATGCGCCAGGTGGTCTCGAGCGGCACCGGCACGCGCGCGAAGGTTCCGGGCTTCGACCTGGCCGGCAAAACCGGCACCACCAGCGACTATCGCGACGCCTGGTTCGTCGGCTACACCGGCGGCTTCGTCACCACCGTCTGGGTGGGCAAGGACAACAACAAGCCGATGAAGCGCGTCACCGGCGGCGGCGCCCCGGCCGGCATCTGGCGCGACTTCATGTCAGCCGCCCTGCCACGCTTAAAAGCTCAGCCCATTCCGGGCGGCACAATCGAGCCGCCGGCCCCGGAGTCCGATCCCATCGGCGATCTGGTTGACGGCATCGCCGACGCGATCGGCGGCCAACCCGCAGCTCCCGCCGAAAGAGCTCCGGCCGACGACGTGCCGTTCTAGATCGGCGGGTCTTCCGGAACTTCAGCCGGGACTTGGGCGGCAGGTTCGATGTGCTCCTCAACCACCGGAACCAGAACTTCGACCGGCGGCGGCGCCAGCACGGGAGCGGCTGGCCCGGCGGGGATCGCCTGGGCCGGGCCGCGCTTCAGCGCCACGGTCATGAAGCCGCGCCAAAGTTCGGCCGGCGCGCTGCCGCCCGTGATCCGACCCATCGAGGCCCCATCGTCGCGGCCCATCCAGACCACGGTCGTAAAGCCGCCGCTGTAGCCAGCGAACCAGGCGTCCTTGTAGTCGGAGGTCGTGCCGGTCTTTCCCGCCAGGTCATAGCCGGCGATCTTGGCTCGGCCGCCTGTGCCCGAGGCGACGGCCGTGCGCAGCATCTGGTTCATCTCGCTGAGCGCCGGGTTGGCGATGACCCGCGCCTGCGGGCCGGCCTTGCGCTGATAGATCACCTGACCGCCATTGGTGCGGATCTTCTCGATGCCATAGGCCGCGACCCGCAGCCCGCCATTCGAAAAGGCGGCATAGGCCTGGGTCATCTCCAGCGGCGAGACCAGGGTGGTGCCGAGCGCCATGGCCGGATCGGTGTTGACCGGCGAGGCGATCCCCAGCCGGCGCGCGGTCGCCGCCACATTGGCGCGCCCCACTTCGTCGGCCGTGCGCACGGCCACCGTATTCACTGATTGGGCGACAGCCTGCTCCAGCGTGATCTGGCCCAGATAGCCGCCGGCATAATTCTGCGGCGACCAGTTGCCGATGGTCAGGGGTTCGTCGATCACCGCCATGCCCGGGGTGCGACCGGCCTCGAGCGCCGTCAGATAGACGAAAGGCTTCCAGGCTGACCCCGCCTGCCGCCGGGCGGTGACGGCGCGATTATAGGGACCGGCGGCATAGTCGGCGCCGCCGATCATCGCCCGCACCCGCCCCTGCCCGTCGAGCGCCACCAAGGCCGCTTGGCCCACGGACTGGCTCTTGTAGCGAGCAAGCACCGCGCGAGTTGAATCGGCCGCCGCGGTCTCCAACGCCATGTCCATCGTGGTCTCGACCACCATGTCCTGCTTTGGCTGCGGCATGATCTGACGACGCTGGGCGTCGAGCCAGTCCACGAAATACTGGGCCGGTGCGGTGGGCGCCGAATTCCACACCTTGAGCGGCGCGGCCATCGCCTTGGCGCGATCGGCCGGAGTGATCGCCCCGGTCTCTACCATGGCGTCCAGAACCAGGGCCGCACGCCGGGCCGAAGCCTCCGGCTGCTGGATCGGGTTGTAGTTGGTCGGCGACTTCATCAGCCCGGCCAGGGTCGCGGCCTCGCGCAAGGACAGCCGCGCGGCCGGCTTGTTGAAATAGCGGCGCGAGGCCGCCTCCAGGCCATAGGCGCCTGAGCCGTAGTAGGTCCGGCTCAGATAGAGCGCGAGGATCTGCTTCTTGGAATAGGTCCGCTCAAGCTGGATCGACCAGACCAGCTCCTTGGCCTTGCGTTCGACCGTGCGGTCGGCGCTGAGGAACAGGTTTCGCGCCAACTGCTGGGTGATGGTCGAGGCGCCCTGGGTCGGACGCCCCTCGCTGACCCCATCAAGGATGGCCCGGCCGATGCCCACGGGATCGAAGCCGGTGTGGGTGTAGAACCGGCGATCCTCGATCGCGATGAAGGCCGCCGGGACATAAGCCGGCAGCTTCGCCAGATCGACCGGCGGCGCATAGCGACCACCGCGCACGCCCAGCACCGCGCCGGACCGATCGACATAGGTCACCTGCGGATCGCGCGTGATCGGCGGCAAGGGCGGCAGTTCAGGGGCGGCCATCGTCAGCGACGTGGCGGCGGCGAGGACGATCACGCGGCAGGCTCCAGGCGGGCGATGGCTTCAGCGCTCATCCGTCAGGCTCCTTCTGTCGCCTGCGCGGGGCGCGGCATAGATAATTCGCGGTAATCTTGAGCGGCTCTCTTCAGGTCGCGCTATCGAGCGGCGAACCGTTCGCCTACAGCCCCTTAGCGCCCAAACGCGTGCAGCCGTGCGCCCTCGGCCCGCAGCCAGGCCCGGTGCGGCCGCTCATCGCCGACCAGGGCCTTTACGTGGCCCCAGAACCGCGGGCCGTGATTAAGCTCCAGCAGATGGGCGCACTCATGGGCGGCGACATAGTCGGCGACCTCGAACGGGGCCAAGGCCAGTCGCCAGGAATAGCGGATCGCCGCCGGCTTGCCGGGCAGGCCAGGACGGCAGGAGCCCCAGCGGGCGCGAGCGTCCATGATTGTCACGCTGGGCAACTTTGCGCCCAGTCGCTCGCAATAGAAGATCGTGCGCTCGGTGAAGACCCGCAGCGCCTCGCGGCGGATGATCCGCACCACGGCGTTGGCGTAGACCGCGCCCTCGCCGCGCGCGGTGATCGACATCGGCGCCTCGCCGCTCGCCGGATGCAGGCGGGCGGGCTTGTCGCTGGCGCCGAGCAGACATGGCTCGCCGAACAGATGGATGGTCATACCCGGCGCCACGGCCTCGACCTGGGGCAGTTCGGCCAGGCGTTCGGCGATCCAAGAGGCGCGGTCGCGGGCGAAGGCGGCCGCCTCGGCCAATCGCCGTTGCGAGGGCGCGGTGGCGACGATCTCACGCTTGGTCCGGTCAAGCCGAAGCGAGACCCGGCGCGCACTGCGGTGGACCTTGAGACGGACGACGGCGCCAGCCACTTCCAGCCGGTCGCCGTCCGCAAGCGCGCGGCCGAAAAGACTCATGACGCCAATTTAGGCTGCGTCGCGGTCCTTTTCGAGGCCTGCTTCCTGGCGACGGATGAACGCACGCACGCGCGGATAGATCTCCTCGCGGAAACGGCGGCCGTTGAAGACGCCGTAGTGGCCCACATGTGGCTGGACGTAGTCTTCCTTGAAGTCGTCCGACAGTCCGGTGCAGAGCGTGTGCGCCGCCTGGGTCTGGCCGATGCCGGAAATGTCGTCGTTCTCGCCCTCGACCGTCAGCAGCCCGATGTCGCGGATCGAACCCGGCTGGATCGGCCGGCCGCGATGGACCAGCTCGCCCTTGGGCAGCAGGTACTGCTGGAACACATAGTCGATGGTCTGAAGGTAGAATTCTTCCGGCAGGTCGAGGACCGAGAGGTACTCGTCATAGAATTCCAGATGCTTCTCGGCGGCGTCGCCGTCGCCCTTCATCAGGTCTTCCAGATACTGCTTGTGGGCGTCCTGGTGCTTTTCGGCGTTCATCGACATGAACGAATAGAGCTGCACGAAGCCCGGATAGACGCGGCGGCCCATCCCCGGATAGGGCGCGGGCACGGTGTCGATCATCGTCGACTTGAACCAGGCGAAGGGCTTTTCCTCGGCCAGCTTGTTGGTGACCGTGGGCGAGAGGCGCGCGTCGATGGGCGAGCCCATGATCGTCATGGTGCCGGGGCGGCATTCCTCGCCGTCCTCCGCCATCAGCGAAGCGGCGGCGAGCACGGCGGGACCGGGCTGGCATACGGCCACCACATGCGGACGCGGGCCTAACTGGCGCAGCATTTCGCGGACATGGTCCACAAAGTCGTGGAAATCGAAGCGGCCTTCCATCAGCGGGACGTCGCGGGCGTTGGACCAGTCGGTGATGAACACCTCATGATCCTGCAGGAAGGCTTCGACCGTGCCGCGCAGGAGGGTGGCGTAGTGCCCCGACAACGGCGCCACGATAAGCACGGCCGGCTCCAGCTCGCGCCGGCCGGCGCGGCGCATGTCGGCCATGTCGCGGGTGAAATGGGTGAGCTTGACCCACGGGCTCGACCACACCTCGGTCTGGCGCACGCGGACAGATTGGCCCTCGATCTCGACGGAATCGATGTTCCAGGCCGGACGGCCGTAGCGGCGCGTCAGATTGGCGAACAGGTCGGCATTGGCGAAAAGCCGCCGGCCCATGTCGCTGTCCTTGGCGGGGTTCAGCGGCGACGACCAGAAGTCACGGGTCGCGCGCGCCGCGAACCGCAGCGGTGTGGAGGCGTAGTAGCCAGCCTCGTAGAGCGAGTAGAGCATCCGAGAGTCCTCTTTGCTGCACCGCAGCATAGCACGCTCGATATTAAGAGAGTCCAGACCTAAACCGTTCGGCCGCGACGGTTGGACGCTCTGCCCACAGATGGGGCGCCCCTAGCGCATCGCCTCCGAGATCTGGCGGGCGATCTCCTCAGGGGAAACGCCAAACGGGATCACGCGGTCGAAGCGGCCCTTGGGATCCATCAGATAGGCGGCGGTCGAATGGTCGACGAGATAGTCGGCGCCCTCGCCGTTCTTCTTGAAATAGACCCGGTAGGCCTTGGCCGCGGCGGCGACCTGCTCAGGCGTTCCGGTCAGGCCGATGATCCCCTTTGGAAAGATCTCGGAGCCCAGATAAGTGTTCAATTGCGCCGGCGTGTCGCGCGCCGGGTCGAGCGAGATGAACACCACCTGCAGCTTCTCGGCCTTAGGGCCCAACTGCTGCTGGGCGGCCGCCAAGGCCTGCAAGGTCGTCGGGCAGACGTCCGGGCAATAGGTGAAGCCGAAGAACACCACGCTCCACTTGCCCTTCAGCAGTGACTCGTCGGCGGGCTTGCCGTGCTGGTCGACCAGCTGAAACGGACCGCCGACGGCGGCGGGCGCGGGGCGGTCGAAGACGCCGGTCTTCCAGGCCACGGCGCCCAGGAAGATCAACCCGACGACACAGGCGGCTATCAGGATCGGAATACGGCGAGGCATGGAAACTACCTTTGGGCTCGTCAGAGGCGACGTTCGGGGCGATGCTCGCGGCATGATCTCCTCCATGAGGACACCGCCGACGCCGCCCGGTCTCGATAGGCAAAGCCCCGAGCCCATGCAAGGCGTCGGCGACTGGGGTGTCGACGGCTGGGACGGCGTCACCGAGCGCGCCGGCCGGCTGCGGATGCGCACCCTGGTCACTCTGCGCTGGATGATCATCGCCGGCGAAGCTCTAGTGTTCCTGGTCGCCGGTTTGTTGCTCGGCTTCGAAATTCCCTATGCCTTATGCTTCGCCGTTATCGGCGCGTCGGCCTGGATCAATCTGCTGACGGGGGTGGCTTCTCCGGGCCAGCGCCTGATCGGCGGCTGGGAGGCGGTGGCGCAGCTCAGCTTCGATATCGCGCAGATCTCGATCCTGCTGTTCCTGACCGGCGGGACGGCCAATCCCTTCATCCTCATGCTGCTGGCCCCGGTCACCCTGGCGGCCGCGACCCTGACATCAAGGTCCGTGACGATCCTGGCCGGCCTGGCGATCGCCAGTTCGGTGCTGCTGGCCTTCCTGAACTGGCCCTTGCCGTCGATGGACGCGCACAGCTTCAGCCCCCCGCTCACCTTCATGATCGGCTGCGCGATCGCCAACATAGCGGGGATCATCGTCATCACCGGCACGGTGCGCCAGGCGGCCGAAGAGTCCTCGCGCATGGCGCTGGCGCTCGACGTCACCCAGGCGGTGCTGGCGCGCGAGCAGCGGCTATCGGCCCTGGGGGCGCTGGCCGCCGCCGCGGCGCATGAACTCGGCACGCCGCTGGCCACCATCTCCATCGTCGCCAAGGAACTGGCCCGCGAGGCCCCGACCGCCAGCGTCAAGGAGGACGCCGACCTCCTGATCGCCCAGGCCGAACGCTGCCGCGAGATTCTGCGGCGTCTGACCGACGCGCCCGCCGCGGCCTCGGACGAGGTCCACGAGCGGATGAGCCTGCTGCAGTTGATGCACGAGGTGATCGAGCCCCACGCCGATGTGAAAGGCGTTCGGGTCGAGGCCATCGTCTCCGGCGCCCCTGGCGTGGCCGCGCCCGATATCTGGCGGATGCCCGAGGTCCTGCACGCCATGACCTCCTTCGTCGAAAACGCCGTCGACTTCGCGACATCCGAGGTGCTGATCACCGTGCGGTTCGACGCCGACACCGTCGGCATCGAGGTCCGCGACGACGGCCCAGGGTTCGCGCCTGAGGTCCTGGCAAAGCTCGGCGAGCCCTATGTGACCAGCCGCGCGGGCGTCGAAGGGGGCCGAACGGGGCACGTCGGCATGGGCCTGGGCTTCTTCATCGCCAAGACGCTGCTGGAACGGACCGGGGCTATTGTGACTTTTCAGAATGGCAGGCCGCGCGGCGCCGTGGTCGCCGCACGCTGGCCACGCAAGCGTATCGAGGTCACTGCAGCGGACGAACTGACGTGAAGGCTCTTGCGGATCGCCCGCAAGCAGCGACATGATGCCGCAGGAGGCGCATCTGCAAAACGCCCCTATCGGAGGTTGCGAATGACCGATCTCTCCGCCGATATCGCCGCCCTGCCGGACAAAAGCCTGCTTGTCCTCGACGACGACGCGCCGCTGCGCACGCGGCTCGGGCGTGCGTTGGAGCAGCGCGGGTTCGAGACCACGCTGGTCGGCAGCGTCGGCGAAGCCCTGGCCGCCGTAAAAGCTCACCCGCCAGCCTATGCGGTTCTGGACATGCGGCTGGAGGACGGCACCGGCCTGAAGGTCGTCGAAGCGGTCCGCGACGCCCGGCCCGACGCAAAGGTCATCATGCTGACCGGCTATGGCAACATCGCCACCGCCGTGGCGGCGGTGACGTCGGGGGCGATCGACTATCTGTCCAAGCCCGCAGACGCTGACGACGTCGCGCGCGCCCTGCTCGCCCGCAAGGACGAGGTGCCCGCGCCGCCGGAAAATCCAATGAGCGCCGACCGGGTGCGGTGGGAGCACATCCAGCGCGTCTACGAACTGTGCGGCCACAATGTTTCCGAAACCGCTCGTCGGCTGAACATGCACCGCCGGACCCTTCAACGCATCCTGGCCAAGCGCGCCCCGCGCTAGCGGCTAACCCTCCAGCTGCGTCACCGCGACGCCGGCGGCGCGCATCGCCGCCATGCGCGCGAAGGCGATGGTCAGCGCCTTACGCCGGGCCGGCGCCAGGGGCGTCAGCGGCGCATCGCGCAGCACCGCGCCGCCAAACCCGTCACAGACCATCAGGCCCGGCTCCTCAGGCAGGATTTCCCTCGGGAATTCCGGGGCCACGGCGAAGGCGAAGCTGTCGCAATACGGCAGATACTCATGCCATTTGCGATCGACGCGGAAGTCCTCCAGGCCCGACTTCACCTCGATGATGGTGATCTCCCCGCGGCGTCCCACAGCCATCAGGTCGGCGCGCCGCCCATTGGGCAGCGTCACCTCCGCAAGCGGCGCATAGGCGAGGTCCGTCAGCAGCCGGGCTGCGCCGCGCGTGACGTTGAGCGTGATTTCCGGTCGGCTGACCGTGATGATCGTGACGTCCATGACCAAAACCATGTTCCGGTTTCGTTCAGGAGGCAAGACCCCCCGGGCGCGGCCTAGTTGCGCGCCGGCTGCGGGAATTCCAGGCGGCTGATGTCGTAGCCAAGCTGCTTCACGCGGGCCATGGCCTGGGCCTTTACGCCGGCCGATAGGGTCGGCCGTTGGGACATCAGCCACATCGAACGGCCGCCCGGCGTGCCCAGGATCAACCAGCCCTGGTCAGGCCGGTGTTCCAGGACCCAGTATTCCTGGCGCACTAGGCCGTTGAAGAAGGTCATCTGCAGCTTGGCGTTGGTCGATCCGTCCAAGACCTTGGCCTTGGCCTTCCACTCGGTCGCCGGAGCGGCGAGCGAACCCTTGTGACAGGCCTGCACCACCGAATAGCCGTCACTGGCCTTCTGCCAGTCCGAGGTGCCGCCTTGGCAGCCGGTCTGGATCTTGTTGGGCAGGCGGGCGACCTCGTACCAGCGGCCCATCATCTTGCTCAGATCGATCCGCTGGGTCGGCGCCGGTGGAGGCGCCGCCAGGGCGGGAGCCGCGGTCATGACGAAGGCGGCGATGATTGCTGTAGCCAGTGCGCGCATGGTCGAAACGGATAACTGCTGTTCGGTGAAATTAAAAATGCCCGCGGGAATTACCCGCGGGCACATGAACGGGATCAGAATAAAATGGGGCTATTCGGCGGCGATCGTAACTGGGCGCGACGATCGGTCCTTGAAATTGATCTCCTGCAGATAGCGGATCCCATCCTCGGCTATATTGTCGCCGACCATGCGCTCGCCCTCGGCGGCCAGCTCGTCCATATCGACATAACTGGCGTAGAAGCCGCGCGTCCGCTCGGTGATCAGGCCAGCGTTCAGCAGGGTCTTGATGAGCACACGGAAGATGTTGGTCTCGCCGGTCATCTTGCGGTTCGGATCACGTGACTTCCGCCGCTCGACGATGTCGGCGATCACCCGCTCCGGATCGAGGCCGAACTTCGAATAGATCGCCTGCTGCTGCGTCGGCGAGCCCTGGTTGAACAATAGCGACTGGGCGCAGTGAGCAGCCCAATCCTCCATGATGTTTCGTTCGGCCTGGCTCATCTGCGGCACTGTGCGGTCGGCCCAAATCTTCCCGAACTTGTGGTGGAAGGCCTCGTCGGTCATCACCAGCTGGAACAGCTTCTTGGCCAGGGGGTCGCGGTTGTGCTTGTAGCCGTTGGCGAAGGCGCCCATCGCCAGGCCCTCGACCAGCATCTGCATGCCGATGATCTTCTTGTAGACCTCGGGCGCCTCGATGATCTCCACCAGCAGCGCCTTCAGCGCCGCGCCGCATTCCACCGGCCGCCCCCATCGGGCCTTGATGTACTTGGCGAAGGCGGTGACGTGGCGGGCTTCTTCGCGGGTCTGGTTGGCGGCGTATTCCTGCGCGCCCTGGTCCAGCAGCACGTGGCAGAGGCTGGCCGACAGATTCAGCGCGCCCTGCTCGCCATGCAGGATCGAGGAGAAGGAATAGAGCTGCATATTGTTGATGAAGGCGATGCGTTCCTTCGGGTCCGTCAGGGTCTGGGCCACATAGGGCAGCTTCAGGACCGGGTTCATCTCCTCCGGCGTCATCGCGACATTCTCGATGTCGAAGGGCTCGTCGAAGTCGATGTACTTCTTGTCGAGCGGATCCCAGAAATGATCGTGGGTGGCCGAGATGATCTTGTCGAACGCCGTCGAGCGGGCGCCGTAGCGGTCGAGATCCAGCATCGACTCGAAGTCGTCCGGCGCGACTGCGCCATACATGACATGCTTGGTGATGTTGCCGTCGGCCATCGGGAATCCTCCGCGAAGTATCGACCGCCTGTCTTCAGCAGGCGCTTGAAGATACTGAAGGATCGCGCCGAACGGCGTTATCGTCAAAGAAAATGACGACCACGTCAGCATTCAAACTTAGTTTGGATCGGTCGAGGGCCCGCTCAATCCGCTCATCCGGGATGAGCGGATCTACTGGAGTCCTACTCCGCCGCGATGGAGACGTTGGCGGCGACGCGATCCTTGAAGTTGATCTTCTGGAGGTACTTGATCCCCTCCTCGGCGATATCGTCGCCGACCATCTTGTCGCCCTCGGCCTTCAACTCGTCCATGTCGACATAGAGGCCGTAGAAGGCCCGGGTGCGGTCGGTGATGATCCCGGCGTTCAGCAGGGTCTTGATCAACACCCGGAAGATGTTGCTCGCCTCCTTCATGTCCTGGCGGCGGGCATCGTCGGTGGCGATGAGCTGAATTTCCTCGAGCACGCGAGCGGGGTCGAGATCGAACTCGGCATAGAGGGCGACCTGCTCCGACGGCGAAACCAGGTTGAACAGCACCGCCTGGAAGCAGTGGGCGGCCCAGTCCTCGACGATCTGGTGTTCCGTCTCCGTGAGCTTCGGAATGGTGCGGTCGGCCCAGATCTTCCCGAACTTGTGGTGGAAGGCCTCGTCGGTCATCACCAGCTGCATCAGCTGCCGGCCGAGCGGGTCGTTGAGCTTCTGATAGAAGGTCGCGAAGGCGCCCATGGCCAGGCCCTCGACCAGCATCTGCATGCCGATGATCTTCTTGTAGACCTCTGGGCTGGCGATGATGTCCACCAGCAGATCCTGCAGAACCTTGGAGCATTCGATCGGGCGGCCCCAACGGGCCTTGATGTATTTGGCGAAGGCGGTGACGTGGCGGGCTTCTTCGCGGGTCTGGTTGGCGGCGTATTCCTGCGCGCCCTGGTCCA